>JBIOXV010000062.1:0-73971 GCA_044869805.1 Thermoanaerobaculia bacterium | reverse complement strand
GCGCTCCTCCTGTCCCCTGCCTGGGCCTTCGGTGCCCTGCGCGTCGCCAAGCGCGGCCTGCCGCCGGCCACCGAGGCGGCACGCGACCGCTACCTCGACCGCTGGCTCCCGGGCCACGCTCTCCTCGCCTGCGCCGGGCGCGAGATGGGGTCCGCGATCACCGTCTACGGCCTGGGGACCGAACAACTCCAGTACTACGCCGCGGGGCGGCTGCTGGGGGACGTGAACGGCCCCTACCGCTACGCGCGAGTGGAACCGCTGCTGGGAGACCCGGCCGCGCTGGCCGCCGAGCTGCGCGCGCTGGGCGCTGATCTGTTCCTGGCTAGAGTCGGTGCGGTGCGCGTCGAGGCCAATCCGGCCGACTCCTCTGAGGCCCCTCTTCGCTTCCTCGCGGGCTGCGGAGGGTTCGAGCTGTGGGAGGTGGCGGGGGCCGGATCGGTCAACGAACCCGCGCACCGGCTCGACTGCGGGTGCGGGCCAGCGCCCCCCGGCCGGTGAGAAATCAGGCTTTGCGTCGCGGGCGAGCCGGTCGCGGCCGCGGCGGGATCAGCTCCTCGGCCGTCACCACGACAACTTCCCCGGTGCTCGCTTTGCGCTGGCTCGGTCGAGCGCCGACCGCCGGGAGAAACAACGCCCTGACGATCGCATGCTGGTCGAAACGAGCCGGCAGGGGAGGCGGGGGCTCTGCTGCCAGCTCGCGCTGCGCGGCCTCGAGCCTCTTGCGCTCGACGGGCTCGGCGGTCCACTTGACCTCGCCCAGGAGGAGCCTCTTGCCGTCGAGAGACTCGCTCGCCACGTCCCACTCCGGCTGGTTGCCGTGCCACCAGCGTGAAGCCGGTCCCCAGGGGCCGAGGCGGCCGACCGTGCTGGCCTCGGAGAGCGCCGGGAGGCTCCTGCGGCAGAGCTCCTCCCAAGCCTCTGCCACCAGCCCGCTCCAGAACTTCGCGAGGAGCTGGCGGCGGGTCTTGGCGGTGCCGCTCGCGAGCTGCGCGCGGTGCGGCGCCACCACACGGAACCAGAGGCGGAAGAAGGGATCGTCGATCTTGTAGAGCGCCCGCTTGCCGGCTCTCTCGCTCTCGCCGAACGGCACCTCGCGCCGCACCAGGCCGAGGCCCAGCAAGCGGTCCAACGGCCGCGCCATCGAGGTCGCCGGGCGGCCGAGGCGGCCGGCGATCTCCGAGACGCGGTGGACCCCGGCGCCGATGGCGTCGAGCAGCGGCCGGGCCTCGAGCGCGGAAGGGATCTCCTCGAGCAGCAGCCGGTCCGGCTCCCGGTGCAGCGGTCCGAGCGGGTCGAGCACTAGGTGCTCGATCTGGTCCGCGACTTCTCCCGGGATCTCCCGCGCCAGCTCCCAGTAGCGTGGAATGCCTCCCCACGCAGCATAGAGCTCGATCCACCGGACGGCGTCACGGCCAGGGAAGGCCTCGGGCAGCACCTGCGGCGCGAGCGGCTGCACCTCGAAGATCTCCTGCGCCCGGCCGAACAGGGGAGCCTTGCCGTCGAGGACCAGCCCCTGCATCATGCGCTGGCTCGATCCGGCGATTGCTACCTTGAGCCGCGCGGCCCGCGCCTCGTGATCGACCCAGCGCTGGAGCACGCTCGGCAGCTCCGGCGAAGCCAGCACCAGGTAGGGCAGCTCGTCGAAGATCAACGGCCCTCGCCAGCCTGCGACCTGGGCCTCGCGCGCCAAGCGGGAGAGGAGGCTTCGCCAGTCGCGATACTCGACTTCGGCGAAGCCAGGCAGGCGCTCGGCGACGCTCTCCGCGAAGTAGCGGCGTTGGATCTCGGCCCCGGACTGGTCGGCCACCGTGTAGAGGCCGACGTGCCGGCTCGCCCACTCGAGCAGCAGGCGAGTCTTTCCCACCCGCCGGCGGCCGTACACCACGGCGAGCCCGCCCTCCTCGCGGGCGGCGAAGCGCTCCAGCCGTGCGAGCTCCTCTTGGCGGTTGAGGAACAACATTATGCCGAGCAGCATAATGCTGGACGGCATAAGGAGCAAGCTGACCCAGGTAAGGCACCCCCCGTGAATCGCTCTTCACGCCCAGAGGATCTCTACCTCTCCGGCGCCGGCTCCCCTTCTTCCCACCCGCCCCCTAGCGCCTTGAACAGGGTCACGGTGGCGGCGAGCTCGGCGGCACGGGCGCGGGCCCAGTCGAGCTCGGCGCGGAAGAGGTTGCTGTCGGCGTCGAGCACGTCGAGATGCTGGTCAAGGGTGGTGAACGGTTCAGACCGGAGGTACCGGGCGCCGGTTGGGCCCTTCGCTTGCTTGAGTTAGGTTGAGTCTCCTCGGGCTGCTCAAATAGTTCCTTTGTAGCGCTTGCCGGCGCTGGTGCGCAGCCGCACCATGGCAAACGGCGACTCAGCCCCTTCGCTCTGTGCTTGGAAAATAGTATCATCTGTGATAACTTTCCCGGCTGATGCGGTTCACCGTCCGAGAGTACCTCGCGGCCGACGGGAGTAGCCCGTTCCGTCGGTGGCTCGGAGGGCTAGACCCGGCCACGCGGGCTCGCATCCAAGCCAGGCTCTTCCGGTTCGAGCTGGGGAATCTGGGAGACCACAAATCGGTGGGAGAAGGCGTCTTGGAAGCCCGGGTGCAGTTTGGTGCGGGGTACCGAATCTACTTCGGCAAGGTGGGAAGGTCGATCATCCTGCTGCTGGCAGGTGGCGACAAGGCAACGCAGAAACAGGACATTCGACAGGCCCGGCGGAATTGGAACGACTACTTCGAGGAGCAGAGCGATGGCAAGACGTAGCAGGGATTGGAACGAAGGTCTGGCGCGGGATCTCCAAGACCCGGAGTTTGCAACGGAGTTCCTGCTGGCTGCACTAGAAGAAGGCGTGCCCTTACAGCAGGCTCTCGGGAAGGTGATCCGCTCGCTGGGCGTGAAGGAGTTCGCCGAGAGAATCGGGATGGCGAGCCCCAACCTCCTGCGCGTCATCCACCCGCGTCACAACCCTACACAGGAGACTCTGAACCGGCTGCTCGAGCCGCTGGGCTTGAAGCTAGGCCTACAGCCGATCGGCAAACCCAGAGGCAAGCATGCTGCTTGAGCCTCCCGCATCTCGAACTCTCAGGGCGTAGTCGTCGGCGGCTCCGGCTCCTCCTCCCACCCGCCCCCCAGCGCCTTGAACAGGGTCACGGTGGCGGCGAGCTCGGCGGCGCGGGCGCGGGCCCAGTCGAGCTCGGCGCGGAAGAGGTTGCGCTCGGCGTCGAGCACGTCGAGGTAGGAGGAGTCTCCTCCCTCGTACCGCAGGTCGGAGAGGCGCCGGGCGCGGCCCAGGGCCTCGACCTGGCGGGCGATGGCCTCGCGCTCGGCGGCGCCGGTCGAGCGCGCGATGAGCGCGTCCTCGACCTCGGCGAAGGCGGTCTGCACGGCCTTCTTGTACTCGGCCACGGCCTGGTGCTGGCGGGCGGTCGCGGCCTCCACCTGGCGTCGCGTGCGGCCGGCGTTGAAGATCGGCTGCACCAGCCCCAGCGCCACCTGCCAGATGCCGGTGCCGGAGGCGAAGAGGTCGGCGAGCTCCTGGCTCTCGGTGCCGGCATAGCCGGTGAGGCCGATCGACGGGAAGTAGGCGGCTCGCGCGGCACCGATACGGGCATTGGCGGCGATCAGACGCTGCTCGGCGGCGAGCACGTCGGGCCGCCGCTCGAGGAGCCGCGACGGCAGGCCGGCGGGCACCTCCGGCAGGGCGAGGGAGTCGAGGCTCGCGCCCCGCGGGATGCTGCCGCCGGTGCGGCCCAGGAGCACCATCAGGAAGTCCTCGGTCTGGCGGATGGCCCGCTCGAGCGCCGGGATCGTGGCCTCGGTCACGGCCTGCTCGGCCTGCGCCTGGGCGAGGTCGAGCTCGGAGATGGTGCCGGCGTCGAAGCGCAGCCCCTGCAGCCGCACCGACTCGCCGCGCGAGCCCAGCGTCTCGCGCGCCACCGTGAGCTGACGCTCGAGGGCGATCAGATCGAAATAGGCGGTGGCCACGTCGGCGATCACCGCGAGACGAACGTTGCGGCGCCCCGCCTCGGTGGCCAGCAGCTCGGCCCGCGCCGCCTCCGAGGCGCGCCGGTAGCGGCCCCAGAAGTCGAGCTCGTAGGAAACGTTGGCGGTCACCCGGAAGGAGTCGAACTCCAGCGGGATGCCGGGCGGGAACTGCCCGCTGTCGCCCGAGAACTTGGTGCGCGAGCCGCCCGCTTGCCCGGTGACCTCCGGGAAACGGTCGGCGCGGGCCAGGCCGGCGAGCGCGCGCGCCTCTTCCACCCGCGCCGCGGCGGCGGCCAGGTCCTGGTTGGCGGCGAGCGCCTCCTTCACCAGGCCGTCGAGCACCGGCTCGCCGAACAGGGCCCACCACGCGTCGGGCACCGCGCCTGGGGAAGCGGCTTGCGAGTACGCGGCCGGCAGCTCGGGCTCGGGCCGCTGGTAGTCCGGCCCGAGGGTGACGCAAGCCGCGAGCGGCAGCGCCGCGAGGGTCGCGGCGAGTCGAAGGCAGGGCTTCATGTCGCGCTCCTTTCTCCCTCCACCACCGGCGCCGACGCGGGCCCCTGCTCCGCCGCCGGGCGCTCGCGGCCCGACACCCAGCGGAAGAAGAGCGGGATGAAGGTCACGCCGACCACCGTCGCGAACAGCATGCCGCCCAGCACGCCAGTGCCCATCGAGCGGCGAGCCGCGGCGCCGGCGCCCGTCGACAGGGCCAGCGGCAGCACGCCGAGGATGAAGGCGAGCGAGGTCATGACGATCGGCCGGAAGCGCAAGCGCGCCGCTTCGACGGCCGACTCGAGGATCGACTTGCCCTGCTCGCGCTGCTGGGTCGCGAACTCCACGATCAGGATGGCGTTCTTGGCCGACAGGCCGATCAGGGTGACGAGGCCGATCTGGAAATAGACGTCGTTCGACATGCCGCGCAGCCAGACCGCGGCGAGCGCGCCCAGGAAGGCGAACGGCACCGAGAGCAGCACGGCGATGGGCAGCGACCAGCGCTCGTACTGCGCGGCGAGGATCAGGAACACAAACACCAGGCCGAAGAGCAGCACCTGGGTCGAGGTGCCGCCGGTCTTCTTCTCCTCGAAGGCGGTCCCGGTCCAGGCGATGCCGTACTCCGGCGGCAGCTCGCGCTGCGCGAGCTCCTCCACCGCGGCGATGGCCTCGGCCGAGCTCCGGCCCGGGGCCGGCGCGCCGAGGAGCTTGATCGACGGGTAGAGGTTGAAGCGCTCGAGGGTCTCGGCGCCGGCGCTGTAGTCGATGTCGAGCAGCGAGGCGAGCTGCACCATGGCGCCGGAGGACGAGCGCACGTACTGGCGGGTCAAGTCCTCGGGCCGCGAGCGGTAGGGGGCGTCGGCCTGCATCTGCACCCGGAACACGCGGCCGCCGCGGTTGAAGTCGTTGACGTAGAGCGAGCTGAACGAGGTCTGCAGGGTGGCGAACACGTCGTCCACCGAGACCCCGAGCGCCTTGGCCTTCTCGCGGTCCAGGCGCACCTGGATCTGCGGCGAGTTGGCGCGAAAGAGGGTCTGCACGCCGAACAGGCGCGGGTCCTGGTTGAGCTTGGCGATCAGCCCCTGGGTCGCTTCCGCGAGCTGCGCCGTGGTGGCCTCGCCGCGGCTCTGCACGTAGACCTCGAAGCCACCGGTCAGCCCCAAGCCCTGGATGGGCGGCGGGTTGAAGCCGAGGACGAAGGCCTCGCGGATGCCGCCCACGGCGCCGAAGAAGCGGCCGATGGTGGCGTCGAGGGCGAGGTCCGGCTTGGTGCGCTCGTCCCACAGCTTGAGGATCACGAACATGGTCGACACCGCGCTGTTGGCGCCGCCGCCCACGAAGTCGATGCCGTTGATCGCCGCCACGTGCTCGATGGCGGGATCGGCGAGCAGGATCTGCTCCACGCGCTCGCCGACCTCGCGGGTGCGGGTGAGCGTGGCGCCGTCGGGCAGCAGGGCGGCGGCGATGAACCAGCCCTGGTCCTCCGGCGGCACCAGCGCGCCGGGCACCAGGCGGAAGAGGCCGAAGGCGGCCAGCAGCACGACCAGGAACAGCACCGCTCCCAAAAGCGGCCGGCGCAGCAGCCCGTTGACCCCCTTGACGAAGCCGCGGGTGGTGCCCTCGAAGCCGCGGTTGAAGGCGCCGAAGAAGCCCCGCGGGTGCTCGTGCCGGTCGCGCAGCACGATGGCGCAGAGCGCCGGCGAGAGGGTCAGCGCCACCAGCCCGGAGATCGCCACCGCGATCGCCACGGTGATCGCGAACTGCCGGTAGAGCAGACCGGTCAGGCCACCGAGGAAGGCCACCGGCACGAACACCGAGCACAGCACCAGCACGATGGCGACCACCGGCCCGGTGACCTGGTTCATCGACTCGAAGGCCGCCTCGCGGGCGCTCTTGCCCTCGGTCGCCATGATGCGTTCGGTGTTCTCCAGCACCACGATGGCGTCGTCGACCACGATGCCGATGGCGAGCACCAGGCCGAAGAGGGTCAAGGTATTGATCGAGAAGCCCAGCGCGTACATGCCGGCGAAGGTGCCGATCAGCGACACCGGCACCGCGACCATGGGGATCAGGGTGGCGCGGAAGCTCTGCAGGAAGAGGTAGACCACCAGGAACACCAGGAACATGGCGATGACCAGCGTCTTGACCACCTCCTCGATCGACACCTCGACGAAGCGCGTGGTGTCGAACGGGATCTGGTACGCGATGCCGGCCGGGAAACGCTGCGAGAGCGCCTCGAGCTCGGCCTCGACGCCGGCCGCGGTCTCCAGCGCGTTGGCCCCCGGCTGCAGGAAGACGCCCATGAAGATCGTCTCCTTGCTGTCGAGCCGGGTCTCGGCGTCGTAGTCGCGGGCCCCGAGCTCGATGCGCGCCACGTCGGCGAGCTTGAGCGTCTTGCCGGAGGGGTCGGCGCGCAGCACGATGTCGGCGAACTGCTCGGGCGTAGCCAGACGATCTTCGGCGGTCACCGTGTAGGTCAGCTCGAGGTCCGGGCCCGCCGGCTGCTGGCCCACCTTGCCGACCGCGAACTGTGCGTTCTGCTCGCGCACCGCCGCCGCCACGTCGGTGGTGGTGAGGCCGTACTCGGCCATACGGTCGGGCTTGAGCCACAGCCGCATCGAGTACTCGCGGGCGCCGAACACCTGCACCTCGCCCACCCCGGGGACCCGCTTCAGCGGCTCGGCGATGTTGAGCGCGGCGTAGTTCGAGAGGTAGACCAGGTCCCAGCGCCCGTCGGGCGAGGAGATGGTGACGATCTGGATGAAGTTCTGGTTCTGCTTCTGGACGGTGACGCCGTTCCTGCGCACTTCCTCCGGCAGACGGGGCTCGGCCAGGCGCACGCGGTTGGCCACGTTGTTGGCGGCGAGGTCGATGTCGGTACCGACCTCGAAGGTGACGGCGGTAGTCACCAGGCCGCTCGAGGTCGAGACCGACGAGAGGTAGAGCATGTCCTCGACGCCGTTGATCTGCTCCTCGATCGGCGCCGCCACGGTGCGCTGCAGGGCCTCGGCCGTGGCGCCCGGGTAGATGGCGGTCACCGTGACCACCGGCGGCGCGATATCCGGGTACTGGGCGATGGGCAGGTTGACGATCGCCGCCAGGCCGGCCAGGACGATGACGATCGAGACCACGCTCGCGAAGATGGGGCGGCGGATGAAGAAGTGGGAGAACATGATCGCCCCCTAGTTGGTGCCGCCGGAGGAGGTCCCCGTCCCGCCTTCGGGCGAGCTGCCGTCGGCCGGCGCGCCCTCTTGGCCTCCGTAGGCAGGCGCGCTTCCCGGCGCTCCCGGCGTCTGGCCCTCGGCTCCCGCTTCTACCACCTGCACCGGAGCGCCAGGCTGTACTTTCATCACGCCGTCGACTACCACGCGGTCGCCTGCCGCGAGGCCCGACTCGATCACCCAGTCCTGCCCCAGCCAGTCGCCGGCCTCGACCGGCCTCGCCTCCGCCTTGCCGTCGGCGCCGACCACGAACACGAACTTCCCCTGCTGGCCCTGCTGCACCGAGCGCTGCGGCACCAGGATGGCCTGCGGCCGCTGGATGCCGATCAGGCGGGCGCGAACGAACTGCCCGGGAAGCAGGCGGCCGCCGAGGTTGGGCATCTCGGCGCGCAGCTCGACCGAGCCGGTGGCCGTATCGACGCCCGCGTCGGCGAAGTTCACCCGGCCGCGCTCGGGATGGACGGTGCCGTCCGCCAGCACCAGGTCGACCTCCAGCTCGTCGGTCGCGGGCGAGGTCACGCGCTTCTCGGCGATCGCCTTGCGCAGCGAGGAGAGAGTCTGGTCGGAGACGGAAAACCGCACCCAGATCGGCTGCACCTGCCACATGTGGGTCAGGAGACCGGTTTCGCCGGGCCCGACCAGGCTACCCTCGGAGTGCTCGGCGCGGCTGGTCAGCCCGGTGATCGGCGCCGTGACCCGGGTGTAGGAGAGGTCGAGCTTGGCCTGGTCCAGGCGCGCCTTGGCGGAGAGCAACAGGGCGCGGGCGCTCTCGGCGTCGGAGACCGCGTTGTCGAAGTCCTTGCGGCTCGCGGCGCGCTGGGCGAGCAGCGGCTCCAGGCGGGCCACCTCGCGCTCGGCGCGCGACAGCTCGGCCTGCTCCTCGGCGAGCTCCGCCTCCGCGGCCTGCACCTCGGCGCGGTACGGCGCCGGGTCGATCACGAAGAGAGTCTGGCCTTTCCTCACCGGCCGCCCCTCGTCGTAGGTCCGCTCGAGCAGGATGCCCGACACGCGCGCTCGCACCTCGACCTGGCGCGAGCCCTCGAGCCGGCCGGTGAGCTCGTAGGGAACGGCCACCGTGCGCGGCTCGACGGTCACCACCGTGACCTGCGCCGGCGGGGGAGCGCCCCCCGGCCCGCCGCCGGGCGCGCCTTCCGGGCCGCCACCACCTTCCTTGCCGCCGCAGGCGGCGAGGAGGCCCAAGACGGCGAGGCCGCTCGCGAGAAGGAGAGAGGGTGCGCCGCGTGGCATGAGGATCGGTGCTCGAGTCATCGCCAGCTCCTGGAAGAGCAAGGTTTCAACCGGATGGCTTCAGAGAGCGGTGCCTGGCAGGCGAGAGGCTGAGGCAGGGGGCTCACTCCGCGGTCATCCGCCCCGCCCCGTTCGGCGATCATACCTGCTTCGACCGCCAGAGTGTAAATGAGGCGCAAGTTCCATCGCAAGGCCTATCCCGCTGCGCGCCGCGGCTGCCTGCCAGGGAATTACCTCTCGGGGGAAGGCTCTTTGGCGGCAGCGCGCTCGGAGAGCGCCGCATAGAGCCGCTCGTGTACCGGGGTCGGCACGCCGCTCTCGCGGCCCAGCCGCACCACGGCGCCGTTCTGCGCCTCGAGCTCGGACGGGCGGCCGGCGAGGAGGTCGCGCTGCATGGAGGCGGTGCTGCCGGCCGCCAGGCGGTCGACGAAGCCCATCGCCCGCTCCACCACCTCGGCCGCCAGATCGACGCCGCGGGCCCGCGCCACGGCCTCGATCTCCTGCATGGCGCGGCGTACCAGCTCCCGCGTCTCGGGATCGGAGCGGATCTCGCCCAGCGTGCCGCCGGTCAGGGCCCCGACCCCCGACACCGAGGCGATGAACAGGAACTTCTCCCAGATCCCGGCCAGGATGTCGTCGCGCACCGTGGCGACGACGCCGGCGCGTTCCCAGGCTTCCGCCAAGCGCTCGCAGCGCCGGCGCTGGCGAGCGGCGCGCGCCGCGGGGTCGGGCTCGCCCGGCCAGGCCGGAAGCGGCCCCATGTCGATCCCCGGCTCGGCGCCGAAGTGCCGCAGATGGCCGGGCTCGACCACCTCGCAGACGATCTTGCAGACGCCGCCCGCCACGGGCTCGGGGCCGAGGGCGGCGATCAACTGGCCCGCGGCCTCGACGCCGTTCTGCAGCGGCACGACGAGGCTCTCGGCGTGGAGCCAGGGGCGCACAGTTATGGCGGCCTCCGGCACCTGCCAGGCCTTGACGCCGAGCAGCACCACGTCGGCGGGGCCGACCTCCTCCGGCCGGTCGGTCGCCGCCTGGGGCGGCAGCGTGAAATCGCCTTTCAGGCTCTCGACAGTCAGCCCGCGGTGGCGCAGGGCCTCGAGCGTGGCACCGCGCGCGAACCACACCACGTCCTCGCCGACCTGAGCCAGACGGCCGCCGAAGTACCCGCCCACCGCGCCGGCGCCGAAGACCACGACTCGCATCGCCGGCGATCCTACGCGATCCCGCGCTGCCATCCTTCGCTGCGCTCGGGATGTCAGTTTGGCGGCCCTCGCGTGGCTCGACATCTGCATGCTTTTCGGCGAAGCTCCGCCAACCCCAAGGAGGGCTCATGCACCGCACCGCTCGCTCGTGGACCGCTCCCGTCCTGCTGCTCGTCGCTCTACTGCTGGCCACGCCTCTGCTGACCGCACCTCCCGCGGCCGCCGCAACCACTGCCCAGCGCACCCTCACCGGCAGCTTCCGCTGGGAGCAGGGCGACGAGGAGGGTCGCGTCAGGGCCATCTTCACGCCGGCCGGCGAGGGGCACTGGAACGTCGAGTTCCACTTCAAGTGGTCCGGCGCCGCGCACACCTACACCGGGACGGCGGATGGCCACCTCGACGACGGAGCGCTCACCGGCCGCGTCGAGAGCGACGGCCGGCGGCGCACCTTCACCTTCCGCGGCGAGTGCCAGGACGGCAAGTTCAGCGGCACCCACGCCGAGCTGGTAGACAACCAGGAGTACCGCACCGGCACTCTCACCATGAGCGCGAAGTCGTGAGAGCCGCGGCGCTCGGCGTGCCGCTGCTGGCCGCGCTCGTCGCCGCCGGCGCGCAAGCGCCGGCACCGAGTGTCACGGTCGCCGCCGGTCGCCTGCTCGAGCCGACGACGGGTGCGTGGCGCGAGAACGTCGTCATCCGCATCGCGGACGGTCGAATCGTCTCGGTCGATCCACGCCGTCCCGGCGAGGCCGTCGACCACGACTTGAGCGGCCTCACCATGCTCCCGGGCCTGATCGACGCGCACGTACACCTGATCGGCAGCGAGGAGTCGACGCCCTACGAGGACCTCAAGGAGACGGCGGCGCGGGCCGCCATCGAAGGGGTGGCCAACGCCAGGAAGACGCTCGAGGCCGGCTTCACCACGGTCCGCGACCTGGGCAGCCGCGACTTCGCGGACGTCGCGCTGCGCGACGCCATCGCCACCGGCCGCGTGCCGGGACCGCGGATGCTGGTGGCCCTGAAGTCGCTGTCCTCGACCGGCGGCCACGGCGACCGCAACGAGCTGCCGGCCGACATCCACGTCGAGCGCTACGCCGCGATCGCCGACGGCCCCGAGGCGATCCGTGCCAAGGTGCGCGAGAACGTCAAGTTCGGGGCCGACTGGATCAAGGTGCTGGCCACCGGCGGCGTGATGTCCGCCGGCACCGACCCGCGCGCCGCGCAGTACACCGACGAGGAGCTGGCGGCGGCCGTCGCCGCCGCCCGCGAGCGGGGCCGCGACGTGGCGGCGCACGCCCACGGCACCGAGGGCATCAAGCGCGCGGTGCGCGCCGGGGTGCGCTCGATCGAGCACGCCTCGATGCTCGACGACGAGGCCATCCGCATGATCGCCGAGCGCGGCACCTTCATCGTCCCCAACCCGATCACCAACGCCACCATGCTCGAGCGCGGCGCCGCGGGCGGCTTCCAGCCCTACCAGCTCGAGAAGGGCAAGATGGTCTACGAGCTCAAGATGGAGAGCCTGCGCAAGGCGATCCGCGCCGGCCTCGCCATCGCCTACGGCACCGACTCCGGGGTCCAGGCCCACGGCGACAACGGCCGCCAGCTCGCGCTCTACGTCGAGGCCGGAATGACGCCGCTCGCCGCCCTGCAGTCGGCGACCACCGTCGCCGCGAAGCTGCTGCGCCTCGAGGGCCAGATCGGCACCCTGGCGCCCGGCGCCTACGCCGACTTGGTCGCCGTCGCCGGTGACCCGCTGATGGAAATCCGCGTCCTCGAGCGGCCGCTGTGGGTGATGAAGGAGGGCAAGGTCGTCCTCGATCCCTGCTGTGCGGCCGACGCGGCCACGGCGGGCATCGCCTCGACCCGACCCATCCCGCCCTGACGCGCTGGCCGCGGCTTGTTGTTCTGGCTGGTCCTCGCCGCCCGGCTGCGAGGATTCAAGCCAAGGACCTACGCCGCCGGCGTAGCACCACCAGGGCGGCGCCAACCACACTCGCCGCGAGAGCCAACGCCCCCCAAGCGCTCAGCGTGGGCACAGGAACGATCGCTGGCGCCGGGCCTCCGGCCCCGAAGAAGGGCTCTGGCAGCGGTGCGTCGTCCTCCACGCCCTGGAAAATTCCGCCCGTGGCCTGCGCCAGATCCTCGAAGAACACGCTGTCGGCAATTCCGGGGCCACGCACGAGCCCGGTCTCGGGATCGAAGCCCCCGCTGCGAGTCACCGTGCCCCAGAAACGCGTCAGGGCAACGTTCTGGCCCACCACCCGCTCCTTGGTCTTCTGCTGCCACGAGCCGGAGTCGTAGTTGGGCGGGCCGCTGATGCTCCAGGGTCCTGCACAGGTGCCGCTGCTGTTGTTCTCGCCTCCATCGCTGCTGATCGCCAGCATCTTCCCCGCCGGCGTGCCCTCGAACTCCTGATCGAGCGCATCGCTGGCGGCGCAGATCGCGTCCGCCAACGGCGTGGAACCGGAGCAACCCTCCGGCGACAGACCACCGAGCGCGGACAGTGCCGCTGCCTCGCCCCCGAATCCGCCCGTGAGGTCCGTGGGGCTGGAGTCGGCGAAGGTCCAGACCGCCACCGAGGCTCCGTCCACCTCCGGGTACTTCACGAAGAAGTCTTGAACGTCCGCCACCGCCAGGGCCAGCGCGTCGGAGCAGCGGCTGTTGCCGGTCGACGGCCGGATGTCGATCATCGAACCGGTGCGATCGAGAAGCACCAGCAGGTGAGGGACGCACTTCTCGAGTGCGTCCTGCAACGGTTGGTAGTCGATGGCGGTGGCCGAGTTGGCGCCGCCGGGCGAGTTGCATCCGCCGTGAGTGTGGACGGCGACGATCTCACCCGTGCTCTCCAGGATCACCGGCGCACCCGAGTCTCCGCCACAGGTGTCGACCTCGTGCTGTAGCTCGCTGTCGATCTGGTCGACGATGGGACCGCTGTGAGTTTGTTGGATCTGGTGGCGCTGGCCCGTGCCATCGGCCGGTAGGCAACCGGCGCAGGTGTCGTTGCCGCCACCGCTGGCGTCGCCATTACCATCGACGCCGAAGCCGGTCACCCGCACGGTGCCGGTGGCCGGAGCAGCGCTCGCCAGCGAATAGGCGTCTCCCTGTTCCTGGAAGGTCGTGCGGCCGGTCTCGGGATTGGGGAAGACCCTGAACACCGCCCAATCGTCGCCCGGGCCATTGTTCGTTCCCACCGCCGAGTCCACGTCGATCGCGAACTGTTTGGCAGTGGGTGGATGAACCAGCCCGCAGTCAGCGCCCGAGGCGGGGACGTCAAACTGGATGACTTCGGATTCCTGGTGCGAGCCGCTGCCCGCGAAGAAGCAATGGCCCGCCGATAGATGGCACTTGGCGTTGCCTTCGTCGGGACAATCGACGATGGACCCCGTGCAGCCGCCGCCGCTTGCGCCATCGAGCATCCGGCCCACGGCAGGCTCATTCGAGGGCTCGCGGTCGTCGTCCGTGCCACAAATCGCGCGACCGAGCCCCTTCCGGGCCAGGCTCGGGTCACCCACAACGACCTGCTCGACTCGCAGCGAGCTTCCGCGAGTCAGGGCCCCGGCGAGCAGTTCGACCCTCACGCGCGAGCCGTTGAAGAACGCGGTACCGTTGCGCCACTGCCGGAGGTGACGGGCATCGAGGGTCTGCGACTGACCGTCGAGCAACGAGGTCACGCGCACGGCGCTTCCCAGCGGCAGCCGAGCCTCCGCGAAGAGGACACGCACCCACCGCACGGCAGGGCCGAGATCCAGCACTCCATCGAAGACAGCCACGGTCGCGGACGACGGGTTGTCGCGCGAGCCCGAGGCCACGTGCACGGCGACTCGCCGGCCAGTCCCCGGGGCCGGCTGCGCAGCAGCCTGGCTGCCGCCGGATTGCCACAGCACCACGAGCACGAGCGCCCACACCCCTCGGATCCGGGAGCCACCCGGACATAGCACTTCCGACATCATCCCTTCCTCCCTGGGCTAGGCGGCACGCGAAACGAATTCCGCCAGTTATTCACACACGCGAGAAAGAATTGGCTGTCGGGCCAACTGCCCGTTGTTCGCTTCTGGGACGGAGGCGCCCGCTCCCGGAGCATTCGGCGGGCAGCGTTCACTCCTGGAGCGGCGGGTCCGTGCATCTCCGCCCCATCACACGTCCCGGCACGGCCCTTGCCATCTCGCCCCGCCGGAGGTTCCTGATGCGCGCCCTCACCCAAGCCCTCGCCCTCGCCTACCGCCGCCTCGCGGCCAGCCCCGGCTTCACCATCCTCGCCGTGCTCATGGTCGGCGTCGGGATCGGCGCTTCCACCGCCATCTTCAGCGTCATCGACGGCGCGCTGCTCCAGCCGCTGCCGGTCGAGGAGCCTGACCGCATCGTCCGCCTGTGGGAGAGCCACCGTGAGCGCGGCTGGGACATCTTCTCGGTGGCCGAGGCCAACTTCCTCGACTGGCGGCAGCGCAACCGGGTGTTCGAGGAGTTGGGCGCCGCCACCGACCGCAGCGCCAACCTCACGGGCGGCGACGAGCCGGAGCGCCTGCAGCAGGCCCGGGTGAGCGCCGGCTTCCTGCCGCTGCTCGGTGTCCGGCCCATCCTCGGCCGCCACTTCCGTGAGGACGAGGACCGGCCGGAAGGCGAGCGCAACGTCGTGATCCTCTCCCGCGGCCTGTGGCAGCGGCGCTTCGGCTCGGACCCCGAGATCCTCGGCCGCCGGCTGTCGCTGGATGGCAAGCCTTACGTGGTGGTGGGGATCGTGGCCCCGCCGCTGCGCGAGCTCGCGGCCGACCTCTACACGCCGCTCGCGGCGAGCCCCACCGCCGACCGCGAGGACCACGAGCTCATGGTGATGGGCCGGCTGAGGCCGGGAGTCACCCTGGCCCAGGCGCAGGCGGAGATGGACTCGATCGCCGCCGCCCTCGCCGCCGAGCTCCCGGCCACCAACGCCGGCTGGACGGTGCGGACGGCGAGCCTGTTCGACGTGCTCGTCGAGCCTCCTTTCCGCCGCGCGCTGCTGGTGCTGGCCGGCGGCGTCGCCTGCCTGCTGCTCGTCGCTTGCGCCAACCTCGCCGCCCTGCTGGTCGGCCGTTCGGCGGGCCGCTCTCACGAGCTCGCGGTGCGCGCCGCCCTGGGGGCGAGCCGGCAACGACTGGTCGGTCACCTGCTGGTCGAGGCGGTGCTGGTCGGCGGCCTGGGCGGAGGCGTGGGAGCGCTGCTCGCCACCTGGGGCCTCGATCTGGGAAAGGCCCTCGACCCCGGCAACATCCCGCGGCTCGACGAGGTCGCCGTCGACGGGCGCGTGCTCGCCTTCGCCTTCGTGCTCTCGGTCGCAGCGGGCCTGGCGTCCGGGCTGGTCCCGGCCTGGCAGGCGGCCGGCGCCTCGCCCCGGCGGGCGCTCCAGGAGGCCGGGCCCTCGGTGCTCGGCGGCCGCCGCGAGCGCAAGCTCCAGGCCGGTCTGGTGGTGGCGGAGGTGGCCCTCTCCCTGGTGCTGCTGGTGGGAGCGGGCTTGCTGATCCGCAGCTACGACGAGCTGCACCGAGTGGACGTCGGCCTGGAGGTCGAGAATCGACTGGTCGTGGGGCTTACCCTGCCCGAGGGTCGCTATCCGACGGTCGCCGCGACCTCGGACCTCTACCGCCGCCTGCTCGAGCGACTGGAGGGCCTGCCGGGGATCGAGTCGGCCGCCGCGGCCAGCGTGCTGCCCTTCGGCACCTTCAACACGGTCTCCGACTTCGAGCTGCCGGACCGGCGCGACGACCGTGCCGGCACCAGCGCCGCCGCCGCGTGGCGGCTGGTGACGCCCGACTACTTCGCGACCCTCGGCATCCCGCTGCTCTCCGGCCGGGTCTTCACCGGCACCGACGACGGAAGCACCGCCCAGGTCGCAATCGTCAGCCGGCGGCTGGCCGAGCTCTACTTCCCGGGTCAGGACCCGGTCGGCCGGCGCATCGCGAGCCGCGCCACGATCGTCGGCGTGGTCGGCGACGTGCGCGAGCGCGGCCTCGCGATCGAGCCGGCGGCGATGGTCTACTTTCCGTTCTTCCAGGGGCGGTGGTCGAACATGCCGCTCATCCTCCACACCAGGGCGCCCGCCGAGGCGGTGCTGCCGGACGTGCGCGCCGTGGTCGCGGCGCTCGACCCCGACCTGCCGGTCTCCGACGTGCGCCGCCTCGACGACCTGCTCGCCGACACGCTGGCGCCGCGCCGCTTCCACCTCGTGCTGCTGTCGGTGTTCGCCGGCGTGGCGCTGCTGCTCGCGGCGGGCGGGCTCTACGGGGTGCTGGCCTCGGCCGTCGCCTTCCGGCGGCGCGAGATCGGCATCCGCGTGGCGCTCGGCGCCGGAACCGGCGAAGTGGTGCGCATGATCGTTACCTGGGGCATGGGCTTGACCGCCGCCGGCCTCGCCCTGGGCCTCGGCGCCGCGGCGCTCCTCTCCGGCACCCTCTCGGGCCTGCTCTTCGGCATCCGCCCGCTCGACCCCACGACCTTCGCGGCCGTCGCCCTGCTGCTGGCCACCGTCGGCGCCCTGGCCTGCCTCGTCCCCGCCCTCGCGGCGGGGAGGGTCGATCCCAAGGAGACGCTGCGGGCGGAGTGAAGAGGCGGCCGCCGCCTCACTCCGCGATCGGCGGCAGGCAGGAGGCGGGCACGCCGAAGGCATCGACCAGGGCCACGGCGTCGGGCTCGAGCTCGCGGCAAAGCTTGGCGACGCACTTGCGCACCGCCTTGGCCTTGCCGGCCTCGACGTAGCCGTGCTCGAGGAACCAGCCACGGTCGGCCTCGATCCGCGACAGGCAGTGCAGCTCGAAGAGGCGGCGGAGCACGGCCGCGAGCTCGCCCTCTCGTGGCGCCTCGACCGCGGCGGCGAAGCGCTCGCCGATGCGGCTCTCGACGTGGGAGCGCGCCGCCTGGATCAGGTGGTCCTGGCACTCGTTGATCGCCACGAAGGAGTCCACGCCGGCGTCCAGCCGCTTCTTGATGCGGCGCGCCACGGTCGAGAGCTGGTGCTGCGCGCGCCAGGCGAGGGCGCCGAGCAGGAAGCCCGGGTCGCGCAGGTGGCCCTCGTCGGTCAGGCGGGTGACCATCGGGTTGAGCTCGGCGAGCGCCGTGCCCGCCTGCGCCGCCAGGTAGCGCACCAGGCCCGAGAAGCGCATCGCCCCGAACTGCTTCTTGTAGCCGGTGAGCAGGCTCTTGGCGAGGAGCTGCAGCAGCACGGTGTTGTCGCCTTCGAAGGTGGTGAAGATGTCGCTGTCCGCCTTGAGCGCCGGCAGGCGGTTGACGGCGAGATAGCCCTGGCCCCCGCAGGCCTCGCGGCATTCCTGCACGGTGTCCGTGGCGTGCCACGACGCCACGGCCTTCAAGCCCGCGATCTCGCCCTCGAGCTCGCGGCGGTCGTCGTCCCCGGTGGCGAGGAAGCGCGCCACCAGGTCGCGGGCCGCGAAGTGCAGCGCGAAGGTGGTGGCCAGGCGCGGCAGCAGCCGGAGCTGGTGCGCCAGGTAGTCGAGGATCGGCACCTCGGCCGTGCCCTCGGGGCCGAACTGCCGGCGCCGGGCGCCGTAGCGCACGGCGATGGCGAGCCCGAGCTTCGCCGCCGACACCGAGGCGAGGGCCACGGAAAGGCGCCCGCCGACCAGGGTGCCGAGCATGGTGAAGAAGCGCTTGGAGGGGCTGGGGATGGCGCTCGCGTAGCGGCCGTCGGCGTTCACCTGGCCGAAGCGGTCGAGCAGGTTCTCGCGCGGTACGCGCACGCCGTCGAACGAGAGCCGGCCGTTGTCGACGCCGTTCAGGCCCAGCTTCTCGCCGCAGTCCTCGATCTCGACGCCGGGCTGGGGCCGGCCATCCTCGCCGCGGATCGGCACCAGCACGGCGTGCACGCCGTGGCGCTCGCTGCCCACCGCGAGCTGCGCGAAGACCGTGGCCATCACCGCGTCGCGCGCCGCGCCGCCGATGTAGTCCTTGCGCGCGCCGCGGTGCGGGGTCGAGAGCACGAGCTCGTCGGTCTCGGGCTCGTAGGTCGCCACCGTCTCGAGCTCGTAGACGTTCGAGCCGTGATCGGTCTCGGTCATCGCGAAGCAGCCGGGAAGCTCGAGTGTCCCCGCCCGCCGGAGATAGCGCTCGTGGTGGCGCGCCGTGCCGAGCTGCAGGATGCTGCCGCCGAAGAGGCCGAACTGCACCCCGAGCTTGACCAGCACCGACAGGTCGCCGAAGGCGAGGGTCTCGAAGGCGGCGATGAAGCGGCCGTAGTCGCCGGCGCCTCCCGCGCTCTGCGGAAAGCCCAGCGCGCCGTAGCCGCGATCCGCGAGCAGCCGGCAGGCGGCGAGCACACGCGCGCGGTACTCCTCGCGGCCCAGGCCGGGCTCGAACCGCATCTCCGGCCGGGCGAGGAAGCCACGGACCTCGCCGCGCAGCGCCGCGTGCTCGCCGTCGAGAAGGCGTTGGAGCGCTAGCGAATCGAAGGTCGGGCGTACTTCGGCGCGCGCCGGCGCCTCCGGCGCGGCGGGCCGCGGCTCGGCCAGCAGCCGTCGCGACGCCTCGGCGCCCGCGATGCCGAGGGCCTCCTCGAGCGCGGAGAGCGCCCGCTCCTCTCCCGGGTCGACGGCCTGCCCGCTGGCCCGCGCCAGCTCCAGGCCGAGGTCGGTCAGGCTCCGCCTCTCCTCCGCGGTCAGGCCCTCGCCGGCGCCGCGGATGGTGGCGAGCAGCTCCTGCAGCTCGCTCGCCGACGGTGGGGCGTGCGGATCGAGCCAGCGCGCCAGCCCGCTCCGCACTTCCGGCGCCAGGCCGGCCGCGCACTCCACCCTTCCCCGGATCAGCGCCAGCTCCTCGGGCTCGAGGTCGCCGTCCGCCCACGCCACGTAGATCAGCGGCAGGAACGGCAGCAGGCCGGGGTCGGTTGTTGGCATGCCGGGCAGAGCCTACTCGAACCACCGCGTAACGAACCGCCGGCCCGGGACGCCTCTTCCAGCGGACCAGAAAGGAGCACCCCATGGCACGCGCGGGAAGGATCTGTGTGGCCGGGCTCTTGGTGCTGTCGGCGCTCGCCCTGGCGGCCTGCCCGCGCGCGCGGCAGCCTCGCCTGCTCGCGATCGAGCTCCCGCCGGACGTCAACGCGCTCGCCGAGGACGTGATCGCCTTCCGCTTCGAGGCGGAAGGCGGCGAGACGGTGCGCCAGCAGATCCCCCTCGAACGGCTGGAGAAGGACCCTTCCAAGCTCGGCAAGGTGGCGTTGCTCGACTACGCGCCGGGCTCGGCCAAGGCCGTCGCCTTCGAGCGCCGGCAGGGAGCGGTCGAGGCCGACCTCGAGGGCGGCCACACGTATCTGATCGCCGAGCTACCCGACGGGCGGCTGGCCGATATCTATGGCGTGCTCTGCGCCTTCGACCTCAACCGCGCCTTTCTCGACCGGGTCGATCCCGACCTCTGGAGGCGGCTCTGCCCCGTCATCCTCTGCGCCAGCGATCTGGTGGCGCCCGACGAGCTGTTCACCGATCTGCCGGCGGGCGAACGCGCGGCCATGGAGGGCGCCTTCGAGCTCGACGGTCGCCGGGTCGGTGGGTGGGGCGAGGGAGGGGGCGGCGACATCTGCGACCGCTGCACCGGCTTCCAGCGCGGTGGGGTGATCGTCGACGAACGCTGCTTCGACCGCCAACCCTCGCCCGATCCCACTCCCCTGCCGAGCTGCGAGACCCCACTGCTCCATGCGAGCTTCGATGCCGACGTTCTCGCCGCAGCGCCATCGTCCTCACCGGCCGGCGCGCCGGTGGACGACAGCCTGGACGTCCGCGGGCCGGACGGCAACGTGGTGGTGGTCGACTCGACACTCCACGCCTCCAAGGCGGTGCGCATTTCGCGCGGCTCAGGCCAGCCGACCGGCCTGACCGGCGTGGCTGGCGCCGGCCCGCCTCACGACGCGGGCAAGATCCTGGTCGGCTTCGAGGGGTTCCACACCACCATCGGCGTCAACACACCCGAGCTGACGATCGCCGTCCGCTCGAGCTCCGGCCTGCGCGCGCTGCTGCTCACGGCGGACAACGGCGAACACACCCTCCAGGGCGGCAGCGGCACCGAGACGCTGGCGGTGGGATACGCGATCAACGTCGTCGACGAGGTGCTCATCACTCTCGACATGGACGCCGACACCTTCGCGGTGGCGATCAACGGCACGGAGGTGGCGGCCGGCAAGCCGTTCCTCGATCCCGGCTTCGCCGACGTGCTGGCGATCGAATTCGACTACCCCGGCGCCATCCTCGAGGCCTTCCCAGCCGACTTCGTGGTGGACGACCTCCAGATCTGCAGGTAGGACACGGCCGGGCCGCAGTTGGGCCAGGCCGTCCGGGGGCCCGGTGCGCGCCGCGCGCCTCAGCCCCCGGGGCAGCCCTGCGCCCAGGCGGCGCACCGGGCTTGCTGGTCGGCGCTGCACTGCCCCGCGTACTGCCGGATCTGCTGGAAGAGCATGCTGCGGTCGGCGAGGCCGGAGTCGAAGTTCATCGGCGGCTGATCGGGCACTGGGTTCACCTGGTTGCCGACGTGACAGACCACGCAGCCCTGCGGCAGGGTTTGGAGGAAGGTTTCCATGGTGGTGTTGGCGAGCGCCGTCCCGGCCGGCGGCTGAAGCGTGTCCCCGTCGTACCACAGCACGCCCACCAGCTCGTAGTGGGCGAGCGGGGCCGCGCTCCCGCCGAGCCCGTGGAGGATCTGCCTCACGCGCTGGTTGAAGCCGGCGAGCGGCGCGTCGATCGGGGTCGCGCGGCAGGCCTGGGTGGGGATGAGGTCGGCCTGGCAGGTTGCGGGATCGAAGAGGTGGATCATGTAGGTGCGGCCGTCGCCGAGCTCGACCGGCCGGTTGAAGTCGATGGGTGAGCTGGTGCAGGTGACGACGCCCTCCCCGGTTGCCGGATCGATGGGGATCGGCGTGTGGCTCTCGTTGAACGCGGCCGCCACCTCCGGGGGCACGCGCACCGGGCAGGGAGCGCAGTAAGAGTTGTCGGCGCAGTGGCCGGCGCCGGTGGGGTCCTCGCAGCCCGGGTCGTAGAAGCTCCACCCCGGTGAGCCCGCGGGCCGGCCGCCCGCCTGGCCGCAGCCCGGGACGTTGTCCACGTGCTCGAAGGTGGCCCAGATGCGGTCGAGATAGCTCGCGGTCTTCTGCACGATGTGCATTCCCACCAGCCCCAGGGTGGCACGCACCGGCCGATCCGCCAGCTTCAGCGAGTACGGCTCGAGCTCGGTCACCACCGTGAGGTAGCGGCTGGCGTCGTCCGCGGTGCAGGGCGTCGGCGAGTCGGGAAGGTCGCAGGTCTCGAGCACCCTCCAGGCGAGCTTCAGCTCGAGCGAGCCATCGGGCATGGCGATCGGCGGCTTCCCGGCGGCGCTGCCCACGGCATCGAAGCAGCCTCCCCGGTAAAGCTCGCAGCAGCGGATGTACTCGTATTCCTGGCGGTCGACGACGACGGAGAAGTGCGCCCATCGCCCCCGCTGATCGGTGAGCGGCGTCAGCGCGGCCGCCTCGGTGAGGATGTCGGCCTCCACGCGGCCGATCCCCGGCATGCCGAGCCCCTTGCGCAGCGGCCGGACCTTCATCGCCCCGGGCCCGGTCTTCCACGGCGGCGGCTGGCCCTGCGCCGGGAACAGGGTCTGGTCGCTGGGCCAGGTGGCGAATCGCGGGGCGGCGGCCGGGCCCTCGCGGTCGGTCACCGCGAAGAGCTGCTGCCAGGCGAGCTCCGCGAAGCAGGAGGGGGTCGCACCGGCGGGATTGTCGGGCAGCGACGGCCGTTCGATCCAGCGCCGGATCTCGGCGTCGGTCGCCGCGCAGGGGACGGGCGGGCCCGCAGCCTGCACCGCCTCCTCCGGCCGGCAGCTCCCGAGAAGGCTGCCGGCCAGGCACAGCCACGCTGCTGCGCCAAGGCTTCGCCGGTAGGGGCTCCAGGCCTCGGTTCGCATCGGCATGGGGTTCTCCTTTCCCTTCAAGGAACCTCGAAGCTGCCCTGGATCAGCGCCGCCTCGGTGATCGCGGCGTAGCCGCGGTCGTCCGCCCTTACCGCGAGCAGGCCGACCTGCCCGGCGCCGGCGCATTCCTCGAGCACCGGACGAAGTCTCGCGCCGTCCTGGAGCAGCAGGACGGTGGCTCGGACGCCGAAGGCGGGGATGGTGCCGCCGCCGAGGAGGATCGGCTCACCGTGGAGGTAGAAGAGGTTACGCACCTGACCGGGGAAGAACCACTGCTCTCGGCGCGTGCCCACGGCTGTGCCGGACAGCACCGACGGATCCGGCACCGCGGCCAGGATGGGCTCCTCGGTCGGCGTCCAGACACCATCCGGCCCGGCCAGGTAGACGGTGCCGTCGCTCCAGCGCCAGGCCAGGAGGCGTCCGTTCCGCCCGCGCTCGAGCCGCATGCTCCCGGCCCAGCCCTCGCGGATCGCCGCCGGCGCCGCTTCGTCCCCGGCGCGCGGGAAGGCGTCCCCGAGCAGCTTGCCCGTGCGGTCGAAGCGCCACAGCTCGTGCTCGGCAACCAGCGGGCGAGCGTAGATCTCTTCGGCGGTAAGCGCGATCTGGGCGAACGTCCCCTCGCCCTTGATCTGGGGCAGGCGGACGGTCTCGACGCGGAGCTCCGGGGTGACGCGCTTGAAGTGAAAGGGCGCGGCGGCGATCCACAGGCTGCCGTCCCGGGGATCGAGAGTGATCGCCGACCAGCTCTCCCCCGCCGCGCCGTTCAGCATCCGCACCTCGACCTTGCCGGTGACCGTGCCGCGATCCACCTGCAGCAGCCGGGACGGCCGGAAGAGCACCCAGACGTGGCGCTCGTCGAACGCCAGATCCACGGCCTGCTCCCCCTCCGGCACACCGATCTTGTCGAAGAACAGGGCCCGCGCCTGCTCGTTGCAAAGGCGCTCGCTCTTCTCGAGCTCTGGCGCGGCCGCGGGCTTGGATGCAGGCCTGGAGGCGGGAGGGGCTGCCGCACAGGCGCCGAGCAACACGGTGCTCAACAAGCAAACCGTCGCCGGGAAGCCATGCGTCACGAACTTTCTCCTTGACTGAGAGGTCGAACTATAGCCTGTATCGAGAGAACCCGGTCACGAGCGCATGCCTCGCCCCGCCTCCCCCGCGCGGTGTCACCTCTGCCGGCGGCGCCGACGACATCGAGTCCGACACCAGTTGCTGCAGCGGCCAGGCGGTGCCGTTCAGTGCCTGGTGCCTCGACGCCGCGGACTGGGGCACCGACTGGGACTCCTGCGTGCAGATCTGCGCGTAGTCCCAATGGCACGGCTCTTGCCCTCCTGGTGGGCCGCACGATCGTGCGACTCACCAGGAAGCGAGGCCAGCCATGGACGACGAACGAGACCGCACGGCGCCGACCGGGCCGGCGTCGCCGCCGGGAAAGCAGCCCCCCAAAGGCCCCCGCGTCGATCCGGTCGACCCGGTAGAGGAGGCCTCCTACGAGTCGTTCCCGGCGAGCGACCCGCCGTCGTTCACGCCGGTCCGCATCGGCACTCCCACGCCGGCGCCCGATGCAGATTCTGCCGACGACGAAGCGGGCGACCCCAGGCCGCCCGGCGCCGGCCGAGCTGGTGATCGATGAACTACAATCCGCGACGGCCGGCATCGGCCTGCAGACTGCTCTCGCCTGGAGGCTCCATGCACGCGCGCCCGCTCCGTCGCCTGCTGCTGACCACCGCTGCCTGGGGCCTGTTGCTCGGCTCCTGGCCCGCCCAGGAGAGCGCCGCCCAGGAGAGCGCCAACGAGTCCGGCGCGACGGACTTCCGCCTGCGCCTCGGCGAGGTGACTTTCGACCCCAAGGCCGGCCCCCCGGAAGCGCCGGCGGGCCTCGAGCCGCGCGCCGCCGGGACCGATCTCCAGCTCGTGCAACTGGTCGGACCGGTGCGCCAGGCGTGGCTCGACCGCCTGGAGGGCGCCGGCCTGCGCGTCCTGCAGTACGTGCACCCCTACACCTTCATCGTCTGGGGCGACCTCCAGGCCGCGCCGCTCGCTAACCTTACGACTGAGGCCGGCACGACTGAGGCCGGCGGCTTCGTGCGCTGGGTCGGGCCCTTTGCTCCCGCCTATCGGCTGCTGCCCCGCTTCCGTGCCCTCGGCGCCGCTCCGATCGGCGTGGACGTGGTGGTGATCCGCGCCGCCGGCAGCGACCGCGTGGTGCGCGGGCTCGCGGCGCTCGGCGCCGTGCTCCAGTCGCGCGGCGTGCTCGACCACCGCTTCGAGGTCGCCACCGTCCGCCTGGCCGGCGACCGGCTGGCGGAGGCGGCGCGCATCCCGGGCGTCTACAGCGTGCAGCCGCAGCCCACCAACGGCGGCCTGCGCGGCGAGATGAGCGACCAGGTCAACGCCGAGAACGTCGACGGCGGCAACGTCGCCTTCCCCGGCTACGAGGCCTGGCTCGGGACGGTGGGCCTGTCGGGCGCCGGCGTGCTGATCGCCAACGTCGACAGCGGCGTGCAGCAGACTCATCCCGACCTGGTGAACCGCTTCCTCGCCTGCACCGGCAGCACCTGTAGCGGCACCAGCTCCTCGCACGGCACGCACACCGCCGGGATCATGGCGGCCGACGGCTCCTCCGGCACCCTCGACGCAAACGGCTTCCTGCGCGGCCTGGGGGTGGCGCCCGGCGCCAACCTCATCGAGCAGGTCTACAGCCCGTGGTACACGCAGGCCGACGGCATGCTGCTCCTGATGCGGCAGTCCTACGCCAACGGCGCTCCACTCTCCGGCAACAGTTGGGGCCCTGCGGGCTCGCCGGAGGGCTACGACAACGACACCCTGCAGGTGGACATCGGGGTGCGCGACGCAGACGCGGTCAATGCCGGCAACCAGGCGTTCCACTTCGTGCTGTCGTTCATGAACGGGTTCGGCGGCACCAGCACCCAGGGCACGCCCGACGAGGCCAAGAACATCTTCAACATCGGCTCGACCAAGATGCAGACCAGCGCCGGCGCCCAGATCCTCGACCTCGACGACCTGTCTTCGAACACCGCCCACGGGCCGGCGCTCGACGGCCGCAAGATCCCGCACCTGGTGGCCCCGGGCTGCGAGGTGGACTCGACCGTGCCCACCAACAGCTACGACACGCTCTGCGGCACCAGCATGGCCTCGCCGCACGTCTCCGGCGCGGTGGCCCTGTTCATCGAGTACTACCGCGGCCGGTTCGCGGCCGACCCCAGTCCGGCCCTGGTCAAGGCCGCCTTCCTGCCCGTGGCCCGCGACCTCGCCGGCAACCTGGACGCCGACGGCGCCGCCCTCGGCCATCGCTTCGACAGCAAGCAGGGCTGGGGGCGGATGCTCCTGCCGCCGGTGCTCGACCCGCAGGTCGAGGTGGCCTATTTCGACAACCCTCTGGTCTTCGACAACACCGGCGAGGAGTGGAGCGAAACGCTCACCGTGGCCGACCCCGGACAGCCGGTGCGCCTGATGCTGGTGTGGACCGACGCCGCGGGCCACGGGCTGGGCGGCTCGACTCCGGCCTGGAACAACGATCTCGACCTGGTGGTGGAGGTCGGCGCCGACACCTATCTCGGCAACGTCTTCGGCGGCGACGGCAACTCGGCCACCGGCGGCACGGCCGACGACCGCAACAACACCGAGGGCGTGTTCCTGCCCGCCGGAGCATCGAGCCTCACGGTCCGCGTGCTGGCCGCGAACCTCTCCTCCGACGGCTTGCCGGGAGAGGGCGACGCCACCGACCAGGACTTCGCGCTGGTCTGCTACGGCTGCCTGGGCGCGGAGTCGATCTTCGCCGACGGCTTCGAGAGCGGCGATACCAGCGCCTGGACCTTGGTCCTGCCCTAGAAGAGACCCTGCGGGCGCTCAGCCCCCGAGATCGAGCTCCAGGAGCCTCAGCCGCGGAGCAGCGCCGCCAGCGGGGCGCCGCCCAGCTCCGCGGAATCCCCGATCTCGCTGACCTCGCCGCCGCGTTCGAGGGTCTCGAGCGCGGCGCGCTCGAGCAGATCCTCGTCGCCGGGCCGGCGTTCGGCGTGCAGCTCGAGCCGGTCGCCATCCGCGTCGTAAGAGCCCCACAGCTCGGCATCGGCAGGCAGGTAGACGGCCTGCACACGGCCCTGGCGGGCGAGCCGCAGCACCGCCGCCAGGTCGCCGGTGGCGCGCTCGCTGCCGAGCGCCTCGCGCCAGCTCGCCAGCTCTTCCTGCCGCTGCCGCGCGAGCGCCTCCTCGACCCGCGACAGCGCCCTGGCCGCCAGCTCGGCGTCGCTCAGCCGGTCGGGGTTGCCGGCTACGGGCGCGGGCAGCAACAGCGGGTCGCGGCTGGCCGCGAGGTAGAGCGGCGCATGCTCGCGGGTGGTGGCGAGCACGCGCAGGGCCCGGCGATCGAGCCCCAACCCCGCTACCGCGTCGGCAATGCGCCGGAACCAGTGGCGAAGATCCTCTTCGAGCTTCTCCTCGTCCTTGTCGCCGTGCCCGTGCAGGATCGCCGCGCGGCGCGTTCCCCCGCCGCCGCGGGCACCGGCGCTGTGCGCTTGCAGCTCGGAGTAGAACTCGTCGTACCCCATGGCTTCGACGAAGCCCTGCTCCATCTCTCCCAGCGGCAGCCGGCGCGCTGCTCGCGGCGTCGCCTCGACCAGCCGCACTTGATTCAGGCTCAGGGCCAGCACGTAGTACCGCTCCGGCACCGCCAGAAGCGAGAACAGGGGCCGCAGTCGGAAACGGCTGCCGACCACTGCCTCTTCCGTGCCGGTGAAGCGGCCCGCGACCTGGCGGAAGAAGTCCGGGGCCGCGAACAGCGCCAGCATGCTGACCTCGGAGCCCTTCCACGGCCAGGACTCTTCCAGGAGCACCCGCACCGGGGCCAGCAGCTCGCCGGCATCGATCCCCTCCGTCGGCGTCGCTTCCAGCTCCGACTCGGCGCGCGCCAGCAACTGGGAAAGCCGGACCGGCGCCTGATAGGTGTCGCCGGCACCAGGGTTCTCGAGGTAGATCGAAACACAGGGGCCGGGGCGCGTCGCGCCGAGCTCCCGCAGTGACTCCAGATTCAAGACTTCGCTGGACATCTGTACCTCCTCGGCCCGCCTCGCTCGCGGGCCATCACAGCGGAGGTGCATGCAGCTCTGCTACCAGCTCAGAACCCGAGCGTGAGCTCCAGGCTGAACACGTTGGCCCGGTAGGCTCCCTGCCGAAGCCTGGTCGCTGATCCGGTACTCCACCCGGCCAAGCAGCGTCAGCAGCTCGATGTCCTCGTAGTTCTCGAAGTCGAGCGCCTGCGGCTGGGGCCGGCCGGTGAGCGGCAGGCCCCCCGGCGTGGCGGTGAAGTCCGCGAACCCGTCCGACCTCGACCACTGCCCCGCCCCGCGGGGTGGGAGAACCCGGCGGCGGCCCGGCCTGACGGCCCTACCCGCCAGGATGTGGGCGCGAGGGCGAGCAGTACCTAGGATGGGCCTGCTACCGAAGTCCGAGGGTGCGACACTGCAAGGAGAAACCGCGATGAGAAAGACACTCGTGCTCGCCGGGTCGACGCTCCTCGCAGCACTATGGCTCGCCCTGGCAGGCGGCTTTACCGGTCCGGCGGCGGCCCAGGCCGGCGCCGCGCCGGACGGTAAGCAGATCTTCCTCGCCCAGAAGTGCAACCTTTGCCATTCGGTTTCCTCGGCGGGGATCGAGGCGACCACCAAGTCCGAGAAGATGAAAGGGCCGGACCTCACCGGGCGCGCCGCCAAGCGGGACGCCAAGAAGATCTCCGACTACCTGCGCAAGAAGATCGAGATCGTCGGCAAGAAGCACGGCAAGGAGTTCACCGGCGGCGACGAGGAGCTCGCCGCGCTGATCGCCTGGCTGCAGAAACAGTAGAGGGAAGAGCCCCCGGGAGGCGGCATGCCGTACCCCGAAGTGGTGGTGGTTTCGACGGTCGGCATCTCGCTGGCGCTCATCGCCGTGCTGCTGCGGCGGCCGTCGCTCACCACGGCGAGCGGCGGCAGGATCCTCGCTTTCGTCGCCCTCCTGCTGCTGCCCCTGCTGGCGACGGCGGTGGGTCTCTCGGCCCACGTGGAGCACTCGAAGTCGACGGCGTTCTGCCTCTCCTGCCACGTGATGGAACCCTATGGGCAGAGCCTCCGGGTGGACGACGCCGCCTGGGTGCCGGCCCGGCACTTCCAGAACCACCTCGTGCCGCGCGACCGCGCCTGCTTTACCTGCCACACCGACTACACGATGTTCGGCGACGCCAAGGCGAAGCTCAGAGGCCTGCGGCACGTCTGGGTGTACTACGTGGGCAAGGTGCCGGAGAAGATCGAGCTCTACGAGCCCTACAACAACCGCGAGTGCCTGCACTGCCATGCCGGGGCGCGCTCCTTCGAGGAGAGCGACCTGCACCGCGACCTGCGGGCCGAGCTGGGCGCCAACACCACCTCGTGTCTGGAGTGCCACGACATGACCCACGAGGTGGCCGAGCTCGAAGGCAAGCCCCGGTGGCAGGAGGTGCGGCCGTGACGGGTCTCGACTCTCGCCTGGTGCGGCGCTTCAGGCTCGCCGGCCTGCTCGTGGGGGTGGGCCTGCTGGTCGAGGCGGCGACGCTCTTCTGGCCGCATCCCACCTCGTTCCTGTTCTTCCTCCTCGTGGGCGGGCTGCTGGTGGGCTCGGGCGCCGTGGTCTACCTGCTGTCGGTGGCTACCTACACCTCGGCGCCGCCTGGCTGAGCGAGCCGGGGGGACCCATCGATCCCCTTCAGCCGCCTTCCACGGCCGAGGGCGCGCTCCTCGGCTTCATGGCCTGCCGCCGGCAATCCGCGCCAGCTCCTCCTCGACCAGCCTGCTCAAGCCCTCGACCGAGGTGTTTCCACCTCGGATGACGCCGTTGACGAAGATGAAGGGAGTCCCGACGACGCCTGCCCGCGCGCCTTCCTCCTGGTCCTCGCGCACGCGCTTCGTCGCCCGGCCCGAGGCCAGGCATTCCCGCAGGCGAGCCTCGTCGAGTCGCAGGCCGGCCGCAAGGGCATCTGCACCTTCCGCCCGCAGCCGCTCCTGCTGCACAAAGAACAGCTCGTATAGCTCCCAGAACTTCGCCTGTTCCTCGGCGCACACGCCGATCTCGGCAGCTCGGAAGGAATTGGCACCGGTCAGGGCGAGTGGATAGTGCCGGAACAACACCTGCACCTGGCCTTGAAATCTGCCCTGCACCGCTTGCAGCACGGCCACGACAGCAGCGCAGTGCGGGCACTCGAAGTCCGCGAACTCGACGATCGTCACCTGCGCACTCCTCGGCCCGCGAGCCGGGCCGCGCACCTGGTCCAGGTCGTCTCGCAAGGGCGCGGCCAGCTCGACGCCGTGCTTGCGCCACAAGGCTTCATAGTCCCCTCGATTCTGCAGGGCCGCTCGGACAGCTTCGTGTGAAATGCCTTGCTCCTGGGCCGCGAGCGGAATCACCCGCTCGTCGAGCCACGCCTCGAGGGCCTTGACCCTCGCCTGCCGCACCCCGTGGACGTATGCCGCCTCCGCCTGAAGCCGCTTGAACCGCAGCAGCTCGAGGTCCGCCGCCACCCGTACATCCACGTCTGCCAGGGAGATTGGGACGCCCCCCACGCGCGCCAGGACGCGGGTCCGGCCACTGCCACCTCGCTCGTTTCCCGACGACGCTCCCCAGCAGAGCAGACCGAAACCCACGAGCAGCAGTCCTCTACGGCACCACGATCTCAAGGAATTCCCCTCCTTGGACTCCGGCGAGGCTCACGGCTCTTGAGCGCGGCGCGCCGAAGACCCCAACCTCTGGCGCTTGCGACGCCGAGCCTTCGACCCCGCGTAGGACGATCTCGCCAGCCGAGTCCGCCGGGTTGATGAATGGCTCGCCACTCGCTGACTGCGTGGCTGCATAGTCCCGCGGGTCCAGCACGATGGGGCCGTAATGCAGCTCCACCATGGTGCCCGGTACTGGATTTCCTCGCTCGTCCACCAGGCGAAGCCCCAGCGGCCGGCGAGGTGCCGGCTCGACGACTGTCTTGCTCGCCGCCGTCAGTCCGTCGCCCGGCAGGAAAGTCACCGCTGCGCGTGGGTGGAGCACTACGATGGTGTTGCCTGCAAGACAACCTTCGCGAAACCGCGCTCTGCCATCGGCGGTGGTCGTGGTGTGGCAGCCGGGACGGCGTCTGCCCTGGGGATCGAAGACCTGGAGAAAGCCCCTCGACACTGGGCTCCCATCCGGGAACGCGAAGCGAGGCTGCTCGGGGTTTTCCTTGTCTCGTTCTAGGCGGAGCTCGACTTCCGCCCGTTCGTTCTCAGCGACCTCGACCTCCTTCTCCTTTGATGGGTAGTCAGGAGGTTTTCCAGCCCCGATCTCCGAGCGGCCCGGCGGCACGCGGAGGATTGCCAGGCCGGCCGAGTCGGTTGGCAGCACGGTGAGACTAGGGCCCTTGCTCTGCCTGTCGCGAACGATCGTTTCACCTTGGAAGTAGTGGAAAGTCCGCCCCCACTGGCTCGCCCGTGTACCCACCATCGCCCCCTCGATGGGTTTCCCGCTGTCATCGTCCACGACACGGACCTCTACCTCGCTGTCGCTGCCCAATTCCAGATCGAGCCTCCCATCACCAGCGACCGAGAAGCCCGAGGTATATACGCGACAGGAGGTCTCCTCCGTACAGGCGCTCAGCACGAAGCCGAAATAGAGCCCCCGCAGCTCCTCCTTCGAACGCCCATGCGCTGCCGTAGGTAAGCGCTCGATGTCCTTGTCCCAAAGTGGCAGGTAGCCGAAAAAGAACCAGTGATAGAGGAGATCGTCGTCCGTCGGATAGCGGAGCACCTTGCCCGGGTACTCGACGGAGTACACGCGCACCTCGCCGGGAACGGGCTCGCGGTCCCTGAGCAGGTGGCCCCACAGATGTAGCTCTCGCAGCGGCAGCGGATCTACCTCCTCGAAAGCTGTGGCTTCCCGGGCCAGAAATGGCCTGAACCAGTTCCCGAGGCCGTAGACGACCTCGTCGTCGATCTCCGCGCTGAAGAGGTACTGGCCATCGTCCAAGTCGGGAAAGACGTAGTCGTGGAGGCCGGGGCGCAAGCGATGCGCAGTGTCGAGTGCCGTGCAGGAGTCGGGCAGGATGTAGGCATCCTCACTTCGGTCTCGGCGACCGCAGGAGAAGCCCACGAGCTTCGCTACCTTGTGGCGCCTGGCCGGCTGGTAGGCGATCGGGATCCTCAGCGCCGGGCGCCGCCGGAGTACGATGCCTTCGATGGCTGTTGCGCCGCCACCGACTGCTGGGAACGTCTGCTCCAGCGAGCGCAGACTGGAGTGCTGCACTGTCCAGTCCGACTCCGGCGCGGCCGGAAGCTGCGGGAACAAGGACACGCCGCGTGGCCCCATCCAAACGGTGGCGGCCGGAACGGCCACGTTCAGGCGCTCGCGAGGTGCCGATGGCTGGACCAGAGAGAGAAAGCTCGCCAACTTCAGCTCTGCCGCTTCGGCTGGCAGTTGAAAGGAAGCCAGCAGGGCATGGTGCTGGCTCGCCGGTGCTGACGGGAGAGGCAGCGACAGGGGTGCGTGCTCGCGGCAGGAGTGAGGGCCGGAAACACCCACAAGGCCCCGCGGGCCGAACCCCGCAAGATAGAAGCGACCCGCCGGGACCGAAAAACTGGCACGGGCGGGAAGCTGTAGGCGATAGACGGTGCTCGCTTCGACCGCGATCACGTCGAGGCGATCGAAGGCTTGCAATCGCGCCTCCTTGCGCATCTCGACCGCGCAGCCTTGGACGGCGACGGCGCGCGCCGTCTTGGCTGTGCCACCGGCAAAGTCGGCTGCAACCAGGTTCCAGCCAACCGTGATGAACCCCGGCGCCTCCGCCTGCCAGGTCCAAGCCCCTGCGGGCAGCTCCACCTCCCGGTTCAAGGCGGCAACGCGGACCACCGTTGGATCGTCCGCTCGCTGGAGGTAGACCATCCCTTCCGGTAGTCTGGCACCGGCGGCCCCAGGCTCAGCACCGCGCTCTTTCACGACTGCCTCGAAAGTGACCTTCCGCGGCAGGGCACTGGCGCTGCCGCAGCAGATCAGAGCGAGCGCAGCCCACAGGGCCAGACGGGAGACGGTGACCGGGGGCCTCTTGGGCATGCTATGGATGACCTCGGCGTGATCCCACGGTAGCCAACGGTGCGCTGGCTAGGTTGTCGGCTTCTTGCAAGGGTTGCTGAAAGGAGCCCAGCAGCTACCTTGGACTCCCGCGCAACCGCCCGACTCAGCCACGACGCAGAAGCAGCTCCCGTCGCCAAAGGTGTCCTGGCATTCACGGGGCAGGGTCGGCGGGGAGCCCAAGCCTGTCGTGCCCGTGAGGTCCGCCTGGCCACCGTCGCGGGCGACCGTCATCTCGAGCTGAATCACCCGAGTGATGGGCGGCGCTGAAGCTGGGCCTCCTTGAACAGGATCACCGGCAGTGGAAGGCGCAATCAGGGCCGCTGCGAGAACTACGACGACTAGACCTCCGAGAAAGCCGCGTGCGGACATCGTGTCTCTCCTTGAGTCAAACGAGGGGTCGCGAATTCGCTCCTCGTTGGGGTTGCCGTTCACGCCGTTGCTCCAACTTACTCAAGCTTCTGATTATTGGTCGGCGTGGCCTACTCATTCGCCCGCCGAAAAGCCAGCTCCGGGTCCATGCGCGCCGCCTCCAGGAACCTGCACACCTCCCTGACCAAGGCGACCGTGACCTGCTCCCGGCGAACAGCCTCCTGGACGAGAAGCAGCGCGGCGGCCGCTTCGCGGTGGACGTCCTGGGCTTCGAAGATGGGCACCATCTCCTCGGCGAGGCGCTTGACCTCGGCGGTCTTGCCCTCGTCGAGGTAGAGCAAGGCGAGGTCGAGCGAGGCGAGGGCAGCGTCGAAGCCCACGCCTTGGCGAAGGAAGCCGTCACGCACCGCGAGGAAGCTTCGCTCAGCACCGTCCAACTCGCCCAGGCCGCGGGCGATCTTGCCTTCGACCCACAGTCGGCGGAGCTGGGTCCAGGGGTCCGGGAAACGCTGGTAGAGGTCGATGCTGGCCGCAATCACCTGACGGGCTTCGCCCGGGCGCTCCACGTCGGCAAGGAGCCAGGCTAGATTGTGTCGTGCATGGAGATAGAGCCTCGGCTGCCGTTGCTTGTCGATCACCTTCAGGGCCTCCGCGCTTACAGCAAGGGCGCCCTGAAGCTCGCCCTGCTCTCGCAGGACCATCGAGAGCTTGAGCAGGACTTGAGCTTCCTCGGTCGCCCGTCCTTCGAGGCGATAGACCGTCATGGCTCTCCGCAGGAGCTCCGAGGCTTCACTCAACCGCCGCTGCGCGCGGCGCAGAGAGCCCTCGAGCGTATCGACCTCTGCGCGGACCAACCGATGACCCCCGCCCTCCAGTCGGAGGAAAAACCGGGCGTGGTCGAAGAGCTCCGCCGCCTCCCGCAGGGCACCGGCCGCCCGCCGGGCGTTGGCGAGGTGAGCCAGGGTACGGGCGTAGGCCTCAGTGGAGACGGGCGTCAGCTCGGACTTGAAGAGCACGGCCTTGGCGAGCTGAGCCATGGCGTAGGCGTCCTGCGGCCGGCCAGGTAAGTAGGACAGGCTCTCCTCCAGCAGCAGCTCCGCGAGGAGAGGACCGCGAAGGTCGGCGTCGCCCCCCTCGATCGCTGCCAGTCGATCCTCGGCAGGTAAGGCCAACACCTTGGCCAGGCGTGGTTTCGCGGCGGCCTTCTCGCGCTCGAACGCCTTGGCGACCTGGCGGCTCTGCTTCATCGCGCGCTGGTACGCCTCGCCGTAGTCCAGGAGCAGGGGCTCTCCGCTCTCCTCGCGTTCGCGGTCGAAGGTGTCGAGAGCTGCTGCACACACCGGGCAGACGACCCGCAGGTGCGAATCGATCAGGGAGGACAGATCGCCAGGGCTTCTCTCGCCTCGGGCGATGGCCCACAGCATCTCCAGGGTCACGTGCATGTCCGTCATCGGGCAGTTGCTCCGCCGTGGAAAGAAGGAATCTCTTCATTCAGGTTACGCGAGCTGGGCCAGGCGAGACAGAAAAATGAGGAGCCGGCAGGCGAAGGCCCGGCCGGCTCCTCGGACGGAGGCTAGGTGCCGGGGGCCGCTACGCCGGCCCCGCCCGTGGTGCCGCCTGGAGCGGCAGCCCCCTGGGGCTGGCCGTGGGGGTCCATCATTCCGCCCTCTTTAGTGAAGCCGCCCCTGCCGATGTTCCCGGGGCTGGGCCCGTCCTGGGCCTGCCCACGCAGATCCATCATGTTGTCCCCCCTGGCAAGCCCGGCGAACGCCCGGGCGAGCCCCTCCCACAGCCAGTCCAGGAACGATTCAGCACGGAAGAGCTTGACCGGCCCTGCGTGGGCCGAGGGTGCGGCGAGGAGGGCAAGCAGAAGACCGACGAGCAACCCCCCCATCGCGCGGCGAGCGGTGCGCGAGCCAGGCATAGGACACTCCATTTCCGGGCGGGCGCGCACGCCGGCCCTGTGCCGGCCGAGCGACCGTCCTCAGAAAGTAGAGTGCCCGAAGGGAAGTGCGGAGGGCAGGGAGTTCAGATGCGGAGTGCGAGATTGCGCTAGGAGGCGACCTCTCTTCGGCGCGCGGGCGCCGCTATCCGATCGTAACCGTGTGGCGCCAGGTTTGCCCGCAGCCGTTCGTGCAGGCGCGCTATGGTCTTGCGGATGCTGGTTTCCTGGTAGTCGAAGCGGTGCGCAAGCTCCCGACTGCTCTGGCCCTCGACGTCGTGGCACAGCAGGAGGTCGCGCTTCGAGCGTGGCAGCCGCGCCAGGGCCCTGGCAAGGTCGAGGCGCGTGTGGATGTTCCCCTCGGGCGAGCCGGCAATCTCAGCGGACAAAGCGAGGCCGCAGGCAATCGCTCGCTCCCTCATCTCCTCGCTCCCCAGCCGCTTTCGCCAGTAGAGCCGGCAGCGGTTGCGCAGCACCGATCGCAGCCAGGGCTCCGGGGAATGGACCTCCGGCAGCTTCAGGAGGAAGTGGCAGATCACCTCTTGCAACAGATCTTCGGCGTCCTCGACCGGGATGCCGAACCTGCCGAGGATACGGCCGAACGAGCGCCGCTGGCCATCGAGGACGGTTTCCAGATCGTCTGCGTTGAGTGGCTGCAAGCACGCGGCCTCGTCGCCAGGTGATCGCCCCATCACTCGTCCTTGGGCTCGGCACCTGCCCTAGCTGCCTCGACTGTCGAGGCGATCCGCTCGACCGCCTCCCGCGTAGGCCTGGGCAAAGCAGAGAGGTGCTGCCAGAAGGCGGCCTCGATGACCGCGTTCGAGGGCTTGCCGGACAGCTCTGCCAGCGCCTTGAGGCGGTGCTTGGCGCGGGCGGTGATGCGGAGGTTGAAGACTTCCAGCGGCTCGGGACTCTTGGGACGACCTCGCTTGCGCTTCATATCAAGGAGTTTAGGCGTCAGAAATTAGGAAAGTCAAGGGCAGTACCACGCTAGCCGCGAACCCATCGTCCTCCTTCAGCCGTGGAGCAGCGCCGTCGAGCGCGGTGGCGAGCCCGATCCGCAGTGCATAGAGCTCGGTTGCCAAGCGCCGGCGAGCCTCGGCGACCGGCCGGACGGCGGTAGTACGATGGAGGCAGAGTCCACGTCGACTTCGGAGGAACATGGCTCGCGCTCCACGATCGGACCCCTCCCCGCCCCCGAGCTCACCAGGCAGAGGCCGGACCCGGGCGCTGTTCGACGACCCGGCGCAGGGCATCCTGCGCGCCGTGGTCAACGCCGCCGTCGACGGCGTGGTGCTCATCGACACCGCCGGCGTGATCCAGTCGGTCAACCCGGCGATCGAGAGGCTGTTCGGCTACACACCCGACGAGCTGGTGGGCGAGAACGTCCGCATCCTCATGCCCTCGCCCTTCCGCGAGGAGCACGACGGCTATCTCGCGCGCTATCAGGCGACCCGGGAGGCGCGGATCATCGGCATCGGGCGGCAGGTCGAGGGCCGTCGCCGCGACGGCTCGACCTTCCCGCTCGACCTCGCGGTGAGCGAGGTCCACTACGGCGACGAGGTCTTCTTCCTGGGCACCCTGCGCGACATCAGCGAGCGGGTGCGGCTCGAGTCCGAGATCCGCCAGGCGCAGAAGATGGAAGCCATCGGCCGCCTGGCCGGCGGCGTGGCGCACGACTTCAATACCCTGCTCGGCACCATCCGCGGCTACAGCGAGATGCTGCTCAGCGCCATGGCGGCCGGGGAAGCGCTGCGCCCCCACATCGAAGAGATCCACCGCGCCGCGCTGCGCGGCGCGCAACTGACCCGGCAGCTCCTCCTCTTCAGCCGGCGCCAGGAGCTGCAGGCTCAGCTCGTGGACCTGGGCAAGCTGCTGGCGGATCTGGAGGTGATGCTCGATCGGCTGATCGGCGAGGACATCACAGTCGTCCGCCAGATCGAGCCGGGGATCGGAAAGGTGTGGGGCGACCCCGGCGAGCTGCACCAGCTCGTCCTCAACCTGGTGGTCAACGCCTGCGACGCCATGCCCTCCGGCGGCAGCCTGACCCTCGCTCTCGGCGTCCACCACGCCGCGCAGGAGCTGGCGGTCGAGGGCCGGCGCCTGCCGCCGGGGAGCTACGCCCTGCTCGAGGTGAGGGACACCGGCGCCGGCATGACCGAGGAGGTCCGCCGCCGGGCCTTCGAGCCCTTCTTCACCACCAAGGAACCCGGCAAAGGGACCGGCTTGGGCCTTTCCACGGTGCATGCCATCGTGGGCCGCGTCAAGGGTGGCATCGCGGTCGAGAGCCACTCCGGCCTGGGCACGGCCTTCCGCGTGTACCTGCCATTGGCCGGCGAAACGAGCCCTCGAGGGGCGGAGGCCGCCGTAGTGCCCGAGCCGGCGGCGGCGCCGGCCGAGGTCGCGGGCAGCGAGACGATCCTCCTGGTCGAGGACGACGACATGTTCCGCGGCTTGCTGGAGCTGATGCTGAGGAGTCAGGGCTACCGCGTGCTCGCGGCCGCCAACCCGGCTGCCGCGCTCGCGCTGGTGGAGGCTCGTGGCCACGACGTGCGGCTGATGCTCTCCGACATAGTCATGCCCGGCGGCACGGGCGCCGATCTCGCCGTCCAGCTCGGCGCCTCCTTCCCCGGCATGAAGCTGGTGCTGATGTCGGGCTACACCGATGAAGCTCTGGCCAGCCGCGCGGCCGACCACTCGGTAGCCGACGCCTTTCTGCAGAAGCCCTTCGCCACCCACGAGCTGCTGCGCCTGGTGCGAAGGCTGCTCGGCGGGAGCCCCTAGCCCGGTGCCGATCCCGGGCCGGGCTCAGCGCTCCCCGGGGGGATGACGAGGTCGAACGTCGGCCTCCCGCCGCGGTTCGCGGCCGAGAGCGTCCCGCCAAGCACTCGGGCGAGCTCATTGGCCAGCGGCAGCGCCAGGCTGCGCCCGCCGCGGCGCCGCGTGGTCTTGGTGCCGAGGTCGAAAGGCTCGAAGAGGGCTCCGAGCGCGGTGTCCGAGAATGGCGGGCCGTCGGAGGAGACGACCACCCGCAGGCCCCGGCCCTCGGCATCGAAGCGGAAAAAGATCCCCGACTCGGCCTGGCTCACCGCCGCGCTCAGCAGCAAGACGAGAACCTGCCGCAGGCGTTCGGCGTCGGTCCGCAGGAGCTTGGGGAGCGCCGGGTCTATCGACTCGGTGAGCGCGATCCCGCGGTCCCACGCCCAGGGGCGCACCGCCTCTCTCACCTCGTCGACGAGCTTCCCGAGCGGCGCGTCCTCCCATCTCACGGTCACCTTGCCGCCCATCAGGCTCGCCAGCTCGGCGACTTCGCCGACCAGGGCGAGGAGGTCCTGGATGACCTCCTCGACGTTCGCGGCGTAACGCTCCTCCTGGCTGCCGGGCTGGCGCGGGCTGCTCCTGGCGAGGAGCTCGGAGAGCAGGCGCAGGCTGGCCATCGGGGTGCGCAGCTCGTGGGTCAGCGCCGAGAGGAAGCGCGCCCATTGCTCCGGGGTCTGGAGGTAGGTGCGGTTGCCGTCCATCGAGGGGCTCGACCCGGCGAGGACCGGGATATCGAGCGATCATGCTCGCCCTTCGACCCCCTGCGCAACCCTTTCCTGGGCGGGCGGCACCCCACCCCGAAGGGTGGCCCCGGAAGGCCGCCTGTTCAGGCATTGCGAGGCCCCGGAGCGCCGCCTTACCCTGACCGAGATGTTCTCGACGCTGAATCTTCGCGCCCTGGCCTGGGCCTGCCTGGCCACGGTCCTCCTGCTGGCGGCCATCATCGCCGGCTCGCGCAACCTCCGCAACTTCGACGGCGCTCTGGTGGCCTACCTCTTCGGCACCCTCTTCGCCAGCTTCGGCATCGTCTATCGCTACGCCGTCTGGCTGCAGCGGCCCCCGACGCGCCGCTACTGGCGTCGCGGTGTGCAGCACCTCCTCTCCCGCCGCTTCCTCGGCAACGGGCTGCTCCTCACCCGGCGCTTGCTCTCCAACGTGGTGCTGCAACGGTTCATCTTCCGGCGGGGCACGAAGCGCGGCCTGGCCCACTTCCTCCTCGCCTGGGGATGCCTGGCGGCGTTCGCCATCACCATCCCGCTGACCTTCGGCTGGGTACACTTCACGTTGGCCGGGCCCGGCATCTACCAGGCGCACCTCGCGGGATTCCCCGCCTTCCGCTTCCCTCTCGGCTCGATCGCGGCATTCCTGGTCTTCCACGCCCTCAACATCTGCTCGGTGATGGTGATCGCCGGCGCCGCCTTCTTCCTCCGCCGGCGGATGACCGACGCCGGGCAGATCGCCACCCAGACGTTCGAGGTGGACTGGATGCCGCTCGTGCTCCTCGTCCTGGTGGCGGTCACCGGCCTGGGGCTGACCTTCGACTACGAGCTGCTGCACGGCAAGGCGCACGCCTTCATGGCGATCTCCCACGCCATCACTGTCGTGCTGTTCCTCGTTTGGCTGCCGTTCGGCAAGTTCTTCCACGTCGTCCAGCGGCCGGCGCAGCTCGGCGTGGCCGTCTACCGCGAGGAGGGAGCGCGCGGCCCACAGGCCGTCTGCCCGCACTCCGGCGAGGCCTTCGCGTCGCAGCTCCACCTCGTCGACCTCAAAGAGGTGTCGCGCGAGGTAGGCCTCGACTTCGGGCTCGCGGGCGGTGGCTCGCACCTCGACCTGTCGCCTGCCGGCAAACGCTCGGCCCTCGCCAAAGCCCACCTCGAGGCCCGGCGCCAGGCCGGCTCGCTCTTCGGCTGAGGGCTCGCGCATGGCCCAGCTCCCGATTGCCGCCGAACAGTTGATCGAGCACCACGGGCCGCACCTCAACTACCCGCCGGCGGGCGGCCTCCCCGGCCGCAGCGAGCCGGACGCGGTGGTCCCCACGCACTGCTGCTTCTGCGGCATGCAGTGCGGCATCAAGCTGCTGGTCAAGGGGGAGCGCGTCGTTGGCTTCGAGCCCTGGGAGGAGTTCCCGTTCAACGAGGGCCGGCTGTGCCCGAAAGGCGTGCAGCGCTACCTGCAGAGCAACCATCCCGACCGCCTGCTGTCGCCGCTGGCGCGCGCCGCCGGCGAGGGCTTCCGCCCCGTCGGCTGGGACGAGGCGATGGGGCGGACGGTAGGGGAGATCCAGCGCCTCCAGGAGCGCCACGGCCGCGACGCCTTCGCCGTGCTGTCGGGGGTCTCGCTGTCGAACGAGAAGAGCTACCTGATGGGCAAGCTCGCGCGGGTCGCGCTCCAGACCAGCAACCTCGACTACAACGGCCGGCTCTGCATGGTGAGCGCCGGTGCCGGCAACAAGAAGGCCTTCGGCCTCGACCGCGCCTCGAACAGCTTCGCCGACCTGGCGCGGGCCGAGGTGATCCTGCTCTGCGGCAGCAACGTCTCCGAGACCTTCCCCACGCTCACCCACTGGATCTGGCGCGCCCGCGACCAGGGGGCGCGGCTGATCGTCGTCGACCCGCGGGAGACGCCCATCGCGCGCACCGCCGACCTCCACTTGCCGGTCCGGCCCGGCACCGACTCCGCGCTCTACGGCGCGCTGCTCCACCAGCTCATCGCGGCCGGCAAGGTCGATTGCGAGTTCATCGCGCAGCACACCAGCGGCTTCGAAGCGGCCGCCGCCGCGGTCGCCGACTACGACCTCGCCTGGGCCGAGGCCAGGACCGGCATCCCGCGCCACGAGATCGCGCTCGCCGCCGAATGGTGGGGTGAGGCGAGAACCAGCTTCCTGCTGCACGCGCGCGGCATCGAGCACCAGTCGAAAGGAGTCGAGAACGTCTCCGCCTGCATCAACCTGGTGCTCGCCACCGGCCGCCTCGGCAAGCCCGGCTGCGGCTACGCCACCATCACCGGCCAGGGCAACGGGCAGGGGGGCCGCGAGCACGGGCACAAATGCGATCAGCTCCCCGGCAACCGCGACATCGAGAACCCGGAGCACCGCGCCTACATCGCCCGGGTGTGGGGCGTGTCGGAGCCCGAGCTGCCGCGCAAGGGCCTGACCGCGTACGAGATCGTCGAGGCCATCCATCGCGGCGAGATCCGCGGCCTGCTCTCGATCTGCTTCAACCCCCTGGTCTCCCTGCCCAACAACCGCATGGTGCGCGAGGCCTTCGAGAAGCTCGAGTTCTACGTGGCGATCGACTTCTTTCTGAGCGAGACGGCGCGCCATGCCGACGTCGTGCTCCCGGGCTCGCTGCACGAGGAGGAGGAGGGGACCGTGACCACGGCGGAGGGCCGCGTGGTGCGGGTGCGGGCAGCCGTCGACCCGCCGGCGGGCGCGCGCCGCGACACCGACATCCTGCTCGAGCTCGCCGAGCGGCTGGGCGCCGGCGACAAGTTCGCCTTCCGCCGCCCGACGCCGCTCGCCACCTCGGAGGCGATCTTCGACGAGCTGCGCCTGGCCTCGAAGGGCGGCACGGCCGACTACTACGGCATCACCTACGCCCGGCTAGAGGAAGGTCACGGCCTCTTCTGGCCCTGCCCCTCCCTCGACCACCCGGGCACGCCCCGACTGTGGGAGGACCGCAAGTTCCCGACCACCGACGGCCGGGCCCACTTCCAGGCCGTGCCCTACCGCGAGGCGGCCGAGGTCACCGACGCCGAGTACCCGGTGATCCTCACCACCGGCCGCGTGGTATCGCAGTACCTCTCCGGCACCCAGACCCGCCGCATCGGCAAGCTGGTGGAGCAGTACCCCGAGCCGCTGCTCGAGATCCACCCCGCGCTCGCCGCCCGCCACGGGATCAGTGAGCGCGAGCTGGTGCGGGTGGTCACCCGCCGGGGCGAGGCCGAGTTCCCGGCCCAGCTCGTCGAGACCATCCGCGAGGACACGGTCTTCGTCCCCTACCACTGGCCGGGCAAGAAGTCCGCCAATCAGCTCACCTCGGGGCACCTGGACCCGGTGTCCAAGATCCCCGAGTTCAAGGTGAGCGCCTGCCGCCTCGAGCCCACCGGCAGAAAGGCGCCGCCGGCGAGCGAGGCCGCGGCGCACGCCAGCGTCTGACCATGACCGCCCACCGCTTCGACACCCGCCATGAGTTCTTCATCGACCCGCAGCGGTGCATCGGCTGCCACGCCTGCGAGGTGGCCTGCGCCGAGTGCGAGACCAACGGCGGGCTGGCGATGATCCACGTCGGCTACGTCGACCGGCGGGCCTCGCCGCAGACCTACACCCAGGTCTGCATGCACTGCGACGAGCCGGCCTGCGCCAAGGTCTGCCCCGCCGACGCCATCACCAAGGACGAGCTGGGCGTCGTCCACTCCGCCAACCCGGCGCGCTGCATCGGCTGCTCCAACTGCGTGCTCGCCTGCCCCTTCGGAGTGCCGCAGAAGGTCGAGGCCTACGACCTGATGATGAAGTGCAACCTCTGCTACGACCGCACCAGCGCCGGCAAGCGCCCGATGTGCGCCACGGTCTGCCCGAGCGGTGCCCTGTTCTACGGCAGCCGCGAGCAGCTCGCCGAGATGCGGCCGGCGAGCGCGCCGGTGAACGTCTTCCGCTTCGGTGCCCAGACGGTGACCACCAAGGTACACGTGATGATGCCGGCCGGCGCGACCGAGCTGGTCGTCGACTGAGGGCCGCGAGGGCGAGGACCCATGACCGACACACCGAGACTGCCGGCACGACCGGCCTGGGAGGTCGACTTCCCCATCGAGCGCGTGGAGGCGCAGCACGTCTCGCGGCGCGAGTTCTCGAAGTTCCTGGTGCTGGTCTCCGCCGGCCTCACCGCCGGCAGCGGCTGGGTGGCGGTCAAGGACGTGGTGATGCCGCGCGAGCCGCGGGCGGGCGACGTGCGGCTCTGCTCGCTTTCCGAGGTGCCGCCGGGAGGCATGAAGGTGCTCGCCCTGCCCGGTACCGGCGAGCCGGCGCTCCTGCTGCGGCTCGAGGACGGCGAGCTGCGCGCCTTCGAGCAGAAGTGTACCCACCTGTCCTGCGCCGTGTACTTCGACCCCGGCGCAGAGCGCATCGTCTGCCCGTGCCACGCGGGGGCCTTCGATCCGCGGACCGGCGCCGTCCTCCAGGGTCCGCCGCCGCGGCCGCTGCGCTCCTTCCCGCTGGCGGTGCGGGACGGCGAGGTCTGGCTGCTGGCCGAGACCCCGGAGGGCGAGGCTTGAGAGACTTCCGCCGCGCGCAGTCGGAATCCCACCCGGCGAAGACCAACACCGTCATGCTGGCGGTGATCGTCTTCCTGGTGCTCATCGTCTCGTTGCAGATCTGGCTCTTGACCGCGGGCCTGAACACCGCCCTGGGCGGCGACCGCTCGATCGTCTGGCCCGCGTTCTACGCCTCGCTGGCCCTGTTCGTCGCCGCGGCCGGCACCCTACGCTTCCTGCCCCGGCCGATCCGGCTGCCGGCCGCGGAGCCCGTGGTGGAGGCGTTCCCCGAGGCACGGCTGGCCTGGCGGACCCTGGCCATCAGCACCTTCGCCCTGACCCTCGCCTTCGGCGTCTGGTTCCTGTGGTCTGCGCTGTCGCTGAAGCTCGCCGCGGCGGGTTTCGCCGTCTCCGCCAAGCAGAAGTTCTGGCTCACCGCGACGCCGGTGCTCCTCGGCTCGCTGCTGCGCATCCCCTACGGCGTGATCGTCTCCCGCTTCGGGAGCCGGCGGAGCTTCGCGGCGGTCACCGCGCTCCTCGCCGTGCCCTGCGTAGGGGCGGGCCTCGCCCTCTCCGACCCGCATACGCCGTTCGGTGTGCTGCTCTTCTGGGCAGCCGTCACCGGCATCGCCGGCGCCAACTTCTCGACCTCGATGGCGGTCGTCACGCTGTGGTTCCCCCAGCAGAAGCAAGGCGCGGCGCTCGGCCTCAACGGGCTTGGCAACTTGGGCGTGACGGTCGCGCAGTTCCTGATCCCGGCGGTGATCGGAGTCGGAGTGCTCGGTGCGCTGGGCGGCCCACCCCAGGCCCTCGGCGCGAGCGGGCAGACGGTCTGGCTGCAGAACGCGGCCCTCGTCTGGCTGCCGTTGATCGCGCTGGCGACGGCCGCGATCTGGTTCGGGACCCGGGACTTCCCCGCGCCACCCAAGACCCTGGCGTCGCAGCTCCGCGTGGGGCGCGACCTCCACACCTGGGCGATCTCGCTGCTTTACTTTCTGACCTTCGGCTGCTTCGTGGCGATGGGAGCGTCGCTGCCGCTGATCATCCAGGAGGTCTTCGCCGGGGCGCCGGGCGGCGCTCCGAACCCGCTCCTCTACGCGCCGTTCGCGCCGCTGGTGGCGACAGTGATGCGGCCGCTGGGCGGCATTCTCGCGGACCGCTACGGCGCCGGGCGCATCACCGCGCTGGCCATCGCCGTGATGGGCCTCGGCGGCTTCAGCCTGAGCCGCTTCCTCGCCCCGGATGCCTTCCTCGGCTTCTTCGCCACCATCCTGGTGATCTGCGGCGCCTCGGGGCTCGGCAACGGCTCGGTGTTCAAGATCATCCCCACCGTCAACCCGGGCCAGGCCGGCGCGGTGATCGGCTTCGTCTCCTGCGTCGGCGCCCTGGGGGGCTTCTTCCCACCGCTCCTCCTCGGCTGGTGCCTGTCGGAGCTGGGCAGCCCCGCCCTGGCCTACACCGCGATGGCGCTCTTCGCCGTCGCCTGCTTCGCGGTCAACGCCTGGCTCTACGTGCGCGAAGGCTCGCCCGCGCGCTGCTAGTCCGGTTTGCCGGGGAGCGGCACGATGCCGTGCCGCAGCGCGAAGCCAACCACCTGCGCGCGGTTGTTGAGGTGCAGCTTGTCCAGGATGTTGCGCACGTGGAACTTGACGGTGTTCTCGGAGAGGCCGAGCTGCTTCGCCAGCTTGCGGTTCGAGGTCACGCCGGCGACCAGCAGCTCCAGCACCTCGCGCTCGCGGTCGGTCAACGCGTCGGGATCGCGGGCCGGGGCGGACGAACGGTCCGGGCGGGCGAACTCCTGGAGCAGCTTCCTCGCCAGGGCCGGGGTGAGAGCAGGCTCGCCCCGGCCCACCCCTTCGAGCAGCGAGAAGAACTCCTCCGACTCGAGGTGCTTGAGCAGGTAGCCCTGGGCGCCCGACTTGATGGCGTCGAAGAGCTTGGCGTCGTCGTCGGAGGCGGTCAGCACCACGACCTTCACCTGAGGCATCTCGGCGCTGATCAGCCGCGTGGTCACCAGGCCGTCTTGCACCGGCATCTCCAGGTCCATGAGGACCACGTCCGGCTGCAGGGCGCGGGCACGCTCGAGCGTCTCGCGCCCATCCCGCGCTTCGCCCACCACCTCCAGGCCGCGACCTGCCAGCAGGCTGCGCAGGCTGTCGCGAAACAGCGCGTGGTCGTCGGCGATCAGGATTCGCATGCGAAGGTGGCGACGTTCCGGGCGCCCGAGTACTTCGTGCCGAGGTCTGGCCGGCGATTGTAGCGGAACCCTCTCACGGCACGAACGCATCCACGTCCGCCCGCCCGCAGATATTGCCGGGCTGGTTGACGTAGGTCCGGGTGGCGCCGGTCGTGGTGTCGGTCACCTTGATCGTGTACTCCACGTCCGACAGCGCGCCGTAGAAGAACCAGTAGCGGCCGTTGACCGCGAGGCCGTCGAGCAGTTTGACCACCAGCTCGATGTTGCCCGGGTTGAAGAACCAGAAGTAGCCGCTGGGGTCGAGCCCGGGCACTGCGGTCCCTACCCCCGTCTCTCCCGTGCGGTGGTTGCGCCAGTCCACGTCGACGGCAAAGCGACCGCCCGCCAGGCAGAGGGTGCGCGCGCTCGGGATGCAGCCGCCGGCGGCCTTCGGCGGGAGCGCCTCTTCCCCGGCGAGAACTGGAGGTTCCGCTTCCAGCTCCGCGAGCAGCTCGAAATGGGTTCCGGTCGCCGTCGCGGACGAGGCACCGAGCGGGATCGAAGTCGTGTCGCCCACTCCGCAGATGTTCCGGGGAGGGTTGTGGTAGGTGCGGCTGCGCCCGCTTGCCAGGTCCGTCACCTCGATGAAGTACTCGACATCGGTCAGGGCGCCGTAGAAGGTCCAGAAGTGCTCGTTGATGGCGGTGCCGTCGAGCACCTTGGCCACCAGCTCAATGTTCGACGGGTTGAAGAACCAGAAGAAGCCGGTCTGGTCCGAGAACGGCACCGCGGTGCCCACGCCCTCGGCCCCGGTGCGCGGGTCGCGCCAGGCGACACGGACCCGGATCCGCCCGGAGCGCAGGCAGAGGTCGCGAGCGCTGGCGCAGGGTTCCTCGACGGCCGGGAGGGTGAGTTTCCACAGCTCGCGGCCGATCACTCCGTCGTCGGCGGTGAAGAAGAGCTGATCGCCGACGAGCGCCGGGGAATAGGGCGTCGAGGACCTCGGCCCCGGGGCCAAGTCAGCGAGGAGCCAGGTGCCGAAGAGCGTGCCGTCGGTGATCCACAGCTCGTCGCCTGAAGCCCCGTCCGACGCCGAGAATGCGAGGCGGCCGTCGCCGACCGGCTGCAAGGGAAATGGGGACGACGAGGCGGGCCCGGCCGCGAGGTCGGTCACCATGCGCGTGCCCTCGCTCGTACCGTCGGTCACCCACAGCTCTTCGCCGTGCTCGCCGTCGTTGCCCACGAAGAAGATCTGGTTCTCGGCGCGGAGCAGGAGGTAGGAGTAGGAGCTCGCCGGCCCGGGCCGGATGTCGCGCAACAGCCTGGTGCCCTCGGGCGTGCCGTCCGAACGCCAGAGCTCGAAGCCGGTCTCTGCCCTGAAAGCGCGGAAGACGAGAGCGCCGTTCAGTTCCCGTAGGAACCAGAAGGCGAGCTGGCCGCCACCGATGTCGTCAACCATCACCGTGCCCGCCTCCGTGCCGTCGGTCCGCCACAGGACGCCGTTCACGGCGAAGAAGACGCGGTCGCCGACGCGCGCCATCTGCGCGTCGATCAGGGTGGGCCCCGGGAAGTCCTTGACCCGCACCGTCCCGGCGGCCGTGCCGTTGGTACGGAAGAGGTCTCCACCGGCGCCGATGAAAAAGAGGTCGGAGCCGAGGACGGCGGTCTCGTAGATCGCGGCGTTCGTCGTCGGGCCCACCGCCGTGGCCACCCGCCGCGTGCCCGGGGCCGTGCCGTCAGTCATCCACAGGTCGGAGGGAGCGGACGGAGTCCCAGACCGCACGAAGTACGCCGTCTGCCCGCCGACGATCCCCAGCACGCTGTCGAACGGGCCCAGGCTCGTCACCTTCGACGCCGCGGGCGGCGCCCCGTGGACCGACCACAGCTCGGAGCCGGTGGTCTCGGAGCCCAGGAAGTAGAGAGGGTGGCCCTGCGCGGCGCCCGAGGCCGCGGCCCCGTAGCGCATCGACGGGTCGAACGAGGTCAGGGGAGCAGCTCCGCCGCTAGCGTCGGTTGCGAAAAGCTGGCCGCTCGACTCCGCAGTCTGCGCCCAGAAGACGAGCGAATCTCCGACTGGCGCGAAGAGGGAAGGCTCCGAGCCCCAGTCCAAGCTCACCGGCCGAAGCTCGATCAGTTCCAGGCTTCCTGGAGTGCCGTCCGTAGCCCAGAGATCGTAGAAGCCCTCAGGACGGCGCATGGTGAGCAGCAGCTTGCCTCCAGAACCCTCGATCGCCGAGCGCACGCCTCGATCCGGCTCCAGGTCCGTGATAGCGAAGGTTCCAACCTCGGTGCCGTCCGAGCGCCACAGCGCCGTCGCTACGTTGCCCGCCTGAGTCCTGAACACCACCGAGTGACCGAGGCGCCAGCCGCCAGAGGGTTGCGACGAGCACGCGCCGGGGCAGATGTCCTTGACCCGCACGGTGCCCAGCGGCGTGCCGTCCGTGCGCCACAGCTCGGTGCCCCCGGCGAGGCCCTGGCTGGCGAAGAGGGCGAGGTCGTCGGCCAGGCGGAACGGGCTCTCGGCCAGGTCGAAGCAGCCGGTGCACGCCGGGGCGATCATCTGCGTCCCCGACGGCGTGCCATCCGTGCTCCAGACTTCCGCGCTGACATTCGACCTGAAGACCTTGAACACGAGCCGCCCCGCGAGGACGACCGGCGGGCCGCCGGCGCTGTTGAGCTCACCCGACAGCGACGCCAGGCTGCTGGTGCCCGCCGGCGAGCCGTCGGTCACCCACAGCTCGTGGTGGTCGCCCACGGTGGCCGAGAACAGGACCCGTGGAACCGCGCCGGGAAACGCCAGCATGGCGATACGGTCCGCGCCGGCGTCTCCGGGGACCAGCTCCCGCAGCACCTGGGTTCCGGCCTCCGTACCGTCCGACACCCAGGGCTCGTATCCGCTCCCGGGGGAGGACGCACCGAAGATCAGCTTGCTTCCCGCGCCAGCCAGCGGACCAACCCCGTCCGACGGAAAGTGGCGCACCAGGCGGGTGCCGCTCCGCGAACCGTCCGAGACCCAGAGCTCGCGGATGCGAGTCGAGCCGCCGGCGGTGAAGAACGCGGAAGTCCCAGCGGCGGTGAAATCCCGCGGGAGGTCGCCGAGGGCGATCGGGCCTGGGCCGAGGAGCTCCGCCAGCCTGAAGGTCCCGGCCAGGGTCCCGTCACTCACCCAGGGATCGGTGTTGCGGAAGAAGAGCTTGCCGGTCGCCGGATGAAGCAGGTGGTGCTCGAGGTCCTGGGTTCGCCAGGCTGTGAAGCTGGTCAGCACGCGGGTCCCGCCGTTGGTGCCGTCGCTCACCCAGAGCTGGCGCGAGCCGCTGCCGTCCTCGGCCGAAAGGAAGGCGCGGGAGGCCGTGGTGCCCATGAGGCGCGGCCAGCCGTCGCAGAACGGGTAGGGACAAAGGTCCTTGACCAGCCGGGTCCCCTGCGAGGTGCCGTCGCTGGTCCACAGCTCGTACCCTTCAGGTTCCTTGCCGGCGCTGAACAGCACCTGTCCGCCAAGGTTGGCGAAGAGGTCGAAAACCACACCCTGGTGCTGCGCGCCTCCTCGATTGAGGTTCGCCACCAGCGCCGGTGTGGTGAGCTGGGCGCGCGCGGGCGCGACCGAGGCCACGGCCAGCAGGGTAACGGGAAGGACAGTGCGAAGGATCTTCAAGCAGGTACCTCCGGCGAGGACGTGGAGCTCCGCGGGACGCGCGGCGCCGAGCTTACCTCTTCGCCAGCTCGCGCTGGAGGAAGGCGGTGAGCGCGTCCAGGGCCTCGGGCACGACGTCGCCGGCGAACGCATGGTCCTGGGGGCCGGAGACCCGCTTGAGGTTGTGGCTGGCCTCGGGGACCACGACGCGCTCCTGCCGGCCGCCCTCGCGTGCCGCCAGCGCGGCGAGCATCTTCGCGGTGTGCTCCTCGGCCGGCACCTGGAGGTCCGCGGCCCCGTGCAGCAGCAGCACCGGCCCGCCGTAACGGCCGGCGAAGGCCAGCGGGTCGAGCGTGAGGTAGGAGCGCCACAAGCGCATGCTGCCGGGCGGGAAGAGAAGGCGCAGGTCCTGGGGAAGGTCGGCGGGCACGGTGGCCGTCTCCAGCACCGAACGGATGCCGCGGTCCAGGGCGTCGAGGTACTCCTTGCGCTGGGCCTCTTCCACCCGCTGGAGGTCGAGCGATCGCGCGATCTGGAAGCGCAGCACGTGGTCGATGGAGGTGGCGGCGGTGGCGGCGAGGACCAGCGCCGCGGGAGCCGAGCCCGTGGCCGTCAGGTCGCTGCCCAATTGCAGGGCGATCAGCCCGCCCTCGCTGTGGCCGACGATCGCGGCGCGGCCGCGATCCACCTCGGACCGGCCGCGCAGCAGCTCGAAGGCAGCTCGGGCGTCGCCGCTGAAGCCCTCCCAGGCAAAGAAGTCGTCGAGCAGCGCGGGGTCGACAGGGAAGCTCGCCCGATAGGTCGCCGCCGAGCGCTTGTCGAAGCGCAGCACCACGAAGCCCTCGCGCGCCAGGCGCTCGGCCATCTGTTTCAGCAGGTTGGTGACGAAGAAAGGCTGCTGGTTGCCGTTGCGGTCCGGGGCGCCGGAGCCCGGCAGCAGGAGCACCGCCGGAGCGCCCCCCGCGGGGACGGACGAGGGCAGCGACAGCGTCCCCTGGAGCCCGAAGCCCTGGTAGCCCGGGAAGCTGACCTCGATCTCGCTCGGGCCGGCCGGTGCCGGCGGCAGCGGCACCTCGCCGGCGAGCGCGCCGGGGCCCGCCCACGACCCCGCGACGGCGGCGCAGAGCAGGAGCAGCAGGGCAAGAGCGACACGGCGCATGCGCGAATCTCCGCTGGTACCTGTCGAAGATTCTAGTTCATTCCCGTAGTCAATCAAGATCGTCGGAAGAGGTGTTGCAGGGCTGCCGCGGAGGGCTAGGCGGCGAGGGATCGGTAGCCGTCGACGAACACTTTCACCGCCAGCACGGCGAAGAGCAGCGCCGAGGCGAGGCTCAAGGCGCGCACGAAGCGGGCGCCGAAGCGGCGGCCATGGCTGCTCGCCCAGGCGATGAGCACGGACCAGACGAGGCCGGCGGCGAAGAAGCCGGCGAAGAACAGCCACAAACCGCTGGTGGCGCGCTCGGCGGTGGTGGCGATCACCGCTCCGCCGACGCTGGCGAACCACAGGATGGCGGACGGCGACGCGATGGCGAGGCCGAAGCCTTGGGCGAAGTATCCACGGAGCGAGCGGCGGCCCCCAGGATCGGCCGGCGCCCAGTCCTCCAGCCGCTTCACCCGCAGCGCGTCGCGCAGCATCCTGATGGTGAGGTACACCAGCACCGCGCTGCCTCCCAGCCACAGCACCCAGCGCACCGCGGCGAAGCGCAGCAGTGAGGCCACGCCCATGGTGGCGAGCGTGGCATAGACCAGGTCCCCGGCCGAGGAGCCCAGCCCCAGGGCGAGCGACGGCGCCATGCCGCGCTCGAGGCCGGTCTTCATCGCCGCGACGTTGACCAGCCCGAGGTCGAGGCAGAGGGAGAGCGAGAGCAGGAAGCCGGAGGCGAAGAGGTCCATGGGGTGGCCGAGAGTCTAGCCGCCCTCGACCTGCAGGCTGGCTGGCCGGCCGCTCAGGCGCCGGGAGCGGCCGCGCGAGGATGCTGCTCGAGTGGCTCCGCGCTCCGCCCCAGGAAGTGCCTGGCGTAGCGCTGCTCGAGCCGCCGGGTCTCGAGCAGGATGAAGAGGTCTGCGCAGTTGAAGGCCGGGTCCCACGCCGGCTCGCCGCAGACCCACGCCCCGAGCCGCATGTAGGCCTTGAGCAGCGCGGGCACGCGCAGCTCCTCGCTCTCCCGCGGGTAGGCCGGCCCCGCCCAGCGCCGCCGCGGGTTGACCCGCAGCTCCGGCGGCGAGGAGCGCTCACGGCGCAGGCGGTGGATCAGCTTCTGCGCCCCGAAGCCGCCGTCCGCGACGTCGATCGAGGCGCAGCCGATCAGGTAGTCGAAGCCGTGCGCACCGACGTAATCCGCGAGGCCGCACCACAGCACCGCGATGGTGGCGCCGTTGCGGTAGCCGGGGGCCACGCAGGTGCGGCCCACCTCCAGGATGCGGCCGGGAAGGGCCAGCACGGCGTCGAGGTCGAACTCGGTCTGCGAGTAGTAGCCGCCGGCGCGCACCGCGGCGACGTCCGACAGCAGCCGGCTGCAGGCCACCACCTCGCCGCTGTCCGCGCGCCGCACCAGCAGGTGGTCGCAGAAGCGGTCGAAGCGGTCCTCGTCGAGCCCCGGCCGCCGGCTGGCGAGCCGGGCGCCCATCTCGCCCGCGAACACCCGGTGGCGGAGCGCCTGCGCCTCGGCCACCTCGTCCCAGCTCGCGGCCAGGCGGGCGGCGAGCCGCGGCGCCTCGGCCGGCGGCCCGTCCAGGGCCGCGCATACACGAATCCCATGTGTTGTGTCGTTCACCATGCGGCCAGGATAGGAGCGCCTCCGGGCGAGGGCGTGACAGGCGGGTGACGGAGGGGTGTAGGCTTGGAGCTCGCCCGCGGAGCAGGCGGCGCTCGACCGGAGGGAGGGTGCGATGAACGAGGTAGTGGCAGGGATCGGGCTCGCCGCGCTGGCGGCGATGGCGTCCGACGGCGGCGGCGTGCGCATCGACCATGTGATCTTCGGCGTTTCGAGCCTCGAGGCCGGGGTCCGCGAGCTCCGGGACAAGACCGGGGTCGAGCCCGCCTTCGGCGGCCAGCACCCCGGGCTCGGCAGCCAGAACTCGCTGGCCTCGCTCGGCTCGGGGGCCTACCTGGAGATCCTGGCGCCGGTGCCCGGCAAGGAGCTGGCTCCGCACCTCGCCCAGGTCGAGGGCTACGCGGCGCTCACCCCCATGGGCTGGGCGGTCACCGTCGACGACATCGAGGCCAAGGCGCGGCAGCTCGCGGCCCTGGGGTATCAGACCACGGGGGTGTCGAAGGGCTCCCGCGAGCGCCCCGACGGCTCGCGCCTCGAATGGGCGGTGGTGGTGATCCTCGACCCGCGGGGCTGGCAGCTACCCTTCTTCATCCAGTGGTCCGCCGCCTCGCCCCATCCCTCGACCACCTCGCCCGCGGGCTGCAAGCTCACCTCCTTCGCGGTGCTCGACCCCGAGCCGGCCGCGCTCGCGGAGCGGCTCGTGGCGATGGGCGCCGCGGTGGCCGTGGAGAAGGCCGCGGCGCCCGGCTTCGAGGTGACGCTCGCCTGCCCCAAGGGCGAGGTCACCTTCGGCCTCGGGAGTTAGCGGCTAGAGCTGAGCGCCGCGCTTAAAGCTCGTGAAGAAATCGTCGCGAGCGGGCCGCGCGCAAGGAGCGGGAGGACCCGGGAACCGCAGCATACACGGCAGTATGTGAGGATTCCCGGGAGGACCCGCGACGCAGCGCCCGGCCCGCGCAGCAGATTTCTTCACGAGCCCTCAGCTTTCGATCGCGGCCATCGCCCCCTCCGGGTAGCGCATGCCGGCGACCGGCGTCGCCTCCAGCACCTCGCCGATGCGCGCCAAATCGCTGGCCGTGAGCTCGATCTCCGCCGCCGCGGCGTTTTCGTCGAGGCGTGCGCGGCGCCGCGTGCCGGGGATGGGCACCACGTCGCGGCCCTGCGCCAGGACCCAGGCGAGGGCGAGCTGCGCCGGCGTGCAGCGCTTCTCGCCGGCGAGCTCCTCGATACGCTCGACGAGGCGCCGGTTGTGCTCGAAGTTCTCGCCCTGGAAACGCGGGTTGTTGCGCCGCCAGTCGTTCTCGGCGAGATCGTTCAGGCTCTTGAAGCTGCCGGTGAGGAACCCGCGGCCGAGCGGGCTGTAGGCCACCAGGCCGATGCCCAGCTCGCGGCAGGTGGGCAGGATCTCGCGCTCGACGTCGCGGGTCCACAGCGAGTACTCGGTCTCGAGCGCCGCGATCGGGTGCACCGCCGCCGCCCGGCGGATGGTCTCGGCCCCGGCCTCGGAGAGCCCCAGGTAGCGCACCTTGCCCTGCCGCACCAGCTCGGCCATGGCCCCGACCGTGTCCTCGATCGGCACCTTGGGGTCCACCCGGTGCTGGTAGTAGAGGTCGATTTGCTCGACGCCGAGGCGCGCCAGGCTCGCGTCGCAGGCCCGGCGCACGTAGCCCGGGCTGCCGTCGACCCCCAGGAACGAGCCGTCCTCGCCGCGCACGTTGCCGAACTTGGTGGCCAGCACCACCTGCTCGCGCCGCCCGCGGAGCGCCCGGCCCAGAAGCTCCTCGTTGTGCCCGCGGCCATACATGTCCGCGGTGTCCCAGAAGGTGACGCCGATCTCGATTGCGTGCTCGAGCGTGGCCAGCGACTCGGCCTCGTCGCTCGGCCCGTAGAACTCGGACATCCCCATGCAACCCAACCCGAGGGCGGAAACGGCAAGCCCGCTCCGCCCCAGCTCGCGTGTCTCCATGGATGCGCTCCCTTTCGTGGCTCGTCCTCTCGTCTCGGAGCCGGCCCGCGAGGCCGGCCCCACCACCGGCATGGTAGCGAGCCGCGGCGCGAGGGCGGTAGCCGGATGCTGCTCGCCTCTTGCCTGATCCTGCACAGGTCAGGTCCGAGCGCTGGCGGATGGGCCGTCTCCGTACCATAATCCTGCCGCGTCATGCTCGCCACGCCGACCCTCTCGCCGCGCCCCGCGGCACGCTCCGCGGTTCAGGCCCGACTGGCCGCGGCGATCCTGGAGCGCACGCCGCAGGAGGGCCGCAACCCCTCGCCCTGGCCCGGCCTGTTCTTCGTCCGCGTCGACCGGCCCTCGACCCGCCTGGCGGTGATCTACGAGTCCTGCCTCTGCATCGTGGCGCAAGGCAGCAAGCGGGCGTTTCTCGGAGACCAGGTCTACGCCTACGACCCTCTCCACTATCTGGTGCTCTCGGTGCCGCTGCCGCTCGAGGCGCAGATCTCCCAGGCGAGCCCGGAGGAGCCCTTCCTCTCGCTGTCGATGGAGATCGAGACTTCGGACCTCGCCGACCTGATGCTCGAGATGGCCGACGACAGGCCGCCGCGGGAGGCATCGGCGGTGCGGCCCGGGATCTGCGTGTCGGCAATGCACGAGGGGCTTGCCTCGGCCGTCCTGCGCCTGCTCGCCGCCCTCGACGACCCCATGGACCGCCGCATTCTGGCGCCGCTCGCGCGGCGCGAGATCCTCTACCACCTGCTGGCCGGCGAGCAGGGACACCTGCTGCGCAGCGTGGCCCTGCAGGACGGCCGCTCGCACCGCATCGCCCGCGCGCTGCGCTTCGTGAGAGCTCATTTCGACGAGCCGCTCGACGTGGCGACCATCGCGCGCGCCGCGAACCTCAGCCCCTCCGCCCTGCACCACACCTTCAAGGCCCTGACCTCGGCGTCCCCGCTTCAGTACCTCAAGCAGATCCGCCTCCACCACGCGCGGCTGCTGATGCTCCACGAGGGCTTGACCGCCGCGGAAGCGGCGCACCGCGTGGGCTACGGCAGCCCCTCGCAGTTCAGCCGCGAGTTCCGGCGCCTCTTCGGGGCGCCTCCCGCCCGCCAGGTGCAACACCTGCGCGAGTCCGGCGGCGCCGGCGAGGCGGCGTGAGCGCGGCCGCCGCGGGGCCCCTGCGCCCGGACCCGTCGCGCCCCAACCCGTCGCGCCCGGACCCCGGCCCCGAACCTGCGCCGCCGCAGCCGCGGCGCCGCTTCCGGTTGCTCAAGGTCTACAGGACCCTCCTCCGGGTGCTCGCGAGCTATGGCTGGGTGAAGCTCGCGGCCCTGGTGCGGGGGGCCGCCTGGCGCGAGCGAGCGCTCCCGGCCTGCCACCGCGCGAGCGCCCGGCGGGTCAAGGAGACGATCCTCGAAGTCCAGGGCCTGTTCATCAAGGTCGGCCAGCTCATCAGCATCCTCTCGAACTTCCTGCCCGCGGACTTCCGCGGCGACCTGGAGGCGCTCCAGGACCGCATCCCGCCGCGGCCGCTGGCGGACATCCGCGCCCGCCTGCGCGCCGAGCTGGGCGGCGAGCCGGAGCAGCTCTTCGCCAGCTTCGAGCCCCTGCCGATCGCCAGCGCCTCGCTGGCGCAGGTGCACGCCGCCACCCTGGCCGACGGCAGACGGGTAGCGGTCAAGGTGCAGCACCTCGACATCGAGGAGACAGCGCGCCGCGATCTCGCGACCATCCGCCGCATCCTCGGCCTGGTGCAGCTCCTGCTCGGCATCCGGGGCCTGACCGAGGTCTACGAGCAGGTGCGCGACACCCTCGCGGAGGAGCTCGATTTCGGGCGCGAGGCCGATTCGCTGGAGGCGATCGCCGCCAACTTCGAGGGCGACCCGGAGATCGGCTTCCCGGCCGTGGTGCGCGAGCTCTCGACCCGCCGCGTGCTGACCGCCCACTTCGTCGAGGGCGTCAAGATCAGCGATCTCGACGGCCTCGCGGCCTTAGGCGTCGAGCGCCGGGCGCTCGCCGAGCGGGTGCTGCGCGCCTACTGCCGAATGATCTTCCGCGACGGCCTCTACCACGCCGACCCGCACCCGGGGAACATCCTGGTGCGAGCCGACGGCGGCATCGTCTTCCTCGACTTCGGCGCCGTGGCCCGCCTGTCGCCGGGGATGAAGTCGGGCATCCCACAGCTCCTCGAAGGCGTGCCGCGCCGCAACCGCGAGCAGATCCTCGCCGCGCTGCAGCAGATGGGCTTCGTCGAGCGCAGCCCGGAGAGCGGCGAGGTGGCGGAGCTGGTGATCGACTACGTGTACTCGCGCTTCCTCGCCGCGGTCGAGCTCGACTCCTTCAACTTGAAGGACATCCGGGTCGACGCGCAGATGAAGCTCGAGATGATGGCCGACCTGTCGCGGCTGGACGTGTCGCTGCGCGAGCTGACCGCCACCTTCCAGGTGCCGCGCGAGTGGATCCTGCTCGAGCGCACCCTCCTGCTGTTGATGGGCCTGTGCACCCACCTCGACCCCGAGATGCGCCCCATCACCGTGGTGCGGCCCTATCTCGAGGAGCTGGTCTCCGGGCGGGACTGGCTCGATCTCGCGCGCTCCGCGGTCAAGGACCTGGCGCTCTCCGCGCTCACTCTGCCGGACGACCTGCGGCGGGTGCTGCGCATGGCCCACCGCGGGGAGATCGAGGTGGGAGTCCGAGGCCTGGGCGACGGCGCCCGTCTGCTCTACGCGGCCGCGCACCAGGCCCTCTGGGGCCTTCTCGCCCTGGGCACCGGCGCTCTCGCTTACCTCGCCCGCGTGCGCGGCGACGAGCCCTTTGCGCTGGGCTTCGCGGGCGCCTGCGGCTTCTTCCTGCTCTGCCTCGCCGGCTCGCTGTGGCGCGCCAGGCGCCTTGGCCGCCGCGCCCGGCGCGGGCGCTGAGTGTCCCCCAGCTCCTAGTGCGGCTTCGGCTGCGCGGCACCCTCGGGCTCCACTCGCGCCCCGCTACTGGAAAATCGAGATCCCCGACTCGCCGAGCAGCCACCAGAAGAGGATGAAGAGCAGGATGCCCACGCAGCCGCACCCTCCCAGCTTCTTCGCCCCGTAGCCCGCAACCACCCCGCGCAGCAGCTTGCTCATGTCCCGCTCCTCCTATCCTGTGGGGCGCTAGCCTGCCCTCGGCCTGAGCTTCTCACCGTTCCTCTGCTGCGAGGCGAGGAAGCTCGGCCGAGAACTCCAGTTCGACCCGGAAGGGAGCTTGCCACAACTTCAACCGTCCCGGGCAGATCGCACGCGGTGCGAGCCCTTCGCCGGGAAAGCCCGGGGGCGCGTCCGTCTCATCCGCGGGTGTCTTCAAGCCCAGCCTCGCGACTCCCCGGGAGGGATGAGAATGAGAGCCAGAATCAGCCTTCACGTCGTCTGCCTGTCGATCCTTCTCGGTTTCATCGCTTCGGCGGTAGCCCGGAGTCAAGAGCTGCATGGCTGCCCGGCCGCGGAGGCCTCCGGCTACGCTGAGACTCCGTCGCTGTTCCCCTGCGCCATTGAAACCTCTCCGGCCGAGCTTGCCGCACCTGCGGCGCCCACCGACCTCGCCTACAACAAGGACTTCTGGAACGGGCGGCTTGGCTTCCACGCGCTCAACAACTTCCCCGGCTTCACGGTGGTGGACCCCACGGTCTCCGACAGCGTCTTCGCCACCGACTTCGACTCCACTGCCACCGCGCTCTATGCGCTGAGCTCCGGTCCATTCCAGCTCGGCACCTACGACCTCGGGACCGGTGCTTTCTCCGCCATCGGCGCCAGCGTGCCCACGGTCGGCGCGCACATTCTGTGGAGCGGCATGGCGATCGACCCGGTCAGCGGCGTGATGTACGCCAGCGCCATCGCCTCGGCGGTCAACGTCGCCTACGGCCTCTACACCATCGACACCGCGACCGGCGCCGCCACCCTAGTCGGCCAGGACGCGGCGTCGATGGGCATGATCGCCATCGCCATCGACTGCAACGGGGAGATGTACGGCCACGACATCCTCACCGACTCCATCTACAGCATCGACATCGCGACCGGCGCCGTGACCCTCGTCGGGCCCACCGGCTTCGCCTCCAACTTTGCCCAGGGCATGGACTTCGACAACGACACGGGGGAGCTCTACGCCTGGACCTACCAGGGCGGCGGCGCCAACCGCTTCGGCACCATCAACCTGGCGACCGGCGCCTTGACCACCCTGTCGAGCAGCAACCCGATCGGCGAGTACGAAGGCGCGATCAAGAACATCTGCGCCGAGGTGATCTTCAACGACGGCTTCGAGAGCGGGGACACCTCGGCGTGGAGCCAGACGGTGCCGTAGGGCGAGCGGGGGCTGAAGCCCCCGGACGGCAGGGAGACGCGCGGCCGAACCTCCCGTGGAAGAGGCTCAGGCAGCGTCGCCAAGCCGCGCAGGACGCGACCTCCCAGAAGGCGCAAGCCCCCTCTGGACTCCACCCCCTTCCAGAGGCCCAGAGCACAGAGGGTTCAGAGTCCAGAGCTGAATGGGGACACCACCAACCGGAATCCCAGATTGTTGTTGCGGTTGCCAGAGTGGACCCTGAGGCGGTAGGCGCAACGCAGGTGCCTCGGTTCGTTGAAGTACGACCCGCCGCGCACCACCCGGAGGGCGGCCTGTTCCGGCGTTTCTTCGCGGTAGTTGTCGCGCCAGCGACTTGCAGTCCACTCCCAGACGTTGCCGGAGAGCTCCTCGCAGCCGTAGGATCTTGCACCGGCGCCCAAGCAGCCCACGGCACTCACGGCGCCGATGCCTGAACCGCTACCGTTGCGCCGGCCGGGATCGTCCTCGCTGCCCCACGGGTAGCGGCGATCCGGCATTTCGTTGACCACCAGCTCCGGCGACGAGGCCGGCTGGCCGAAACCGCGGATCGTGCGCAGCAACGGCTCCGCGGGCCGCTCCAGCCCGGCGCGTGCCGCCTTCTCCCACTCCTCCTCCGAGGGCAGATGCACGGACCAACCTGACGGGAGCCACCCCTTCCCCCTCCAATCCGCAGTCAGCCAGTCGCTGAAGGAGACGGCCTCCTCCCAGCTCACCCAGACCACCGGCTCGTTCGCCGCCCCGCGACGCGAGTTGGAGTTACCAAGCTTCACCGCGCTCCGGGTGCAGTACTCGCCCCACTGCGCGACGGTTACAGGGAAATGGCTGATCCAGTAGTCGTAGGCGAGATCCGCCTCGCGCTGCGGTGTCTCGCCCTCGTAGGCCTCCTTGTCGTCCTCGCGGCTTCCCATCAGAAACGGCCCGGCGGGAACGAAGCAGAACTGCATCGCTTCGAGCGTCGTAACCTCGAGACGAGGATCGCCGAGGCGGGCGAGGTTGCGGCCCGCGAGGGCCCTCCGCGCAGGCTCCACGGCTGCCGACCGCATGCACTGCAACAGTGCCTCGACCACCCGGTCCTTGCATGCCAACGACACCCCACCCGGCCAGGCATCGGCCACCGCTTCCCCGGCCAGTACGACTGCCTGGCCCGGGGGCTCACACTCCGCGGCCAGCAGGCCGTCAATCACCTCGGAGGCGGTCTCGTCCTGCTGCTGCACGATTCCGAGGTAGCCGATGGTGAGGAGAGTCACCTCCCGCCAGGTGCCTTCCGCGGCGTGCGCCACAAGCTCCTCGACGATGCCCTCGGTGCTCTGTTGGTTCATCTGCCGCAGGCCAACCGCGGCCAGGTACTCCTGGAAGGTGAGGTGAAGGAACCCGAACTGCCTCGCGCCGCGATCGATCAGCAGGCCGGTGTGCTCGCGAAGGTCGCCCAGGAACGCACGGCTCGCATGCTCCGGCTCGGCGTGCCCGCGTTGGCTGAAGATGTGCTCCAGCTCGCGCAGGAGGTCTCCTTCCTTCACCAAGCCGGCGCCCGGTGAAGTGCGCTGCATCCACAGCGCCAGCGGCGCTACCACACGCAACGTCTCGACCACGTCTACCTCCCGCCCTCCCCTTCCTGCGAGACTTCGCGCCAGGTTCCAGTGCTTGAGCAGCACCTCGATGCAGTTGCGGTAGAGATCGACGCGCCGTTCGGGCAGGGTCACCCCCTGCCGCTTCATCAGCGCCAGGATGGTCAGCAGCAGCGGGTTCGAGGCCAGCGAGCGGACGCCCGCGTTGTGCCGCACGGCGGCCAGCAGGTCCTCGCGCTCGCGTTCGGCCTCGAAGGCGGCCACGTCGCTTCGCCCCTGGGCGGCCCCTTCGATCGCCGAGGTCCATCGCTCGACGAAGCTCTCGATCTCCTCGTCGTCGAAGTCCACGAGGGTGGCTTCGACGAGCCCTTCGGCCTTGAGTCTCACCTCGGGATAGCCGACCACCCGACTGGTGAGGACGAACTTGTTGCCTTGGGCCCGATGGCGGCTGAAGAAGTCCTGCACCCGCTCCACGACGAGGTTACGGCGGCCCTGGTCCTTCACCTCGTCCAGGCCGTCCAACAGCAGCAGCGCCCTGCCCCGCTGGAGCGCATCATCCAGCATCTCGGTGATCGGCAGCGCCAAGCCTCGCTCGCGGTAGTGGTGAGCGATGAACTCGACCAGAGGTACGTCCTCGTCTTGAATTGCCGCCGCGTACGCCGACAGCGCAAGCAGGACAGGCAGGCGATCTTCGAGGCCGAGGTCTTTCCCTCGCCCTTGCGCCAGGGACAGTGCCAGGAACTTGAGGAAGGTCGTCTTGCCGGCGCCGGGGTCGCCAAGCAGAACGAGGCCGGCATTGCCTTTCAACAGTTCGAGGACGGGCTGAGGCTCGCCCACTCTACGGCCCATGGCCGCCGCCTCCTCCTCGGTCGCTTTGCGACCGGCCAGTCGCAGCTCACGCGCCCAGGTTTCGCCCTCGGGAAGGGCCACACGCGCCCGTAAAGGGATGTACATCTCGACGAGTGGCAGTTGCAGCGGCAGCCGATCCACGACTCCCATGCCCTTGAAGTCCAGGTACTGATAGCGGGCGACGAGGTGCTCGAGGAAAGCCTGGGTGGCGGCAACGGGCGGGCCGGTGGGGAGTCCTGGGGTGGGTGGCTCTGCTGCCTGCTGGTTCCCTTTCCAGATTGGGAGGAGGAACCGAAAGAAGAACGCCAGCGCTGCGCTCGACCAGAGCACGAGCTGCACCAGAGCAGCCAGGCCTTCCAGCTCGCTGGAGCTCGCGCCGGCGCCCTGAATGAGGCGAGGAAACCACCAGCCTGCCGTGGCTGCCAAGCCCCCGAGCCCGGCCAGAAGACCGAGGGTAACGAGCCACCGTCTCACACACCGCTCCTCACGGGTAGATCGGATTCCCGATTTCTTACTTAAGGATTGGCAAGGATAGCACGAAGCCGCGGACTGGCTGCGCTCGGAAGGCAGCAGCCCTATCTGCGGCGCCGTCTCCGGACTGCCGGATGGCGGGCATCGTGCACGACGCCGATCACCTCGACTCTGCTGGCGAGGATCAAGTAGAAGACGCTGTACGGGAAGCCCTGAACCGGGCTCCGTCGGATATCGAGGTGGACGACTTGGTAGAGCTCAGGACTCTCAGCGACTCGCACCAGAGCCGCATCGACGGCTTGGAGGAAGCGGTCTCTCAGTCCAGGCTGTCGATCTTCGTACCATGCCGCGGCCTGATCGAGCTCCGGCTCGACCTAGGGCCGAAGCACGAGCTTCATGCGCGTCTCAGCAGGCGGTCCCTGACCTCGTCCCAAGGCACGCCAGCGTCCGGGTTCTCGAGCGCCTCCTGCCGGCGAGCCTCGAGCAGACCTCTGAGCTCCGGCGAGAGCTCTGGTTCGCCCGGAGGAGATGCGCGTTCCCAGAGGGTTTGGGCCAGCTCGAGCTGATCCTCGACGGGGAGCTCGAGCGCTGCTCTGGCGATCGCGGCCTTGGTCATTTGGAGATCTCACAGATCAATCTCACGCCCCGGAGACTTGTCCCGCACGTCGGCGAAGATCTCGTCGATGTCGGTCATGTCCGACAGGTCGTGAGTCGCACGGAAGCGCTGGATCGCCTCCGACAGGCTGAGTTTCTTCGGCTTGAGACGCTCGGTATCCCGAGCGGAGGGAGGCACGGCGAAGGCGATCTCGACCTCGAGCGGCGTCTGCTCGGCGGCTGGCTGCAGCGCGGCGGGGAGGGGCCTGCCGAGGTCCTCGTAGGCTTCGATGACGGCCGCAAGCGCATCTTGCGCGTTAGTCAGCGCTTCCTGGACCGTGTCTCCCTCCGCGATCAGCTCTGGAAGCACCGGTGAGGTGACGACGTACCCACCTTCGGGTTGCGGGTCGAGCAGAAGGGAGAGCTTGTAAATCGCCATGCTTGGACCTCGCGGGCGATGATTCACCCTACTCGCATGGCGACACGGCTGGGCGCCTGCTGGGGCCGGTGTCTCACGCCGTCTGGGTCTGCGATCCGTGTGCCGCTACGAGCCGGGCATGGAGCGCGTCGGGGGCGATGTCCGTGCCGTTCGGCCAGGCCGGGGCTCCCCATTCATCCAGACGGACCTGCGCGAAAAAAGCCGGATCGCGTAGCGGCTCGAAAACAGGGCCGACAAGCCGGTCGCTCATGTCGTACTCGCCCTTGACCCCGTCGTCGAACTCGACGAACAAACGATAGGGATGCCGCGCTTCCAGATGGACGATCCGTTCCATGGTTCACTCCAAGGGCTCGATGGACAGCATGGGCTGCCCCTGCTCGCCACGTTTCCAATTCTCTCTCAGCTCGCCACGATGCGCCAGGGCCCACTCCACGACCAACGTCAGCGCACGGCGAGGCAGCACTCCTCGCGAAACATCCAGCGTGTCGATCCGGAAGACCGCCTGCTGGCCCTGGTAGTAAGCGTGGAAGTGCGGTGGCGGATGCTCATCGTGGTACATCCGGATGACGATGCCGTAGAACCGGCTGATCTCGGGCATCGGTGAGCCCTACTCCCCGATCACCCGCCGCAGCTCCTCGAGCCTCCGGTTCACCTCGGCCAGCGAGAGCTTCCGGAACCGTGCCGGCAGGAACCTCGCATCGGTCGCTTCCTTCACGGCCAGCAAATCCATGAAGGTCAGGCGCTCGACGTGGGCCGAGGGGCGGAAGTCGGCGATGGCTTCGCGGATGACGTCGGCCAAGGGGCGGCGCGGAGCACCGTCGGGCTGGGTCTCGTAGACGCGCAGGGCACGGATGAGGATGCCTTCCATCTCGTTGCCGCCCACCTGCTCGTTGTCGGGCGGGTCGGGGAGCTCCTCGCCGGGAGCCACGATGCCGACCTTCTTGGCCATCGAGTGGAAGAGGCCGCGGCGGCTCTCGGGATCGCCGGGCGGGAAGAGCGGGATGTGCACGTCGAGCCGGCCCTGGCGCTTGAGGTCGACCTCCACCAGGTCGGGGCGGCTGGTGGCGAACACCCAGATGATCTTGCCGCGGTTGGCGGTTTCGCTCATCTCCTTGGCCAGCATGCCGTAGACGCGGCCGGAGAGGCCCGAGTCGCCATCGCCGCCGCCGCGCTTGCCGGTCGCCTGGTCGGCCTCGTCGACGAACACCACCACCTGCCCGAGGGCGCGCAGGATGTTGAAGACGCGCTCGAGGTTGCCCTCGGTGGCGCCCACCCACCGCTCGCGGAAGTTCTTGATCTCGACCACCGGCACGCCGACCTCGCCGGCCCAGCACTGGACCAGATAGGTCTTGCCGGTGCCGATGCGGCCGCAGAGGAGATACCCCATGGGGATCGCCTTGAGGCGCCCGCGCTTCAAGAGCTCGGCGTCCTGTCGCAGCCAGGCCTTGGCTTCCTCGTGGCCCGCCACGTCGTCCAACGTGCGCCGCGACTCGATGAACTCGATCCTGCCGAAGGCCTCCTTCTCGATCAGCTCCTTCTTGAGCCGCGACAGGTACTTGCCGGTGATCTTCTCGCCGCCGGAGAGGGCCCGCAGCACGAGGTTTCTGACGTTGACCCGCGACAGGCCCACCAGCTTGCCGGCCAGCACTTCGCGCGACACCTCGCAGGCCTTCTCGAAGTCGGGTTGCTCGGCGGTCAGGCAGGCGACGTAGTCGAGGATCTCGGCGGCGTCGGGCAGCTCGATCTTGATCTTCGCCGAGTAGGGGTTCTCGACCAGCAGGCGGTTGATGTCGGTCAGGTTCTCGGCGATCAGCACCGTCGCCACCCAGGCGCCGGTCAATGCCGGGTCGGAGGCCCAATCGAGCAGCCGGATCAGGTTCTGCGACAGGTCGCTCGCCAGGTAGATCGCCTCGCCCTGCGGCGCGATGAAGTGCGCGTAGTCGATGAGCACCGCCACCTTGAGCGGTGCCGTCTTGCGGCCGCCCTTGTCGTCCGGTTCGGTGCGGAGCTGGCTGGCGCGCAGGAAGCGGTCGAGCAGCTCGAGCGCCCGCTTGGGGTCGCGCGGCAGGAGGTTCCCCAGCTCCAGGTTCTCGGCCTTGTCGGCCGAGTCCGCCGGCATGCCGGACCAGCTCGTGCCCTGGAAGGTGTCGAACGCCTTCAGGAAGCGGTGGAAGGCTTCGCCGCCCTTGATGGTGCGGATGCCGCGCCCGCGGTCGTAGGCCAGCACCACGTCGAAAGGCGAGAACATCACCTCGGCCAAGAAGCTGCGCAGCGAGGTGAACCGCCGCTTGCCCTTCTCGTCCGTCGAAGGGACCAGGTCGAAGATGTTGCCGTAGAGCAGGAACTGCGACGCGGTGCCGGCACGGAAAGCGCGCCGCATCTCCTCGGCCCAGGCGGGAAGGGCGGTGCCGGCTGCCGGCGGAGCGGCGGCCGGGGGCGCGGGGCCGGCGGCGCCCGGTGCGGCCGGCGGCGGCGGGCTCGCGGCAGGCCCCGCCGGCACTAGCCCTCCCTCACCACGCCCGGCAGGCGCGGCATGTCCGGCACCTCGACCAGCGACGACTCGCCGAGCGAGCCCAGGATCTCGCGATGCTCGTCCATCCAGCGCGTGGTCTCGCCCATGGTGGTGGTCACGGCGTCGAGCTTCTGCGACAGCAGATCAGGGCTGCCGGACACCGCCGCCTCCTCGCGCAGCAGCTCTACCTGCTGCTCGATGCGCAGCAGCTCGGCCTCGATCAGTTGCAGGTTGGACTGCGCACGCTGGAAGTTCTCCAGGCGCTTCCGCTGGATGGCGAGCGTGCCCTCGAGCGAGCGGGTCAAGGGTGGATTGCCCTTGGCCTGCTCCAGGGCCTTCTCGATCTGTGCCACGTTGCGCTCGAGCTCGCCGCGGCCCAGGTTGTTGAGGTTGCCGGAGATCACCTCCTGCGAGGCGAGCAGGCGCAGGAAGATCACCAGGAGCTGGTTCAGGTTCTGCGAGCGCATGTCGCGCAGGTTGCCGAGCGAGCCTCCCTCGAGCCTGTCGGCGATGCCCAGGATGGCGCGGCACTGCTCGAGCAGGCGCTTGTAGCGGTCCTGGCTCTCCGCGGTCAGCCGGGTCACGGCGTGCGCCAGCTCCAGCTCCCAACCGCGCTGTGCCCCCAACAGCCGCTCGCCCTGGATCAGCTTCTGGAAGCGGCCGCTGCCAGCAACGCCTCCGAGATAGCCGAGCTCGGCGGCCAAGCCCAGGAGCCAGAAGCCGGGGTTGGCGAGGCCCAGCACGCCGAAAACGCCGACCGCCATCAGGTTGACCGGCATGCGGCCCAGGAGCGGCAGCGGGACCTTGCGATAGAAGGCCGCCTTGACGTAGTCCCAGAAGCCGAGGTTGTGGCCGGCCTTCGCCATCAGGAGCTACCCGTTCTCCACCCGTTTGAAGGCCCGCACCACCTCGGCCACCACCGCCTTGAACTCGCTCGACTCCTGCACCAGCACCGGGTCGCTGTCGCGGGTCGGCGGGATGATGTCGTCGAACACCGCGGCGATGGTGCCCGGCCCTCTCGACATCACCCACAGCCGGTCGCCCAGGTAGACGGCCTCGGAGATCGAGTGGGTGATCAGGAACACCGTGGACTCCACGTCGTGCCAGAGCTCGGTGATGAGGCGCTGCATCTCGTAGCGCGTCGGCTCGTCGAGCGCCGAGAAGGGCTCGTCCATGAGCAGGATCTTGGGGTGGAGCACCAGCGAGCGGGCGATCGCCACCCGTTGCTGCTGGCCGCCCGAGAGCTGGTGCGGGTACTTGCGCTCGTGGCCGGTCAAGCCCACGCGGCGGATCATCTCCATGGCGCGGGCCTGGCGCTCGGCGCGGCTGAGCTTGAGCTCGTCCTGGTTCACCTCCAGGCCGAAGGTCACGTTCTCGAGCACCGTGCGGTGGGGAAAGGAGCTGTACTTCTGGAAGATCATGCCGCGGTCGCGGCCCGGGCCCTCGACGACCTCGCCGCGCACCCGCACCTCGCCCTTGGTCGGCGGGTAGACGTCCGGGAAGCCCTGGATCAGGTTGAAGATCGTCGACTTGCCGCAGCCCGAAGGGCCGACAATGCAGATGAACTCGCCGTAGCCCGGCTTGTCCTCGATCCGGAAGTTGATGTCCTTGATCGCCGTGGAGGCGCGCGGCGTGCCGGCGTGAAAGGTCTTCTCGACACCGATGAATTCGACGACTGGAGGGGCCACCGGCGTGCCCGCCCCGGGCGCTGCGCCCGGCCGGGCCTCCGTGGCCTGTGCCGCCGACGCCGCGCTCACGCCCGCGCCTCGCGGTAGGGGAAGAGCTTGCGGCCGGCCCAGGCCCACAGCTTGTCGGTGAGGAAGGCCATGGCGACGATCACCAGCAGCACCAGGTAGATGTGCTCGCGTGGCCCGCGCCGCTGCGACATGATGATGATGCCGCCGAGGCCCTTCCCGATGTCCACCATCTCGGCCAGGATGATGTAGCTCCAGCCGATGCCGAAGCCCAGGCGCAGGGCGTGGAAGATGTCGGGCCAGGAGATGCCGAGCAGCACCTTCCCCACCACCTGCGCGCGGCTGGCGCCGAGGGTGTAGGCGGTCTTCAGGTACACCTCGTCCACGTTGTCGACCGCGGAGACGATCAGCGGCACCAGGTAGATGATGAAGGCCATGGCCAGGAACATCACCTTCTGCAGCTCGCCGATGCCGAAGAGCGACATGGTGAGCGGCACCAGGGCGGGGATCGGCAGGTAGGCGCCGAAGACGGTCAGCGGGGTGAAGGCGGCTTTGAACTTGGTGAAGGCGCCCATGTAGAGGCCGAGCGGGAAGGCGATCGCCACCGCCAGGGCGAAGCCGGCCACCACGCGGGTGAACGACACCACCACGCTGCGGGTCAGGGCGCGCTCGAACCACAGGCTGGGCACCGAGCGCACCACTTCCATCGGGCTCGGCAGGATGGTGGGCGAGATGATGCGCTCCTCGGCGATGGCGCCGGAGGTGACGAACCACCACACGCCGAAGAGCAGCACGATGGGGATCGCGCCCAGGGCCCAGCTTTGCCAGTCCGGGATCTCTTCGCGGATCTTGAGCAGCGCCTTGGCCGTCGGTGCCGCTCCCGCCGCCACCCGCTCCTTCACCGCCTCCGCCGAGCCGGCGCGCGGCTCGGGTTTGGGCTCGGGCTTGGCCGCCGGCTCGGGCTCCGGCGGGTCGGAGACGAAGTAGTCGTCCCTGGGCTCGCTCATCGGCTATTGGGCTTCGGGCGGATACACCGAGATCTCCACCCGGCGATTGAGCGCGTGGTTCGCCGGATCGTCGGCGTTGGCCGGCTCGTTCCAGCCTTTGCCCTCGACCACGAACTTGTTGGGGTCGAACTTGAACTTCTTGATCAGCGCCTGCCTGACGCCGTTGGCGCGGTCGAGCGACAGCTTCTGCACGTCCTCGAAGCGCACGCCCTTGTCCTTCATCGAGGCGTCGCTGTGGCCGACGATGGCGATCGTCGCCCGACCGTACTGCCCGGCGAGGCGCCCCACCTTCTCCAGCGTCGCCTCCACGCTCGGGTCGTAGAGCGTGTTGGCGATCGCCCGGTCGACGTCGTCGTGCTGCGGCTCGTAGATGTTCGAGGAGTTGGGGTAGAAGTTGATGCGGATGGTCTGGGTCAGGATCGGCGCCTCGGCCTGCACCTTGGAGTACGAGGTGGGAGCGAAGCTGGCAGCGTACTCGTCGCGCTGGTCCGCGAACTTGCCGGCGGCGTCGAGCTTCTTGATCACCGAGAAGTCCATCACCTCGTCGAAGCGCACCGGCGTGCCGATCAAGCCCAGCTCGCGGTAGACGAAGGTGGTGTTCTTCCAGGTGCGCTCGAAGTTCGCCGGGTCGTTCTGGTTCAGGAAGAACGACTTGTTCTCGGCGAAGTTCGTGGAGTGGGCGTCGGCGATCATGCCCTGCACCTCGTCGAGCTGCATGCCGTAGCCCTCGGCCATCCATTTGAGGGCTTGGGCCTTGAAGGTGTCGTTCTTGAGCTCGCCCATGGCCTTGAAGATGCCGGAGACCAGCCCCTCGATCATCTGCGGGTGGTCCTTGGCGAAGTCGGCGCGCGCCGCCCACACGTCGGCGATCAGCTTGTTGGCCTCGGCCGTGGTAGTCAGGATCTGGGTGCCCTTGACGCGGTCGGGGATGTTGTAGATGTCCGGCGCCCAGGAGACGCAGCCGTCGATCGAGGAGTCGGCGACGAAGGCCGCCGCCGCCTCGAAGGCGGTCGCCGTGTACTTGTGCTTGATCTCGCCGGGCTGGATGCCGGCCGAGAGCAGCAGGTTGTTGAGGAAGTACTGCGACGGGCTGTTCTGCGCGTAGACGACGGTCTTACCCTTCAAGTCCTTGGCCGAGCGGATGTTGCCGCGCACCACGATGCCGTCGCCGCCGCTCGACCAGTCGATCTGTTGGTAGATGCGGGGCGCGGTGCGCGAGTCCTTCATCAGGTCGGGGGCGAAGAGCACCATCATGTCGAGGGTGCCCCACAGCACGTGGCTCTCGCCCGAGGCGAAGGCGTCGCGCGCCACCACCGGATCGTCGATCAGCTTGAGGTTGACCTTGAAGCCGTGCTCCTTGAAGAACACCGACTCGGCGTTGGGCTCGAAGCCGCGGTTGGCGGCGACGATCGGCAGCCAGCCGATCCAGACGTTGATCGGGAACTGCACCACCTTGTCGGCGGCGTTCCACTTGTAGGCGGAGACGCCTTTGACCGGCGGCAGCTTCTCGCCCGGCACGTAGCTGTACTCGCTGACCGTGGTCACGCCCTTGGTGTCGGGCGCCTCGATCGGCTTGTCCTGCTGGAACTTCTTCAGGTCCACCTTGCCGTTGCCGCGGTCGCCCGAGGGCGCGATCAGGTCGCGGAAGTAGTAGGCCGCGCCCGCCAGCAGCGCGACGATGAAGAGGCCGAGGACGACCCTGCCCAGCACGGTCGGCCCTACCCTGCCCGTTTCGTTTGCCATTGGTTTCTCCTCAGCCTTCGGTGACCGCGGGGCCCAGGTCCTTGACCGGCGGCGCGGCTGGGGCCTCGCTGGCGGCGGGCTCCGCCGCCGCCGGCACCTCCATGCCGTAGGCGGCGGCGAACTCGGCCAGGGCCTGGTCGGCGAGCGCCTCCTGCTCGGCCTGGAGCAGCTCCACCTTCGAAGTGTCGATCGAGGTCGAGGCCACGCGGGCCCGCCCGGCTGCCTTGTCGCGACGCTCCTTCAAGTACTCGTCGACCCGCGCCAGCGTGTCGCCCGAGCCGCCGATCTCGGAGATCATGCCCTTGGCCATCTCCTGCAGCTCGGCCTGGGCCTCGAGCATCTCGGTTTCGGTCATCAGCCGCTTCAGGGACTCGATCTTCTCCGTCGCCTCCTTGACCGCCACGTCGCGCGACTTGACCAGCTTCTTGAAGGTCTCCTCGCCCGCGACGAGTTGGGTGCGGTTCTCCTCGAGCTGCTCCTTGACGGTCTTGAGCTGCAGCGCATACTGGCCGGCGGCGGCGCGGTTGCCCACCTTGAGGTTGGCCGCCGCCTTGGCCGCGTAGTCCTTCTCCTGCGCCTCGAGGTTCTTCACCTGTCGCATCAGCCGCTCGACGAAGGCGGCGTGGTTGGCCAGGTTGTCGTTGAAGCGGGCGATCTGGCGCCGCAGGTTCTCCTTCTCGGCTTCGATCAACGCTCGCGGGTTCTCCCTCTCCAGCCCCGAGATGAAGAGGGAGAGGAATCCCCGCAGGAGGTTGCCTAGACGCTTGAACATGGTCGACTCCCTTTCGAGAAACGGCACTCCAGGTCAGAACTCGACGGAATGGTGCTCACGGGGACGGAGGGGAACCTGGACCGGAGGGCGGTGAGGCCGGCGCTTCCGCGGACGGCTGTCCTGCGCCGTCCTCGCCATCGGCACCGCCCGCCTCCGCCGCGAGCGCCTTCTCCCCCAACGCCTGCTCTGCCAGCTCTTGGAAGCCCTCGGCGTCGAGCGCCGGCAGGCGGCGTACGAATGCGATCACGCTCCACAGGTCTTGCTCGGAGAGCGACATGCCGAAGCCCGGCATGCCGGTGTGCTTCAGGCCGTTCTGGACGATCCAGAACAGCTCGGCGTCGCCCTCGTGCTGCACGCTCTCGTTGCCGAGCGCCGGCGGCATCGGGTAGAAGCCCATGGCGAAGTCGTCCGGCCCCACGCCCGGGGCGCCGTGGCAGGTCACGCACTGGCTGCGGAAGATCTGGAATCCCTCGAGCACCTGGGCTTCGGAGCCCAGGGCCGGTACGGTGATGCTCGCCGCCCGCTTCTCGACGGAGCGTTCGCGGACGGTCTCGAGCAGCCACTCCTCGAGCTCGCCGGCCGGCTTCTGAGCCGAGACGTTGTAGACGCCGGAGTAGATCGCGAAGGCGCCGGCCGCGGCCAGCAACAGCAAGGCGAGGAGCAGGTTGCGGAGCATTTTCGTCCTGGGCCGATCTCGTCGTGGGCCGAGGCCCGGTTCGCAGGTCCTACGCAAACAGTGGCGGGATTATGCCACGCCTTCGCGGCAGCAAGTCCTTCAGGAGGTTGAGCTGCGAGGGATCAGGTGCACGGAGGTGGCCTTGACCACGCAGGTCACGGGCTGGCCGGGTCCGAGCGCCAGCTCTTCGCAGGCCGGCCGGGTAATGAGGGCCGCCAGCGGAAAGCCGCAGTCCACGGTCACCCGCACCAGCATGCCCTCGGGATGGAGGTCGGAAACCAGCCCCGGGAGGTGGTTGCGGGCGCTCGCCAGGGACGCCTGCCCGCGCTCGAGCAGGACCTCTTCGGCGCGGATGCTGACCATCACCTCGCCGCTGACCCGGCCCGGGTCGGAGACCAGCAGCTTTGCCGCCCCGACCTCGACCGACAACAGCCCTTGCGCCGCCGCGCTCCCCAGCACGCGGCCGGGCACCACGGTCTCGACGCCGACGATCTCCGCCACCGCGAGGTCGGCCGGCCGGCTGAACACCTCGTGGACCGGGCCGGTCTGGACGACGCGGCCGCCCGCCACCACGACGATGCGATCGCCAAGGGCGAGCGCCTCGACCCGATCGTGGGTGACCAGCAGAGTGGGGACGGCGAGCCGGGCCAGGAGGCTCCGCAGCTCCCGCCGCAAGCTGGCTCGCGACGGCGCGTCGAGCGCCGACAGGGGCTCGTCCAGGAGCAGCAGCCGAGGCTCCGTGGCCAGCGCCCGCGCCAGCGCCACTCGCTGCCGCTGGCCGCCCGACAGCTCGGCCGGGTAGCGGCTCTCGAGGCCGTCGAGCCCCAGAGTCGAAACCAGCCTGCCCGTCGCCGCCTGGCGCTCGCTACGCGAACCTCTGATCCCGTAGGCGACGTTCCTCTCGACCGTGAGATGGGGGAAGAGGGCGTACTCCTGGAAGAGAAAGGCGATCCGCCGCGCCTGGGGCGGCAGCGAGACTCCGGTCGCCGCGTCGAGCCAGATCGCGTCGCCGAAGCGGATGGTTCCGCTCTCCGGGCGCTCCAGGCCGGCGAGGCACCGCAGGATGGTCGTCTTGCCGGCGCCGGAGGGACCGAAGAGCACGGTCACAGCAAAACCTTCCGTCGCCAGGGCGAGCTCGGCCGAGATCGCCGGGCCCTTCGCGTACCGCTTGGTGAACGCCGCTACCAGGAGAGGGGCCACGAGCTCCGCGCCTGCCGTTGGAGGCCATAGGTCAGGATCAGGACGAACAGCGACAGCCCGAGGAGCAGCAGCGAGGTCTTGCCGGCCGCGGCGTAGTTCAGGGCCTGGACCTCGTCGTAGATCGAGATCGAAACCGTGCGCGTGACCCCGGGGAGGTTGCCCCCTACCATCAGCACGACGCCGAACTCCCCCAGGGTGTGTGCGAAGCTGAGCACGATCCCGGTCAGCAGGCCCGGGCGGGCGAGCGGCAGGACGATGCGGAAGAAGGTCGCCGTCCGGGAGACGCCCAAGGACCAGGAGGCCTCGACCAGACGGCGGTCCACCGTCTTGAAGGCGGCGGCGAACGGCTGGACGGCGAACGGCAGGCTGTAGAGCACCGAGGCGAGGAGCAGCCCCTGGAACGAGAAAGGTAGCGTCCGCCCGGTCAGATCGAGGTAGAAAGCCCCCAGCGGGCTGCGCGGGCTGATCGCCAGCAGGATGTAGAAGCCCAGCACCGTGGGCGGCAGCACCAAGGGCAGGGCGACCACCGCTTCGACCAGGAACTTCAGCCGCCAGGGGGACACCGCGAGCCAGTAGGCGATCGGCACGCCGATCAGGAACAGGACGAGGCTAGTCCAGGCGGCGAGCCGCGCGGTGAGTGCCACGGCCGCCCAGTCCACACGCCTACTCCTGCGGCAGGCCGAAGCCGTACTTCTTCAGGACCTCGCGGCCGGCGGGAGCCAGGACGAAGGCACGGAAGGCCCGCGCCGCGGCCCGGTCCTGGGCCCATTTCAGGACCACGCCTCCCTGCTCCAAGCGCGGATAGGCGTCGGCAGGCACCTGCCAGTACCTCCCTTCCTCGCGCAGCGAGGGCGCCACGGCGAGCGACAGGGCGATGATCCCCACGTCGGCGGCGCCGGACTGGACGAACTGCGCGGTCTGCGCCACGTTCTCGCCCAGCACTAGCTTGTCGTGCACCGCTTCGTGGACGCCGAGCGAGCGCATCGCCGCCTCGGCCGCCCGCCCGTAGGGAGCGTGCCGGGGGTTGGCGATGGCGATGCGGCGCACCGCCGGGTCTTCGAGGACCGACATGCCCCGCGTCTCGACGGCGAGCGGCGACGACTTCGGCACCCACACCACGATGTAGCCGATGGCGTAGAGGAACTCCGTCCCCGGCACCGTGAAACCTTGCTCGACGAGCTTGCGGATGAACTCGCGGTCCGCCGAGAAGAAGAGATCGAACGGCGCCTGGTGCGAGAGCTGCGAGTAGAAATTCCCCGACGAGCCGTAGGTCGCCGCCACGGTGACCTCGGGTCGCTCGTCCTCGAACTGCGCGATCAGCTCGTCGAGGGCGAACTTCAGGTCCGAGGCCGCCGCGACCGCCACCTGGTTCTCGCCAGCGGTCGCCGGGGAGGAAGCTCCGAGGGCGAGGCCTGCCAGGAGGACGAAGGCGCCGAGCCCGGTCGCTATCCGCATTCCGAACGCCTCCTCGACGGGTGGTCCGACGTCATGGCTGAACGCGCGAGATTATTACCCGGACCGGGCAGTCGTTTCCTATCGAGGCACCTGGTCTCTCACGGGGGATCGGGCCCGGTCTGCCTCGCCTCTTCGATCGCCGCGAGCCGGGCGGCAACGAGCTTGCGCTGACCTTCTACCTGGTCGCGGTGCTCCGGGTCCCTGGCCAGGTTCCGGTGCTCGCCGGGATCGGTCGCGTGGTCGTAGAGCTCGGCCTCTTCGGGGCTCCCCCACTCGGTGTAGCGGTAGCGCTCGGTGACCAGCGAGCGCGCCATGCGATCCGGCTGCCCGGAGCCGGGGCGGGCAGTCAACCGGATCTCGGACAGCGCGCCGCGATCGCCGCCGGCGAGCCCAGCGCACCGCTCGGGCCGCACGAAGAGCGGCGAGAGGTCGCGGCCTTCGAGGCCGGGCGGCGGAACGAGGCCGGCCAGGCCGGCGAGGGTCGGATAGAGGTCCAGCAGCTCGACCGCGCACGGGGAGCTCGCCGCCGGCACGCCGGGACCGGCGACCAGCAGCGGCACGCGCAGCGACTCCTCGAACAGCGTCAGCTTGGCCCACAACCCGCCGTGCTCGCCCAGGTGCTGGCCGTGATCGGAGACGAACACCACCACCGTCCGCCCGGCCAGGCCGGAGCGGTCCAGGGCGTCGAGCACGCGGCCCACCTGGCGGTCCATGAAGGTGAGCGAGGCGAAGTAGCCGCGCAGCAGGGCGCGCTGCTTGGCATCGTCGAACTCCGGGTGCTGCCTGGCGTAGGTGAGCGCCGCCGGCGGCACGTCGTCGAGGTCGCCGGCGGGCGTCGACGCCACCGGCATCTCGGCCAGGGCGTAGGGCTGGAAGGCGCTCGCCGGGGCCACGAAGTCGGGGTGCGGCGAGGTGAAGCCCACGGCCATGAAGAAAGGCTGTCGTGCCGTCGCGCTCTCCAGGAAGCGCACCGCGAGCTCCGCCACCCGGCTGTCCTCGAGCCACAGCGCCTGGGCTTCGGAGAGCTCTTGCACCATCAGCCGGTCGATGGACGGCTGCACGCCCGGCGGCAGGGCGATGCCCTGCTTCTTGAGCGCGCGACGCGCCTCGCGCTGCAAGCGGTGGCGCTCCAGGCGCGGCAGCGGCGCGTCCGGCACCACGGAGAGGGGGCTGCCCACCTCGTCGAACGCCTGGGCCTCGTCGAAATGCAGGAGCTTGCCGACCCGCAGCGTGCGGTAGCCGCCGCTCTTGAACAGGCTGGGCAGCAGCACCAGGTCGGGCGCGATGACGCGCGGCGACACCGCGTTGTCGTAGACGCCGGTGCTCGCCGCCGTGCGGCCGGAGAGGAACGAGGCGCGCGACGGGTTGCAGAGCGGCGTCTGGCAATAGGCGCGGTCGAAGCGCAGGCCGCGCGCCGCGAGGCGGTCGAGGTGCGGGGTGACCATTTTCGCGTGGCCGTAGGTGCCGAGGTGCGGCGTCATGTCGTCGGCGACGATCAGCAGCACGTTGGGGCGCTCGACGCGCGCCGGGGTCGCGGCGGCGGAGTCCGCGGCCGGAGCAGACGAAGGCGCGGTCTCGCC
>JBIOXV010000061.1:0-50136 GCA_044869805.1 Thermoanaerobaculia bacterium | reverse complement strand
CTCGAAGAACCTGGTGCACGTCTTCCAGTTGATGGAGAGCGTCAAGAAGCCTGGGGCCCGGCCGGCCGGCACGCCGCGCGAGATCGAACAGGCGGCGGTGCTCGGCGCCGGTGTGATGGGCGGCGGGATCGCAGCCCTGATCGCCGAGCAGGCGGACGTGCCGGTGCGCTTGAAGGACATCCAGGAGGCGGCGCTCGCCGGCGGCATGAAGCACGCCGCCGGCCTGTTCAAGAAGCTGGTCGATCGGCGCCGCATGGACCGCACGACGGCGCGGCGCAAGATGGCGCTGATCCGGCCGGCGCTCGACGACTCCGGCCTCGCCAACGTCGACCTGGTGGTCGAGGCGGTGGTCGAAAAGCTGCCGGTCAAACAGGCGATCTTCGCCGAGCTGGCGGAGAAGACGGGCGGCCGCGCCATCCTCGCCTCGAACACCTCGTCGCTGTCGATCGACTTGATCGCCGCGCTTTCGCCCGACCCCTCGCGGATCGTGGGCATGCACTTCTTCAACCCGGTCGACAAGATGCCGCTGGTCGAGGTGATCGCCGGCCCGCGCACCGGCGCCGAGGCGGCGGCTACGATCTGGGACTTCGCCCGCAAGCTCGGCAAGACGCCGGTGCTGGTCAAGGACGGCCCCGGCTTCCTGGTCAACCGGCTGCTGATGTTCTACTCGACCGAGGCCCTGTGGCTGCTGGGTGAAGGCCACCGCATCGAGGACGTCGACGGCGCCATGACCGGCTGGGGCATGCCGCTCGGCCCCCTGGCGCTGACCGACGAGGTGGGCATCGACGTGGCCACCAAGGTGGCACACATTCTGGCCGACGCGTTCAGCGATCGCCTGCCTCTGCCGCCCTGGTTCGAGCGCTTCTCGGGCACCGATCGGCTGGGGGCGAAGAACGGCTCCGGCTTCTACCGCTACGAGGGCCGCAAGCGCACCACGCCCGACCCCGCGGTCTACCCGCTGCTGGGTCTCGAGCCGAGGGCGACGAGCCCCAACCCCACGGCGCTCGCCGAGCGCATGGTGCTGCCGATGGTCAACGAAGCGGCACGCTGCCTGGCCGAGGGGGTGGTGGGCGACGCCGGCAGTCTGGACCTGGCGCTGATCATGGGCACCGGCTTCCCGCCGTTCCGCGGCGGCCTCTGCCGCTGGGCGGATGGCTACGGCCTGGGGCAGGTGCTCGATCTGCTGGGCGACCTCGCGGCGCACGTCGGGCCCCGCTTCACGCCAGCCGAGCCGTTGCGCGCCGCGGCCGAAGCCGGGGGTTTCTACGCGCTCTGGCCGAAGACGGCCTGAATCGTCCTCTCCAGAGGACAAGAAGGGCCGGAATCTCCGGCTTCCAGCCGTTTCGAAGCCCGGCCTGCTCCTTGCACCTGGAGGCGAGGTGACGATGTCCGACCTTCCAAACCATAGGAGACCCTGGGCCATGAACAAGCAACGAACCGCAGCCCACCGCGTCGCCCCTCGCCTCATAGTTGCGGGCCTCGCCGCGGCGCTGGCGCTCGCCATCTTCCCGCTCACCCTGGCCGAGGAGCCACAGCAGGGCGACTTTGGCGAGCAGGTGACCGTCTCGGAAGTGCTGCTCGACGTGCTGGTCACTGACCGCGACGGCAACGTGATCATCGGCTTGACTCCGGAGGACTTCGTGGTCGAGGAGAACGGCAAGCCGGTGGAGGTGGGCAGCGTGACCTTCTACAGCAACCGCCGGCTGCTCGACGAGCCCAGCACCTTGGGCGAAACCGCCTCGAGCCTCGACACCGTGCCCAAGAGCCGCTACTTCATCCTCTTCTTCCAGGAGCAGCAGCACGTCAACGCCAGCGCGCCGGAGCTCGGCCTTCTGCAGCGGCAGCTCAAGGCGGCACGCGAGAGCCGCCAGTGGGTGAAGAAGGAGAAGCTCCTCGACGACTACGTGGCGGTCGTCTCTTACGACGTCAAGCTCAAGGTGCACCAGGACTTCACTCAAGACGAGGGGGCCGTGATGCGGGCCATCGACGGCGCCACCACCGGCAAGGACCCGGGCGCCAACTGGCCGTCCCGCCTGCCGGAGACGGGGACGGTTTCGCTCAAGGCCAACCTGCCCACGGGCAACGAGCTCGAGAAGCAGACCCGCACCATCTACGAGGCGCTGACCGTGCTGGCGGACGCGACGGAGACGATCGTGGGCCGCAAGAATCTGGTGCTCTTCGGCACCGGCTTCGGCGAGGTTTCTGACTTCGGCCTCTATCGCTCGGACCGCCGGTACATGCCGTCGACCGTGCAGGCGCTCAACGACAACAACGTGGCGGTCTATGCCATGGAGCTGGTGCCGACCGAGCTCGAGTATGACCTCTCGGACGCGCTCAACGAGCTGGCCAGCGGCACCGGCGGCCGGTACTTCGCGAAATTCGTCGCCTTCACCACGCCGCTGCAGCAGGTGGCGTCGGAGAACAGCGGTTACTACCTGGTGTCGTACCGCTCGACGCACGCGGCGGGCGAGAGCGGCTATCAGAAGGTCAGCGTGAAGGTGAAGAACCGCGAGTTCAAGGTCACGGCGCGCGAGGGCTACCGGTACGGCGGGCCGTCGAGCACCTGATCACCTCCCCTGTTCCGGGCCGAGGCGGGGGCAGCGTTCCCGCCTCGGCGCCTCCAGTCAAGGTAGCTGGCACCTGCTCCAGGAAGTGGCATGCCGGGAGACTATGTGGCATACTCCGGCACACTATGGCCCTCCGACTCGAAACAGGACAGGTTCGACTCGGCCCCCAAGGGCGCATCGTCATCCCCGCCGAGATCCGGGAGCAGCTCGGCTTCAAGGCCGGTGAGCCGCTGGTGGCGACGATCGAGGACGGCCGGCTGGTGTTGGAGAAACCGGCCAATGTCGTCCGTCGTCTCCGGCGCCGCTTCCAGGCCGTCCCCACCGGCGTCAGCCTCGCCCGGGAGCTGATCCTCGAGCGACGGCAGGAAAACTCTCGGGAAGACTGATGGCCCCGCGCCGCGAGCCGGCCGGCGAGATCCGCGACCGCGGCACCGCCTTCGTCCTCGACGCTTCGGCCCTGCTCGCCATGCTCCAGGATGAGCCCGGCGGGAAGATGGTCGAGGTAGTGCTCGAGAACTCAGTGATCTCGGCCGTCAACTGGTCCGAGGTGGTGCAGAAGGCCCGGTCGCGGGGCGTCGACACCGAGGGTTTCCGGCCCGAGGTCGAAGCGCTAGGCCTCACCATCCTGCCTTTCACCTCCGAGGACGGCGACACCGCCGCCGGGCTCTGGGAGCACACCCGCGCCGCCGGCCTCTCGCTCGGCGACCGCGCCTGCCTCGCGCTGGCGCGCCGGCTGGGCATTCCGGCCTTGACAACGGACCGCGCCTGGAAGGAGCTCGAGCTTCCGGTCGAGGTCGAGCTGCTCCGCTAGTGGCGGCTTCCCCTCCATCTCGTGCTCATCGCGGCGGGGCCGTCCGCCTCCTTCACGTCACCACCATCCCCCTGACCCTCATGTTCCTGCGCGGGCAGGCGGGGTACTTGCGAGAGCGCGGCTATGAGGTCGAGGTGATCTCCTCGCCGGGAGCGCAGCTCGACGATTTCGCCCGAGACGAGGGCGTGGTGGCGTACGCCGTGCCCATGGAGCGGCGGATCACGCCGGGGCGAGACCTGGTCGCGCTGGGCCGCTTGTGGCGCCGGCTGCGCGAGCGCCGGCCAGTGATCGTACACGCCCACACCCCCAAGGCCGGCCTGCTCGGCATGATGGCGGCGCGCCTGGCAGGGACGCCGGCCCGCGTCTATCACCTGCGGGGTCTACCGCTCGCCACCGCCTCGGGCTGGCGGCGCCGGCTGCTGGTGGCGACAGAACGCATCGCTTGCACGCTCGCCCAACGGGTGATCGCGGTCTCTCGCTCGCTGCGCGAGACGGCGCTCGCCGAGCGGATCTGCCCGCCGAAGAAGATCGTCGTGCTCGCCGGCGGCAGCGGCCAAGGCGTGGACGCCCGCGGCCGTTTCGACCCCGAGCGGCTGCCGCCGGGAGCACGGCGTGAGGCGAGGCAGCGCTGGGGCATCCCCGAGGGCGCGCGCGTGCTGGGTTTCGTGGGCCGCTTGGTGATGGACAAGGGCATCGTCGAGCTGGCCGCGGCCTGGCGCGAGCTCGCCCCGCGCTTCCCCACCCTCCACCTCTTACTGGTGGGCCCCGAGGAGCCGCGGGACCCGGTGCCGCCGCAGGTGCTCGATCGCCTGCGGCAGGACCCGCGAGTCCACTTCGCCGGCCTGGTGGAGGACACGGCGCTGGCCTATGCCGCCATGGACCTCGTAGCGCTGCCGACCTACCGCGAGGGCTTTCCTAACGTGCCGCTCGAGGCCGCGGCCATGGGGCTGCCCGTAGTGGCGACCCGGGTGCCCGGCTGCGTGGATGCCGTGGCCGCCGGCGTGACCGGGCTGCTGGTGCCGCCGCGCGACGCCGGCGCGCTCGCGGAGGCCTTCGCTCGCTATCTCGACGACCCGGATCTCGCCCGCCGACACGGCCGGGCCGGCCGCGAGCGTGTGCTGGCGGAGTTCGCGCGCGAGAGGATCTGGGAGGCCTTGGCCGCGACCTACGACGAGCTGCTGGATCGCGCCGGCATCGCACGTCCCATCGCACAGCCAGCGGGTGGAGCCGAGGCGTGAGCGCGAGCTTCTCGAACGTGGCTCCCGAGAGCCCGGTGAAGCGCGGGCTCGACCTGGTGCTCGCCGGCCTGGCGCTGGTGCTTCTCTCGCCCGTGCTGGCCGCGACCGCCCTCGCGGTGCGTCTGCTCCTCGGCCGGCCCGTGCTCTTCCGGCAGGCGCGCCCGGGCCTGGGCGGAGAGCTCTTCACCCTGGTCAAGTTCCGCACCATGACCGCCGCCCGCGACGCCGCCGGTAAGCTCCTTCCCGACCGCGACCGGCTCACCGCTGCCGGCCGCTTCCTACGTGCTACGAGCCTCGACGAGCTGCCCACGCTGTGGAACGTGCTCACCGGAGACATGAGCCTGGTGGGGCCGCGGCCGCTCCTGGTGCAGTACCTGCCACGCTACACTGCGGAGCAGGCTAGGCGCCACGAGGTCAAGCCGGGGATCACCGGCTGGGCGCAGGTGCGTGGCCGGAACGCCCTCACATGGGAGGAGAAGCTGGCCTTCGACGTGTGGTACGTCGACCATCGCTCGCTGGCGCTCGACTTCGAGATCCTGCGCCTGACCGTGGGCCAGGTGCTCCGCCGTCGCGGCATCGGGCACGGCGGCGAGGCGACGATGCCCGAGTTCATGGGGTCTGTAGCTGGGGGTTCGGCAGGCGGCGGCTCGGCGCCGAGAGCCGCGGGGTCGGAGCGCGGTACGACACGGGGGGAGGAGGGCGATGGCTGAGCGCCTGCTGCTCTTCGGGGCCAGCGGCCACGGCCGCGTGGTGGCCGACGCGGCCCGTGCCGCGGGCTGGGAGGTGGCCGGCTGGGCCGACGACGACGCGACCCGCCTCGGCCAGGAGCTCGACGGTGCGCAGGTAGTGGCCATCGGCGTCGCCGAGGCCGCGTCCTGGGCGCTGCAGCACGGCGCCAAGATCGTCGTCTCGATCGGCGACAACCGGGCCCGGGCACGCCTCGTCGAAGCGCTGCTCGACGCCGGGGCCGAGCTCGCCACCATAGTTCATCCGTCGGCGGTGATCTCGCCCACCGCCACCCTCGGCTCGGGCACCGTGGTCTTCGCCGGTGCCGTGATCGGCCCGGCAGCCACCCTCGGCCGCAACGTGATCGTCAACACCGCCGTCTCCGTCGATCACGACAACTGGATCAGCGACCATGTGCACCTCTCCCCCGGCGTGCACCTCGGCGGCACGGTATCAGTGGGCGAAGGCGCTCACCTCGGCGTCGGGGTCAACGTGCGCAACAACCTCGCGATCGGCGCCTGGACGATGGTCGGCGTCGGGGCCGCGGTAGTCGCCGACCTGCCGGAAAAGGTGGTGGCCTACGGCGTGCCGGCGCGGGTGGTGAGGGAGAGCGGCTGAGAGCTGGAGAGCCGATCGAGCGCGCTCCCCACCTGTCATCCTGAGCGCCCCTCCACTGTCATCCTGAGCGATCGGCTCCGGACCCAACCAGGCGAGGCGCTGGAGCAGACGCCGGGCTGGTGGCGTGAGGCGCTCGATCGAGGTCTGCCAGGTGACGGCGACGCTCGCCGGGTAGTGGCTTACCCTCGGGTCGAACCAGGCGAGCACTTTCTCTCGCTGCGCTTGCCACTCGCCCAGGTAGGCGGCAAGGGTCAGACGACGCTCGGCGATGTACGCGCCCGCCTGCTCCAGGGCAAGGGGGAGAAAGCCCAGCTCGCGGGCGAGCGTGCGGGCTTGGGCCTCGTCGCCCTCGGCCTTCCTCCGCCGCCCCTCGGTGCGTGCCAGGAGGAAGCTGGCGGCGTCCTCCCCCGCGAGCAGGTCGAGGGGGAAAGCCTCCACCTCCGCGCTCCAGCGGGCAAGCCGTCCGGTCAGCAGCACGTGGCCGCCGTGGAGCCGGCTGACGATTCCGTCCACCGCCTCCGCTGCATCTTCGGAGTCCACGTTGTCGAGGATCAAGAGCCACTCCGAACGCTCCCCCAGCCAGCGCAGAACGGCCGCTACCTGAACCGCTTCCTCGCGGGCCTCCTGCTCGGGCAAGTTCAGAAGGGCTGGCTCGCAGAGGGCCGCCAGGTTGCGATGCAGGTAGGGCGGCGTTTCGGCGCCAACAAACAGCAGGGCCGAGTAGTCCACGGCATACCGCCAGGCATATTCGACAGCGAGGCGCGTCTTTCCCACCCCACCCAGCCCGTGAACTGCCTTGCCCGCGATCGCGGTGGCCCGGCCGGAGGGCGCTTGCTTCAAGCTGTCGCGGAGCCGGGCGAGCATGCTCTCGCGGCCCTGGAAGAGCGAGCCGAGGCTGGCGTAAGGCAGGTTGTGGACGAAGCCCGAAGGGCGCCGCTCTGCGGGAAGCTGGAAGAACTCCGCCAACAGGTCGGCGTGTCGCTTTACCCGCTGATCGAACTCGCCTCCAGCCCAGAACTGGCACGTGGCCTCGTCGCCCCAAGCCGTTCGGGCCGCAGCGCGGGCATCAGCCGAAACCGCCTGCGAGACCACGAACACTAGCTCCTGCGGCTGTTCCGCGACCGGCAGGCGACGGAGCTTCGAGATCTCGCTCTTCGCGTGCGCCGCAGTGAACGCCTTCACACGCTTGCACTGAAAGACGACTCGCCGCCCATCCCTCCAGGCCACAACGTCCCGCCCGCCCTCACTGCCAGCCTCGCCCAGATGCTCGGCTCGCTCGTAGCCTTCGCGCTCGACCAGCCAGAGGCAAAGGCGCTCGAAGCCGAGGCGCGAAAGTTTTTCGAACGGCAGCGTGTGCAAACCGCCCGTCACCGGCGGCTTGAGGCCGTCGCTCATGGGATCCCTTGAATGCGCGAATCCTAGCGCATCGAAGGGCCGGGGCTCTTGCTGAGGTTGTGGGTGGGTGCTAGCCCGCGAGTTCCCAGTTGAGATTGGGACCGTCGTAGATGATCGAGAGGTGGTTCAGGACGTTGCGGCCCAGGATGCCCCACTCCTGATCCATGAGCAGATATCGGCCGCGGAAGGATCTCCCGGCAAGGATGAGCTCCAGCTCGACGGCTGCGGCCGTGCTGGCAGAGCCGTCGAAGCTCAGAAGCCTGAAGCTTCCCGCCGCTTCTGCGAGTGTTCCCAGCTTCTCGAAAGCGACTCGGGGCACCAGCGAGACATCGGCGCCGGTATCGAGGAGCATGGGCACTCCGGCAACGTGAGCGGTGCCGTCGAGTCTACGAAGCGTCACCTGTGCGAGTGGAGCCGGCGGGTCGAACAGCGTGCCGTCATACGTCGGCATCGGAATCACCCGCGCCATACCTCCTCACTTGCATTTCGAACTGAGCGGCCTCTGCAGGGTCGGCCAGGCGAGGGCTCCAGAGGCGCGGCTCCTTCCCGGAAGCTTCCGGCACGACGACATAGACTCGTGTCTTCTCGGGGAGGGTCGCCTGGTCCAGAAGACGGATCTGGCCGTTCTCTACCAAGCCTTCGAAGGTCTGGACGCTCATCGCGAAGGCTCCTTTCGTCGCCAGGCAGTATAACTGCCGCCCGCGCACGGCGCCTTTTGCAGCCCAGGCCTGTTGCGAGCGGGACCGGCTCGCTCTCCTACTCTTGCGGCTCGACCTGCAGCAGCACGATGGTGATGTTGTCGACGCCGCCGTGGGCGTTGGCCTCGGTGACCAGGCGGTGGCAGCTTTCCTCGATGCCGCGGCCGGAGGCGAGCTCGCGCTCGATGTCGCGGTCGGAGAGCATGGTGGTGAGGCCGTCGGAGCACAGCAGGTAGACGTCGCCGGGCGCCAGCGCCACCTCGCGGGCATCCACCACCACCTCGCCGTCCCCGCCCAGGGCGCGGGTGACCACGTTCTTGAGAGGGTGAACCCTGGCCTGCTCCTCGGAGAGATATCCCGCCACCACCTGCTCGTTGACCCAGGTGTGGTCCTGGGTGAGGAGCTCGAGCCGGCCGTCGCGGGCGCGGTAGACGCGGCTGTCGCCGACATGGGCCACGACCGCTCCCTGGCGATCGACCAGCATCCCCGCCACCGTGGTGCCCATGCCCTGCAGCGAGGCGTCGTCGCGGATGGCGGCCAGCACCCGGTCGTGGGCCAGGCGGATGGCGGCGGTCAGCGCGGCGGTCGAGCGCCTGGCGCCGGGGTCCTGGCCGGGACGCGGCAGGCCGTCGGCCTTCGCCGCCTGGGCGACGGAAGTGCGGATGGTCTCGACGGCGATGCGCGAGGCGATCTCGCCGTGGCTGTGGCCGCCCATGCCGTCCGCCACCACGTAGAGGTGGTGCGCGGCGTCGATCTCGAAGCAGTCCTCGTTGTGGGTCCGCGTCATGCCGACGTCGGACAGCCCACAGGCCTTGACTCGGTGCATCAACCGACCTTTCCGAAGAGACCCGACTTGCCTTTCCTGCTCTGCTTGCGCAGCTCCTCCAGGCGCTCCTCGACGGCCGGGTCGCTGCCCCCCCACTTCAGGCTTTCGGAATAGTACTGCTCGGCCTTGAGCAGCATGCCCGCGGTCTCGAACAGCCGGCCGGCGAGCTTCAAGTAGCCGGCGTTCATCGGCTCGAGCTCGCAGGCCTGGGCCACGGCGGAGGTGGCGCGCGACAGCCAGCGCCGCTGGTGGCTGCAGGCCAGCGCCAGGTGGTGCCAGGCCTTGGCGTTGGTCTTCTGCGCCTTGGTGGCGCGGTCGAAGTTGTCGGCAGCCTCGAGGTAGTTGCTCTCCTTGTAGGCCTTGATGCCCCGCTGCAGGTAGACCTTGGCGAGCTGCGACGGGTCGGCGCCCTGCTTGGCGACCAGTGGCCGCGCGAGGTCGAGGTCGTGCTGGCGGCGCTTTTCAGGGTCGGCCAGCAGGTTGAAGGCGGCGGTGAGGTCTTGGAACTCGCGCTCGGCGCGCTCCTTCTCGGCGCCCTGGAAACGATCGGGGTGGCGTTGCCGCGCCAGCTCGAGGAAGCGGACTTTGACCTGCTCGGCAGTCGCGTTCTGGGGCACGCCCAAGACGTCGTAGTAGCTCTTGACCATGATGTTCAGGTTGTCTTGACGTGGTATTGGCGCTGTGCCGCGCCGCGGATGGCGTCCGGCACGTTGCGATTGTGAGCCAGGGAGCGCAGGTCGCGCACCCCCAGCCGGGACATGTGGCGGATCGAGATGTTGATCGGCGTGCGCGGGTTCCCGACCAGGGCGTTGACGATGGCGTAGCGGTTCATCCACTCCCGACGCCTGGAGATCTCGAGCAGCACCTCGTCGACCACCACCCGGCTGCGCGCGAGCTGCTCGACTTCTTCGTCGGAGAGGGCGTTGTTGGACATCGCGGAGATGGCGACCGTGGGGTTGGTGTCCTTGATCAGGATGGAGCGCAGGGTGCGCGCCGCGCCGCGCGAGAGCTTGATGCGCACCGGCACCGGCAAGGTGCGGATCTGGCCCTCGGTCAGCCCGGTCGACTCGTCGCGCTCGCCCTTGGCGGGCAACAACGCGGCCTCGGCGATCGCCGCCACCACCTCCTCGTCGGACGCCTCGGAGATCGCCGGCGCCTCCTCCGTGCTCACCCGCGACCGCCGCGGCAGCAGGTGCTCGCGGTACTCGCCGATGCGGCGGTGGACGTGGAACTCGAGCTGCGGGTTGCGCTCCAGTGCGTCGAGGATCGCCGGCTCCTCGACGATCGCGTCCTGGCGCAGGATCAGGATCTCCTGCATGGCGGGGGACAGCCGCGGCGCGATCTCGACCAGCAGGTGCCGCGGCATGTCGCGGCGCCGCAGCATGGCCTCGACCACCTCCGGCTGGTCCACGTGCTCGGCGAGGAAGGCCAGCTCCTCGACGCCGGCGTCGCCGGCCGCGAAGTTGGCGAGGTGACGCGGCTCGGTCATCCGCAGCACGGCCACCGCGCGGCCGGCGACCTCGGGGTCGGGGTCGCGGGCGAGCACCACCTGGAGCGGAATCAGCTCGTCCGGGGCCAGCGGCAGCAGGCCCCTCGCGGCCAGCACCCGCAGCTCGCGGCTGCCCCCGGAGAGCACCTGCCGCACGAGCGGCGAGAGGGTCTCGACCGCCTGCATCACGGCCCCTCGGAGAGCGATCTGGCAAGCGCGAGGTCGATACGCAGGCGCGCCACCTCGCCGCGGCCCCGGCCGTGGTCGAAAGGGCGGCCGTTGACCTCGACGTCCACGCCGCCAGCGTTGCCCAGGGTGAGGAGCACCTCCCGCTGCGCCGGAAACGTCAGCACCTCTCCCGCGGCGTGCTCCTGTCGCAAGCGGCGCTCGCCGTCGACCGCGGCCTCCAGATAGCAGCGCTCCCGGAACCGCAGCACGACCTGCAGCGGCTCGGTCAGGGGGGACGCGGGAGTGGGCTCGGCCTCCCCCGCCCTCGGCTCGACGACCGTGGGCACCACCGGCGGCGCGGCTGCCTCGTCGGCCTGGGGGGCGGCTGGAGGGGGTGGCAGGGCCGGAGCAGGGGCAGCCGCGGCCGAGGCACCATCGCTCGGCGCGCCCCGCGCCCGGCCGCGCTCGGTCTGAAAAGCGAGCAGGGCGGCGAGCACCAGGGTGGCGGCCACGCCGATGACCAGCAGCACGTGGAACCACCAGCTCGACGAGGCGGCGGCGCGCTTGGGCTCGGCACGATCCTCCCCTGCCGCTTCCTCGGGGTCAGCCTCCTGCTGCGAGGCGATGTAGTGATTGACCACCTCGTCCGGGTCGAGCCCCACGTACTTGGCGTACTCGCGCAGGAAGCCCTGGGCGAAGACCCGCGCCGGCAGGATGTCGAAGCGGTCCTGCTCGAAGGCCTCGAGGTAGCGCAGGCTGATCTTGCTGGAATCGGCGATCTCGCGCAGGCTGATGTCGCGCGCCTCGCGCTGGCGGCGCAGCCAGGCCCCGAAAGACACCGTCTCCCCACCGGGCTCGGTGAGGAGCCGGAACTTGGGGCGATCGCGCGGCTTGACGGTCATCGATACCGACAAATCTGTCTCTAGCTTAGTCGTCCATCTGCCGTCCGGTCAATCAGTTGCCGTGACCCGCGAGGGCCCGGGCACGGCCCTTGACGGCGCCCGACACGCGCTGGGCGGCGGCCACCGCGGCCAAGTCCGCACGCTTGAGCCCCGGCAGCAGGCGCAGGGCGATCTCGATCGGGGTCGAAGGGTTGGCCGCCAGGCCGGTCCGGAGCTCGTAGCGCACCCCCCAGCGGGTGGACTCGGCGATCATCGCCAGCACCGGGCCGGGCGTCGCCTCGCGCCGCACCAGGGGGTAGAGGGTCGCCTCGGTCAGCCGCGGGTTTTCGAGCAGCGCGGCGATCACGCGGCGGCTGGGATCGAGGCGCAGCTTGGCCAGCACGGTGGCGCCGGCGCGGCGGGCGATCGCCATCTTCTCGCCCTCGGCGAGCGACGGCAGCCGCTCGCCGAGGTAGCGGTCGGCCGCGGCGCGCACCGGCGGCCGCACCTTGACGTCGACCCCCAAGCCCAGGAGGTCGCGCCAGTAGAGGCCGGGCACGAAGCGCAGGGCGAGCGCTTCCGGCGTCTGGGAATGGAAGGCGAGGGCGCGCCGCACCTCGTAGGCCTCGAGCAGGTGCTGGGCGCCGGCCAGGGCCTCCATGGCCTCGTGGCCGGCGTACGGGTTGCGCACCACCTGCCGCACGGCCTCGACGTCGAGATCGTCGCGGCGCTCGCGGAGCAGGGCGAGCAACTCCTCCCCACCCGCCTCGCGCAACCGACGGGGCAGGTCGTCGTGAGCGCTGGCGAGGGGCTCCACGCGGGTACTCTACCTCCGTCGATCTGCTATGTTCTCGCGCCTATGGCGGAGCTCCGCAAGCTCAGAGAGCTGCTCGAGAGTGGGGACTTCGACGAAGTCGAGATCGAGTGGCTGGAGCGCCTCGAAGAAGACCCGCACGACGTCGAGTTCTTCTCCGGGGCTGCCCGCGGCCTCGCCGGCCAGGCGCAGGAAGCGCGGGCGGCGAACCTGCTCGAGATGCTCGACAACCAGCTCCAGACCGCGGGTAGCTGGCGGGAGCGCCTCTCCCTGCTGCAGCGCGCGGGGCACCTCTTCTTCGCGCCGGCCGAGCGCTTGCACGAGGAGATCCTCGCCTCTCTCGCCCGCCTCTACGGGGCGCGGCCGAGCTTCGAGGGCCTGGTCGAGGCCGTGGGCCTGCGCCGCGCCCCGGGAGACATCCCCAAGACCTGGGAGAAGGTCGAGCGCTTCTCGAGCCTGATCGTCTTCGACTTGGGCGAGATCGTGTGGATGGAAGGCAAGGGCGCCGGCCGGGTGATGGAAGTGAGCCAGCCGCTGCAGAGCTTCCGCGTCGACTTCGCCGGCTTCCCTCGCCTCTCGGTGGGTTTCAAGGCAGCGCCCAAGCTGCTGCGCCGTCTGCCGCCCGAGCACGTGCTGTACCGCAAGATCGTCGAGCCCCAAACCCTGCGCGAGCTGGCCGAGCGCGACCCGAGCGAGCTCCTACGCATCGTGCTCCAGAGCTACGAGCAGCCGCTCACCGCGGCCGAGATCAAGCGCGACCTCGTCGAGATCGTGGACGAGGGACGGTGGGCTTCCTGGTGGAGCGCGGCGCGCAAGCATCCGCAGGTCTCCGCCGGCACCGCCGGGCGCCAGACCTACGGTTGGGCGGCGAGCAGCGCGCAGGCCACGGACCGGGCCTGGGAAGCGTTCCGCAAGGCCGAGCCGCGCAAGCGCATCGACCTCTTACGCCGCGAGGGAGCGCGCGACCCGGAGCTGCGCCGCAAGATGGAGGATGACCTCCTCGAGATGGCCGCGGCGGTCGCCGCCAAGGACCCCGGGCTGGCGATCGAGATCTGGTTCGCGCTCGACAAGAGCGGACGCGCGCCGGCGGACGCGCCTTGGTCGCCGCCGGCGCTGCTGGCGGGAGCGGCGGACGCCCGCGCCACGCTCGCCGGCGTCGAGGACCGCGCCCTGCGCGAGCGCGCCTACGCCGTCCTCGCCGAGGTGCGCGCCGACTGGCCGTCGGTCTACCTGGCGGCGCTGTCGCGCGAGGAGGACCCGCGCTCGCTGGACCTCTTGGCCGGCGCTCTGGCGCGCGAGTCCACCGCCGGAGCTTCGCGCGTCGACTTCGGCCGCTTCCTCGACGGCCTGCTGGCCCAGCCGCACAAGGCACCCGCCGCATTCGTCTGGCTCGCCGAGCGGGCGGCCGGCGACGAGGCGTTGCGCGCGCGAAGCCCCTTGCGCCTCTTCCAGCAGATCTTCACCGGCCTCTCGGTTCCCGAGCTCGCGCCCTATCGGGCGCGCCTGCTGGCGCTGGGCGAGTCGGGCGGCACCATCCCCCGCCTGTTCGCGCACCTGACGGAGGAGCAGGCCGCGCCGGCCGAGGAGGCCGTGCAGCGCGCCGCGGGCCTCGAGAACTACCAGCGGGAGGACCTGCTGCGCGCCCTGCAGATGCGTTTCGCCTCGCTGCGCAAGGAAGCGCACACGCCGCTCTATGCCCTGCGGGCCTCGATCGACGCCAAGCAGGCCGAGCTGCAGCAGATCGTAGTCAAGGAGATCCCGGCCAACCGCAAGGCGATCGAAGAGGCGCGCGCGATGGGCGACCTGCGCGAGAACTTCGAGTACAAGTCGGCCCGCCAGCGCCACGAGTACCTGACTGCCCGCGCCGGCGAGCTCAAGGAGCAGCTCAACCGGGCGCGGCCCATCGACCTGGCGGCGGTCGACGGCTCGGAAGTGCGGGTGGGCACCACGGTCGAGCTCGCCGACGCCGCCGGCGGCAAGCGGCGCATCTCGATCCTCGGGCCCTGGGAGAGCGACCCGGAGGCGGGGGTGATCTCCTACGAGTCGGAGCTCGGCAAAGGGATGCTGGGGGCGAAAGTCGGGGCCGAGATGACAATCGGCGCGACACCCTACACCATCGCCGCGGTCGAGCCCTACCGGACCTGACCACAGGCCAGCCAGGGCAGCCACAAGGGCTGCCCCTACAGGATCAACGGCATTGCCTACCGCGTAGGGGCGATCCTCGTGGTCGCCCCGATCATTTCCCCGCCACCGCCACGCGCAGCGACAAATCTCGGTCCTGATAGCCGTAGTAGGCGAGCAGGCCCTCGACGATCGCCTCCGCCATCTTCTGCCGGTGCGAGGCCGTCTGCACCGCGGCGCGATCCGCCACGTTGGCCAGGTTGCAGACCTCGATCAGCACCTTGGCGGGCACCGCGTTATAGCGCAGCACTGCCGGCACGTACTTGCTGCGCCGGCGGATGATCAGCTCGCGCACCGGCTTGTCCGGGTGCACCGGCAGCTTGCGGTGCTCGAAGCCGGCGATCAGGTGGCCGGCCAAGTCGCGCGACAGGCCCTCGCTCTGCACCCGGCTCTGCCAGGAGAAGCTCACCTGCGGCTGCTCGCGGTACTCGGTGCGCGCCGCGTACACGGTGCCGGCCTTGCCGAAGGTGCCGCCGCGCATCTGCGCGTCGGGGATGTAGACCATGGCGCCGCGCAGCGAGGGGTGGAGCGAGTCGGCGTGCAGCGAGAGGAACACCATCTTCTCCGGGTCCACGCCCTTGTCCACCTCGCGGCGGTAGATGCTGTTGGCGAGGTACCAGCGCAGGTTGGTGCCCACCGCGGCGTCCTCGATCGGATACGGGGGCGAGGTCAGCACGCGGTGGTTGCGGGAGAAAGGCAGCACGTCGTGCTCGTCCGGCCGCGCCCGCTTGCCGTCCGCGACAGTGGCGATCACCCTGGCCTCGGTGTGGGCCTCGAGGAGCTGCCGCACCCGCAGCAGGATGTCGTGCACGTAGAGGCTCTCCCACACCCCGCCGAAGCTCGCGCCCACGTCCCGGCCGCCGTGGCCCGAGTCGAGGATCACCGTCACGCCGGCGAGGCCGAACGCCTGCACCGGGTTGTCGAAGCGGGCGGCGGCCAGCAGGCCCTCCTCGTACTCGCGGCGCCGCGGGTGGCCCGCGGGCAGGAACTCGGGCAGCAGCAGGTCGAACGGGACCTTCACCCGGTAGCCGATGGGGATGTCGGTCACGTCGCCGATGTGGCTGCGCTCGGCGATTTCCACCGCCAGCTCGTTGACGTCCGCCGCCAGCACGCGGCCGGTGAAACGCACCACCACGCTCGAGTACAGGGCCTCCCCCGGCCGCAGGCGGTAGATGGCGTAGTCGCCCTCGGTGTCGCGGCCATACTCGAGCCGGTAGTCGCGCGGCGCGGAGCCGGCGGCGGGCGCCGCGGCGGCCAGCGTCGCGACCGCGGGCTGCGCGGCCGGGAGCGCGGCCGCCACGGCCGGCACCGGCTCACCGTCGGCGGCGGCGGGCGGCGGCGGCAAAGGCGAGGGAGCCGGGTCGGGCGGCGGCGCCAGGGAGGCCGTGACCGTGGCGGCCGTGACCGTGGCGGCCATAACCGTGGCGGGCCGGACCGGGGCCGCCACCGTGACCAGGGGCTTGGCCGCCGCCGGCCGCGCGGCGGCCCTGGGGCCGGGCGGCGGCAGCAGGGCGCGAAAGTGCGGCAGGAGCAGGGCCGCGGGGATCACCACCGCGTCGCCCGCCTCGAGCTCGGCCGAGGCTCGCTGGGTGTCCTCCAGCAGGTCGAAGACATGGCTGGTCTCGCCGGTGAACCACTCGGCCACCTCGACCAGGCTCTCGACCGGCAGGCTTCCCAGCTTGTGTACCTGGTGGCGCCAGCCCACGGGCTCCGGGGCGTCGTCGCCGAACAGGGCGCGGATGGCCGCCACCTGCAGCGACGGCTTGAGCACGCGATACGGCACGCGGTAGCGGATGCCGGTAAGCAGGGTGCGGGCGCCGCTGTTCGCGTGGGCGATGGCGGGGACGGCGGAGGCGCCGCCGGTCAGGCGGCGCGAGAAGGCGAGCAGGCCCTCGCCCCGCTGCGGAGTGGTCTCGACGAAGATCTGGTGGTCGCGGGTCAGCACCGCGGCGAGGCCGTCGCCGAGGCTGGCGCGCACGACCTTGGTCTCGGCGGCCGGGAGGGCCGGCGCCAGGAGCCAGGTCGCGAGCCCTGCCAGGACCACGAGGCCCCAGGGTACCCGCCGCAGCATCAGCCGATCTCTCCGCCCGATCTCCCTTACTTCTTCGGGACTTAGATCCTATCGTCTAAAGCGAAATCTTAGCTCTGGAGGCGGTCGGCCGCAAGGGTGAGCAGAGTTGACAGTGCAGCTCACTCTTCCTACCCTCGCAAGCCGTGACCGAGAACCCCGCCCGCCGAGAAGGCCTGGAGGGCCTCCGCCGCCTGCCCGCCGTGCAGGCTCTGGTGGAAGAGGCGAAGGGGGCGACGCTGCACCTCGTCGGCGGTGCGGTACGGGATGCGCTGCTGGGACGGCCGACCTATGACCTCGACGCGGTGGTGGCCGGCGAGGACGAGGCGATCGCCGCGCGGCTGGCGCAGCGGCTGGCGGCGCGCCTGGTGCGGCTGGGGGGCGAGCGGTTCGCGGCATTGCGGCTGGTGGCGGGCGAGCTGGTGATCGACCTCTGGGACCGCGGGGCAACGAGCCTCGCCGACGACCTCGCGCGGCGCGACCTGACGATCAACGCCATGGCTTTCGACCCCGCGAGCGGCGAGCTCGAGGACCCCTTCGGCGGCGCCGGCGATCTCGAGCGGCGCCGACTGCGGGCCGTGAACGCCCAGAGCTTCGCCGGCGACCCCCTGCGGGTGCTGCGCCTGGCGCGCTTCGCGGTCGAGCTGCCCGGCTTTCAGGCGCCGTCCGGCACGGTGCGGCTCGCCCGGGCCGCGTCCGCCGGCCTGGCCGAGGTGGCGAGCGAGCGCATCCGCTACGAGCTGGCGCGGGTGATGGCCGGCGAGCGGGCGGCGCGAGGGATGGCGCTGCTCGCCCACGTCGGCGCCTATCCAAGACTCTGGCTGAAGGGGCTGTTGCTCGGCCGCGCCGGCGAGGTCAAGCGCGCCAGCCGGGCGCCCAAGCTGCTCGCCGCCTTCGAGAGGGAGCGGGCCCGGCTCGCGGCCCTGGCGCCGGAGCACTTCTCGCCGCCGAACCTGTCGTCGCCGAACGTGCCGGGCCTGGACGCATCGGCGGCGCGCTGGGCGCTGTCGGTGCTCGCTCTGCCCGAGGGAACGCCGCGCGATGCCCTCGACCACCTCCTCGACGCGGGCTACTTGCTGGCGGCGACGGCGGAGGATGCCGGGCGCCTGCTCGAGGTCGAAGTGTTGCCCGAGGCCGAGCTCGACCGACGGCGCTTCGTCCATCGCCTCGGCCGGCTATGGCCCACGGCGGTCGCGGTGCTGGCCGCGCAGGCGAGTCTCGCAAGCGAGAGCGCTCAGCTCGAGCGGCTGCTGCGGCCCCTCCTCGACCTCGCCCGCGCCCACGGCGCCGAGCTGATCGACCCGCCGCGCCAGTTGACTGGCGACGAGGTGCGCGACCTGCTGGGCGTCACGGGGCCCGGGATCGGCCAGGCCCTGGCCCGCCTGCGCCAGGCGCAGGTGGATGGTGAGGTGAGGACGAAGGAAGAGGCGGTGGAGCTCCTGCGGCGACCAGACTAGAGGGCGGCCACGAGGGCTGCCCCTACACCCAGACCAGCCCGACGATCTCGTAGGGGCGACCCTTGTGGTCGCTCTTCTGGCGGTTCCCTACTTCATGAGCTTCTGATTGAGCTCCTTGATGCGCTCCATCAGCTTGTCGATCTTCTCCTGCGCCTCTTGCCGCAGCCGCGAGTAGTCCCCTTTCAGCTTCTCGTGGTCCTCGGTCATCTGCCGCATGCGGCCCTGCTGCTTGGCGATCTCCTTGTCGCGGTCGTCGACCGTGCGCTGCATGTCGGCGAGGTGCTCGTCCTTCTCCGCCAGCTTGAGCTTGGTCTTCTCTTCCTGCTCCTCGTACAGGCGGCGGAACTCCTGCAGCTCGATGATGTAGGAAAAGTCCGCGTGCGAAGCACCCATGTTGGCTCCTTGCTCCTCGATCTTGGGGAACATGTTGCGAAGCTTGAGCGACAGATCCTCGGGGTCGGGCGACTCCCGCATCGCCTCGGAGTAGGAGATGACGCCGTGCACCAGCAGCGCCAGCAGCGACTGGTTCATCGACTGCATGCGGTAGTAGCCGACCGAGGACTCGATCTCCTCGAGCAGGCCCGCGGTCTCACCCTTCTCGATCATCTTGGCGATCTTGGGCGAGCTGCGCATGATCTCGAGCGCGGCTATCCGGCCGCTGCCATCCTTCTTCTCCACCAGCTTCATGCACACCACGCCCTTGAGCACCTGGGCGAGCTGGGTCCGCACCTGGCCCTGCTGCTCGGCCGCGAAGCTGTCGAGGATGCGGTCCACGGACTGGCCGGCGCTGTTGGTGTGCAGGGTGGAGAACACCAGGTGGCCGGTCTCGGCCGCGGTGATCACCGTGGCGATGGTCTCCGGCTCGCGCATCTCGCCGACCATGATCACGTCCGGGTCCTGCCGCATGGCGTTGCGCAGCGCCTCGGTGAAGCTGCCGGTGTCGGTGCCCACCTCGCGCTGCGAGATCGAGGCCACGTCGTCCGTGAACAGGAACTCCATCGGGTCCTCGATGGTGATCACGTGCGCCGGCAGCAGGGCCGAGATGTGTTTGATCAGGGCGGCGAGGGTGGTCGACTTGCCGCTGCCGGTGGGGCCGGTCAAGAGCACCATGCCCATCGGCAGGTCGCAGAAGTCGAGCAGCACCGGCGGCAGGTCGAGGTCTTCGAGGGTCGCGATCTGGTACGGAATGCGGCGGAAGGAGCCGGCGAGCGTGCCGCGCTGCACGTAGATGTTGCCGCGGAAGCGGGCCAGGCCCCGCACCCCATAGCCGAAGTCGACCGACATCCGGTCCTCGAGCCGCTTCAACTGGTGCGGCTTCAGGATCGAGGTCAAAAGCGAGTCGATCTGGTCCGGGGCCAGCGGCTCGGTGTCCAAGGGGAAGAGCCTGCCGTTGACACGCATCAACGGCGGGCGGGTCGGCTTGAGATGGAGGTCCGAGGCCCCCTTCTCCGTCATCAGCTTCAGAAGTCCGTCGAGGTCCATGCGAATTTTCGAAGGAGAAAGTTGTCCGCTCGAAATCAAAGGGAGCGGCCTATTGTACTCAGGGAGAGGCGCCGGACTGTGGAGTAGCTAACAGTCGAGGGTGCCGCGGCCGGGAACCGCGCCCGGCAGTAGGGTCAATAGCGGCGCATGAGGCCGACCACGATCCCTTGCACCTGCACCTCCCCGGCCGCCACGCGGATCGGCTTCATGGCCGGGTTGGAGGGCTGCAGGCGCACCTTCTTGCCCTCGGGGTAGAACCGCTTGAGCGTCGCCTCGCTGCCCACCAGGGCCACCACCATCTCCCCGGCCTCGGCCTTCTCGCGGCTCTGCACCACCACGTAATCGCCGTCGTGGATGCCTTCCTCGATCATCGAGTCGCCGACCACCCGCAGCACGTAGTGGGGCCCCATCTTGCCGCCCACGAGCTGCTCCGGCACCGCCAGGCGCTCGTCGCCCGACAGGGCCTCGATCGGGCGGCCGGCGGCGATGCGGCCGTAGAAGGGCAGCTCCAGCAGGCCGCCGGTCTCGGGCCGCGGCTTGCGCTTGGGCGGCGCCTTCAGGAGCTGGAGCCCTCGCTTCTGGTTCCAGTCGCGCCACAGGTAGCCCTTCTCGGCCAGCAGGCGGAGGTGCTTGTACACCGTGCCGTAGGAGGAATAGCCGAAGCGCTCGCAGATCTCGCGATGGGTGGGCGCGATGCCTTTCTGGGCCTGGAACTCCTCGATGTACTCGAGGATCTCCTTCTGCCGCTCGGTCAGGTAATCCGCTTTCTTCGCCATGAGCCCATAGATTAGACGGAAACGAGGCGTAATGGCAAGAGCAAGACGACGGTGCGCCTGCCAGAGCCGTCGCGAGCGGGCCGCGCGCAAGGAGCGGGCGGACCCGGGAACCGCAGCGTACACGCTAGTACGTGAGGATTCCCGGGAGGACCCGCGACGCAGCGCCCGGCCCGCGCAGCAGGCTATGGCAGGCGCACCCGCCGCGCCCCGCAGCCGGGGCCATAGACCACGGCGTTGGCGAATAGCCGCGCCGTGCCCAGCGCGGCGCCGCGGTAGACCGGGTCGCCGGCGAAGAGGATCACCTGGCCGTGGCCGAGGCGCTCGCGGGTGAGGTAAGCGGAGCTCGCCAGGCGCTCGGCGGCCTCGGGCCAGAGCAGGCCGGAGAGCCGCAGGTCGAGCTCGGCATTGCCCGGCACGGCGCTCCATCCCAGGGCGCGCCAGCGCGGCTGGGCCGCAGTGGTCGCAGGGTCTCGGCCTTCCTCCCGAGCGGGAGGCGGAAGCGCCCGCGCCACGCCGAGGCGGACCGGCACTTCGACCGGCGACTTGGCGAGCAGCACCGGACCCTGGGCCACGAAGATGGGGAGCGCCGCGCCGGCGCCGACGGTGAGCCAGTGCTCGGTGTCGACCCGCCCGGCAAGGATCGCGCCCTGCGGCAGGAAGCGGGCGGCGTAGGCCTCGCGCCGCTCGAGCTCCTCCTTGTCGAGGTCGAGCATGTCGACGTCCCCCTGGACGCCCTCCCACGGCACCTCGGCGGTACCGTCCACGGCGTGGCGCCGCACCGCATCGTGCCAGAGCTCCGCCACCGGGGGCAGGCCGGGCGCGTCGCGCCAGGTGCTGAGCAGGTCGGCGCGGAAGCTCGCGAGGTCCGCCACCACGTCCGCGAGCTGGCGCGCGGAAGAGAGCTGCGACTTCTCGCTCGCCACCCGTGCGCTCGCCTGGGAGACCGCCACCAGCGTGCCGCCGGCTTCGACCCACGCCTTCACCGCCTTGGCCGCGCCCTCGTCGAGTGGAATACCGGGGGCCAGCACCAGCACGTTGTAGCGCCGCAGGTCGGCGTCGTCGAGCCCATCTCCGGCCAAAAGTGAGACCGGCAGCCCGAGCTCGTGGTCGAGCGCGTACCACAGCGCGCCGTGGTCGTTGACGTCGGCGTGGCCGTAGCCCGCCAGCGCGACCCGCGGCCGCTCGAGCAGCAGGAAGTGATCGCCGCCCAGGTCGGCGAGGTCGCCCGCCCCGAGCCCGGTCGAGACCGCGCGGGGCTCGACCCCGAGCGCCGACGCCGCGGCCCGGAGGTGCGCGGCGAGCTCGCCGGCGCGGGCACGGTTGTCGTCGCGCGTCACCACCAGCGAGCCGCGCGCGAAGCTCGTGCCGTCGAGCGTGAAGGCCTCGTCCGCGAGGCGCACGGCGAGGTCGTCGCCGAGGAGCTTGGCGGCCAGCGCCACCGAGGCGTCGTCGGCGCCGTCGATCACCCACGCCACCGGCTCGCCTGCGGGCGATCTGCCGAGCGGGCCCGCGCTCCCTCTTCCGAAGGCCGCCGCGGTGGCTCGCTTCGCCTGCCCGGGGGAGAGCTCCCGGGAGGAGAGATCGAAATCGAGCTCGTAGGCGTCGAGCCCGTAGAGCAAGGGCAGGCTCCAGCCAGAGACGTCGTAGAGCAGAGTGTCGCGGCCGGCGACCAGTGCCGCGCGCTCCTTGGCCAGCACCTCGTCGGGCAGCGGCAGGTCGAAGTCCAGCGTGGCCCGCAGCAGGTGGCCCTCCGGCTGCCGGCCCGGGACCAGCAGGGTGCCCGCCGGCAGCTCGACCTCGCGGCTACGCCCGAACGGGTCGCGGGCGGTGAGCGAGGTGGCTCGGTCCAGCCGAGCGAGCTCGCCGCCGAGGCGCTCCACCAGCTCGGCGAAGCGGGAGAGGCGCGAGGCGTTGCCGTCGGGGACCACCGCCAGCGTGCGGCCGGCGAGCGGCCCGTCCTCCGCCAGCGCCCGCCGGCGCCAGCGCGCGAAGTCGCGCGCGATCTCGACGCGATGGGCGCCGAGCGTGGCGAGGTTCGCCCAGGCTGCGGTCACCTGGTGCGCCACCGACTCGCGGTAGGAGAGGAGCTGCCCGCTCTCGAGGCGCACGCTGCCGGCGGTGATGCCGGCCTGCTCGTGCAGGATGCCGATCGCGCCGCGGAAGGTGCCGTAGGTGTCCGAGTAGCCGGGGAACCACCAGTCGGCCCACTCGCCGGTGTAGTAGCGCCAGCCCTGGCGGTCGAAAGCCGCGGCTTCGTCGCGGCCGAAGCGGTCCCACCAGCGGCGCGCCGGCTCGGGCAGGAAGGGGTTGAAGGGCGGCCGCGGCGGGTAGAAGAGGAAGGTGCTGTCGAGCCCCATCTCGTGCACGTCGAGGAAGAACAGCGGGTGCCACGGAGCGAGCGCGGCGATGCGGCCCCGGGTCTCGGGTTGGGTGGCGAAGACCCAGTCGCGATTCAAGTCGAAGCCGTAGTGGTTGGTCCTCCCCCACGGCCAGGAGCCCTGCTGCAGCATCGACTGGCCGTCCGACACCGGCGTCGCACCGCGGGTCTCGCGCACCCGCGCCAGGTAGCGGTCGCGGCCGTCCGGGTTCTGCAGTGGGTCGATGAATACCACCAGGCGATCGAGCAGCGCCTCGACCTCGGGGTCGCGGCCGGCGATCAGGTGATCGGCCAGCACCAGCGCGGCATCGGCGCCCGAGATCTCGTCGCCATGGATCGAGAACGCGAGCCAGGCCACGGCGGGAAGCTCGGTGGCCAGCCGCTCGGCCTCGCGGGCATCGGAGCGCCGCGGGTCGGCGACCTTCGCCCAGCCCTCCCGGATCTCCTCCAGGCGCGCGAGATTGGCCGGGGCCGAGATCGCCAGGTGATAGAGCGTGCGCCCCTCCCAGGTCTTGCCGTGCTCGAAGAGGCGGGCCCGCGAGCTCTTCGCCCAGGCGTCGAGGCAACGCTCGATCTCGCCGTGGGTGGCGGCGCGCTCACCGGGAGCAAAGCCCAGCAGCGCGGCGAGCTCCGCGGCGGCCGGGTCACGGGCGCCGGAAAAGTACGGCGCGGGAGCGGCGGGCCCCGTGCCGGCCGGCGCGCCGGCGGTCGGCACAGCGAAGGCGAGCAGAGCGAGGCCGAGGGAGAAGGACAGGCGGCGCAAGGCGGAGGATCGACGCGGCAAAGAAGCCTCCCGAGGAGCCTGAAGCGGGTTGGCGGGAAGCCTAGCAGGTCGGCCGTGGCCCTGGGGCCGGCCTGCTACACTGGCTCGGCCTCGAAGCTCCCGTGCTCCGGGGACGGCCTCATGCTCCTTCACCGCCACACTCTCGACAACGGCCTGCGGGTGGTGCTGCACCCCGATCGCTCGCTGCCGCTCGCCGCGGTCAACCTCTGGTACCAGGTGGGCTCGAAGAACGAACGCCCGGGCAAGACCGGCCTCGCCCACCTCTTCGAGCACATGCTCTTCGAGGGCAGCGAGCACGTGGGACCGGGGCAGCACTTCCGTCACCTGCAGCGGGTCGGTGCGGTGAGCAACGGCTCGACCTCGAGAGACCGCACCAACTACCACGAGACCCTACCCGCCGAGCACCTGGAGCTCGCCCTGTGGCTGGAGTCGGACCGCCTGGGCTTCCTGCTGCCGGCGCTGACCGCCGACAAGCTCGAGACCCAGCGCCAGGTGGTGATCAACGAGCGCCTGCAGCGGGTCGACAACCAGCCCTACGGCCGCGCCTCGGAGCGGATCTTCGAGCTGCTCTACCCCGCGGAGCACCCCTACCGCTGGCCGGTGCTCGGCTACCGCGAGGACGTGGCCGCGGCCACGCTCGACGACCTCCGCGACTTCTTCACCACCTACTACCGGCCCAACAACGCGGTGCTCACCGTGGCGGGCGACTTCGAGGCAGGCGAGGCTCTCGCCGCGGTGGAGAGGTACTTCGGCCCCATCCCGGCGGGACCGCCGCCGCCGCGCCCCAGCCTCGCCGGCGTCGCCGAGCGGACCTCCGAAGCACGGGAGACTCTGGAAGACGAAGTCCAGCTCCCGCGCCTCATGATGGCCTATCCCGCGCCGGCGTTCGGCGACCCCGAGTGGCTGGCCGCCGACCTCTTCGCCATGGCGCTCGCGGACGGCAAGTCGAGCCCGCTGCACAAGGACCTCGTCCACCAACGCCAGATCGCGCAGAGCGTCTCGGCCTACGTCTACGAGCACGAGCTTCCCGGCTGCTTCCTGATCGTGGCCTCGGCTCGGCCTGGCGTGGCGGTCGAAGCGCTCGAGGAGCGGCTCTCCGAGCTGCTGGAGGAAGCCCGAACCCACCCACCCGCCGCCGCCGATCTCGAGCGCGCCAAGAACCGCACCCAGGTGTTCATCGCGAGCCAGCTCCAGCAGCTCGACCAGCGCGCCGACCGTCTGTCGCAGCTCGCCACCTGGTTCGACGACCCCGGCCTGCTCGCCACCGAGATGGAGCGCGTACAGGCGCTCGCCGCCGAGGATCTCCACCGCTTCGCCCGCCGCTGGCTCGACCCCGAGCGGCGGGCCGTGGTCACCGTCGTACCACGCCGGAGGGTGGCGTGAGCCCGCAATCCCCGGCGGCCAGCCCCCCAACGAGCCAGCACAGCCTCGATCGCGCACGGCCGCCCGCGCCCGGCCCGGCACGGAACTTTCGCTTCCCCGCCTTCGAGCGCCGCCGGCTGCCGGGCGGCCTCACGCTGCTCGCTGCGCCCGTCTCCCGCGCGCCCCTGCTCTGCGCGGAGCTGGTGCTCGACGCCGGCGCGCAGCACGATCCCGCCGGCCGGCCGGGCCTGGCGAGCCTCACCGCGGCGTTGATCGACGAGGGCACGCGAAAGCGGAGCGGCCCCGAGATCGCCGCCGACCTCGAGCGGCTGGGTGCCGCGCTGGGTGCCGAGGCGCGCTGGGATGCCGCCACCGCCGGCGTGGTGCTGCCGGGGCAGCACGCCCGCCAGGGAATCGAGCTGCTGGCGGACCTGGCGGCCGAGGCCACCTTCCCCGGCGAGGAGGTCGAGCGCATCCGGAGCCAGCGGCTGACCGAGCTGGTGCGGCGCCGCGATCAGCCGGGGGTGATCGCGGACCTGACCCTGATGCGCCGCCTCTACGGCGAGTCGGCCTACGGCTCGTCGGTGCTGGGCTCCGAGGAGTCCGTTGCAGCGATGGATCGCGCCGACCTCGAGGGCTTCTACGGAGCCCGCTTCGATCTGTCGCGCGCCACCCTGATCGTGACCGGCGAGCTCGACGTGGACCTCGTCGCGGAGCTGGCGGCGGAAGCGTTCGCAGCCGCTCGGCCGGCCGCCCGAGAGAACGCGGCGCTACCGCAGGCCCGAAGCCTCGAGCCGCTGCCCGTGCCCGGAGCGAAGATCGTCATCGTCGATCGGCCGCACGCTGCGCAGACCGAGCTGCGCCTGGGCCTGGTCGGGGTGCCGCGCCCGCACGCCGATTTCCGGCCATTCGCGCTTCTCGCCACCGCTCTGGGCGGCACCTTCACCAGCCGCCTCAACTCCAACCTCCGCGAGGAGAAAGGCTTCACCTACGGCGTGTCGAGCCTGCTCCAGAGCCGGCTCGGCCCAGCGCCGTTCGTCATCGCGACGGCGGTGGCCAATGCCGTGGCCGGCGCCGCGCTGACCGAGATTCGGCACGAGGTCGAGCGCCTGCAAAGCGAGCCGGTCTCGACGGCCGAGCTGGCCGAAACCCGCCAGTACCTGATCGGCACCTTCCCCTTCACCGTGCAGACCATCGAGGGCCTGGCCGCGCGGCTGGCGGAGCTCCTCATCTACGGCCTGCCCGACGACTACTTCGACCGCTACGCCGACATCCTCGCCGCGGTGACGCCGGACGGCCTGCTGCGCATGGCCCGCGAGCACCTGCGCGCCGATGACTTGCAGATCGTCGCCGTGGGCCCGGCGGCGGAGCTGGAGAGGCAGCTCGGGGGGATGGGAGAGGTGGAAGTGGAGTGATGCCCCTCACCGGCGCGCTTGCGCTGCCAGTGCAGGGGCCGGGTTCTGCGGAGGCTCCTCAGGCCTCCCCAACTCAGCGTGCAGAGCACGGGCCTTCTCGCGGAAGAAGGCGATCTGCTCCTCGGGGGACAGGTCCTTGACTTCCTCGTAGTGGGACTCACGGATACGGCGGACCATCTCAACGGCTCTAATGGACCGTTCGGGCATGAGCTAGTCTCCCTCGGCTGTCGTCACTTCCCGTGGAGAGTGAATCGCCAGTGACGAGAACGAAGTGGTGCTCGCTGTGGAGGAGCTTCTCGTATTCTCGGCGAACGGAACCTGTCAACGACTTTGAGACAGTCGGGGCGATCATTTAGGGAGCATCCTGGGCCGCGGCCGCTACCTGCCTGCCGACGAGCCGGGCTGCTCCCTAGAGCGCCGAAAGTACTGCTCCGCGCGATCCGCGACTAGCGCCATCGCGAAGGCCGAGGCCCCGTAAAGCCAGCCGAGCGTCAGAATGAAAGCGAAGATGCTCTCGACCAGGAGTACGCTTTCCGCATCCGCCAGCCGCTATGTGTTCCAGAGCTTGGCTCGCTCCTGCGCGGTGATCACCTGCGCAAGCAGGAGCGGCAGCTCGCTTGCGAATATGCCGGCGGCCACGCCGATCAGGCCTGCACCGATGAAATTAGCTCGCGCGGGACGCCAGCGCCGCAGCGCCAGCAGAACCAACACCAACATCAGAGGAAGGATCAAGGCGTAGCGCTCGAGTAGCCAGGGCCACCGGCCCAATGCGGAGGAGACCCAGGACCAGACGCCCACACTCCAGAGGATGAGCTCCGTCGCGGCGACAGCTAAGACGATCTTGGCAACCTCACGCATCTATCGATCTGCCGATGGAGGACAGGTGTGAGTCCAGGTGGTTGCTCCGGCCCCGGAGTGCTGCTGGAGGAGACGGTTCATCGCACGGCGCAGGATCGCCGGCGTGTCACTGCGCCCCAGTCCGGCGAACGGCCCTATACCACGCGCGGCTTCACCCACGCCGAGCGCGCAGGCCCCGGGCCGCTTGCCTCCCGGGATCTGCTCCTCGATCTGCCTCTCCTCGCAGCAGGTCGTCTCGAAGCAGTAAACCTCAACGAAGTCGCTTCTGGCTTCGCAGTGGTAGTCGAAGAATCCCTGGCGCGACCAGCCGGGAACCTCGCGAGTCAGCGTCTCCGCTGATCCTGCACCTGGGTGCTGCGCTGAGTATCCGCCGGCGGGATCGTAGAGCAGCGGTCCCGGACTGCTGCAAGTGCCTGATGACCCGCATGGGCCGTCAATGAGCAGCGCTGAGTGATCTCCAAGCGCGTAGAACAACCCACCAAGCTCTGCCAAGATATCGCCAGAGATCATGACGCACGTGGTGAGGCCGTTCGGGTCCGCGAAGCGAAGAGGGTTTTGGGCGGCGTAGCCGAAGAGCCGCAGGTTGCTTCTGAGCAGGCCGGCGGGATCCGTTCGCGTATACCGCCCCGGCCCCTGCTCGTACCACCGGTGCACGTTGTAATACACCTCGGCTCCGAGGCTGCTCTCCTCCCACGCCGCGTCGAACCACTGCCCGGGTAGTCTCAGGAAGACCCCGGACTCCTGGGCCGAGGGCGTGGTGAAGTCCCGCCCGAAGGGCTCGAAGCCACCGCACCAGAGCAGCGCTCCCGTGGTGCTCGTGGCGGCGATCGGCGTCCCGAGATGGTCAGTCGTCACCCAGCGCCAGGTTTCGGTGGTGCCGGTCAGATCACGCAGGGCCACCGGCCGCCCGCCGAAGTAAAAGACATGGCACGCGGTGGGCGCCGCGTCACGCTCCAGGGTGTACAGCATGCCCCCGGAGCTGTAGATCGCTGAGACGGTCGAGGTCAGGAAGTCCGGCGGGCAGCCGGGGTCGGGTATACCCACGAAGCTCGACCACTCGCACACGTCCCCGCCCTCGAAGCCGTCGGCGAAGATCGGCGTGCAGGGGGTGCCGCGGAAGGAGAGGCCCGCGCTGGCTCCGGCTGGCGGCGAAGCGCTCCCGGCCCCAGCGCCCGGGTTGGGGACCGTCTCCAGAGCCAGATGCAGGAAGCCGCGGCCGTCGTAGGCAAGCTCGGTCGAGGTTTCGGCCGCGGCCCGGTCGAGCAGCGAGAGCTGACCCGCGTCGTCGTTTCCGAGGTCGATCGTGTTGCCGCCGTTTACCACCTGCTCGACGTGGCCGGCCGGCGTGTACTGGTAGGTGCGGCTGCCTCCGGCACCGAGGGTCACCTGCGAGAGCCGCGCGGTGTGGCCGCCTCCAGGGTTCGGCGTATAGGCGTAGACATCCGTCGTCGAGTCGCGCGTCTCCGTGAGCCGGTTGCCGATCCTGTGGTAGCTCCAGCTTGCGTGCCTTAGGGGCCGTCGCCCCGGGGTCAAGAAGCAGGCTAGCTGCTGGTAGGCGTAGGTACGAGAGACGGTGGGCGCCGGCAAAGCCTGCGAGGCTCACACCATTCCCTTACTGTAGCGAGACGCGAACCGGCACTCGTAGCTCCAGCCAACCCTCCTCCACCGCCACCTCCAGGATCAACTCCGCGGAGAATGCAGAGGTCGGCTCCTCGGTGATTCCGACCGCAATGCCGTGCCGCCATGCCTCCGCCTGTGGACCGTGCCAAGCGACAGCGATCCTTGGGTCTGAGCTGTGCGCGGCCCTGATCCGAAAGGGCTTCCCGGCCCTCACCTCGACCTGCCGCTCCGCGAACGCGCCATCCGACCGTGCTCGTAGCCGCACGACCTGTGGCGACACACGGAGGCCAGGAACGATGGTGCCTACGAGCCTGACCGAAACCGTCTGGCCGGTCGGGGCCACCGAGAAGACCACCTCGCGCGCGAAGTAGCCCAAGCGGCCCTCCTCCGGAAGCGCGAGATCGATCCTTCCCGTCGCGCCTGGCTCGACGGGGAGAGTCCCCCACGTGAGGCGGGAGCAGGCCGCAGTTCGCTCGGTGAGGCTCACCGCGGTCGAGGTGCGGTTCTCCACAAGGAGGCTCGTCTCCCGCGGCTCGTCTTCCATCACCTCGCCGAAGTCGACCTCCTGGGGCATGAGGCGCACTCCGCCCCGGCTGGCGGAGAGGAGCAACGCAGCAGCAAGGAGAACTCCCACACCCATCGCCTTCTCCTACGGCAGCTCGAGATCCAGGGTCAGGGTAGCGCCTGGAGTGAGCGTGCCGGAGGCACAGCCTCCGACTGGAGTGCGCGACTCGGCAAGATGCTTCGCGATGAGGGTTGCCTCGTCTGCCAGGCACAAGGTGTACTCGCCGACCGCCATGTTGCGGACTGTCATCTCTGAGGAGCCCGGTGTAGGCAGTGGCTGGCCGCTGTTCGTGAGGTGAGCGAGAATGGCCCCATTCCCGAGATCTGCTCCATTGTGGAAAAGGAGGGGCCAAGGCCGTACGACATCCATTTTGTCGAGCGTCAGAGGCCAGCGAAGGTGGAGGTCCCCGCCTTCGGAGGTCAGCGCGATCGCCAGGGGCTCGTTCGAGACGGCGCTCTCGAAGCCTTGGAAGGGGTAGCCAGGAGCCGAGATCCAGACCAGCAGCCGCGACGTTCTGCTCGGAACCTCTGCGGAGAAGGTGCCGTCGATGCCACTCCGAGCGGATTCCGCGACCATTGCTGTCGGACTCCGCGGCCAGATCGTGAGCGGTGCGCCGATCACCGGCCCCGAAGGACCGATGACCATGCCGGTGAGCTGTTTCGTGCCCAGGAGGCGCAGCTCGACCGGACCGGTCGGGTTCTCCTCCGTGGTCGTAACGACCACTTTGTCAGACCTCAGGCGCCGGCTCTGCTGCGAGTGCTCGGCGCTCAACTGCACGATTCCGGCTTCAAAGCCACGCGCGGAAAAAGTCCCGTCCTCCGCGCTCCAGACGTACCGTGGGGCGTTCTTGGCTCCCACGGTAATCGCGGCCCCAGCCACCATGTTGCCGGTTTCGTCCACCACCCGGCCGAAGACCTTGGTGTCAGGCAGGCGGAGATCAACGGTCGCTTGGCCCCTGTCGTTCGGCTCGACCTTCGCCTTGCGGCTCGCCAGGGCCTCGCCTCCGACGCCGATGAGCTCGACGAACCAGCTTCCGCCGCGTGGCAGCACTCCCTCGAACTCGCCGTCCTCGTTCGCCTCCATGCGGGCCGATTCGCTGCCGTAGCGCCCGCCGAACCACACCGTCGCGGCCAGAGGCTCCTTGCCGAGGGTCACGCGCCCTTCCACCTCCACCAGAAGGATGTCGATGAACCGCTCCGCGGTCGAGGCATCGAGCGGAATCGGGTTCAGGTCCCTGAAGAAGGCGTTACCTTGCGAGTCATACACGCGGAGCTGGTAAGGGCCGGGGGTGCTGTCGGGGATGGTGAGCCTGCCGTCCTGCGCCGCATTGCCCTCGAAAGGCGGGCCGCTTGCGCCTTCGCTGCCAAGTGACGTCGGCTGGTCCATCCGCACCCGCCAGGGGCGGCCGGCCCAATCGAGGGGTGGCGTAACCGTGAGCTGGAGGCTCACAGGCAGCCTCAGCTCGATCGGATCCTTGATCCATGTCTCGCTGTTCTCCTTCACCTCGATCGGGCCTGCTTCGCTCGGCGCGAACCCCACATGCTCGACCCGCAGCCGATAGAGACCAGCCGCGAGGTCGGCGAACTGAAAGAACCCGCGCTCGTCGAGTCGCTCCCGACGCGCGAGACGCTGGAGCTTGGCCGCGACATCCGCCTCTCCACCTAGGGGCAGGACCGGCTCCAAGGTGATCCTCGATGCGGTGGAGCTGAGGCCACCGGCCGAGGAAACCACGAACCCGGCCACGGAAGCACCGGGCCTGAGCTGCAGGACGCCCAGGGCTTGCTTCTTTCCTGGAGAGAGGTGATAGCCCCAGCGATAGTGGGGGACGAATCCCGGGACTAGAACTGCCAGATCGAGCGTTTCGGCGGGCAGGTCGCACACGAACCGGCCAAGGGAGTCGACCGGACACCGGACCTCGCCCCAGGGCACTTTCTTCGAAGGGCCGATGTGGGGCGGCGGCTCCATGCGAGCCGTAAGGCTGCTGAGCGGCAGATCATTCTTGTCGCCGAGCTTCAGGGTTCCGGTGATTGCGCCTGTAGGCCAGACTGACAGCGCATGGCGCCGCTCGGTCTCGCGCTCGCGAAGATTCAAGACCTCGGAGAAGAGCCAGTAGCCAGGGAGCTTTCCGGTGATGAGCCATTGCCTACCGGCAGGAAGCACGATGGGCTCGACGAGCCCCTCGGAGACGCGGACCCGCGTGACCTCGCTCTCCTCCCTGTGCAGCCGCAGCTCCAGCTCACCGGAGATCTGGCTGACAGTCGAGCCCGGCAGACGTGGCTCGAGCGTCAGGGCGAGTCGCGTCAGGGGCGCCGGAGCCACGGGTTCTTCGGCGGCCATCGGCGGTGAGAACAGAAGGCCAAGAAGGCCGGAGGCCACGAAAGTGCTCCTCCAGGGATGCGGTTTCATCGCGAACCTCCGGCTACCATCTGGAAGTGAGCAAGACCTTAGAAGTAGGTGGCGCAGCTCGGACATTCCGCGGGGCACCACGCTCCGGGGCGAATGGAGCAGCTCGAGCCGCCGCCGCCGCCGCCACCACCACTACCTCCTCCTCCGCCACCCTCGTTCCAGTCCGTGTTCAGGCATTGCCCACCGCTGAGGACGCAGACGTGCCCGCCGACGATCCATTCGTCATCGCAGTGGATACCTTGTCCGGTTTGGTTGTCCCCAACGAACCAGCATTTGTAGTCGGGGTCCGTCCCAGGGTTGTGCGTCTTGCAGGTGAAGCAGCCCCACCCGGTGGCCCAACCCTCGGCGAATGCCGGGGCAGCCCAAGCCACCACTAAGGCCAAGAATGCTGCGGGGAGCACGATGGCCACCAGGCGGCCCGGGCTTCTTCCTATCTGATCCCTCATGACTTGGTGACTCCTCTCCTAGAGTTTCTTCGTTACACCCGTCGTGCAGCCGAGGACGCCTGATTCCGGCGTAGGACGGTGGCCCACGAGGGAGATCAGCTCCCGACCTCCACACCCCTCTCTGAGCTCCACCAGCTTCACTTTGTAGCATAATTTCAACCTTCCACACTATAGCGAATCAGGGTTACCGCCAATCAGCCAGCGCAGATCCTGGGTTCGGCGCACGGTTGGGACTCGGCTACCAGGGGCAGCCTCCCGCAGCTCGTCAGGCACGGCCTCGTGTTCGACGAGCCGTCTGGCTCGCGAGAAGGCCAGCTCTGCCTCGGGCTGAAGCCCGGCCAGCTCCAGGACCACGGCAGCCCGGCCCCAGGCGTCGGCTGCACGGCCGGAATCGCCGGCCTCGGTAAAGTGAAGGACCGCCTCCTCGAAGTGGCGAAGCGAGCGGCCGAGATGGCCCTGGAGCCAGGCCCGGAGGCCGAGCATCTCCTCCACCGCGCCGAAGACCAGCGGGTCGCCCGAGCCGTGGAGAGCGAGGAGCCGCGCCAGCGCCGCTGGGGCCGCCGCTCGCGATGCACGCCCTTCGAGCAGCCAGGCCTCGGCCTCCACGCAGTAGGCCGTGGCCGCCACGTCCGCGGCGATCGGGAGCAGCGACCGGGCCGCCGGACGTCTCTCTTCTTCGGCCGTGGGGAGCGCGGTCGCGAGCGCCGCGGAGGCCAGGGCCCGCGCCTCGGCCGGCGAGAACGGGAGCGCGGCCGATGCCCGATCGACGAGCTGCAACCCCAGGCGCAGGCGGGCCGCGAGGGGCCGCCGGCGCAGGCGGGCGCTCCCTGCAGGGCGTGGCGGCAGCTCGGAGAAAAGGTCCGGGGCAAGGAGCGATCTCACGGCTTTCTCCCGTAGAGCCGGTCGAGCGCCGACGCGCCCGCGAGGTCCCGCTCGGTCAAGCCGTGCTCGCCCGAGCCGCGGAGGGCCACCTCGACTGTGCCGTCCTCGCCCAGCATCACGGCCGCCCGCAGCTCCCTCTCGTGAGTGAGATCCTGCGCAAGGCGCAGGAAGTCGCCAGCCCTGTCGCTCTCGGCGAAGGGGAACCGGGATCGGATCTCCAGCCCGTCGTCAGACCGCTCCCACTCGGGGAGCGGCGCGAGCAGGCCCTGGATGCGCTCGGACTTGAGCTTCGCCTGAACTTCGGGCTTGCCGCCCGCCTCGCCCGCCTTCATCGTTTCGCGGAGCCGCCTCAACGTCTCACCGGCCTGGCTCTCCGGCTTGGCCATCTCGCGAGCCAGCCGGGCGAGGACGATCTCGTGGTGGTGCTCGGGCTCGTCGCGGCCGCGGGCCACACCGCGAAGCGCCGCCTCCACCAGGGACAGGGCACCGCCGAGGCGCTTCGCGAGGAGGCCGGCATCGCGGTCGAGCCGCATCTCGAGGGTGGGCGTGTCCTTTTCGCAGCGCTCCTCCTGCTCGCTCTCGGAAGGCAGGAGAGGAGCAACCGCCAAGCGGGCCTGCTCGAGCTCGGAGATCAGCACCCGGAGCAACGCCCGGAGGAGGGCGAGGAGGGCCAGAATGCTGCCGGCCGGGTTGGGAGAGCGATTGGCATTGGCCATGCTGCGGCGCCTCGACGTTCGGTCTCAATTGACACACAACAGAGATAGCATGAGCATCATGCCCCTTATTCATCACTTTCGGTCTTTCTGGTGCCGAACAGGTCGCATGCTGCGCTAGGCTCTCGCCGTGAGAACCGGGGAGGCCGTCACCCATCTCCTACAGGCGCTGCGAGCGCTCGTCGCGCAGGGCAGCGTGTCGCTGAGCGGCGCCAGCCGCAAGGTCGGCCGCTATCCGGCCTACTTCTCCCGCGCGCTCGCCGGGCGCTACGACCTCAAGGTCGAGGACACGTTCAAGCTCCTCGCGTATTTGAAGGTCGACACCAAAGACTTCCTGACCCTGCTGTTCCCGTTCGGTGGCGCCGGCGCCGCCGCCCTGGCAAGGAACCCGCCGGCGGACTACGAGGAGGATGCGCAGCTTCGCGAAACCGTGCGCAAGCAGCGCGACCGGCGAGGCGAGCTGCGACTCACCCCAGCGCAGCGGCGCGGCCGGGTCGCCTCGCTGCTCAAGACCCTCCTGCGCCGCAAGAAGGTGAGTCAGCGCGCGGCGAGCCTGGCGCTCGGAATGGGTGCGAGCGCGCTCGGCCAGGCGCTACGAGGCAGCTCGAAGCTCACCTGGCGCCACGTGTTCGGCGTGCTCGACGCCTGCCGGGTGACGCCCGGACGCTTCGTGATGGAGCTGTTCGGCCCTGACGACGAAGACCTGCTCGCGGGCCTGCGCTGGACTTGGTATCTGGATGAGATCGAGGCGGGTTTCGTGAAGATGATGGCGCAGGCGAACCGCAAGGCTCCCCGCAAGCAAGCGGGTGCGGGTGGCTGAGCCGGGCTAGAGCGAGGGTGCGGCGCGGCGCATCGCCTCGAGCTGGCGCCCGATCTCGCGGATGAACGCCGAGTCAGCCTTCCTCTGAAGCGCGGAATCAGCAAATAGCAGCAGCGCAGCCGACGCCTCGCGAGGGATCTGTTGCGCTGTGAAGACGTCGTACATCTCCTCGGCCAGCTTGCGGACATCGTCGCGCCGGCCGAGCTCGGAATACGCCAGCGCAAGGTCGAGGCCGGCGAGCGCCGCGTCGTAGAGCATGCCACGGTTGAGAAAGCTGTGCCGAACTCGCTCGAAATAGGCGGCCGCAACCGCCCACTCATGGAGGTCCGAGTGGATCTTGCCGCGTAGCCAGGTTCCGCGAACCTGCACGACCGGACCTCCAAAGGCCGAGTAGGCGTAGTCCAGGCTCTCGCTCAGAGCGAGAGCTTGGACCGGGCGCCCGAGTTCGCTCAGGTAGCCGATTTGGCGGTGGAGCGCCTGAAAGTAAAGCTCCGGCGCGCTCGCGCCGTCCAGCCGCACCATCGCAGCCCGAACCTGGGAGAACGCACCAGTGAGATCGTGCTTGCCATACAACACGACTGCCAGCATGAGCTCGCAGCCGACCGCGGCAGCCGTGTCACCGGCCCGTACAAAGAGCGCAGCGGCGCTTCCGAAGTCGTCCTCTGCCTCGGCCCATCGTCGCTGATCCAGGCGAAGGGTCGCGCGCCGGCGTTTGAGGCCGGCCTCGACGAGCGGATCCCCGGTGCCCTTCGCCACGAGCGCCGCGGCGCGGCTGAAGGCACGCTCGGCCGCGGGATGGCGGCCACACACTCGCTGGGCGTTCGCAACCGACGCCCAGGCCCGGCCGCGGAGATCTGCGAGCCGCGCCGGTTCAGGGACGAGTGGGCCTGCTGCAGTTGCGCAGGCCGCTGCCGCCCGTGCTGCGATCAGCGCCGCCCGCGGGTCAGCGTGCGCCAGGCTCGCAGCGCGGCCCACCAGCCACTCGACAACCTGCGGGTGTCCCGCGAGCGGCCGTGAAAGCGCAAGATGGCGCGCACTGACTCGCGGCCAGCGGAGCAACTGTTCACCAAGCCGCACAACATCGTTCGGCGCTAGCTCGGCGAGGCTGGACTGCGGCGCTGCTCGCTCGACTCCTTTACCGGCGTTATCTTGAGACTCATCTTTCGGCGGCATAGGTGTCACGAGCATACCGGAACGATCTCTCACGCGGAAGAACTGGCCTCACGCCTGAGACCACCCTTCGCTTAGCCATCCGGGTAGATATCCCAGCCCGCATCGGTGCACTCGTCTGCTGCGCAGTCGCCGGAGGATGAGTTCCCTTCGTAGGGCAAAACATGGCCGCTGTCCGTGATCGCCGGGCGCTCGCCGCTCTCGGCGAGCACTAGGAAAGGAGAAATCAGGCTGAAGAGTCTGCTCCACAGATCCCCCCAGGCCGATGAATGTGGGAGCCGGGGCGACGCGACAGCACTCCAAGCAGGTGCGAGGCTCATCAGCATGGCAGCCACCAGGACCCATCGGGAAGCGAACGGCAGGTGCTTCATACCTCCTCCTTGCCGCCGGGAGGAGGCTGATGGCCACCACGGCCCAGGTCCGCCGGCGGCTGGCCGCCCCGCCGCCGCGTCGGAGATGGGCGGAGCGACGCCGGAGCCAGCCTTGGCAAGGAAACTAGCGACCGAGGGCCGTTCGCCCAAGCAAGCGCTCTAGAGAATCAAGCTACGCTGGGAAACGAGCCGATGTGCTCGAAAAAGTCTTACTGCAATGAATTGGGGCCGCGTCGGCGACGCTGACGCCTCTGCTGCCGGCCAGAGGGCGTGCAGCAGCCTCAGTCCGAGAGGGGATCGTCTGGTATCTGTTGGTCCCGTAGCTCGGGGATTTCCTCGTCCAGGCCGAGGCCTGCGAAGCGTGCGACGATCCGCGAGCCGAGCGGCGCTCGAAGACCATCCTCGACACGGACCGCATCGGCGGGGACCACGCGAACCTCGGCCTCGTGGTTGCGACCGGAGCGCCGGCCGCGGCGCTGGAGCTTGGCCTTCACTTCGTTGACGAGCTGGCAGACGAGTGTCGGATCGGTGTGCCCCTCAGTTCAGCCTGACCGACAGCTCCCCTGCCGTGCCCACGTTCACTTCCAGCGTGCGGGTGATGCCGGGCGGGAAGTTGCCGTCCACGGTCTCGGTCTTGGTGCGGTCGAGGGCGACGTAGACGCGGAGCTGGTGGAGCCCGGGCTGGACCTTGAGCGAGCGCTCGAAGCTGCCGGCCACGCCTCGGGTGCGCAGGAAGCCCGCCTTCTCGGTAAAGCGGTAGGGCTCGCGGAGGAGCTGCTGCTGGCCGGCGTAGACGGTGAGCACGCCCTGCGACGGCTCGCTGTGGAAGACCACGCGCAGTGTGGCATCGGTCGCCACCGACGGCGCCGGCTCCGGCGCCGCGGGCGCGGCCTCGGTGGGAGCCCGGGGCACGGGCGATGGCGTAGGGGTGGCCGCCACCACGGGCGAGGCGGGAGCCGGCCGGCCCTTGAGCCTGGCCTCGGCACGGGCCAGCAGGTCGGCCGCCGCCGGCTGCTCGGGCTCGAGCACCAGGGCCTGGCGCGCGTTCTCGGCCGCCTGTTCGAAGCGGCGGCGGGCGAAGGCCTCCTCGCCCACCACCAGCAGGCTCGCCACCTGCTCGGCGCGGCCCTGCTGCGCGGCGAGCTCGGCGACCTGGCGCTCGGCTTCTTCGCGCAGCTCGCGGACCTGGCTCACGGTCGGGGCCTGCTGCTCTGCCTCCCGCAGCGCTTCGAGGGCCTCCTGCGGCTTGCCCTGGGCGAGCAGGTCGCGGCCCGCCCACGCCCGCTCGAGGTAGGCCGCCCGGCGCTGGATCTCGCGGTCGGCGGAGGCGTCGGCCACCCCCGACGCGGTGGGTTTGAGGAGCATGAGGCCGAGGGCGCCGAGACCGCCGGCGACGACCACGCAGGCCGCGGCGATGGCCGCCAGGCGAAGCGGCGAGATCCGCGTCCGTGATGGCGCGGGCTGGGGTGGCGCGGGCTGGGGCGGCGCGGCCGCGGGCTGCACCGGTGGGGCCGCGGCCTTCGCCTCCGCGGCCGCAGGCCGCTCCAGCGCGCCGGCGAGCACCGGGATCGAGGGCTCGGGAATCGGCGGCGAGGGCACGGGCGGCGCCGGCGCCGGGGTGGGCGGCACCGGCACCGGCGGCACGGGGTCGGGGACCACCGGCCGCGGCGCAAGCGCGACGGCGGCCGCCGCGCCTGGAGAGGTGCTCCACGGCGCCCGGGTGGCGTCCAGGTCTTGGAGGGCCGGCAGCTCCTGCGTGTCGTTGAGCGCCTCCTCGGCCGCCGCGCGGTCGGCGACCGCCTTGAGGTCGCGCGCCATCTCTCCCACCCGCTGGTAGCGCTCGGCCGGCTGCTTGGCGAGCGCCCTCTCCAGCACCTCGCGCAGGCCCCCGGGCAGGTCCGCCACGTGCTCCTCGAGCGGCGTGAACGCCTCGTGCACGATGCGATGGGTGACCATTGTCAGGTTGTCGCCCCGGAACGGCTTCTGGCGAGTGAGCATCTCGTAGAGCACCACACCCAGGGCGAAGATGTCGGCGCGGTGGTCCACGTCGCGGCCCTGGATCTGCTCGGGGGCCATGTAGTTGGGCGTGCCCAGGAGCTGGCCGGCGTGGGTGAGGTTCGAAGTGTTGAGGCGGGCGATGCCGAAGTCGGTGAGCTTCACCCGGCCGTCGCCGGTCAGCAGGATGTTGGCCGGCTTGATGTCGCGGTGCACGACGCCCTTCGAGTGCGCGTACTCGAGCGCCTCGGCCACCTGCCACACGATGTCCGCCACTTCCAGCAGGTCGAAGGTCTCGTCGCGGCGCAGCAGCTCTTTGAGATCGGTACCGCGCACGTACTCCATGGCGATGAAAGTGGCGCCCTCGTCGCTCGCCTCGGCCACGTCGTGGATGGTGACGATGCTGGGGTGCGAGAGGATGCCGGCGCTCTGCGCCTCGCGGATGAAGCGCTCGCGCGACTCGGCGAGCTCGGCGTCGCGCGAGTCGGCGATGCGGAAGGTCTTGAGCGCCACCAGCCGCCCGATCAGTGGGTCGCGGGCGAGGTACACGACACCCATCGAGCCCTTGCCGATCTCCTCCAGGATCTGGTAGCGGCCGAGGTGGGGCGGGTGCGAAGCGCTCATCGACGCATCCGGAACACGGGCCGTCAACTCTAGACCCGAGGGCGGCACAAGTCAAAGGGAAAACTCACCTTAGAAGGCCCGGGAGAGGGCCGCGGAGGGCCCGGCTCGCGAGGAGCCCTGTGCTATATTCGGCCGCCTGATTTCGAGGACAAGGAGGGGTTCAATCGATGCAGGTCGACAGCCCTGAGAAGATCCGCAACCTTGCCGTGGCCGGCCACAACGACACCGGCAAGACCACGCTGTTGTCGGCGTTGCTCTACACCGGCGGCGTCACCACGCGCCTCGCCCGGATCGAAGACGGCAACACCACCACCGACTTCGACTCCGAGGAGATCGAGCGCGGGATCTCGATCGGGCTCGCTCCCTGCTTCGTCCCCTGGCGCCAACACAAGCTCAACTTCATCGACTGCCCCGGCTACGGCATCTTCTTCACCGAGACCCGCGCCGGCATGCGCGCCGCGGACGCCGTGCTGCTCACCGTCAAGGCCGTCGCCGGCGTCGAGGTCAACACCGAGAAGGTGTGGCAGACGGCAGAGGAGATGGGGCTGCCGGTGCTCATCCACCTCACCAAGATGGACCGCGAGCGCGCCGACTTCGAGCGCGCGCTCGAGGGCCTGCGCGAGCAGTTCGGCCGCGAGGTGCAGCCGCTGCAGCTCCCGATCGGCGCCGAGGCCGGCTTCACCGGCGTCGTCGACCTGGTGGCGCGCAAGGCCTTCACCTTCACCCGCGACGGCGACGGCAAGGCCAAGGCCGGCGAGGTGCCGGCGGAGATGGCCGCTGCGGTCGAAGCGGCGCGCAGCAAGCTGATGGAGGCGGTGGCCGAGACCGACGACTCGCTGATCGAGGAGTTCTTCGAGACCGGCGAGCTGACGCCGGAGGACTTCCTCTCCGGGCTGCGCAGGGCGATCGCCGCGCGGCGCATCTTCCCGGTGACGATGTCCGCGGGCTCGCACTCGATCGGCTCCTCGGCGCTGCTCGACAGCCTGGTCGACTTCGCGCCGTCGCCGGTCGACCGCGGCGGCTTCCCCGCCACCAACATGGGCGGCGACGCCGTCGAGGCGAAGGCCGACGCCAAGGCCCCGGCGGCGGCGCTGGTGTTCAAGACGCTGTCCGATCCCTTCAGCGGCAAGATCTCGCTGCTGCGCGTGGCCTCCGGCACCCTCGCCTCCGACTCCTCGGCCTGGAACAGCCGCCTCGAGGAGCCCAGCCGCCTCGGGCACCTGATGGTGATGCAGGGCAAGCAGGGCACCGCCGTGCCGCACCTGGTGGCCGGCGACATCGGCGGCGTCGCCAAGCTCAAGGACGTGTCGACCGGCGACACCCTGGGCGCCAAGGAGAAGCCGGTCAAGCTGGCCTGGTTCCAGGTGCCAGAGCACGCCATCTCCTTCGCCATCGAGCCCAAGTCCAAGGGCGACGAGGAGAAGATCAGCGAGGCCATGCACCGGCTGATGGACGAGGACATGGCGCTCAAGGCGAGCCGCGATCCCGCCACCCACGAGCAGCTCATCTCCGGCACCAGCCAGCTCCACGTCGAGATCGCCATCGCCAAGCTCAAGCAGCGCTACAAGGTGGAGGTCATCCTCCATCCCCCGAAGGTGCCCTACCGCGAGACCATCGCCCGGCCGGCCGACGGCCACGGCCGGCACAAGAAGCAGACCGGCGGCCGCGGCCAGTTCGCCGACTGCAAGATCAAGATCGAGCCCTTGCCCCGCGGCGGCGTGTTCGAGTTCAAGGACGAGATCTTCGGCGGCTCGATCCCGCAGAACTTCCGGCCGGCGGTCGAGAAGGGCATCCAGGACGCGCGGCAAAGGGGCTACCTGGCGGGCTACCCGGTGGTCGACTTCCGGGTGCGCCTGCTCGACGGCCAGTACCACGACGTGGACTCCTCGGAGCTGGCGTTCAAGATCGCCGGCTCGCTGGCCTTCAAGGACGCCATGGCGAAGGCCAACCCGACGCTGCTCGAGCCGATGATGAAGCTCGAGATCTCCACCACCGAGGAGTTCATGGGCGGGGTGATGAGCGACCTCTCGCAGCGCCGCGGCCGGCCGCAGGGCATGGAGGCCAAGGGCGGCTCGCAGGTGGTGACCGCCATCGTGCCGATGGCCGAGACGCTGGAGTACGCGCGCGCCCTGCGCGCCTTGACCCAGGGGCGCTCGAGCTTCCACATCGAGTTCTCGCATTACGAGGAAGTGCCGCGGCCGGTGCAGGAGAAGATCGTGGCGGAGGCCGCCAAGCGCAAGCAGGAAGAGCACGAGTGAAGGAGGCTGCTGCGCGGGCGGGGCGCGGCGTTGCGGGCCTCGCCGGGAATCCTCACGTACTGGCCTGTACGCTGCGGTTCCCGGCGTGTCCCGCGCCTTGCGCGCCGCCCGCTCGCGACGCCTCCTTCCCTCCGTTGGACTGCGGTTACCAGTCATGGACGTAGGCTCGGACACCCTCGCCCTCGGCGTCGTCTGGTACCTGGTCTTCGTCTTCTCGATCACCTGCCACGAGGCGGGGCACGCCTTCGCCGCCTACCGCCTCGGCGATCCCACGGCGTACCACGCCGGGCAGGTGAGCCTGAATCCCTGGCCGCACATCCGGCGCGAGCCCTTCGGCATGGTGGTGATGCCGCTCTTGACCTTCGCCATCAGCCGCCAGATGCTGGGCTGGGCGAGCGCCCCCTACGATCCGCAGTGGGCGCTGCGCTACCCGCGCAAGGCGGCGTGGATGGCGCTCGCCGGGCCGGTCGCGAACCTGATCCTCTGCGCGCTCGCCGGCGTCGGGCTGCGCCTGGGGTTGGCGAGCGGCGCCTTCGCGCCGGTCTTCGCCGAGGGCGGCTCGCAGGCCGGGGCGCTCGGCGGCTTCGCCACGGCGCTGATGATCGCCTTCGTGCTCAACTTGCTGCTGTTCGTTTTCAACCTGATCCCGGTGCCGCCGCTCGACGGCAGCGGCGTGATCCAGCTCTTCATGAGCGACGAGGTGGCGCGGCGCTACCGCACCTTCCTCTGGGAGCAGCCGATGATCGCCATGGCCGGCCTGCTGCTGGCCTGGAAGCTGTTCGACTACGTGTTCCAGCCGGTGCTCGGCTTCGCGCTGGCGCTGGTGTTCGGGGGGCTGTAAGACCCGCCCGCTGCGGCCTCTCGCCGAGGCGTGTCTCTCTCTCCGCTGCTCGAGCTCCCTGCGGGCGGCCTGCGCTGCTCGAGAGAGACACGCCTCGGCTGCCGCAGCCCCCCGCGTGCGGGTGACGGCTGGCGTGAGAATCCGGGCCGAGAGACTCACCCGCCGCGCAGCCACCCTATGAGCCGCCACACCGTCCACGCCGCTCCTGTCACTGCCAGCGCCCCGAGGTAGGCCATGGCCCAGCGCGGGTCGCGCAGCCAGCAGTCGGTGCGCCTGAGGCCCGCCCGCCAGGCGCGCCGGTAGCGCTCGAACCCCACGCTTCCGAACCAGATCAGCAGCACGGCTGGTGTGAGCAGCCAGGCGAGGAGCGCGATCGTCGCCCAGATGCAGTAGCGCAGCGGGTCGCCGACCGCCGGCGACGCCGGCACAGGCGGCTCTCGCTGGCGCGCCGCCAGCTCCTCGCGGGCGCGCCGCGCCGCTTCCCCTGCCGCAACCGCTTCGCTCACGGCGCGTGTGCCCGCGTGCGGCCCGCCACGCCCCCGGCCGGCGCGTGTGCCGGCAGCGCGCCCGCGGCCAGCGCCTGCTCCGCGAGCTTCAGCCGCCCGAGCGCCGGCCACGCCTGCGCGGCGCAGAACGGCACGCACTGGTGGCCGCGCTCGCCCACCGCCCCGACGTGCACGCAACACTGCGTGAGCCGCTCCTCGAGCATCGTCGACATGTCCATGAACGGCTTGACCGTGATGCGCTTGACGCGGCGGCCGAGGAGGTTGCGCAGCGCGTCGCGCCGGCCCAGCAGGGCCTCGCCCGCCACCCGCGCCAGCGTCGAGAGCCCGAGGTCGCAGGCCTGACAGACGTTCTTGAACAGCTCGCCGATGCGCTCCTGGGCGAAAGAGCTCTGCTCCGAGAACAGGCCGAGCAGCGACTCTTTCACCAGCCGGCGCAGATCGGCCGAGAGGTCCGGGTCGATGACCCGGTTGCTCACCAGGTCGAGGTGCTCCTTCAGCCGCTCGACGCCGAGGATCGAGACCAGCGACCGCCACTCCCCGGCGTCGGTCTGCAGCAGGTAGCCGACGCTCGCGCAGTGGGGGTGGCTGCAGGGCAGCGCGGTCAAGTCGCGCCAGGAGACCAGGCCGTCGGTCTGCGGCGCGAGCCGCGCCAGCACGCCGGTGTGGGTGAGCCGGTCCATGGGGTCGATCGGCGTCGAGCGCCCGCTGCCGAACTGCGGCTGGATCGAGATGCCGCCCACGAACGGCGTGGCCAGCGCATAGAGCAGCACGGCGCCGATCTCGTCGTCATTGACCCCCAGCGCGGCGGTCATGGTCAGGGTGGTGAACACCCCGGCCGCGGAGAGCCGCGCCACCGCTTGCTCCTTGATGCGTCTGAGGTCGGCGCCACGGTGGTGGCGGTGGGTCTCGAGCCGGAAGCCGTCGAACTGGAGGTAGACCTCGACGCGCTCGCGGTGGCGTTCGAGCAGCGCCAGCAGCCGCTCATCCTGGGCGATCGCGATGCCGTTCGAGTTGATCAGAATGCGCCCCACCGGCCGCTCGGCCGCGGCGGCGAGCAGGCGCGCGAGCTCGGGGTGGAGCGTGGGCTCGCCGCCGGAGAGCATCAGCACGTCGAGCCGGCCTCCCTCGCGCGCGATGCGGGTGTCGAGATTGGCGAGGATCTCCTCCACCGGCACCACGCCCTTCAGCTCGGGCGAGCTCGCCGCGAAGCAGTTCGGGCAGCACAGGTTGCAGCCGGGCTCGATGTCCTGGAGCAGGATGCAGGTGTGCTGGGTCTGCATCTCGGGCAGGCCGTCGAGGTAGGCCGCCGGCAGCGGCTGGAAGTTGCCCGGCGCGTCGGGCGTGTGGCTCCGGGTGGGCGCCGTCCACTGCTCGAGGTAGGCCAGGATCTCGGGCGATTCGTCGTAGAGCGTCTTCACCTTGCCGTGCTCGGGGCAGCCGCGCACCAGCCACACCCTGCCGCCCTCCTCGGCGAGATAGCCGGAGAGCCGCCGCACGTTGGCCAGGGGCCGCTCGGGGGGAAGCGGGCGCTCCAGCTCCTCGGCGTGGCAGTGCGGGCAGAACGCCGTCACGTAGCGCAGCAGGCGGTCTTCGCGCAGCGGCTGGCCGATCATCAGAAGCCACTGTCCCCAAGGAGAATCAGGCAGATGCCGAAGACCACGACCCCGGCCACCACCGCGATCGCGGCGGTGAAGGCGGGAGCGAACAGCAGCGCCTTGCCCAGTCGCTCGCGTCCCTGGCGCCGCAGGTAGATCCCGGCGACGACCTCGCCCACCAGCAGCGCGGTCGGCAGCACACAGCCCACCAGGTCGGCCATGTTGCCGAGCGCCGCAGCGAGCAGGCCGCCGACCGGAAAGTTGAGCAGCCCGAAGAGCAGACCCAGCGGCCAGGCGCGGGGGCCCTTGGGCTCGGCCGGCGGCTCGGCCAGGGGCGGCCGGTAGATTTGGCGCTCCGTGATTGGGGGCTCGGTGGTGATCTCGGGTTTGGGGGCGTCGGGCTCGTTCTCAGGCATCGGCGGGCTCCAGCAGCACGGGCGCCAGCGCCTTGCGGCGGCGCGCCGAGCGGACGAGGGTGGCGGCCAGCAACAGGCTCGAAGGGATGAGGAAGAGCTGCGAGCGGGTGAGCCCCGCCCACCATACCGGGTTGCCCCGCACCGCCTCGACGGCGAAGCGGAAGACCGCGTAGGCCAGCAGGTAGAGCTTCAGCAGCTCGCCCTCGAAGCGGCGCTCGCGCCGTAGCGCGACCAGCGCCGCGCAGGCCGCGAAGTGAAAGACGATCTCGTAGGCGAACGAGGGATGGAGCGGGACACCGGCCCAGGCCGCGGGGAGCTCGGGGAAGGAGGCCGCGCGCTCGGCCGGGAACATCACGCCCCAGGAGAAGCCGGTCGGCGCGCCGGGCGGCTCGGTGAGCAGGCAGCCGAAGCGCCCCACCCCGAGGCCCAGCGCCACGGCCGGGGCGAAGAGGTCGCCGGTGCCCTGCCGGTAGCCGATCAGCCGCTTGGTGAGGAGCACGCCCACGTAGGCCCCGGCGAGGCCGCCGAGCACGCTCTGCCCGCCGGCCACCAGGAAACCTACCAGCGACGGCTCTGCGGCGACCTCCAGGTAGCGGCCGAGCACCGAGAGGCGGGCAAACGCGGCGCCACAGATCAAGGCACCCAACAGGATGGCGATCAGCTCGTCGTCCAGGCGGCGGCGCGTGCGCGCCGCGCGCAGGAAGAAGACCACGGCGACCGCGATGCCGGCGAGCTCGAAGAGCCCGTGCAGGTTAACGCCCGGCACCAGGGCGGCCAACGCAGCGCGCACCTCCTCCAAGACTATGGAGTCGTTCGAAGACAAGTACGCCTAAAGTAGCAGAGCTGGCGAAGAAACCGTAGCAGGCAGGCCGGAAGCCAGGGAGCGGCGGGCCGGCGACGACCGGCGGGCCACGCTGAAGGTCTAGGCGCCGGCCTTCTCCCAGCAGTACACCCGCATCGGCGGCACGTTGCGCAGCTCGAGCTCGACGTGCGGCGGGCCGAAGACCGGGGTGGCGAGCTGGTGCACGCGATCGCGCAGTTGGTAGGCCACGAACTTCCCGCCGGGCGCCAGCGCGGCATGGACGGCTTCGATCACCTGCCGCCCGACTTCCGGGCTCATGGTCGAGAAGGGGATGCCGGAAATCACCACGTCCGGCGCCTCGAGCTGGTGCTTGGCGAGCGCCGCCTCGAGATTCAGGGCCGAGCCGCTGTAGACGCTCAGCCGTGGGTCGCCGATCGCCTTGAGCAGCTTGACGAACTTGCGGTTGAGCTCGATGGCGAGCAGCCGGCCCGCGGCGGGCAGGGCCTCGAGGATGGCGCGGGTGGTGCCGCCGGTGCCGGGGCCCAGCTCGACCACCCGCCGCGCGGTCGCGATCTCTCCCACCTCGACCACCCGTCGTTCCAGGAAGCGGGAGCTGGGGACCACGGAGGCGACGTCCTGAGGGCGCTCGAGGAAGCCGCGAAAGAACGCCGCCCGCTCGTCACGGGGAGCGCGGGCTCGACCGGGAGGGCTCATCCCAGGACTTACCGCGCCAGCAGCGCGATCAGCTCCGTCGGGCTCACGGGCTTGACCAGGTGGAGGTCGAAGCCGGCCTCCTGCGAGCGCCGCTTGTCCTCCTGCTGCCCGTAGCCCGACATCGCCACGATCAGCGCTTGCGCCAGCCCCTCCTGACGCAGCCTCCGGCAGACCTGGTAGCCGTCCATCTCCGGCAGGCCGATGTCGAGCAGCACCACGGTGGGGCGCTCTGCGGTGGCGATCTCCACGGCCTGCCGGCCGTCGTGCGCCACCTGCACCCCGTGCCCCGCCCGCCGCAGCAGCCGCGCCATGCTCTCCGCGCCGTCGATATTGTCGTCTACCACCAGGATGGAGAGGCTGCGGCAGGGGACGGCGACCGTCGTGGCGCGGTCGGCGCCGACCTCGGCGCCGGGCGTAGCGGCCAGGAAGGGCAGCCGGATGACCATCTCCGTACCGCGGCCGCGGCCGTCGGAGAGCGCCTCCACGCTGCCGTGGTGCATCTCGACCAGGGTCTTGACCAGCGACAGGCCGATGCCCAGGCCGCCCTGGGCGCGGTCCACCGTGCCCTCGAGCTGGGCGAAGAGGCTGAACACCTTCGACAGCATCTCCGGCGGGATGCCCATGCCGCGGTCCCTGACCCGCACCACCACCTCCGGGCCCTCGGTCTCGACCTTGAGCGTGATGTGGCCGCCCTCCTCCTGGTACTTGGCGGCGTTGTTGAGCAGGTTGGCCACCACCTGCGTCAGCCGCGTCAGGTCGCCTTCGACCATCACCCCCTGGGCCGGCAGCTCGAGCGCCAGGTGGTGGCGTCGAGCGTCGATCAGCGGCCGGCTGGTCTCCACCGCCCCGGTCACCACCGTCGCCAGGTCCACCGGGGCCATCTGCAGCCGGATGTTGCCGCGAGTGATGCGCGACACGTCGAGCAGATCGTCGACCAGCCGCGTGAGCTGGTCGACCTGGCGCTCGATGACGTCGCGGCACCAGCGCAGCTCCGGGTCGTCGGGTGCCTTCAGGCGCATGATCTGCACCGCGTTGCGCACTGGCGCTAGCGGGTTGCGCAGCTCGTGGGCGAGCATCGCCAGGAACTCGTCCTTGCGCCGATCGGCGTCCTTCAGCGCCTCCTCGCTGGCGGTGAGCCGCGCCATCGAGGCCTGCACCTCCACGGTGCGCTCGGCCACGCGCTGCTCGAGATCGCGGTTCAGGCGCTCGAGCTGCTGCGTCTTGCGGTACAGCTCGGCGAAGATGCTGACCTTGGCGCGCAGGATCTCGGGCACCACCGGCACCGGCACGTAATCGACGGCCCCGTGCTGGTAGCCGCGCAGGCGGTCGAGGTCGGTCATCAAAACGGCGGAGATGAAGATGATCGCCGTGCGTTGGAAACGCGGGTGCTGGCGGATCATCGCCGCCAGCTCGAAGCCGTCGAGCTCGGGCATGCAGACGTCGACCAGCACGACGGCGATGTCGTTCTTGAGCAGGTGGTCCAGGGCCACGCGCGCCGAGCTCGCCTTGATCAGGTTCTCGCCCAGCTCGCCGAGCACCGCCTCGTAGGAGAGCAGTTTCGCCGGCTGGTCGTCGACCAGCAGGATGTTGACCTTCTCCTGGGCGCTCATCGCCAACCGACTCTACCTCTTCCGGCTGTTCCGGGGGGGCGGCGGCCCCTAGCGGTGCAGCCACATGCGCAGCGCCGACAGGAGCTGCTCGGTGTTGACCGGCTTGGCCAGGTAGTCCGAGGCACCCGCCTCCAGGCACTTTTCGCGGTCTCCGATCATCGCCTTGGCGGTGAGGGCGATGATCGGCAGGCGGCGGAACGCCGGGTTCTGGCGGATCGCGTGCATGGTCTGGTAGCCGTCCATCTCCGGCATCATGATGTCCATCAGCACGATGGCGAGGCCGGGGGTGGCGTCGAGGGTGTCCACCGCTTCGCGGCCGGTCGAGGCGGTCAGGACCTTCATGCCGCGCCGCTCGAGGACGCTCGACAGCGCGAAGATGTTGCGCACGTCGTCGTCCACCACCAGCACGCCCTTGCCCGTCAGGTACTCGTCGGAGTGGTGCAGCCGCTCGAGCATCTGCTGCTTGGGCGGCGGCAGGTCAGAGACCACGCGGTGCAGGAAAAGGGCCGTCTCGTCGAGCAGCCGCTCCGGCGACTCGACGCCTTTGACCACCACGCTTCGCGCCAGCCGGTGGAGCTCGGCGTCCTCCTCGAGAGACAGCTCCTTGCCGGTGAACACCACCACCGGCAGGTCGCAGAGCCGCGCGTCGTCGCGGATCCGCTCCAGCACCTCGAAGCCCGACATATCCGGCAGCCGCAGGTCGAGCACCGCGCAGTCGAAGCCCTGCTCGGCGAGCTCGGACAGCGCCTGCTCGCCGGTCGAGGCGGTCACGATGTCGATGTCGTCGTGGCCCAGGAGCTCCTGGATGCCGAGCTGCTCGGCGGCGTTGTCCTCCACCACCAGCAGGCGCTTGCGGCGCGGCACGGCGTAGCTCTTGATCCGTGACAGGGCGCTCTCCAGGGCCTCGGTGGTGGTCTGTTTGGTGACGAAGGCGAAGGCGCCGCGCGCCAGGCCGTGCTGCCGGTCCTCGTCGAGGGTCACGATCTGCACCGGGATGTGGCGCAGGTCCGGCTCCTGCTTGAGCTGGTTGAGCACCGTCCAGCCCAGCATGTCGGGCAGGAAGACGTCGAGCGAGATCGCCGCCGGCCGATACTGCCGGGCGAGGGCCAGGCCCTCGCCGCCGCGCATCGCCACCAGCACCTTGAAGCCCCGGTCGTGGGCCAGGTCGACGAGCACCCGCGCGTAGTGCGGGTCGTCCTCGATGATCAGCAGCACCGAGTCCTCGGGCATCAGGTCCTCGCGGTCGTCCGGGATCGGCTCGCTCACCCGCTCCTGCACCTGCACGGCGACCATCCCGGGGCGCCGGAAGGGCTCCATCGCGATGGCCACGCCGGGCGCGACCGCCGGTGCGACGTAGGTCTGCGGCAGGTAGAGGGTGAAGACGCTGCCCGAGCCAGGTGTCGAGCGGAGCTGGATCTCGCCGCCCAGCAGGCTCGCGAGCTCGCGGCTGATCGCCAGCCCCAGGCCGGTGCCACCGAACTTGCGGCTGGTCGAGGCGTCGGCCTGCTGGAAGGCCTCGAAGATGATCTTCTGCTTCTCGAGCGGAATGCCGATGCCGGTGTCGGCGACCTCGAAGGACACTACGCCGGGGGTGCCGTTCAAGACCGGGTGGTCGCCGCTCCAGCCGCCCTTGGCCACCGACACCGCGAGCCGCACGCCACCTTGCTCGGTGAACTTGAAGGCGTTGGAGAGCAGGTTCTTGAGCACCTGTTGCAGGCGCTTCGAGTCGGTGACGAAGCTGCGCGGCAGGCGCGGGTCGACCTGCACGTCGAAGGTGAGGCGGCGCCCCTCGGCCTCGTGGCGGAAGGGGCGGCCCACCATGTCGAGGAGGTTCCCGAAGAAGATCTCCTCGGTCTCCACCGTCACCGTGCCGGACTCGATCTTGGACAGGTCGAGGATGTCGGTGATCAGGTTCAGGAGGTCGGTGCCGGCGCCGTGGATGGTGCGCGCGAACTCGACCTGGCGGCCGGTCAGGTTGCCCTCCGGGTTCTCGGAGAGCTGCTGGCCGAGGATGAGGATCGAGTTCAAGGGCGTGCGCAGCTCGTGCGACATGTTGGCCAGGAACTCCGACTTGTACTTCGAGGTCAGGGCCAGCTCGGCGGCCTTCTCCTCGAGCGCCCGGCGGGCCTGCTCGATCTCCTGGTTCTTGCGCTCGACCTCGACGTTCTGCTCGGCGAGCTGCTGTGCCTTCTGGGCGAGCTGCTCGTTGGTCTGCTGCAGCTCGCGCTTCTGGGTCTGCAGCTCGCCGGCGAGCTGCTGCGACTGCATCAGCAGCCCCTCGGTCTGCATGGTGGCTTCGATCGAGTTGAGCACGATGCCGATCGAAGCGGTGAGCTGCTCGAGGAAGGCGAGGTGGGCGGGCGCGAAGTCGTGGAGCGAGGCGAGGCCCAGCACCGCCTTGATCTGCCCCTCGAACACCACCGGGAACACCACCACGCTGCGCGGCAGGGCGGTGAACAGCACCGAGCCGACGGGCACGGTCTCCGGCGGCACATTGCTGACCAGAATGCGGTGCTTCTCGACCGCGCACTGGCCGAGAAAGCCCTCTCCCACGCTCAGCCGTTCGGGGTAGCCGCCCTCGTGCGAGTTCGCATAGGAGGCCAGGCGCTTCAGGTGCGGCGCGCTCTCGGCCTCCATCTGGTAGATCACGCCCTGGTGGGCGTTGACCAGCGGCACCAGCTCGGAGAGCAGCAGCTTGCCCACCGTCACCAGGTCGCGCTGGCCTTGCAGCATGCCGGTGAACCGGGCGAGGTTGGTCTTCAGCCAGTCCTGCTCGGTGTTGGTGTCGGTG
>JBIOXV010000060.1:0-7156 GCA_044869805.1 Thermoanaerobaculia bacterium | reverse complement strand
CAACGGCATCGTGGCGCCGATGATCGCGGAGCTCCACGCCCAGGACGAGAAGGCCAAGCTGCAGCGCCTGGTGACGCTCGCGAGCTGGGGCTCGACGCTCTTCGCCCTGGCGGCGGCGCTCGCCCTGCTGCTGGGCGGTAAGCTCCTGCTGTCGCTCTTCGGCAAGGAATTCGTGGGCTCGTGGACGGTGCTCGCCATCCTCGCCGCCGGCCAGGTGGTCAACGCGGCGAGCGGCCCGGTGGGCTATCTGCTCAACATGACCGGCCACCAGGACTCCAACGCGCGCATCCTCGGCTGGACGGTGGGCCTGAACGTGGCCCTGGCCGTGCCCGCCATCCTCGCCTGGGGCGCGGCGGGGGCCTCGGCCGCCACCGGCCTGATGATCGCGACCAAGAATCTGTGGACCTGGTGGGAGGTGCGCCGCCGCCTGGGGATCAACTCCTCGATCGTGCCGCTGCCGGGGGTCGCCCGATGACCGCCAGAGGCCCAACCGACGCCGCCGGCCCGAAGAGCGCCGCCGCAAATCGCGCCGCCGGCCCGCAGCGCGGCCGCGCGGTGCTGCCCAACGCCATCCTGGGCGGGGCGCAGAAGTCGGGCACCACGACCCTCCATCGCCTGCTGGAGACGCATCCGCAGATCTACTTTCCGCCGCGGCCGCAGGAGATCCACTACTTCGACCTGGAGCGGAACTTCGCGCGCGGCCTCGGCTGGTACGCGCGTTTTTTCGCCGGCTGGAGCGGAGAAGCGGTGGTGGCGCAGACCTCGCCGCTCTACCTCTACGAGCCGCTGGCCGCGGCCCGCATCGCCGCGGCCCTGCCCGCGGCGCGCCTCTTGTTCGTGCTGCGCAACCCCATCGACCGCGCCTACTCTCACTACTGGCACGAGGTGCGGTACGGTTACGAGGCCTCGAGCTTCGAGGAGGCGCTGGCGGCCGAGCCCGAGCGCCTGCGCGGCGGCGAGACGGCCCGGCGCCACTACTCCTACCTCGACCGCGGCCGCTACGGCCGGCAGCTCGCCCGCTACTTCGCCGCGCTGCCGCGGGAACAGATCTTGGTAGCGCTCTACGACGACCTGGCCCGCGACCCGGCGGCGATAGCGCGGCGCGTGGCGTCGTTCCTCGGCGTGTCAGAGGGCTGGGACCTTCCCGCCGCGGCGGCGGCCGAGCGCCACAACCCGGCCATGGTGCCGCGCTGGCCGCTGGCACAGCGCGCCCTCCGGCCCTTCCGTGGCGTCCCCGGCTTGGCGCGTCTGGTGGATGGCCTAAACCTCCGCCAGGCCCGCTACCCGGCGATGGCGCCGGCGACGCGGGCGCGCCTGTGCGAAGAGCTCGCCGGCGAGGCCGAGGAGCTGGCACGCCTGGCGAACCTCGCGGTGGCGCACTGGTTCGCGCCGCCGGAGGAGCGCGCGGCGGCTAGTGTGGCGGGCGAGGAGCAGGCCCCAGGACGAGCCTACCTATGAGCGAGCGTTTCTACGTGGTCGGCGGCCAGCAGCGGCCGGACGCCCTGTCGCGGCCCGAGCACGAGCGGCACCAGAAAGGCCTGGTGCTGGCGGTGACGGCGCCGGGCGGCGAGTGCCGGACCCTCGTCGAGTACGTCTCGCCGCGCGAGGTGATCCCGGACGAGCAGCCCTATGCCATCCTCCTCAAGGCGGCGACGCTCGCCGGCGGCAGGCTCTACGCCTGCACGCAGACGGAGGTCCTGATCTTCGACACCGCGACCTGGAGCCGGGTGGGCTACCTATCGCACCCCTGGTTCAACGACCTGCACCACGTGCTGCCGCGGCCCGGCGGCAGCCTGCTGGTCGCCGTCACCGGCCTCGACCTGGTGCTCGAGATCAAGCCCGGCGGCGAAGTGCTGCGCACCTGGGGGGCGCTCGGCCAGGACCCCTGGCAACGCTTCGACCCCACGGTCGACTACCGCAAGCTGCCGACCACCAAGCCGCACGCCTCGCACCCGAACTTCGTGTTCGAGACCGGCGGCGAGATCTGGGTGACGCGTTTCGAGCAGAAGGACGCCGTCTGCCTGACCGACCCGCGGCGGCGCATCGCGATCGACGTGGAGCGCCCGCACGATGGCATCGTGCATGGCTCCCGCGCCTTCTTCACCACGGTGGATGGGCACGTGGTGATCGCCGACCTCGAGAGCGATCGGGTGCAACGAGTCGTGGACCTGAACACCATCGCCGGCAGCCCGCTCGCCCTGGGCTGGTGCCGTGGCCTGGCGGTGCTCGACGGCGGGCGGCGACTGGTGGTGGGCTTCTCGCGCCTGCGGCCCACCCGCTTCCGGGAGAACGTGCGCTGGGTGAAGCATCAGCTCGGTCTGCGCTCGACCCCCGGCAACCTGCCCTCGCGCATCGCCTGCTTCGACCTCGAGGCCGAGCGCCTGCTGTGGGAGGAGAACCTCGAGCAGCACGGGCTCTCGGTGCTGTTCTCGATCCATGCGCTGGGCGAGGAGACAGCGTCATGAGCGGCGGCGCCCAGGAGATGGCGGCCCCTCAGAGCGTCCCCAACCAGCGCGTTCTATTCATCGCCGGCGCCGGCCGCAGCGGCTCGACCCTGCTCGACATCGTGCTCGGCAACCACCCCGCGATCGAGAGCGTGGGCGAGCTCTCGAAGCTGGTACCGTCGGCGCTGCTGCGACACGAGCCCTGCGCCTGCGGCGCCCGCGGCGACGAGTGTGCTTTCTGGCGCGAGGTGGTGGGGCTCTGGCTGGGGGAAGGCGCGGGAAGCGCCGAGCAGCAGGAGTACCTGGCACTGCAGGAGCGCTTCGAGCGCGCCCGCCGCTGGCCTCGCCTGCTCGCCGAGCGGCGCCGCGCATCGCCGCGCTTCCTGCGCTACGCCGGGCAGACGGCGGCGCTCTTCCGCGCCATCGCCCGGGTCTCGGGAAAGCCGGTGGTGCTGGACTCGTCCAAGAATCCGGCGCGCGCCTTCGTGCTCTCGCTGATACCCGGCCTCGAGCTGACGGTGATCCACCTGGTGCGCGACCCGCGGGGGGTGGCCTTCTCCTACCAGAAGGCGTTCGCCAGAGACGAGCCCGGCGGTGTGCAGCACGACATCGCGCCGCAGCCGGCCTGGCGCACGGCCATCGCCTGGCGTTTCGGCAACGCCGTCGCCGAGCGGCTGCTCTCCGGCCTCGGGCCCGGGCGCGCGGCGCTCCTGCGCTACGAGGACCTGGTCGCCGATCCGCGGCGGGCCCTGGCCGGTCTCCAGCCGGTGCTCGGCCTGGACCTCGAGGACCTGGGCGAGCGGTTGGCGGCAGGGGAGGAGATGGTGGTGCACCACACCATCGCCGGCAGCCGGCTGCGCATGAAGGGCCGGGTTCGGCTGGCGGCGGACGCCGAGTGGAGCACGGCCATGCCGGCGAGCGATCGCCGCGCCGTGGCGCGCCTGGCGGGCGCGGCGCTGGCGAGGTACGGCTATCCGGCGGAGGCCGGGAAGTCATGAGCCTGGCGAGCACCGGCCTGGCGGCGGAGGAGCGGAGCCTCGCTTCGTCGCTCGCCGGCCCCTGGTTGGTGGGGGCCGCGCTGCTCGCCTACTTCGACCTCACCTTCCTGGTCAGCTTCACCCAGGCCGAGCGGTGGCTTGCCGCCGAGGGCCTGCTGCCGGTCGAACCCACGCGGCTCTTCCCGCTGCTCGCCGCGCCGCTGGTGGCGCTGTGGGCGGTCGAGTCGCTGGCCGCCCCGCGCCGGCCGCGGTGGACGCTCGGCGGCGCCCTGCTCGCCAACGGCGCGATCGTCGGCCCGTTCCTGGCGCTCGCCGCCTGCCACCTGCTGGCCGCGCTGCGACCCGGCACCTACTGGGCGGAGGGCGTGGTACCGGTGCTCCTGGTGCCCTACGACTGCGGAGTGTTCCTGATCGCCTTGGTGCTCGGGCTCTGCCCGCCGTTCGCGCGCCGGTTGCGCTGGCTCGGCGTGCTGGGGGTGCTGGTGCTGGCGGCGACCATCGCCATCGACTTCGCGATGCCTGCCTTCTTCTCCAAGATCCCCTCGCGCCCCGCCGGCATCGCCCGCGACGCCAACACCTCCGCCTTCCTGCTGGTGCTGGGCTCGAGTCTCGCCCTCAACTACCGCCGTTTCGAGTGGCGCGACCTCGCGGTGCTGGTGGTGGCGGGGCTGGGGGTGGTGGCCACGCTCTCTCGCGCCGGGCTGCTGCTGTTCATCGGCCTGCTCGCCATCTACGGCTGGAAACTGATCCCGGTCGGCCGGCTCGCCGCGATGCGCGTCGGGCGCCTGTTGGGGCTGGGGGGCGTCGCCGCGGCCGTGGTCGCGGGGATCGCCGCCGCCGCGGTGTTCGTGAGCTCCGAGCGCGGGGTCTTCTCGCTGCCGGCGGCGCAAGCCCGGCTCGAAATGCTGACCGGCGAGGTGAGCTTCCTCGCCGGGCAGAACGAGCGCCTGGGCCTGATCCAGTTCTATGGCGGGGAGATCCTGCGCGCGCCGCTGCTCGGGCGCGGCGCCGCCTTCACCTACTCGCAGGTCCAGGGCCCGCACGTGCGCTATATCCAGGAGTGGGTCAACGCCGGATTGCCGGGCCTGGTGGCCTACGTGGCGCTGATGGCCGGGGCGATCTTCATCTTCCGCGCCCGCCGCAGCGATTCCGGCACCGCCGCGGCGCTGGTGATCGCGGCGGGGAGCTTTTTCTCGCACGGCATTCTCGAGCAGCGAGGCGTGCCGATCGTGCTCGGGCTGCTCGCCGCCGCGAGTCTTCCTCCGCCTCCCGCCAGAGCTGATGAGTAAACCTGCTGCGCGGCCCGCTCGCGACGGTTTCCACACCAGCTCTCGGCGGGCGGGGAAAGGTGCCGCGGAGACCGCTGCGCCGGAATCGTAGATGGGCGAGCGGGTCGCCGTCTTCCTGCCTTCGCTGCGCGGCGGCGGCGCCGAGCGCGCGGCTCTGACCGTGGTCAACGAGCTGGCGGCGAGGGGCTTTGCCGTCGACCTCCTGCTCGCCGAGGCCACCGGCGCTTATCGCGACCGGGTGGCGCCGGCGGTACGCGTGCTCGATCTAGGAGTCAGGCGCGTCGGGGCTGCCCTGCCGCGCCTGGTTTCCTACCTGCGGCGCGAGCGCCCGCGGGTGGCGCTCGCCACGCTCACCCACGCCAACCTCGTGCTGCTCGCGGCGCGCCGGCTGGCGAGGGCCGAGACCCGGGTCGTGGTGCGGGAGGGCAACACGGTCTCCGCCGCGGCGGCCGCCTCGCGACGGCTGCGCGAGCGTGTGATCCCCGCCTGGGTGCGGCGGCTCTACCCCCGCGCCGACCTGGTGCTCGCCAATTCCGAGGGCGTGGCGGCCGACCTCGTCGCAGGCCTCGGCGTGCCCGCGGCGCGCGTGCGAGTGGTGCCCAACCCGGTCGAGGTCGCGAGCGTGCGCCGGGCCGCGGCGGAGCCTCCGGCGATCTCCCTACCCGGGCCCGGCGGGCCGCCCCTGGTGGTGGCGGCCGGGCGCCTGGTGTCGCAGAAGGGCTTCGGCACGCTGATCCGGGCCTTCGATGGCCTGCGGCGGCGCCGGCCGGCGCACCTCGCCATCCTGGGCGAAGGAGCGGAGCGCCCGGCGCTCGAGGCCCTGGTGCGCGAGCTCGGCCTCGAGGAGCACGTCGACCTGCCCGGCTTTCTCGCCAACCCGCATCCAGTGGTGGCCGCGGCCTCCGTGTTCGTGCTTTCTTCGACCTGGGAAGGCCTGCCCAACGTGCTGATCGAGGCCCTGGCGCTGGGCGTGCCGGTGGTGGCCACGGACTGCCCGTCGGGCCCGCGCGAGATCCTCGACGGCGGGCGCTTCGGCCGGCTGGCGCCGGTGGGGGACGAGGGGGCGCTGGCCGCGGCCATCGAAGCGGCGCTGGCGGCGCCGCCTGACCGCGAGGCGCTGCGGCGACGTGCCGAGGTGTACGACGTCGATCGCGTGATGCCGCAGATCCTCGCCGCGCTGGGCCTCGACCAGCAGGGGCAGGGCCCGCGTTTGTCCGAGGGCGGATGGATTCCCGCTGGCGCGGGAATGACGAGGGTCCCGGTCGCACGGGCGAATCCGTCATTCCCGCGCCAGCCGGAATCCACTCTTCGCTCGGACTCGGCCACACCGCTCCGCATCTGCTACCTGATCACCGGGCTCGGCATCGGCGGCGCCGAGCGCGAGCTGACGCAGCTCGCCCGCGGCTTCGCGGGCCGCGGGCACCATGTGTCCGTGGTTTCGCTGCTGCCGCTTACCGGCTTCGCGACCGAGCTCGAGGAGGCGAGCGTACCGGCCTCCTCACTCGGCATGCGGCGCGGCATGCCGTCGCTTGCCGGGCTGTGGAAGTTGCGATCGCTGCTGCGCGCCCGCCGGCCGCAGGTGCTCCACAGCTTCATGGTGCACGCCAACCTGATGGCACGGGTGGTGCGGCCGCTGGCGCCCATCCCGGTCGTGATCTCCACCGCCCAGAACACCTTCGAAGGCGGCCGGCACCGCGAGCGGCTGCTGCGCTGGACGGCGCGCTGGGCGGACCTCACCACGCAGGTCAGCCACGCCGGATTCGAGCGCTATCGCGAGCGGCGGCTGGCGCCGCCGGAACGCCTGGAGCTGGTGCCCAACTCGGTCGACGTCGAGAGCTTCGCCCCCGACCCCGCGGCGCGCGCCGCGGTGCGCGCCGAGCTCGGGGCGGGCGACCGCCTGGTGTTCCTGGCCGTCGGCCGGCTCGAGCCGCAGAAGGATTACCCGACGCTCCTCGCCGGCTTTGCGCTCGCTGCCCGCGAAGCTCCGGGGGCGGTGCTGTGGATCGCCGGCCGCGGCCCGCACCAGGCGGCGCTCGAGGCCGAGGCCCGGCGCCTGGGGATCGCGGATCGCGTCTCCTTCCTCGGCCTGCGGCGCGACATCACCCGCGTGCTCAACGGGGCCGACGCCTACGTGCTCACCTCGCGCTGGGAGGGCACGCCGCTGGCGCTGCTCGAGGCCCAGGCGACCGGCCTGCCGGCGGTGGCGACCGAGGTGGGTGGCAACGCCGAGGTGGTCGCCCCCGGCCTCTCCGGCCTGCTGGTGCCGCCGGCCTCGCCCGCGGCCCTGGCAGCGGCCCTCCTGACCCTGGCCCGGCTGCCCGCCGGCGAGCGGCGGGCGATGGGCGAGAGCGGCCGCCGCCGGGTGGCCGAGCTCTACGGCCTGCCGGCGACCCTGGTGCGGTGGGAGGCGATCTACCGCCGCCTC
>JBIOXV010000059.1:0-2893 GCA_044869805.1 Thermoanaerobaculia bacterium | reverse complement strand
GTAGCGCTGGTCGCGAACGTTGAGCAGCCACAGGGCGAGGTAGGCGAGGGCCGTGACGGCGATCCACCGCGTCTCGCGCCGGAGGAGCCCGAAGGCCGCGGCGACGGGCAGCAGCGCCGCGAACGGAGACAGGGGCGGCACGCTCACCGGGCGCACCGAGTCGACGGCGAGCAGCACGGGTGAGCGTAGGAGGTCCAGCGCGACCTTCGCCACCCCTCGGAGCGCCGGGCCCCATCCCAGCCATTCAGGCTCCGCCAGGCTCCAACCCTGCGCACCGTGCGCGCCGTCGACGAATCCGGCAGGCGGGCTCCACGGGCTGGCGCCGAAGACGCCGCTCAGGAAGGGGAACACGGGGTTGCCGGTGACCACCGCGTTGCGCAGGTACCACGGGCAGGCGACGAGCACGCCGGCGACAACCATGGCGGCGAATGCTGCCGGCTGCCGGCGCCGCCAGGCAAGCCCGGCTCCCACCAGCAGTGCCACGCCGAGGAAGAACAGCCCGTGGTACTTGACCGCCGCGCCAGCGCCCGCGAGGGCGCCGGCGAGGGCGAGCCGGCAGGCGAGCGAGCCGTCGCGCCCCGCTTCCGGCCAGGCACGGGCGCCGTGGGCGACCTCCGCCCGCGCGAGGTCCAGCGTCCAGAAGGCACTCACGGCGAAGAGGGCCAGCGCGAGGTCTATATAGGCGGTGCCCCCCAGCCAGACGAAGAGCGGGCTGCCCAGCAAGAGAGCGGTGGCAACCGCGCCGGCCCCGATGCTGTGCAACCGCCGCGCGGCCAGCCGCCGTGCCCAGCAGCTCACCACCCCACCGAGCAGGAGGAGCTGCGCGGTCGAGAGCAGGTGCGCGCTCGCATCACCTCCTCCCACCGTGAAGAGCGCCGCGACCAGGGCCTCCTGAAACAGGGGGAACACCGGGAACCGCAGCTCGGGCTCGAAGGTGAGGCGGCCGTGCTCCGCCAGGCCCGCGGCCAAGGGGAGGTGGTACATGGTGTCGTCGAAGGCCGAGGGCGGATAGGCCGCGAGGAGAAGGGCAACGGGGAGCGCTCCTGCCAGTGGCAGAGCGCCGGCGAGGAGCAGCAGGCGCTGGAGAAGTGGAGGCGGCGCATCCGACCTTCGGCGGCGCAGCACCGGAACCCAGGCGGCCTGGGCGAGCAGCGCGACGGCCGGGACCCGGAGCCGGTCGAAGCCGCCCGCCAGGGCCAGCAGGCTGAAGAGCGATCCGAGCGCCGCCAGCCCCGCAACCAGCGCCAGTAGCCGGCGCTCGACGGGGGTCAGCGGGGTCGCATCCGAGCCCGGCGTGTGGCGCTCTCTGGCGCGCGTCGTCGGCAGCCACCGCACCAGGGCGAGGCCGGGGCCGAGGCAGCAGGCGAGGAGCGCCAGGACCCGGAGCGCGTCCAGGCCGAACGAGCCCACGAAGCGGAAGGCCGGCACCGGCGGAGCCTAGCAGCCCCACCCAGATCCTTCGCTACGCTCAGGATGACAGTTGGTCGCATTGCCCGAGCCGCCCAACTTGTCATCCTGAGCGTAGCGAAGGATCTGGGCGGGAGGGATGACCGGGCTCTCCTTGGGCCCGTTCGGTTGGCATCGACGCTGCAGGGTTTACCGGCGGTGCTCTGCCCAGATGACAGCTAAGGTGCAGGGATTCGACACTCGCGGGAAGCTACTCGGAGTTTGCGAGCGGGCGAGGCGAGGGTGGCAGGCGCCCCCTCGACCCTCGAAAAAGCTCGGAGAATCAAGCCTTTGCGGACACAGTGAGGACTAAGATGCGCTCTATGGACCAACAGCCAGAAGAACCCACGCGCACGTCTCGAGCCCGATCTAGGGGTGCGACCCGGAAGACCGGTCAGAAAGGGAATGGCCACGCGCCGGCAGAAAGTGCCGCAGCCGGGGAGGCGCCGGAAGCAGCCGGCCCCTCCCTCAGCGTGCTCTTGAAGTCCCTGCAGCGGATGAGCGATGGCGATTTCTCGGTGCGGCTGCCGGGAGATTGGGTCGGCCTCGAAGGCAAGATCGCCGACACCTTCAACGAGATCGTCGCCGCCAACCAGCGCATCGCGCAGGAGCTCTCTCGGGTCGGCCAGGTGGTCGGCAAGCAGGGAGAGACCCGCGAGCGCACTCGCTTCGGGCGCGCCAGCGGGGCGTGGGGCGAGATGGAGGTGTCGGTCAACTCGCTGATCGACGACCTGCTGCGGCCCACCACCGAGGTCACGCGCGCCATCTCGGCCGTGGCCCAGGGCGACCTGCTGCAGACCGTGCGCACTGACGTCGACGGCCGCCCCCTCGAGGGCGAGTTCCTGCGCTCGGCGATGATCGTCAACACCATGATCCAGCAGCTCCGGGTCTTCACCTCCGAGGTGACGCGCGTGGCGCGCGAGGTGGGAAGCGACGGCAAGCTGGGCGGCCAGGCCCAGGTGCGGGACGTGTCGGGCGTGTGGAAAGACTTGACCGAGAGCGTCAACTCGATGGCCAACAACCTGACGGCGCAGGTGAGAAACATCGCCGACGTGACCATCGCCGTGGCGAGCGGCGACCTGTCGAAGAAGATCACGGTGGACGTGCGGGGCGAGATCCTGCAGCTCAAGGAGGCCATCAACACGATGGTCGATCAGCTCCGCTCCTTCGCCTCCGAGGTGACGCGCGTGGCGCGCGAGGTGGGCACCGACGGCCGCCTCGGCGGCCAGGCCGTGGTGCCGGGCGTGGCCGGCACCTGGAAGGACCTGACCGACAACGTCAACCTGCTGGCCGCCAACCTGACCACCCAGGTGCGCAACATCGCCGAGGTGACGACGGCGGTGGCGCGCGGCGACCTGTCGCGCAAGATCACGGTGGACGTCAAGGGCGAGGTGCTGGAGCTCAAGAACACCATCAACACCATGGTCGACCAGCTCAACGCCTTCGC
>JBIOXV010000058.1:0-16382 GCA_044869805.1 Thermoanaerobaculia bacterium | reverse complement strand
GCCGCCGATCCCCGAGCCGGTGCCGCCAGGGCAGAGAAGGTGAAGGGGAGCGACCCCAGGAGCAGTCCGAGGACCACGGGCGCGACGATCCGATTGCGGTTCATGGCAAACCTCCTTCGCAAAAGAGCGCACCTCTCCGTCGGCACGACGGGCGGCAGCTTGTAAGGGATCTGTCTAAGTGGAAGATGCCGGAGGGTTGGTCGCCGGAGACAAGAACTTCCCGCCGGCGACGAGAAAAAAAGGGATCGGGCGGGCACCCCGCGCCGAGGGAGGTGAGCGGTCTCCCGCGAAGTGCTCGCCCGAATCCGCTGGCGTGTACATAGAGCAACCTCGATGCCAGCGGGGTCGGAGTCCGAGGCTCGCCGTCAACCCATTTTAAATCTGGTAGTTACGTCTCAGGCCAGGGTTGGTCGCCGCAGCCCTGCGCCGAGCCATCAAGGGGGGTAACTCAACCAAGATCTTGGTCGAAGTACCAAAGAAGGGAGCAGGGGCGCACCGGCGAGGTGCTATCGTACCGACAGCTTCTTTCGCCAAGCGCGAAACAACGCCATGTCCGATCGGCTTCTCGAGATCGCACGCAGTGTGATGGGCGAGCTGGACGTCGACCGCGTGCTGACGGCGGGGCTCGACGGCTTGGTCGAGCTCACCGGCGCCGAGCGGGGAATGGTGCTGCTGTTCGACGAGGAGGGCACCCTCCTCTTCGAGAAAGCCCGCAACCTCGATCGCCAGGACGTCGAGCAGCCCGAGTTCCAGGTCAGCCGCACCATCATCCGCCAGGTGCGCGACGAGGGGAAACCTTTCTTCGAGCGCAACCTTCCCGCCCACCCGGGCGGCCGCTTCTCGGACAGCGTCTTCCGCCTCAACCTGATCGCCGTGATCTGCCTGCCGCTGGTGCACCAGGGCAGGGCCTTCGGCGTCGTCTACATCGACAGCCGCAGCCACAATCGCGCCTTCGACACCGAAACCCTGGCCGCGGTCGAGACCTTCTCTCAGTTCATCTCGCTCGCCGCCCACAACGCGCTCGATCGCCACCGCCTGCGGCGGCGGGTCGACCTGCTCGAGCACGAGCTGCGGGAGAAGTATCGCTTCGACTCGATCGTCGGCGGCGACCCCAAGATGCTCGAGGTGCTGCAGCTCATCTCCCGCGTGGCGCCTTCGGAGGCGACGGTGCTGCTCGAGGGCGAGAGCGGCACCGGCAAGGAGCTCGCGGCGCGCGCCATTCACTTCAACAGCCGGCGGCAGGAGCGGCCCTTCGTGCCCATCAACTGTGGCGCCCTGCCCGAGTCGTTGCAGGAGGCCGAGCTCTTCGGCCACGAGCGCGGCGCCTTCACCGGCGCGGTGCGCAGCTCCCCAGGGTGGTTCGAGCGCGCGGACGGCGGTACCCTGTTCTTAGACGAGGTCGGCGAGATGCCGCACTCGCTGCAGGTGAAGTTCCTGCGCGTGCTCGAGACCGGCGAGTACTCGCGGCTGGGCTCGACCAGCATCCGCCACGCCGACGTGCGGGTGGTCGCCGCCACCAACCGCGACCTCGAGGAGCTGGTGGCCGCAGGCAAGATGCGCCGCGACCTGCAGTACCGGCTGGCGGTGGTGCGCATCCGCCTGCCGCCGCTGCGCGAGCGCCGCTCGGACATCCGCCTGCTCACCCGCCATCTCCTCGACCGCCTGCGCAGCGAGGACGGCGACCGCGCCCTCTCCCTGGAGCCGGCCGCCGAGGCGGCGCTGGAGTCCTACTCCTTCCCGGGCAACGTGCGCGAGCTGTGGAACATCCTGCAGCGGGCGGCGCTGGTGGCCGACGGGCCGGTGATCGAGGTCGGGCACCTGCCGGCTTCGGTCGCCGCGCAGGCGCCGGCCGGCCCCGCGGATGCCCACCCCACGGACGCTTGCACCGGCAGCTTCGCCGACGAAAAGCGCAAGGTGGTCGAGGACTTCGAGCGCGCCTACGTGCGCCGCTGCCTCGGCGAGGCGCACGGCAACATCACGCGCGCGGCCCAACGCGCCGCCATGGACGTCAAGAACTTCTACCAGAAGATGAGCCGCTACCGCATCGACCCGGCGGAGTTCAAGCCCAAGCGGGGCTGAGACGCTGGCGGGCGGCGCGGCTGGTTTCCCGGCCGCCCTCAGGGGAACCGCGCGGGGGACTGGCCGATCGCTACGATACTGCAGCCGTCGACCGCCGGGATTCCCAGCTCGAGGGCGGCGCTGCGCACGGCGGCGTCGGCCGAGCCCGGGTTGAACCAGACGTCGCCGGCACCGGCGGCGGCGATCTCCGGCAGCAGCGAGAGGGTGACGGGCGGAGGCAGGTAGACCGTGACGCGGTCGACGGGCTTCGGCACCTCGGCGAGCGAGTGGTAGCCCGGCTGGCCGGCGACCTCCTCGGCCGCCAGGTTGACGGGGAAGACCTTCCAGCCGGCGGCGAGGTAGGCGCGCACCGCCTTGTTCCCGTACTTGCGGTGCTCCGGGGACGCCCCCAGGACGGCGACGGTCTTCATGCCGGCTACCGTACCACCAGCCGCTCGTCGCCCACCCGCCGCGTCGCCCCCCTGGCGTCGAGGTGCTCGAGCAGCGGGATGGCCCATTTGCGCGACAAGCCGAAGCGCTCCTTGAACTGCGGCACGGTGAAGCGCTCCCAGCCGGTGGCGGCGAGGTCGCGCTTCAGGCGCTCGACGGCGGCGGCGGCGATCACCAGGCCATCCGGCAGGCGCAGGAGCTTGCCGCGCTCGACGAGGAAGCGCACCATGCCATCGAGGATCTGCGGCTTGGCGGCGAGCGCGGCGCGCAGCTCGCCCGGCGCCGGCGGGGCGAGGCCCCCCTCCTCGAAGCGGGCCAGCACGGCGGCCGCGAGGCTCGACTCCTCGCCGGAGAGCTCGGCCTTGCGGCCCGGCGGGTTGATCCTGCCGCCCTCGATCACGATCTTCTTCTGCGCCACCAGCCAGTCGAGGTAGACCGGCGCCAGCTCCGCGGCGCGGCCAGGGAACAGCCGCTCGATGGCCTCGGCCTTGGGCAGCCCGAGCGAAAGGCGGTCGCGCTCGAAATGCTCCTTGAGCAGGCGCTCGGCGCGCTCTACGACGCGGCGGTAGGCCGCCGGGGCCAGGAAGCGCCGCGCCGCGCCGGGGCCGGCCAGCGCCTCCAGCAGCCGCTGGTTGCTGCTCTCCGCCGCGAGGTCGCGCTCCACCGTCGCAGCCGGCTCGCCCAGGCGCCGGGCGAGATCGGCGGCCGTGACCCCGGCCTCGCCGGCCTCCTGCACCCAGAAGCGGAGCGCCGCGCGGCGGTCGCCGGCGAGCGCCGCGAGGGCGCCGGCGAGCGCTTTGCCGCGGTGCTTGCTCCAGGCGGGATCGAGCACCTCGCCGCCGCCCCAGGTCGCCGGCGGCGACGGCCGGCGCACGATCAGCCGGTCGCCGCGCGCCGCCACTACTGGCGACGCGAGGCGGATCTCGACCAGGCCGGAGCCTCCCGGTTCGAGCGGCCCCGGTTCGAGCGATGGGGTGGCGAGCGGGCGCAGCCGGCCGACGGCCTCGCCTGCGAAGAGGTGGATGCGGACCGGCGTCGAGGCGCCGATCGCCGGTGCCTCGGGCAGCAGCCGGATGCGGGCCAGGAGGCTGCGGGTGGCCGCGAAGGCGCCGGGGGTGGCGAGCTCCACGCCGCGCTCCACTTCGGCGAGCTCGGCGCCGGAGAGGCGCAGCGAGGTCCGCTCGCCGGCCGCCGCTTCGTCGCGCGGCGTGCCGTGCACTTCGATCGAGCGCACCCGCACCCGTCCGCCCGCCGGCAGCAGCTCGAGCTCGTCGCCCGGCGCCACGGCGCCGGAGGCGAGGGTACCGGTGACCACCAGTCCCAGCCCCTTGAGATGGAAGGCGCGATCGATCGGCAGGCGGGCCGGCCGCTCGCGGTCCAGCGGTACGGCGTGCGCGCGGCCGAGGGCCACGAGCCTCGCCTGGAGGTCCTCGAGGCCCTGGCCGGTGACGCTCGACACCGGCACGATCTCGGCGCCTTCGAAAGGCGTGGCCGCGAGCAGGTCCTCGACTTCGAGCGCGGCGAGCCCCGCGAGGTCGGCGTCGACCAGGTCGACCTTGGTGAGGGCGACCACGGCCGCCGGGATGCCCAGCAGCGAGGCGATCGCCAGGTGCTCGCGGGTCTGCGGTTTGATCCCTTCGTCGGCCGCCACCACCAGCAGCAGCACGCGGATGCCGCCCAGGCCGGCCAGCGCGTTGTGCAGGAAGCGCTCGTGGCCGGGCACGTCGACGAAGCCGAGCTGGAGGTCGCCCGCGGTGAGGTGGGCGAACCCCAGGTCGATGGTGATGCCGCGCGCCTTCTCCTCGGCCCAGCGATCGCAGTCGATGCCGGTCAGGGCTTCGACCAGCTTGGTCTTACCGTGGTCGATGTGACCGGCCGTGCCAACCACGACGCGCAGAGGGGTGCTCATGCTCCGCCCAGATCCTTCGCTTCGCTCAGGATGACAGCTACCGGCTCTCAGACGTAGCCCTGTGGGCTGCTAGGAGGCGAGGGCCTGGCGGGCGAGCTTCGAGATGGTGGCGCCGTCGGCGCGGGCGCCGTAGCGGGCAAGCATCTCCTTCATCACCGGGCCGATGGCCGCCGGGCCGGAGAGCCCCTGGGCAGCCAGGAAGTCGCGGATGGCGGCCGAGAGCTCTTCCTCGGCGACCGCCTGGGGCAGGTAGGAGCCCAGCAGCTCGGCCTCGCGCTCTTCCTGGGCGGCGCTCGCTTCGCGGCCGCCGGCGCGGAACTGGCCGGCCGCCTCGTGGCGCTGCTTGATGGCCTTGCGCACCAGCGCCGCGAAGCGGGTCTCGTCGACCTCGGCGCCGGCGGCGATCTTCTCGTTCTTGACCTCGGCCAGGAGCATGCGGAGCGTGGCCGTGCGCTCTTTGTCGCCGGCTTTCATGCTGGCTCGGAGATCGGTTTCGAGGCGCTGCTGCGGAGTGCTCATGGGCGAATTAGATCATGGCTCCGCCGGCAGCTCCACCGTGAACACCGTGCCGCGCGGCTCATTGTCGCCGGCCGTGATGCGGCCGTGGTGGTCCGTCACGATGCGGTGCACGATCGCGAGGCCCAGCCCGGTGCCGCGCCCCTTGGTCGAGAAGTACGGCAGGAACAGCTTGTCGCGTGCCTCCGGCGGGATACCGGGGCCGGTGTCCGCCACGTCGATGCGCAGCCGGCCGTTGGCGCGTCGCGCCTCCACCCGCACCTGGCCGGGCGCGCTGGTGGCCTCGATCGCGTTGTCCACCAGGTTGATCAGCACACGTCGGATCTGCTCCGGGTCCACGAACACCTCGCCGACCTCCGGCGCCACCCGGCCCTCGACCTCCACCCCCGGCTTCACATTGCGGTAGAGCTGCAGCGTGTCGGCGAAGAGCTGCGCCAGGTCGATCCGCTCCGGCTGCGGCTCCGGCAGGCGCGCGTAGCGCGAGAACTCGTCCACCATGGCCTCGAGCGTCTTGACCTCGCGGCCGATGATCTCGACGCTCTCCTCGAGCGCGGCGCCGAAGTCGGGGTCGCCGCGCCGGTGCTTGGCGAGCAGCCGCTCGGCGGCGAGCTGGATAGGGGTGAGCGGGTTCCTGATCTCGTGCGCCACGCGCCGCGCTGCCTCGCGCCAGGTGGCGAGCCGCTGGGCGCGCTCGAGCTCGGCTTTGCTCGCCTGCAGCTCGGCCGTCATGCGGTTGAAGGAGTCGACCAGCACGCCCAGCTCGTCGTCGGCCGAGGCCGCCACGCGATGGTCGAGGTCGCCCATGCTGATGCGGCGCGTGCCGTCGGCCAGGGCCTGGATCGGCACCGTCACCCGGCGCGCCAGGTAGAGGCCCACCCAGGTGGCGGCGAGCAGGATGAGCAGGGTGAGCATCAGGAAGATCAGCAGGTAGCTCGCCTTGAGGTCGTCGCGCTGCACCTCGAGCTGCTTGTAGCCCTGGGCCGCCTCGATCAGCCGGCGCGCCGAGGCCGCGGCGGCGGGCGCCAGCACGCGGCCGGCGACCACGATGAGCGGCGCCTCCGTGTCCTTCTCGCCCGAGGACACCGCGCCCACGATCAGGGTGCCCTCGGTCTTGGCCGGCGGCTGGCCGCGCGCCCGGCCGTTGGCCGCCGCCTCGCGCAGCAGGGCGCGGCCCGGCTCCGGGAGGTCGGCGAGCGGCCCTTGCGAGGCGAGCGCGGCGTGCAGCAGCTCGGTGCCCTCGTAGACCGCCAAGTAGTCGAGCTCGCGCTCCTGCACCAGCTCCCGCAGCCGCTGGTTGAGGGCCGAGCGTGCCGCCGGGTCGGTCAGCCCCAGGAGCTCGATCTCGGTCAGCACCCGCGAGGCGTCGGAGAGGTTCTGACGCTCGACGGTGAGCGAGAGCTCCTGCGCCACCGAGCTGCCGAGGGTGAGGATCTCCTCCAGCGGGGTGGAGAACCAGCGGTTGATCGAGCCACGGAAGAGCTGAGTCGAGATCACGAACAGCAGCAGCACCGGGATCAGCGACAGCCCGAAGTAGGTGAGCACCAGCTTGGTCTTGAACTTCGAGCCCAGGATGCGGTTGTGGCGCTCGACCAGCAGCTTGAACAGGTTGCGCAGCAGGACGAAGAGCACGGTCAGGATGAGGACGACGTTGACGTACCAGAGCACGAACAGCAGCACCCGGTTGGTGACCAAGGTAGGCGGCAGCTCCCGGCTGCGCTCGAGGAGGTAGAAGAGGCCGGTCGCGATCAGCAGCAGGAGGGCGAGGCCGCCGGTGATCCAGCGGCTGTCCTTGCGATGGCGCTGCAAGCGCTTTCTGAGGCTCATGAGCGGGGCAGGCCCATCGCTAGCGCACCAACTCGGAGGGCGGGCGCAGCTTGTTGGATTCCACCCAGTCGGTGGTGACGCTCGACGGGATGAAGCCCAGGAGGTGCGTGGTGCCGAGCTCGGCGCGCACCCGCACCAGGATGCGGCGGTCGTCCTCCAGCGGCTCGAGGGTGAACACCGGCAGCCGGTCGAAGCGCGTCATCGCCTCCTGGAGCGCCGCCAGGTCGTGCACCATGCGGCTGTCGAGCAGGCGGCCGTCGAGCTTGGTGTTGACCAGGTACTCGCGCCGCACGGCGTCGTAGATGCCGACCACCGTCAGGCTCGACTCCCGGAGGTTGCGGTCGAACCAGCGCTTGCGGTCGCGCATCAGCTCGAGCTCGTAGATCAGGGTGGTGGCGAGGCCGCTCTCCACGCGCTCGATGAGCTTGTCGTCGAAGGCGCCCTCGAGCCGGAAGCTGACCACCACCTGAGCCTCGGCGAGCGCCACCCGCAGCTCCGCGAGCTCGGCGGCGCGGAGGTCGGAGCTGGCCAGCAGGAGCAGGGCGAGGACGAAACGCCTCATCGAGCGAAGACTATAGCCAGGACCTCGGAACGCTTCCGGCTCTCTGCCACCCGGGCTACTCCCGGCCGGTGGTGGCTCCCCGCGCGTGGCGGGCGAGGGCGGCGCGCACCTCGCGGTCCATCTCCCGCTTCTTCTCGGCCTCGCGCTTGTCATAGAGCTTCTTGCCCTGCGCGAGGCCGATCTCGACCTTGATCCAGTTGCCCTTGAGGTAGACCTCGAGTGGCACCACGGCGAGGCCCTTGTCGCGCGAGCGCCCGAAGAGCTTGCCCAGCTCGCGCCGCGCCAGTAGCAACTTGCGCGGCCGCTCGGGGTCGTGGTTCTCGCGGTTGCCGTGGCTGTAGGGGCTGATGTGGGCGCCGATCAGGAAGGCCTCGCCGTCGCGGAACTCGACGTGGCTGTCCTTCAACTGGACCTTGCCCTGGCGGGCCGACTTGACCTCGGTGCCGGAGAGCGCCAGGCCGGCCTCCACGGTCTCCAGGATGTGGTAGTCGTGGCGGGCGCGGCGGTTGCTCGCCAGGGGGCGGATCGCGGGTGCAGCCATCGCGGGGTCGAGCCGGGAGCTAGGGCTCGTCGTCGGGGTCGTCGTCGAGGTCGAGATCCTCGAGGTCCTCGTCGTCGTCCTCGAGACCGTCCTGGGCGGTCCGGCGCCGCATACCGCCGGTCTCCTCGATGCGCTGCAGCGCCGTCTGGCCGCCGTACTTGGCGACGATCTGGTCGTCGTAGTCGTCGGCGAAGGTGGCGACGGCGGAGATGGCGGTGATCAGGTTGCTGCGCGACAGCGTGCGCCCGAAGAGCGAGTGCGAGAAGAAGATGTTGTTGCCGGCGGTCGAGAAGCAGCCGAAGGGGATGCGGTGGTTGAGCTCGAGGAGCTTGCGCAGCAGCTCCTCGTCGAGCTCCACGTCCTGCACGCAGTAGGACATGATGGTCACCGCCGCCTCCTCGGGGCCGTAAGGCTCGATCGAGATCTCGAGCACTGTGGTCCCGTACCGGACGTAGAAGTGGTTGTTCTCCGGGTCGTGATACGCGTCCTCGAAGAGCTCGCTCAGATACTCCTCGAGCTTGGCGTGCGTCTCCTGCTGGATCTCGTTCTCGAACTCCATCGTGGTCCCCTTCGGCTGCGTACTCTAGCAGCCGGCCATGTTCCTTTGGGGCCGTCGCGTCGTTGACACGCGCCCGTCGCCGGGGCTAGGCTGCAAACCGGCTTGCGCGTCCATCTTCCGGCGGCGATTCAGCTTACGGACCGATCCGACTTTTCAGAGGAGAACCGAACATGCGGGGGTGTGGAAAACTCCGGAACGTCCTCTTCACGGCTACGCTCGCCGGCGCCGCGGCGCTGGCGCCGGACGCCTTCGCGGCCGGTTTCATCATCTTCGAGCAGGGCAGCAAGGCGATGGGCATGGCGGCTGCTTTCACGGCGCAGGCCGACGATCCCTCGGCGATGTTCCACAACGTCGGCGGCCTCGCCTTCCAGCACCAGCGCACCACCTCGCTCGGCACCACGCTGATCTTCCTGGGCGACTCCGAGTTCCGCGGCGAGGCGCCGTTCCCGGGCCCCGGCGCGACTGGCGAGCAGGCCTCGAACCTCGCCTATCCCAGCCACGGCTACTTCGTGCAGCCGCTCGGCCCGAGCTGGACCTTCGGCATCGGTCTCAACAACCCTTTCGGCCTGGTGACCGAGTGGGACAACCCCGACACCTTCGCCGGCCGCTTCCTGTCGACCAAGGCCGAGCTCACGACCTACGACCTGAACCCCAGCCTCGGCTGGCAGGTGACGCCGACCTTCGGCGTCGGCTTCGGCGTCGTGGCCCGCTTCGCCGAGGTGACCCTCGAGCGCCGCGCGGCGCAGAACAACCCCTTCATCCAGCGCCCCTCCGAGGTGGCAAAGGTCAAGCTCGAGAGCGACCTCGACAACGGCCTGGGCTGGAACGTGGGCGTGCTGCACAAATACAACAACAGCTTCTCCTGGGGCCTCTCCTACCGCAGCAAGATCGAGGTGGACTTCGGCGGTGACGGCCGGCTGACGCAGGTCGCCACCGGCTTCCCGCAGTTCGACGCGCTGGTGGCCGCCGCGCTGCCCTTCGGCCGCGACCTGCCGATCGAGACCTCGGTGGAGTTCCCCGACATGGCGAGCTTCGGCGTCGCCTTCGCGCTGTCGCCCAACACCATGCTCGAGCTCGACGCCAACTGGACCGGCTGGTCGAGCTTCGACGAGGTGACCATCGTCTTCCCGCAGAACCCGACGCTCACCACCACGCTGGAGGAGAACTGGGACGACGCCAACAACTACCGCGCCGGCTTCCGCTGGAACTCCAGCCCCTCCTCCCAGTGGCGGCTCGGCTACTGGTTCGACGAGACGCCGCAGCCGGACGAGACGCTGGGCCCGTTGCTGCCCGACAACGACCGCAACGGCGTGTCCTTCGGCTACGGCCACACCACCGGCGGCGGCCTGCAGCTCGACTTCGCGGTGATGTACGTGGACTTCGGCGAGCGCACCACGACCACCAACATCGACAACTTCAACGGCAGCTACGAGACCAACGCCTTCCTGCTGGGCTTGACGGCCACCTGGTAGGCCACGGCGCGGGTTTCCGCGAGGAGGACGACTATGAGATTGCTTTCCCTTTCGCGCCGGCCGCTCGCCGCGTTGGCGGCTGCCGTGATCTACGCCGGCCTGGCGGCCGGTGCCGCCCAGGCCCAGATCGACACCGGCTCCGCCAACTTCGCGCGCTACGTGGCGCTCGGCGACAGCCTGACCGCCGCCTTCATGAGCGGCGGCCTGCTCGACTCCGTGCAGGCCAACAGTTACCCGCGGCTCATCCACCGCCAGGCGACCGGCGGCAGCGGCTTCCAGCAGCCGACGGTTTCCGCGCCGGGCATCCCGGCGCTGCTCGACCTGTTCAGCCTGGCGCCGCTGACCATCGCGCCGCGCTCGAGCTCGACCGGGGGGCCGACCAATCTCAACCTGCCGCGGCCCTACGACAACCTCGCAGTGCCCGGCTTCCGGGTGCACGACGCGCTCGTGAACCCGGCCGGGAACCAGCTCGTGCAGCTCATCTTGCGGCCCCAGGGGTTCGCCAACGCGAGCGCCTTGCAGCAGGCCCTGCTGCTGCAGCCGACCTTCGTCACGCTGTGGATCGGCAACAACGACGTGCTGGGCGCCGCCACCAGCGGCATCGTGATCGACGGCGTGACGCTCACTCCCGTCGCCCAGTTCGAAGCCGACTTCCGCGCCATCGTCTCCACGGTGCGCGGTGCCGGCGCGCAGCTCGCCATCGCCACCATCCCCAACGTGACGGCGATCCCCTTCGTCACCACCGTGCCGCCCGTGGTCGTCAACCCGGCGACCAACCAGCCGGTGCTGATCAACGGCCAGCCGGTGCCGCTGATCGGCCCCAACGGCCCGCTCGCCCTGACCGACCGCGTGCTGCTGTCGGCGACCGCCGCCCTGCGCCAGGGCTTCGGCATCCCGCCCGGCATCCCGGGTAGCAACGGCCAGCCGCTCGGCACCCAGTTCTTCCTGGACGGGGCGGAGCAGGCGGCCATCGCGGCGCGGGTTACGGCCTACAACAACGTGATCCGCACCGTGGCCAACGAAGCGGGAGCGGCGCTGGTCGACTTCAACGCCACCTTCGACGTCATCGCGCGCCGCGGCCTGCGCTTCGGTGGCCTTACTTACAACGCCGCGTTCCTCACCGGCGGCATCTTCTCGTACGACGGCGTGCACCCGACGCCTTTCGGCTACGCCTTCATCGCCAACGAGTTCATCCAGGCGATCAACGACAAGTTCAGCGGCGAGATCCCGCCAGTCGACCTCTTCCCCTTCACCTTCGGCTCCGAGGGCAGCGCCGGCACGCTGACCGAGATCGAGGCCGCGGGCGCCACGTTCAGCAACAAGGCGTCCGAGAGCCTGCGGCGCTCGCTGCGCGTGCCGCCGACCGAGGAGCTGCTGCGGCTGCTGCGCGAGGGCGCTGGCGGCCAGCCACCGGGCGCCGGCCCCCAGCCCCCGCGCCCCGCCGACCCGGTGGACCGGCCCGACCGGCCGCGACCGGGCCAGGACGGCGCGGACGGGTAGGAACGCTCGCGCCGGACCAGCCGGAGGGCGGGCACAAGGCCCGCCCCTACAGGGGACCCTGATCCGCATCTTGATGTAGGGGCGGCCCTCGTGGCCGCCCGCTCCTTTACGCCCCACTTCTGCTAGAGTCCTGCGCCCTATGGATCAGATCTCCGTCCGCGGCGCACGAGAGCACAACCTCAAAAACCTCAACCTCGACATCCCCCGGAACCGGCTGGTGGTGATCACCGGCGTCTCCGGCTCCGGCAAGTCCTCCCTGGCCTTCGACACCCTGTTCGCCGAGGGCCAGCGGCGCTACGTGGAGTCGCAGTCGGCCTACGCCCGGCAGTTCCAGCAGCAGATGGAGAAGCCGGACGTCGACTCCATCGACGGCCTGTCGCCCGCCATTTCTATCGAGCAGAAGTCGGTGTCCAAGAACCCGCGCTCGACGGTGGGCACGGTGACCGAGATCCACGACTACATGCGCCTGTTATTCGCCTCGATCGGCGTGCCCCACTGCCCGAGCTGCGGCAAGGTGGTGCGGCCGCAGACGGTACAGCAGATGGTGGACCGCGTGATGGCGATGCCCGAGGGCTCGCGGCTGGTGCTCTACGCGCCCTACGTGCGCGGCAAGAAGGGCGAGTACAAGAAGCAGCTCCAGCAGATGGCCAAGGAAGGGTTCCTGCGTGCCCGCATCGACGGCGAGACCGTCGACCTCTCCGGGACGCTCCCCAACCTCGACAAGCAGAAGAAGCACTCGATCGACATCGTGGTCGACCGGCTGGTGGTCAAGGCGGGCCTCGAGAAGCGGCTCTCCGACTCGCTCGAGACGGCGCTCAAGGTGGGCGAGGGGCTGGTGGTGCTGGCCGCCGAGGGCGCGCCGGAGGAGACGGTGTCGCAGAACTATGCCTGTGGCGACTGCGGCACCGGCCTCTCCGAGATCACGCCGCGCCTGTTCTCCTTCAACAGCCCCTACGGCGCCTGCCCGACCTGCTCCGGCTTGGGGAGCCTGATGGGCGTCGACCCCGACAAGGTGATACCGGACCCCGAGCGCTCGATCGAGGCCGGTGCCCTCGCGCCGTGGCCTGACAGCTCCAAGTCGTGGCGCATGCGCATGGTGGGCACGCTCGCCGAGGAGATGGGCTTCTCGCTCAAGACGCCGTGGAAGAAGCTCTCCGCGGCGGCGCAGCGCATGATCCTCTACGGCTCGGGCGACCGCGAGATGAAGTTCCAGCTCTCGGGCAAGAAGTCGACCTACCAGTGGCAGGGCAAGTACGAGGGCGTGATCCCGGTGCTCGAGCGGCGCCACCGCGAGACCGAGTCGGCTTCGACGCGTGCCGAGATCGAGCGCTTCATGTCCGTGCATCCCTGCCCGAGCTGCGGCGGCAAGCGCCTGCGGCCCGAGGCCCTCTCCGTGCTGGTCGGCGGCCGGTCGATCTACGACCTCGGGCGGCTCTCGGTCGAAGAGCTCTACGCCTGGGTGCAGGCCTTGAGGCTCGAGCCGCGCGAGCAGAAGATCGCCGGCAAGGTGCTGCAGGAGATCCGCGATCGCCTCTCCTTCCTCGACGATGTGGGGGTGGGCTATCTGATGCTGGAGCGCTCGTCGGCGACGCTCTCCGGCGGCGAGAGCCAGCGCATCCGCCTCGCCACTCAGATCGGCAGCAAGCTGATGGGTGTGCTCTACGTGCTCGACGAGCCCTCGATCGGCCTCCACCAGAAGGACAACGCGCGCCTGGTCGCCACCCTCCAGGGCATGCGCGACCTCGGCAACTCGGTGCTGGTGGTGGAGCACGACGAGGACACCATCCGCGCCGCCGACTGGGTGATCGACCTGGGGCCCGGCGCCGGCGTGCACGGCGGTGAGCTGGTGGCCGCGGGCACGCCCAAGGAGATCTCGCGGCACAAGGAGTCGCTCACCGGACGCTACCTGCGGGGCGAGGTCGAAGTGGAGGTGCCGCGCCGGCGCCGCAACGGCAAGGGCGAGCCGGTGGTGGTGGCTGGGGCGCGCCAGAACAACCTCCAGGACTTGACGGTCGAGATCCCCACCGGCGTCTTCACCGTGGTCACCGGCGTCTCGGGCTCGGGCAAGAGCACGCTGGTCAACGACATTCTCTACAAGGCCCTCGCCCGCCACTTCTATCGCGCCGGCGACCGGCCGGGCGAGCACGACGCGATCCACGGCCTCGACCAGCTCGACAAGGTGATCGCCATCGACCAGAGCCCGATCGGCCGCACGCCGCGCTCCAACCCGGCCACCTACACCAACGTCTTCAACCACATCCGCTCGTTGATGGCGATGACCCCCGAGGCCCGCATGCGCGGCTACGGGCCGGGGCGATTCTCCTTCAACGTCAAGGGCGGCCGTTGCGAGGCGTGCAGCGGCGACGGGCAGATCAAGATCGAGATGCACTTCCTGCCCGACATCTACGTTACCTGCGAGGTGTGCGGCGGCAAGCGCTACGACCGCGAGACGCTGGCGGTGCGCTACAAGGGCCTCAACATCGCCGAGATCCTGGACCTGCCGGTGGAGCAGGCGCGCGCCGTGTTCAAGGCGCTGCCGGCCGTCGAGCGCATCCTGGCGACGCTCGACGAGGTGGGCCTGGGCTATATCCGCCTCGGCCAGCCCGCGACCACGCTCTCCGGCGGCGAGGCGCAGCGCGTCAAGCTCGCCCGTGAGCTCTGCAAGCGCTCGACGGGCAGGACTCTCTATCTGCTGGACGAGCCCACCACCGGCCTGCACTTCGACGACGTCGGCAAGCTCCTGCACCTGCTGCACCGGCTGGTCGAGCTCGGCAACACGGTGCTGGTGATCGAGCACAACCTGGACGTGATCAAGACCGCCGACTGGGTGATCGACCTCGGCCCCGAGGGCGGCGCCGCCGGTGGCCGGCTGATCGCCGCCGGCACCCCCGAGCAGGTGGCGAAGGTGCCGGCGAGCTACACCGGGCAGTATCTGAAGCGGGCGCTCGGCAAGCGCTAGGGATCAGGAACGCGGGCTAGCCGGGCTCGGTGACCCCTGGGCGAGAGGCGCGGCATCGGCGCTCGCGGCCCCCACGGGACAGCTCAGGAGGTCGGATTCCGGCCCACCCGGTGTCGCCGAGAGCTCCCAGCAGCCCTGGCAGCGCCAGGGGTAGTCCTGGCAGCACTGCGAGTAGCAGTTGTAGAAGTGCCCGTAGTAGTCGCAGCAGAGCTCGCTCGTGCAGGCGCAGCCGCAGATCGACCAGTCCCAATCCCAGTACTCGGGGCAGAGCACGATCTCGCACTGGCCGGAAGCGGGGGCCGAGAGCCCGCCGAAAGCGACGGAGAGCAGGACCGCGGCGAGGGCGATGCGTCGGCGATTGGTCACGAGGACCTCCTTTTCGGCGGTAATGGGCGGTAGGCGTCCAAGGCGGTGGCGCCTCCCTTACGGTTAGTGCACGGAGTTCGTCGCCAGGAGACGATCGGAAGGGGAGTCTCGTGGCCGGGACGCTGCACGACGGTGCCTGGCTCGCATAGGCTTGCGGCACCTATCCTGGAGGTCCCATGGCGCTCGATCGCAGGCGGTTCCTGTCGGCGTTGCCGGCGCTTGGCGCCGGGGCGGCTCTGGCCACCAACGCGGCCCTGGCCACGGAGGCCCTGGGTGCGGAGGCGGAGAAGCCGGGCGGCCTGACCAAGGAAACCCTGGCCCAGGCGGAGAAGATCGCCGGCCTCGAGTTCAGCGGCGCCGACCGCGAGCTGATGCTCGAGGGAGTGGAAGAGAACCTGGCGGCCTTTCGCGAGCTGCGCAAGGTGGCGGTGCCGAACTCGGTGCCGCCGGCTCTGCGCTTCGAACCCCTGCCGCCGGGGTTCGTGATGCCCACCGGACCGAGCGGCATCGAGGTGGGCCCGGGCATGACGACCAGGCCGGCGACGGACGGCGACCTGGCCTTCCTCTCCGCTTCCGATCTCGCGCGCCTGCTGGCGGCGGGGGAGGCCTCTTCGGTCGAGCTCACCCGCCTCTACCTCGACCGTCTCGAGCGCTGGGACCCGCTGCTGCACTGTGTCGTGACCCTGACCCGCGAGCGGGCGCTGGCCGAGGCCGAGCGGGCGGACCGCGAGCGACGGGAAGGCCGCGTGCGCGGGCCGCTCCACGGCGTGCCCTGGGGCGCCAAGGATCTGCTCGCCGCCCAGGGCTACCGCACTACCTGGGGCGGCGAGCCCTACGTCGAGCAGCGGATCGAGGAGGACGCGACGGCCGTCGCTCGCCTCACCGCGACCGGCGCCGTGCTGGTCGCCAAGCTCAGCCTCGGAGCGCTCGCCTGGGGCGACGTCTGGTTCGGCGGCAAGACGCGCAACCCCTGGAATCCCGAGCAGGGCTCGAGCGGCTCTTCGGCCGGCTCGGCGGCGGCGGTGGCCGCGGGGCTGGTCGGGTTCGCGCTGGGCTCGGAAACCTGGGGCTCGATCGTCTCGCCCGCGACGCGCTGCGGAGCGACCGGCCTGCGCCCGACCTTCGGCCGCGTGCCGCGCACCGGCGCCATGGCCCTCGCCTGGTCGATGGACAAGCTGGGTCCGCTCGGCCGCTCGGTCGAGGACTGCGCCCTGGCCTTCGCCGCCATCGCTGGGCCGGACGGCCGCGACGCGACGGTCCTGGACGCTCCCTTCGCCTGGCAGCCCGGCTCCGACCCCACGAAGTTCCGGCTCGGCTACGTGCGGTCGCTGTTCGAGGCCAAGATCGAGGAGGGCCAGGAAGAGGCCCACGCCTTCGCCAAGCGCAGCCTCGAGGAGCTCGAGCGCATCGGCTTCTCGCTGATCCCCATCGAGCTGCCGAGCGAGCTCCCGGTGCGGGCCATGTCGTTCCTCCTCGGGGTGGAGGCCGCCGCGGCCTTCGAGGAGCTGACCCTCTCCGGCCGGGACGACCTGCTCAGCCGCCAGGAAGTGCAGGCGTGGCCCAACGTGTTCCGCGAATCGCGGCTGATCCCTGCGGTCGAGTACGTGCAGGCGAACCGGGTGCGTACCCTGCTCATCGCCCGCATGGCGGAGGTGATGCGGCAGGT
>JBIOXV010000057.1:0-28111 GCA_044869805.1 Thermoanaerobaculia bacterium | reverse complement strand
TCGCGACGAGTCGCGACGAGCCCATACATCCGCAGCTTTGCGAGGTGCTGGGAGACCCCCGACGGGGAGCCGCCCACCCGGTCCGCCAGCTCGCCCACGGGCAGCTCCTTCTCACGCTTGAGAAGGCGCAGCAGCTTCAGTCGAACGACGCTTCCCGCCACTCCCAACAGTTGGCTCGCACTCTCGAGCTCCGGCAGGTCAGCCAGCCGCCGCCGCACCTCGGCTCGCTCCTTGCGTGACAGGGCCTTTCCCGGGGAGCTGCGCTTCGTCTTCCTCAAGGTTGGGAGCTCCTCGGTGCGCTGGCCTTGGGTGTCCTGGCTGGCCACCTTGAATCCTAGCGCACCACGGCCTTGGGGCGGCGGAGAGCACGCCCCCGCTAGGAGCTTGGAGCCGCGCGCAGCTCGGCGTCGTCGGGTGTCGGCCTGCGGAGCCATGAGCCTGGAGCTTGACCCATCATGGCCGCGTCCCGCATCGCCTGCGCGCGCGCGTTCACCGCCGCTTGCAGATGCGCCGGCATGAAGTGCGAGTAGACCTCGGTCGAGCGCTGGCTCCGGTGCCCCACGCTCGCGCCGGCCACCTTCAAGCTGACTCCGCGCGAAACATCCCAGCTCACGGCGTTGTGCCGCAGGTCGTGAAGACGGAAGTTGCCCAGCTCATCGAGGCCGAGCAGCCCAGCCTGACGCCGTACCTGATTCCAGAGCCAGCGGACCTCGGTTCGGTGACGAGCGGGATTCATACCAGGAAACACCCAGGGACAGCCCTCGACACGCGGCAGGGCCCGCAGGACGGCGAGACCTTCGTCGGGCAGCATCCGGTACTCCTCGTCCGCTTCCTTGGTGGCGAGCAGCCGAGTCCCGCCGGTGCCTAGGTCGATGTTCGCCCACTGGAGCGGAAGTATCTCGCTCTTCGTCCTCCAGCCAGTCCAAAATGCGAGGCGAAGAGCGGCCACCGCGTAAGGATCAGCTCCGCTTCGCTCCTCCTCGTCGAGCGCGCCCAGCAGACGGGCGATCTGCCCGGGGTCGAGCATCACCGACTTCTTCTCTCCCCGGCGATACTCGCGGTACTTCTCGACCTGGCGCACCGGGCTGGTGCCCGGCGCGAGCCAGCCCCAACGCTCGGCGAGGGTAAACGCCCGGCAGAGGACCTTGAGCGCCTGGTTCGCCTGGTACGGGGTCGCCCGGAGCTGCGTATGCAGCCGTTCGACGTGCTCCACCGTCACGTCCTCGACTCGCATCCGGCCGAGGCGAGGCAGGATGAAGCTCTGGAGCATTCGGCGGTAGATATAGAGCGTCCTGGGCCGGCGGCTCAGCTTCTCTGTATGAAGCAGAACGCGCTCGGCCAAGTCGCCGACCGAGCGGCCGTCGCAGAGAGCGACACGGCGCTGGGCCAAGGGATCGAGCCCGCGGTCCACGAGCGCCCGCAGCCGCCCCGCCTCGGCTCGGGCCTGGTCCAAGGTCCACGGCTCGCCGTAGCGGCCGATGTTGAAGCGCTGCGACGGCCTGCCCTTGACCCGGTACTCGAAGACGAAAGTCCGGGTGCCCGAGGGCTCGACCTTGAGCGCGAGGCCTACGGTGCGACTGTCGCGGAGCAGGTAGCGGGAAGCTGCTGGCTTCGCGTTTTCGAGGTGGGCCTTGCTAAGCTTGACGCGCATCGTGTTCTCCCATGGTCAGGGCCGCTTCGCCGCTCGGGATTCGGCATGCGCGTGGCATGCAGCGAGCGACGAATCCGGCCCAGGTTCATGAGAGAACAACATACACAGGCAGACTACAAAGTCAACATTTCCCAAGGTTTAGGAGAATTGGTACAGGGTGGCTTACCCTCGATCGTGTACGCTGCGGTTGCCGGGTCCTCCCGCTCCTAGCGGACGGCCCTGCTCGCGACGATTTCTTCGCAGGCTCTGGGCGACCTCGCGATGCGCAAGCTCGTCTACCTCTGCGACTGGCTGCCGCCGGACTTCGGCGCGGTGGGCCAGTACAGCCAGCTCTTCTCCCGCCAGCGCGCGGCGGCGGGCGAGGAGGTGACGCTCGTCGGCCTGTCGTCGGCCGCGGACTCGATCGAGCAGGAGGAGGTTGGGCGCGGGCGCCTGACCACCCTGCGGCTCGCGGCGCCGGTCTACGACCGCGCCGACTGGAAGGCCCGCGCCCGCTGGACGCTCGCCACCAACGCCCGCCTGTTGTGGCGCGCCCGCCGCGCTCTCGCCGCGGCCGACGAGGTTCTGTTCACCGGCAGCCCGCCGTTCCTGCTCCATCTGCTGGCCCCCGCCAATGCCCTGCTGCGCAAGCGCCTCACCTACCGCATCACGGATTTCCATCCCGAGTGCCTGATGGCGGAGCTCGAGGCGCGCGGCCCTCTGCCGCCCGGACTGCGCGGCTTCTACGGGCTGACGCTGGCGCTGCGCCGGCGGGTCGACCGCTTCGAGGTGCTGGGCGAGGACCAGCGCCGGCGCCTGCTCGACATCGGCATCGAGGAGGAGCGGATCGTGCTCAAGCGCGACCCCAGCCCGGTCGAGATCCCGGCCGGCACGCGGCCGCTGCCGCCGCCGGCGGAGCTCGCGGGAAAGACGGTCCTGCTCTACTCGGGCAACTTCGGCGTCGCCCACGACCACGAGACCTTGGTCGCCGGCTACCGGCTGCACCACCGCCGAGGCTCCGGCCGCGTGGGTCTGTGGTTGAACGCCACCGGCGCCAAGGCGGATCGGGTGGCCGCGCTGCTCGCCGCCGATGGCCTGCCCTTCCATGCCTCCCGTCCGGTGCCGCTCGCCGAGCTGGCCCGCCTGCTGGTGACGCCCGACGCCCACCTCGTTACCTTGCGCGACGAGTTCGTGGGCTACGTGCTGCCGTCGAAGATCTACGGCTGCATCGCCTCCTCCCGGCCGCTGCTGTTCGTGGGCAGCGCCGCCTCCGACGTGCACCTCCTCGCCAGCCGCGAGTTGCCGGCGGAGCGCTACTTCCGTGCCGCCGTGGGCGACCCCGAGGCAGTGGCCATGGCACTGGAGGCGATTGCGGGCACGGGCTGAGGGTGCCTGATCGAGGGCTGTTCCGCTCGGCTCGGCGCGAGCCACAACCGACGAGCGGTCAACGCTTTACAATTTCTCGATTCGCCACAGCATGGTCCCGGGCCGGGTGCTACACTGCCGGCATCCTTACAGCTCGCCGGGAGCCGACCTGCGGATGCCGAGCTCGAACATCCTGTTTCCCGCCCTCCTCGCCGCCGCCATCGCCGCGCTGGTGACCAATCTGTTGGTGCCGGCCGTGGTCCGGCTGGCGGTCGCGCTGCGCGCCGTCGACTATCCGGGTGAGCGCAAGCTCCAGCTCGAGGCCACGCCGCGGCTCGGTGGGGTGGCGATCGTCGCCGGCTGGGCGTTGGGTGCCATGGCGGTGGTGATGGCGAAGTGGAGCTCCTGGAGCTTCGGCGTCGGCCGCTCCGAGCTGGTGGCGCTCGCCGTGGGCACGCTGCTCGTTTTCTTGGTTGGCGTGCTCGACGACATCTTCGGCGTCTCGGTCAGCCAGAAATTCCTGGTCGAGCTGGTGGCCGCCTACCTGCTGGTGCACATCGGCTGGTCGTTCCAGGTGCTGGCCCTGCCCGGCCTGGGCAACGTCGAGCTGGGCATCTTCGGCGAGCTGGTGTCGGTGGTGTGGATCGTCGGCGTCACCAACGCCATCAACCTGCTCGACGGCCTCGACGGGCTGGCGAGCGGCGTGGTCGCCATCGTGGCCACCGGGCTGTGGATCTACGCCGTCGACCTCGACAACCTGCTGGTGGTGGTGCTGATGGCCGCCATGGTCGGCGCCAGCCTCGGCTTCCTGCGCCACAACTGGGCGCCGGCACGCATCTTCATGGGCGACTCGGGATCGCTGACCCTGGGCTTCCTGCTCGCCGCGATGAGCGTCCAGTCGTCGCTCAAGGCGCCGGCGGCGGTCGCCATCCTGGTGCCCATCCTGGCCCTCGGATTGCCGGTGATGGACACCCTGGTGGTGATGCTGGTGCGCTTCCTGGGCCGCCCGCACGGCCTCTTCGCCGAGCGCTTCCTCGCCATGTTCCGCGGCGACCGCAACCACCTGCACCACATGCTCGAGCCGTTCATGGCGCAGCGGGCGCGCATCGTAGGCGCCATCTACGTGGCGGCGTTGCTGTTCTGCACCATGGCGCTGGTGGTGGCCGTGACCCACGACGCCTCGCTCGGCCTGCTGCTGGTGGTGCTCGAGTTCGTCGCCGTCCTCGTAATGCGCAACCTGGGCCAGCGCAAGCGCCCGGCCCCGGCCGGCAACCTCGTGCCGCTAGAGCCGCCGCAGCGCAAGACGGGGACGTAGCGGCCGCGCCGGCGTCAGAGCACTCCCCCAGAGGCGGCATCACGCCCGCCGGATAGAATCACCCGCATGCGAGCGCTGGGCATTGATTTCGGAGAGCGGCGGATCGGCCTCGCGATCTCCGACCCGGACGGCCGCCTTGCAGTGCCGCTCCAAACCTTCGAGCGCCGCGACGACCGCCGCGCCGCGCGCCGCATCGCCGCCATCGCGCGCGAGGAGGCGGTGGAGCTCCTGGTGCTCGGGGAGCCGCGCAACCTCGACGGCTCGCGGGGAGCGGCGGCGGAGCGGGTGGCGCGCTTCGGCCACCGCCTGCGCGAGGCCACGGGCCTGCCCCTCGAATGGGTGGACGAGGCGCTGACCTCGGTCGAGGCACGGGCACGGCTGCGGCAAGCCGGTGTCGGCCGCGCCAAGGCCGAGGAGCGCATCGACGCCGTGGCCGCCCAGATCCTCCTTCAACAAGCGCTCGATCGCCGGCCCTCGTGAAGCCCAGACCCAAGCGACGGCGCCCGGCGAGGCGGGGCGTGGGGCGCACCTTCGCCCGCCTGCTGCTGCGCCTCGCCGTGCTGGGGCTCGCGTCCGCCGCGGCCGCCGGCGCGTGGGCCTGGAAGGCCCTCGATCGGCCCCACCAGGGCTTCGCGGGCGAGTCGACGCGGGTGACGATCGAGCCCGGCAGCCCGGCGGTGGCGATCCTCGACCGCCTCGAGGACGGTGGTGTGCTGGCCAACGCCCTCCTCGCGCGCGGCTACCTCGTCTACTGGCTGGGCGATCCGCCGCTGCAAGCCGGCCAGTACGAGTTCGTGGGGCCATCGACCCCGCGGCAGGTGCTCGCCAGGCTGATCGCCGGCGATGTGGTGCGAGAGAGCGTGACCGTGGTCGAGGGCCTGACCTTGCTCGAGGCCGCCGACAGCCTGGCACGCTCCGGCTTCGGCGAGGCCGCGGTGCTCGCCGCCGCCATGCGCTCGCCCCAGGCGATCTCCGACCTCGACCCAGAGGCTCTGGACCTCGAGGGCTACCTGTTCCCGGACACCTACAGCTTCGCCGCCGGCACGCCCGCCCGCGAGGTGGTCGCCGCCATGGTGGCCAACTTCCGTGCCCGCTACCAGCAGCAGATCCTTCCCCGGCTGCCGGCACAGGGTGGGATGACTTTGCGCCAGCTCGTGACGCTCGCCTCGATCGTCGAGAAAGAGGCGCAGCGCGAGGAGGAGCGCCCGCTGATCGCCGCCGTGTACCGCAACCGCCTGCGTTTGGGGCTGGGCCTCTTCGCCGACCCGACAGTGATCTACGCCCTGAAGCGCCTGGGGCGCTGGAACGGCAACCTGACGCGCGACGACCTCGCCCTCGACTCGCCCTACAACACCTACCGCTACGCGGGCCTGCCGCCCGGGCCGATCGCCTCGCCGGGCCTCGCCAGCCTGCTCGCCGCGGCGAATCCGGCGCCCGTCTCCCACCTCTACTTCGTGAGCCGCAACGACGGCAGCCACGTCTTCGCCGAGACGCTGGCGGAGCACAACCGCAACGTCGAGCGCTGGCAGCGGCAGTATTGGCGAGAGCGCTGGGCGGCGGAGGGCCGGCGATAGACCTGCTGCGCGGGCCAGGAGCTGCGTTGCGGGTCCTCCCGGGAATCCTCACCTACTGCCGTGTAGGCTCCGGTTCCCGGGTCCTCCCGCGCCTTGCTCCTGGCCCGCTCGCGACGCTCTCTCGCCGGCCCTCGACCATTCGACCCACTTCGCATTGACAGCGCGCGCTCGCTGGTATAACAAGGCGTCATTCGACAAGGGCGGCGGTCCCGAGCCGCGTTCCCGACCGTTGGGGAACGCGGGCCGTGCCGCCGTCCCCGAGGGAGGCAACAATGAGTTCCCGTGAATTGACTGGCCGCGAAGAGTTCGGCAGTTACACCCTGCTCAAGAAGCTCGGCGAGGACCCCCTGGGCGAGACTTTCCGCGCCGGGAGGATCGGTGGCAAGGGCATGGAGCAGGTGGTGCTGCTGCGCGTCTTCAACGGCCCGAGCATCGAGCCCGACACACTCTGGCGCCAGCTCTCCGGCCGGGGCGCCGTGCAAGAGGCCCTGAAGAGCCCGAACATCGGCAACGGCGTCGAGCTGGGGCGGGTGCGCAACGTGCCCTTCGTGGCCTACGACTACGTCTCCGGCAAGAGCCTGTCGTCGCTGCTGGCGCAGGTCGGCCACGAGCGCTCGCCGCTGCCCACTGACCACGCGCTGCTGATCGGCGAGCGCATCGCGCTCGGGTTGGCAACGGGGTACGACACCAAGGTGCAGGAGCAGCGCATCCTGCACGGCTTCCTGGTGCCGCCGCTCTTGATGCTGGGCAACGAGGGCGATATGCGGGTGCTCGGCTTCGAGGCGGCTCCCGGCCTGCGCGAGGTGGTGAAGACCGGCTCGCTCGCCCCGGAGGTCGCGCGCTACCTCGCTCCCGAGGCCTTGGCCGGCGCGCCCATCCACAAGGCCGACGACGTCTACTCGCTGGGCGCGATCCTGTTCGAGCTCCTGACCGGACAGCCGTTGGCGGCCGGCACCGGCTCCCGCGGTGTGGACGGCGCGCGGCTCGCCGGCGAGGGCACGCCGATCCCCACCGAGATCGCCAACCTGCTCAAGCGCAGCCTGGCGCCCCAGGCCGAGCGCATCCCCGACGTGGTGACCTGGCACCGCCTGTTGTCGAAGCTGACGATCGACGGCCAATACGGCGCCACCACCTTCAACCTCGCCTTCTTCATGCACAACCTCTTCCGTGACGAGATCGAACGCGAGAGCAAGGAGATCGAGCGCGAGAAGACCCTCACCCAGCCGCGGCGCGAGGTGCTGGCCGCCGCCGCGGCGGCCCACGCCGCGGGAACCGGCACCGAGGCCAAGGCAGCCGCGGGCAGCCCGACGTTCGGTGCCTACGATGCCACGGAGTCGGCAGGCGCGCCGGCCAAGGGCGGCAACATGGCCCTCTGGGGAGGGCTCGCGGCGCTGGTCCTGATCGGCGGCGGCGTGGGGATCTACTTCGGGTTGATCCGCGACTCGACGCCGCCGGCGCAGACCGAGACCGCTGCGCTGCCGGCCGACCAGGCGCCGGTTTCGACCGACGAGGCCCTGCCGGCGGCGGAGCCCGCGGCCGACGCCACGGTGACGGCGGCGGCACCCGATGCCCAGACCCAGGCGGAGCTCAATGCCCAGCTCGACAAGCTGCTCGCCGAGCGCATGGCGGCGATGGAGAAGTCCGTACGCTCCCAGTACGACGAGAAGATCCGCGCCCTCCAGCAGTCGATCGATCAGTCGCAGCGTGCTCCGGCCGAGAAGCCGGCCATCGTCGCCGACGCGAGCAAGCCGGCACCGCCACCCGCCGATCCGGTGCCGGCGCCCGCGGCAGCCACGCCCGCCGACAGCACGGCGAGCGAGCCCTCCGGGTCGCCGGCGCCGCCCGACACGACGGTCGCCGACACCGCGGCCGAGCCGGCGCCCAGCTCGGCGGTCCCGGCGGCGACCCCGGTCTCGGCCGAGCCGGTGCGCCGCCAGGTGCGGGTGGGAGACTTGGTCGAGGCCGGCCAGGCCGGCGTCGTCCCCCCCAAGCTCAAGAACATGCCCAACCCGGTCTACCCGCCGGCCGCGCGGCGGCTCAACAAGTCGTCGTCGGTGCCGGTGCGGGTGCGGGCGCTGGTCGACGAGAACGGCCGCGTGACGCGCGCCGAGTTGGGCGGGCCGGACCCCGGCTACGGCTTCGGCGACGCGGCGCTGGCCGCGGCGCGCTCGGCCCGCTTCGATCCCGCCACGCTGCAGGGCGTGCGGGTGAAGATGTGGAAGCCGTTCACGGTGGAGTTCAAGCCGTAGGGAAAGGGCCGCCGGCCAGGCCGGCAGGGCGAAGCGGCAAGTGACAAAAACGGCCGGCCCAAGGGCCGGCCGTTTCGTTTCGTGCAGGAGCCGCAGCGCGGTTCCGGCTGCCGCGACCTAGAGGTCGGCGGCCTTGATGCTCGCCACCAGCGACTGCACCACCGGCTTCATCACCTTGTCGAACTGGCGCTCGTCGTTCTGCACGCCGCCGCCGAAGCCGCCGATCGAGAGCTTGAAGGCCGCGTCCTCGCTGCGCGCTTCGTCGGCCCACAGGATCTCGCCCGTGGTGGTGTCGATGATGCGGGCGTTGGCCGCCGCGACGAAAGTCTTCTTGCCGCCCGAGAAGCCCGGCAGCCCGCGCACCCCCGGCCCGTGAGCGCCGGTCTCGGTGGCCCCGTACTCGGTGACCGAGCCGGTCAGGAAGTACTCCACCCCCAACAGCTTGCCGGCCTTGATGGCGGTCTTGGGGTCGACGTCGCCGGACAGCGAGAGGCTCTTCTCGGCCATCAGGGCCTCGAGCTGCTCGCGGTCGATGACGCGGAACTTGCCGCTCTTCACCAGCTCGGTGACGAACACGTCCTGCATGGCGGCGGCTCCGCCGTGCCACCACCACTGGTTGTCCGCCTTGTTCTTGAACTCGAGGACGGCGATCCGGGGCTTGCCCTCGTTGGCCGCCGAGGCCAGGGGGACCACGGCGAGCGCCACGAGCGCCGCTACGGTCAGCAGGGAAACGACCTTCTTCATGACTTGAAACCTCCTGTCGGCACCCGCTTCGGGTGGTCGAGCTGTGGTCGGGATGGGCGTTGGAGCGCCGTCCCGGTTCTTCGTCTCATCATGCCAGGGACGCATTACAGCTTACCTTAACTCCATGGGCGCGGGAGGGGGTAGGATAGCGTCGCCCGCGCGACCCGCCATCCGATGCCCGCCCGCACCTACGGCAACTACCTCAAGCTCGACGAGCTGCTCGCCCTCCAGCAACCCCTCTCGGAGGGGCCGGAGCACGACGAGATGCTCTTCATCGTCATCCACCAGGTCTACGAGCTGTGGTTCAAGCAGGTGCTCTGGGAGCTCGACTGGCTTCGCCAGGCCCTGCTCGAAGACCGCGCGCCGCGCGCCCTCGCCACCTTCAAGCGCATCCTGACCATCATGAAGACTCTGGTGGCCCAGATCGACGTCCTGGAGACCATGACGCCGGTCTCTTTCAACTCCTTCCGCGCCCGGCTCGACGCCGCGAGCGGCTTCCAGTCCCGCCAGTTCCGCGAGATCGAATGGGTGCTCGGCGCGCGCCGTCCCACCCTGCTGGCCGGCTTCCCCGAGGACGGCGAGGACCGCCGCCGTCTCGAGGCCCGCCTCGCCGAGCCTTCGCTCTACGAGGCCTTCCTCCGCTTCCTCGCCGCCCACGGCCTCGCCGTGCCAGCGGAGGCCTTCGGGCGGGAGCCCGCGGCGCCGGCGTTCGAGGACGAGCGGGTGCGGCGGATCCTGGTCGGCATCTACCGCGACGACCCGGCCCTGCGCGAGGTCTGCGAGCGTATGGTGGACCTCGACGAGGGGCTCCAGGAATGGCGCTACCGGCACGTCAAAATGGTGCAGCGGACGATCGGCACCAAGCGGGGCACCGGCGGCTCGCCGGGCGCCGAGTACCTGCGCACGACGCTCTTCCAAGCGCTCTTCCCGGACCTGTGGGCGATCCGCGCGGAGCTCTGATCGGCCCGGCACGAGGCCCATGCGGCGTCGCATCCTGAATCGCCAGGCCCGCGGCCCGGCACTCCTCTCTCGAAAACTCTCCGCTCTTTCGCGGCCGGCGGGGCCACGGCGCTCCTGAGCGGCGGCCATGCGCCCGGCGGACCTCCGCGCTAGCCCCAACGTTCTGGCGCACCACTACTCCCGCTTCCGGGTGAGCGAGCGGCTGCTGCTGACCGGCCACTCCCACCAGGCCTGGCCGGACCGCGCCCTCGACGGCCAGCTCGAGGCTTTCCACGACGCCGCGGAGCGGGTCGACGACAAGTGGGACCGCGCCTTTGCCAAGGCGGACCGGCTGCGACGGGGGATCGCGGGCTTGCTCGCCGATGGCCCGGGAGCGGAGGCCGCGGGCAGCTACGCGCTCGCCGCGAGCACCCACGAGCTGGTGGTGCGCTTCCTCTCGGCGCTGCCGCTCGGCCGCCGGCCGCGCCTGGTGACCACCGACGGCGAGTTTCACACCCTGCGGCGCCAGCTCGCGCGGCTGGCCGAGGAGGGGATTGAGGTCGCTCGCGTGGCCGCCGAGCCGGCGGAAACCGTCGCCGGGCGGCTGATCGAGGCCCTCGACGGCCGCACCGCCGCGGTGCTCACTTCCTCGGTCTTCTTCGGCAGCGGGCGGATCGCGGAGGGGCTCGGCGAGGTGCTCGCCGCCTGCCGGCAGGAGGAAGCGGAGCTGCTGGTCGACGCCTACCATTCGCTGGGCGTGGTGCCACTGTCGCTGCCGGCCGCGGGCCTCGAGGGTGCCTTCGTGGTCGGCGGAGGCTACAAGTATCTGCAGATGGGTGAGGGCAACTGCTTCCTGCGGGTGCCGCCCGGCCGCGACCTCAGGCCGGTCGTGACCGGCTGGTTCGCCGAGTTCGAGGCGCTTACCCGTGCGCACGATGCCGAGCGCGTGGCCTACGGCGCCGGCGCCGCGGCCTTCGCCGGCGCCACCTACGACCCCACCAGCCACTACCGGGCGGCAGCGGTGCTCGACTTCTGGGACGAGCAGGGGCTCGAGCCCGGCCTGCTGCGTGAGGTGAGCCAGCACCAGGTGGGCCTCCTGGCCGACCGCTTCGACACCCTCGACCTGCCGCCCGGACTCGTCGACCGCGACCGCTCCGTGCCGCTCTCGCGCCTCGGCGGCTTCCTCGCCCTCTCCTCGCCGCGGGCCGGCGCCCTGTCGGCCGCTCTCGCCGAGCGCGGAGTGGCGAGCGACTTCCGCGGCGACGTGCTGCGCCTCGGCCCCGCGCCCTACCTCTCCGACGCCCAGCTCGAGGAAGCGATGGCGCGCTTCGCCGAGGCGGCGCGGGCGGTCGCCGGCCGCTGACGGGTACAATCGTCGCCCGCATGCCCTTCGCCCCCATGAGCTTTGAAATCCCCGAGCGCTTCAACCTGGCAGAGCACCTGCTCGACGAGCGGGTGCGCGAGGGCCGCGGCGAGCGCATCGCGCTGCGGGTCGACGACTCTGCCGGCGCCACCCGCGAGCTCACCTACCGCGAGGTGCAAGCGCTCGCCAGCCGTTTCGGCCACGTGCTCGCGAGCCTCGGCGTCGAGCCGGAGCAGCGCGTGGTGCTGGCGCTCGCGGACTCGGCCGAGTTCGCCGGCGCCCTCTTCGGCGCGCTCAAGATCGGCGCCGTGGTGGTGATGGTCAACCCGCGCCTGCCGGCCGCGGACCTCGGGCAGATCTTCGACTACGCGCGGCCCAAGGTGGCGGTGGTCGAGGCCGCGGGGATCGAGAGCTTCGCCGCCGCCTGCGCGGGCCGGGCGTGGCCGAAGCGGCTGCTCGCGGTGGGCGGCGAGGCCCCCGGCCATCCGAGCTTCGAGCGCGAGGCGTCCTCCGCTCCCGGCGAGCTCGAGGGCGAGCCCACGCACCGCGACGACCCCGCGATCTGGCTCTTCTCCGGCGGCACCACCGGTCGCCCCAAGGCGGTGGTGCAGAGCCACGCCTCGTTCGCCAACACCACCGAGCTCTACGGCCGGCGGGCCCTGGGGCTGACCGAGGCCGACGTCACCCTCTCCGTGCCCAAGCTCTTCTTCGGCTACGCCACGGGCTCCAACCTCTTCTTCCCGTTCGCGGCTGGCGCCACGGCGGTCTTGTTCCCCGAGCACCCGACCGCGGAGATCCTGTTCGAGAAGATCCGCCGCCACTGCCCCACCGTGCTGATCAACGTGCCGACCATGGTCAACCACATGGTGCACCACCCGGCGGCGGCGAGCCAGGACCTCTCCTGCCTGCGCTTCGCCACGTCGGCCGGCGAGGCGCTGCCGGTACCGCTCTACGAGCGCTGGAAGGCAACCTTCGGTGTCGAGCTGCTCGACGGCCTCGGCACCGCCGAGATGTGGCACATCTTCCTCACCAACCTGCCCGGCGAGGTCAAGCCCGGTACGCTCGGCAAGGTGGTGCCGGGCTTCGAGCTGCGGGTGGTCGACGACGAAGGCCGCGACGCCGGCCCGGGCGAGGTCGGCCGCCTGTGGGTCAAGGGCGACTCACGTGCGGTGGGCTACTGGCGGGAGATGGCGAAGACCATGGACGCATTCCGCGGCGAGTGGTTCGTGGGCGGCGACCTGGTCAGCCGCGACGAGGACGGCTACGTGACTTACCATGGCCGCGGCGACGACGTGCTCAAGGTGGGCGGCAAGTGGCTGGTGCCGAGCGAGGTCGAGGCCTGCCTGCTGCGCCATCCGGCGGTGCGGGAGTGCGCCGTGGTGGGCGTCACCGACGCCGCCGGCCTGGTCAAGCCGCACGCCTTCGTAGTGGCGTCGCAGCCGGAGCCGGCGCTCGCCGAGGCGCTCAAGGCCTGGGTGATCGAGGAGCTGGCGGCCTACAAGCATCCGCGCGAGGTGATCTTCGTCGACAGCCTGCCACGCACGCACCTGGGCAAGATCGACCGCGGCAAGCTGCGCCGCTCGTGAAGCTGTCGCCGGCGGGCCTTCTGCCGTGTCGCGGGTCCTCCCGCTCCTTGCAGCAGGCCCGCTGGCGACGGCTTCCCTCCGACTACCGACTCTTCAGGGCTCGATCTTCTCTTTCCAGGCTTGGGGCAGGCGGCTGATGGGCAGGATGTAACCGAGCTGCGAGTAGCCCTCGGCGTCCTCGACGGTTCCGGTGGGCACGCCGATCAGGCGGTAGGCGGCGTCGAGCGCGGCTCCCCCCGAGTTGCCGGAGCCGATCTCGGCGTCGGTCTTGAAGACCACGCCCGCCTCCGTGGTGTCGTAGCCGCTGATCACGCCGCGGGTGAGGCTCACCGACACTCGGCTGCCCATCCCGCCCACGCCGGGGAAGCCGAGGATAGTCACCGGGTCCCCGATCGCCAGCGCCTCGGAGCTGCCGGTCTCGAGGTACGGGAACTGGTAGCCCGCCGGCAGCGGCTGGCCATAGAGCCCGCTCTCGATGCGCACCAGGGCGAGGTCGAGCTGGCGGTCGGCCAGCACCACGCTGCCGCGGAACAGCTCGGCCGGCGGCATCCTGGGGTCCAGGCAGAGGCTGATCACCAGCTCGCCCTGACCCACCGGGTTGCCGCTGTCGTCGACCACCACGTGGAAGTTGGTCAGCACCCAGCCGGCCGGCGACACCAGGGTGCCGCTGCCATTGCCGGCGCTGGTCAAGAGCTCCACCGTGGAGAGCAGCGCGCGGTCGATGCCCTGGGCCGGCTGGCGGAGAGTGGGGATGGCGAGCAGCTCCGGCGCGGGCCGGGAATCGAAGCCCACGCGGGCCGTGAAGCGAACCAGGTCGAGCTGGAAAGGATCGAACACGCTCACGTACCAGGTGCCGGAGGCAAGCGGCGGGTCGCTCGCCTCGTCGATCACCAGCGTCTCGCGGCCGAGCAGGCTGTCCGCGAAGTGGTCGGCGTCCTCGATGCTCAGCACCGGCTGGCCGTGGCGGGCCACCAGGTCGAGATCGCCCGTCGCCTGGTCGAGGTCGATACGCAGCACCGAGGCGCGCTCGGGCACTTCGATGGTGAAGGTGCGGAACCAACCGCTGTCGGCGCTGGTCTGCCCCACCCACGGCTCGCCCGGCACCAGGCGGCCGTCCACCCGGGAGCGGATCACCGAGGCGGTGAGCGTGAACGGGATCTCGGTCACCCGCCGTTTGCCGATGCGCGGCTCCGTCTCCACCGTGTAAGCGACGTCCACGTAGTAGGTGCCGGGCACGAGGGCCGGTTCGCCGGAGCGCGAGATGGTGAGCGTGTCGTTGTAGAGGCGGCTCGAGGCCTCGTACTCCGCGTCCTCCTCGTAGTTGGTGATCGGCCGCTCGCGTCGGGCGAAGAGGTCCAGGTCGACCGGTGCATCCTCCACCTCGAGGGTGAGGACCACCGCATCGCTGGGCACCTCGACCCTGAAACCGGCCCAGGGCTGGGATTCCCAGTCGATCATCGCGCTCGTCCGCCGCTCGAGCTCGAGCCGGGTGTAGGCCCCCTCGCCTTCCTCTTCGGCCGATGGTTCCTCTTGCGCCGCGAGCCGGGCCGCGAGCAGGCCGAGGAGGATGGCGACCGCCAAGCCGGCGATCGCGGGCTTTCGCCTGGCCAGATCTGACGGGGTCGAGGTCAAGCGAGGGCTCTCCATACAAAAAAACGAGCCGCTCGAGGCGGCTCGCGTTCGTAGGAAGGTTGGTTGCGGGGGCAGGATTTGAACCTGCGACCTTTGGGTTATGAGCCCAACGAGCTACCGGACTGCTCCACCCCGCGTCACCGAGGGGCGGTGGCCGCCCCTCAAGAGGACGATGAGTATCCCAGAATCCGGAGTCTCTGTCAAAGGCCGGCCGGTGCCGGTAAGATCCTTCAAAGGGTGCTCTCGTTGGCGTCCAATCAAGATCGCGAAGACGAAGCGCAGCGGATCCTCGAGGCCCTCTGGACGGGCAAGCTCGATGAGCACGCCGCGTTCGAGCGCCTTTACCGCACGCACTTCGCGGCCGTCCGTTTCCTCTTTCGACGGTGGGTGTCGAGCTCCGAGGATTGCGACGACCTAACCCAGGAGACTTTTTCCCGCATCTATCTCAGTATCGGGGCGTTTCGGGGAGAATGCAGTTTCAGCACCTTCGTCCGCAAAGTCTCCCGGAACGTCTACCTCGGATATCGGCGCAACAAGCTCGCCGGCAAGCGGAGCGGCATCGAGATCCCTCTCCCGGAGGGCGAGCACGACCCGGGCCGGGAGCCGCTCCCGCCGGCGCCGGCGACCCAGGAGGAGGAATTGCTCCGGCGGGAGCGTGCCCAAAAGGTCCGGGAGGCGATCATGGAGATGCCCGAGCAACGGCGCAAATGCCTGATCCTGAAGTACCACGGTGGGTTCACCGTGCGCGAGATCGCCGTCCTGCTCAAGCTGGCGGACGGCACCATCAAGGCGCACCTGCACCAGGCACGAGAGCAGCTTCCTTCGCTGCTCGACGCCGACCTTCTGGAGGACTTTTCCTAGACCTCGGGGGCGGGGGTGAAAGGCAGGTGAATCATGTCGCACAGAGAAACACTCGATACCGCCCTGGCTGACGTCGCCCGCTGGATGGGCGGGCCGAAGGGTCGCCATCCCAGTGACAAAGAGCTCGAAGCGTACGAAGCCGGCGAGCTCGCCGCCGAAGACCAGAAGCGGGTCGAGAACCACCTCGTGGGTTGCACCGAGTGCGCCACCCTGGTGCTGGAGCTGTCTCGCCTCGAGCCCCGAGAGCTCGGCGAGGAAGACCTGATTTCCGAGCACGAGATCGAGCAGTCCCTGCGTCGGTTGCGGTCGAAGATCGAGCCTCATCCAGACCCGGTGATGGGGCAACAATCGGGAGAGCTGGTCCGCCGCACTGATCCTCTCCAACCGAGGGTCGTGCTCGCTGCAGGCTCCGACTGGCGCATGCCCGCCTGGTATAAGGCGGTCGCGGCGAGCCTCATGATCGCCGTGGTGGGGCTCGCGGCTTGGGTAGTGAATCTGCGATCTCAGCGCGGCAGCTTCGAGGTCAACCCTCACATCGCCAACCTGAGCGACAGCGGCCGGCGAGGAGGCGCGGAGGATGCCGAGCTGGTGGAGGTGCCGGCCGGCAGCGACAGAGTGACGCTGGTCCTCTACGCCTCCAAGCTCGGTGAGGACCACTCCGCTTGGAGCGGTTTCCGCGTCGAAGTCGCCGGCGGTAGCCGGACCTGGAGTCGCGATGGGCTGGTCCTGACTCCCTTCAAGTCCTTCACCTTGACGCTGCCAAAGCAGGAATTCCCGGCAGGCGTCTACACAGTTCGAATCCTCGGCTCACGCGACCGCAAGGAAGAGCTGGTGGCGGAGTACTCCGTCCGGCTCCGCTACTCCTGAGGTAGTCTTCCCGCTCGGATGAATCGCCCATCCTGGCGGGCGGCGATCCTCTTCCTCGCCGCGGCGTCGCTCGCGTTTTTCGCGAGCTACTGGAAGGTGTTGCCTTTGTTCGCCGTGCGTCAAGCTCGGTCGAGCGAGACCAAGCCGCCGGAGCCCGAGGTAAGGACCCTTGTTCTCAAGCAGGGGGTCGCGAACCCGGTCACCCTCGCCGGCGGCCAGACCCACGCCTACTCTCTCAAGCTGGAAAAAGGCCAGTTCGTCGACCTCGTTGTCGAGCAGCAGGGCATCGACGTGGTCCTCAAGCTCTACACGCCCGCGGGCGAATTGGAAACCACGGTCGACAGTCCGAGCGGTGCGGAGGGGACGGAAGTCGTCCCGATTCTTGCCCTGACCGACGAGCCTCAGGAGCTCGAGATCGGGGCGGCCTCACCGTCCGCGGTGACGGGCCACTACGTGCTCAGGGTGGTCGCAGCGCGGCTTGCTACCCCGGCCGACGCCCTGCGAGTCAGAGCCGAAAGAGCCTTGGCGCGGGGTGAATGCTTGCGGCGCGATTCCATTCCGGAGCGATTGCAGGAAGCAGTCCAACTCGAACGGCATGCCAGAGAAGATTTCCACTCGCTTGGCCACCCAGCTCGGGAGGCTGAGACTCTCTTCTCACTGGGAAGACTGTACGAGCTGCGGTCAGAGAGGACTGCCGCGATCTCTGCCTATAAAGAGGCTCTATTACTATTCCGCCAGCTTCGCCGGGTCCCCGAGGAAGCTAACTCGCTGATCGCTCTGGGTGAGAATGAACGGCTCCTGGGTCATTCTAGCGATGCTCGGCGATACCTGGAGGACGCGCTGCCGTTGGCGGCTCAGCTCGGCCGCCGCGATATCGCCCTTATCCAGTACAGCCTGGGGAAACTCCACGCAGACGTCGGGGACATCGAGAAGGCCTTCGACCTGCTCGAGCAGGCTCGCGAGGGATTCCGAGCCGCGGGTAACAACACGGACTTGGCCGTTCTGCTGGCGCTCATCGGCGACCTCTATTTTCGTCGGGGCCAGTTCGAGCGGGCGATCGACGCGTACTCCGAGGCTGCAGATCTGCTGGCATCCCAAGGCGACGCCCAGGAGCATGCCGTTCAGGAACACGCAGTCTTCGTGGCAAAGCTCGGCGGCGCCTATTCTCAGTCGAATGATCTTCCCCAGGCTCGTTCGTTTCTGGAAAAGGCACTTGCGATCCAGGAGCGCAGAAGCCCGCCCGCGGATCAGGCAGCGACCCTCAATCAGCTTGCTTTGGTTCTGGAGAAGCTCGGGGAGGTCCCGCTGGCTATCGAGCGCTTCTCCCGGTCGGTCAGGTTGTTCAGAGAACAGGCCGACACCAAGAGCGAGGCAATCGTTCTCGCAAACCTGGCCTACCTCCAGCTCCAACAGGGGGACAGTGAAGCTGGGGAAAGAAGCTACGAAAGAGCATTCGAACTGTTCGGTAGGGCCGATGAGGCAGCAGCAGGCGAAGCCTCCGCCAGGTACTACTACGCGCGCACCTTGGCTGCACGCGGCGAGCCTCGGAAAGCCCTCGAGAGTATGTCGCGAGTGCTCGACCTCATCGAGAGGATCCGCACCGAAACCGCCAGCCATTCCCTTCGTGCGTCGGCATTCGCGTTCCAGCAGCCCGCCCTCGCCTTCCATGTCGAGCTGCTGATGACGCTGCATTCGATGGATCCCACCGCGGGTCATGAGGTTCTCGCTTTCGAGGCCTACGAAAGCTCTCGCGCCAGAGCCCTCTTGGATGATCTTGTCGTCTCGGCTGCGGATCTCCGTCTCGGAGGTCGGGTGGAGCTTCTCGAGCAAGAGGCGCTGGTGGATCAGAGGATCGCCTCGACGCAAGCTGACCGGCTCCGGTTACTCGCAGGAGCACCCGCAGCCGACGACCACTTAGATGAGCTCGCTCGGCAGCTTCGATTCGACTTGGGTGAGGCCGATCGCATCGAGGCCAAGCTACGCACCGCGCACCCACGCTTCGAAGAGTCTCTTCAGGCAAAGCCGCTCACGCTGACAGAGATCCAGCGAACCCTGCTGGACGAGGACGCTGTCCTGCTCGAGTATTTCCTGGGCGAGGCGAAGAGCTTCTTGTGGGTGGTATCTGGAGAGACGGTGACCACCTTCGAGCTCCCGCCGAGGAAGCAGATCGAAGACGCGGCAGCGAGGCTGCATCAGGCCCTGGCGTCGGGAGACCAGATACTTGCCCAAGGTGAGGTTGAGCGTGGACTGCAGCGCCTCTCGGCAACGCTTCTGGGTCCGGCCTCGGGAATGCTCGGCCGCCGAGAACTGATCGTGATCCCCGACGGCGACTTGGCGCTGGTGCCATTCGCCGCCTTGCCGTTCCCTGATGGGGGTCCGGATGAGCAATCACGCAACCGGCGCTATCTGGGCGCGAGTCACGAGATCACCTATGGGCCTTCTGCCTCGGCGCTGGTCTCCCTTTGCCGCCGAGGGCAGAGAAGAGAATCCGCGACCGGCCTGCTCGCAGCGGTGGGGGATGCCATCTTCGAAGCCGATGATGAGCGCCTGGGGGCCCTGGCCAGGCGGAGGGTGCGTCCCAAGTTGAATCTTGCGGAGGTCCTCGGTCTTCACCGCCTCCGGTACTCGAGCGAAGAGCTGCGAGCGATCCTCCGGCTGGCTCCGGAAGGGAGCGCGCTCTCGCTGACCGGATTCCAGGCACAGCGCGACGCAGTCCTGACGGGCAGGCTCGGAAGTTATCGGATTCTCCACTTCGCCACCCATGCCCTATTCGATCCCGAGTTTCCCGAGCTGTCCTCGATCGTTCTGTCTACTATCGCCAGCGATCGCCGACCGCAGGACGGCTTCGTTCGCGGCTACGAGCTGCGCAGGTTGCGTCTGCCCGCGGACTTGGTGGTGCTCTCTGCCTGTCAGACGGCGCTGGGGAGGCGGGTTCGCGGCGAAGGTGTGATCGGGCTTGCGAGCAGCTTGTTCTCCGCCGGCGCCCGCCAGGTTCTGGTAAGTCTGTGGAAGGTCGACGACCTCGCGACCTCTCGGCTCATGCAGCGGTTCTACCTGGAGTTCCTCGAAGAGCGGAGATCTCCCGCGGCTGCGCTCCGCCTCGCCCAAGCGTCGCTGGCCGATGACCCTAGATGGAGATCACCCTACTACTGGGCTGGATTCGTCCTTCAGGGCGATGCCGGTTCCCGCTAGGCTTCTGAGCATTCGCTACACCAGGTGGCAGCCTTTCGCATCAGAGAACCTATAGCCCTGATACGGCATGTTCTTTTGAGAGGAGGAACCGATGAGAGGAAGGACATCCAAGCCAGTGAACCCTCGTCCCGTGGCCACTCCCGAGGTAGAGGATGGAAACTTCACCATCGAGCCGCCGGTACCCCCGCGTGTAGATGAGAAGCCAGATCCTCGTCCTCCAGAGAACGCGGAGGATTCGCCGGCTCCTCGCCCGTCAAAGACAGGCGGCGCGCCGCCGGCCAGGCGACCTAGCCGCGAGCGTCGCGGCAGAAGGCCCGGCCCGCCTCCGGGGGGTCTGAAGACACGCGCCAGCAAGAAACGCTAGAGAATCTCGAGTGGGCTCCGGTCAGGTCTTAGGCGGGCGCTCGTAGGTGTCGGCGTCGGGACGGGCCTCGCCAGGTCGGTCCCGGCATCGGCCTTGCCTTATCCTATGGCGCCAAAGCCATGACGGATCCGGATTCGGTCTTCAACGGCATCCATGCCACGACCGGTGGTGCCTTGTACCCGGCGCCGACGCTGGAGGCACTCCTCGCGCTCGCCGAAAGGCAGCAGACGGCGCCTCCGCGGACCGGCCCCTTTTCACTTGCCCGCGTGCGGCAGGGCGCTCGAGGTCGCCGCCAGACAGCGGTGCCTCGCAAGCGCGACTTCAAGGATCTCGCGAAGTCCGGCTGGGGAGTCATCTTCGCCGCCGGCGCGGATTGCAGGATCAGGGAAGCCTTGAAACCGCTTCTCGACCATCGCAAGGAACAGGTAACACGTTTCGACGAGCGGATGTATCACGAGTTTTCGGGCGAGCGCGGCTACCAGAGGGGCGATGCGAAGGAGGACTTCTTCGACCGCCACTGCCCCGAGGCCCCGTACGAGTTTCACCCCGAGCAGATGCCCTACTACCTGCTTCTGGTCGGCGGCCCGGAGGAGATCCCCTTCGACTTCCAGGGAAGGATCGATGGGCGCTATGCCGTTGGCCGCCTGAGCTTCGATCGGGTAGAGGACTACGCCCGGTACGCCGCGCAGGTGGTTGCCAGCGAGAAGCAAACCAAACACCGCCGGCTCCGCGCCACGGTCTTCGGGGTTTCCAACGCCGACGACCGTGCCATGGAGCTGACGTGCGAGTACCTGGCCAAGCGGGTCGCCGACAACCTGACGGCGATGAGTGATGAATTCGAGGTCGAGAAGGTGCTCGGCGTGGCTGCCACCAAGGACCGCCTGCGGCGCCTCTTGGGCGGCGACCGGACGCCCGACCTACTCTTCACCACCTGCCACGGCATGGGCTTCGATCCCGGTGACCTGCGCCAGGAGGCGGAGCAGGGAGCCCTGGTGTGTGCCGACTGGCCGGGCCCCCGAGCCTGGTCGAAGGCGCTTACCGAGGACCACTACTTTTCGGCGCGCGACGTGGGAGACGACGCTCGGCTGGGCGGGCTGATCACCTTCCACTTCGCCTGCCACAGCGCCGGAACGCCGGCCGAGGACGCCTATAGCGAGCGCCCAGGCGGCAAGCGCCACCTGGCGCCCAAGCCCATGGTCGCTCGCCTGTGCAAGCGCATCCTGGCTCACCCCGCGGGCGGCGCACTGGCGGTGGTCGGCCACGTCGAACGGACCTGGGGCTACTCCTTTCTCTGGAAAGGAGTCGGGCCGACCACGCAGGCGTTCGAGTGGACCTTGGAGAGCCTGCTGGCAGGAGATCCGGTGGGCTTCGCCATGGAGCCCTTCGCCGCCCGTGCTTACCACCTCCAAGACGACCTGTACTCGCGGAGCCGGAACACCCCGCGCTCTGCGGCGCTGGCGCAGAAGGTGGCCATGCTGTGGACCGCCCTCCAGGACGCCCGCAACTACGTCATCCTGGGCGACCCCGCGGTGCGCTTGCCAGCGGTTCGCTTGCCGTCGCCGGGCCCGATCCTCCTGCCTCACGGATGCTCTCGACGGCAGCGCAGGGTTCTGCAGTTCGAGCGACAGGAGGGTGCGCAGCGTGCTTAGCGACTGGCGTGCAGTGTGAGGGCGAAAGCTTCGACCGCCGCGGCTTTGCCGTATCCTAGGGCGCCAAAGCCATGACGGATCCGTGCTCGGTCTTCAACGGCATCCACGCCACGACGGGGCGTGCTCTGCACCCGGCTCATTCCGTCGAGGCTCTGGTGGCGCTCGCGCAAAGGGAGCGGGCCTTGCCGGGATCCGGTTCCCTCGGCCTGCTCGCCGACAAGTCGACGCACCGTCGCTTCCCCTCTCTGCTCTACGACTGCGATCTCGACGACCCAGCCGAAGCTGGCTGGGGTGTGATCTTTTCTGCCAAGGTCGATCGCAATGTCCGTGCCGCGCTCGAGCCCCTGATCGAGCATCGGCGGCAGCAGGTCGGGCGACACGACGAGCTGAGACACCACGTGTTCGCCGGCAAGCAGGGCTACCAGGACGGCGACACCAGGCGCAGCTTCCTCCATCGCCACTGCCTCGCCCCCGGGGAGTTCGACCCCGTCCGCGTGCCCTACTACCTGCTCCTGGTAGGCGGCCCCGAAGATATCTCCTTCGGATTCCAGGACAAGCTCGACGGGCGCTTTGCCGTGGGCCGCCTCAGCTTCGACCACCCCGACGACTACCGTCGCTACGCGGAGGCCGTGATCGCAAGCGAGCGTGCGGCGCGACCGCGCCAGCTCCGCGCCACCGTGTTTGGCGTCGCCAACGCCGACGACCAGGCAATGACGCTGACCTGCGAGCACCTGGCATTGCGAGTGGCCGACAAGCTCGCCCTCCGAGCACAAGGCTACGAGCTCAAGAAGGTGCTGGGCGTCGCCGCCACCAAGGACCGCCTGCGCCGCCTGCTGGGCGGCGACCAGACGCCCGATCTGCTCTTTACCACCTGCCACGGCATGGGCTTCGACGCCGGCGATCCGCGTCAGGAGGCGGAACAGGGGGGCTTGGTGTGCGCCGACTGGCCCGGCCCCAAGGCATGGACCAGGCCGCTCGATCCCGGGCACTACTTCTGCGCGCGCGACGTGCCCGACGGCGCCCTCGCAGGCCTCATCAGCTTCCACTACGCCTGCCACAGCGCCGGCACCCCGTCCTACGACTACTACCCCGAGCGCGCCAACGGCAGGCCCCGGTCGCTGGCCCGCAAGCCCTTCGTTGCGGCTCTGACCAAGCGCCTGCTGGCGCATCCCTCCGGGGGCGCCCTGGCGGTCGTCGGGCATGTCGAGCGCACCTGGGGGTACTCGTTCCTGTGGAAGGGAATCGGCCCGAGCACCCAGGCCTTCGAGCGGACCTTCGGGCTGCTGCTCGAGGGATGCCCCCTCGGTCTCGCGATGGAGCCCTTCGCCCGTAGGGCCTACGACCTCGACTCGTTGCTCCGGTCTGAGGTCGACGGTCCCGAGGACCTCGCCATGCTGTGGACCGCTCTCCAGGACGCCCGCAACTACGTGATCCTGGGCGATCCGGCGGTGCGCCTGCCGGCGCTTCCGCCCGGCCCGCTGAAGCCGCCACCGGGGCCGTCGGCGAGCTGAGGCGGCGAGACGCCGGCACGATCTCGGGGCAAGTCTCTGCCGCGAGGTGTGGCGCCGTGGCGCACGACGGCTCGGCCGCGAGCCGCTGCTCGGCCCAGCCTCATCGGCTCCCGATCCTTGTATACGCAAACTCCTCGGTCGTCCGCGGGCCGGTGTCGGTCTTGTCGAGGACTGCGACGAGCCTGCCCGCGTCGCCGCGGTAGCTGAGCTTGACCTCGCCCTGGCCCTTGGGCCGCGACCAGGTGATCTGGCCCGGCGTCGCCGCGATGCAGCGGAACTCGACCACCTCGCCCTTCTCCTCCCAGCCGGTCAGGTCGCCGTGGAAGTGCTTGATGCGGAGCACCGGCCCCTCGGCCTCCTGGTCGATCGCCATCAGCTCATAGAAGACGACCTTGCCGTCCTTCACGTAGCGGAACATGCCCATGACGTTGGAGCCCGCGGGCGCGCTCCAGTGCTCCTCGATCCGTCCGCCTTCGAGCTCGCCCTCCCAGGCGCCGGTGAACCAGCCGAGGTCGGCGACGGTCGTCGTCTTGCAGCCCTCGCCCGCCGCGGCGCCCGCGAGCCCGAGCCACACGGCCATCGCCCAAGTCGCGGTGCTGAGCATCTGCTTCGTCATCGCTTCTCCTTTCGCTTCGCTCTGGGCCGGGAGTCCAGCCGGCCCGACTTGCCTCGAGGAGGAACGGCCCGACCGAGAATCGACAGCCCCGGCCGCAGCGGCCGCCGCCCTCATTGCAGATAGCCGAGGGCCCGCAGCCGTTCCTCGGCCTCCTCGCCCAGCGCCAGGCTCTTCTCCGACGCCGTGGACCCTTCGACGCGCACCAACCGCTCGTAGAGCGCCCGCTGCAGCCGCGCGAGCTCCTCCGGGCGCTCGCTGGCGAGGTCCCGCAGCTCCCCGGGATCCGCGGCGAGGTCGAAGAGGGCGAAGCTGCGCTGCGCCATGTCGTAGAGCAGCTTCGAGCGGCCGTCGGTCACACTGCGCCACTCGCCCTGCGAGCTGAAGCTCCAGCGCAGGCCGGCAGCGGGCTCCGGTGCAAGCCACGGCCGCAGGGTCTCGCCTTCGACGACCAGCCCCTGCCGATCCACTCCCGCGAGGTCGAGCAGCGTCGGCGCGAGGTCGAGGTTCGAGGCCGCCGCGCCCACCCGCCGGCCGGCCGCGGCGCCCGGCGCTCGGATGAGGAGCGGTGTCTTGACCTGGGTGTCGAAGGGCGCGTGACAGTGCTTCACGTCGCCGTGCTCTAGAAATGCCTCGCCGTGGTCGGAGGCGAGGGCGAGCACTGTGCCGCCTTGCCCCGGAACGCCATCCAGCGCCGCCAGCAGGCGCGGCAGCTCGGAATCGAAGTAGGCGATCTCCTCGTCGTAGAGGTCGACGAGGTGCACGAGCTGCCGGTCCGTGACCGGCACCGGCTTGCCCAGCTTGTAGAGGGCGTCGGCGATGGGGTTGGGGTCGCCGGCGAGCACGAAGCTCGGGGCCTCGATGGGCAGTGCCCAGCGCCGCGGGTGCCGCTCCGGCGGCCGGTACGGCCCGTGCGGCTCCATGTAGTGCAGGTAGAGGAAGAAGGGCGGCGCCAGGCCGGGCAGCAGGGCCTCGACGCGGCCGTTCACGCACTCGGCGGCCTGCCACAGGCACTGCTCGTCGAAAATCTCGAAGCCGCGGTCGAAACCGCCCGCCGGATTGAAGCGGGTCGGCGACCTGCGAACCACCGGGCTCGCCGACACCGCGGCGGTCGAGTAGCCGGCCTCGCGCAGCAGCTCGGCGAGGGAAGGGATGCTGGCCGGGATCCCCAGGCGCCCGCCGTCCTGGCCAAGGAAGAGCAAGGGGTCGCGCGAGGTGAGGAGCGAGTTGACCGAGGGGAATGTGCAGCTCGCCTGCGACCGCGCCTGCTCGAAGAGCACGGCCCGCCCGGCGAGCGCGTCGAGGTGGGGGCTGGTGGCCCGCCGGTAGCCGTAGGCTCCAAGGTGGTCGGCGCGGAGAGTGTCGACGAGGACGAGCACCACGTTGGGCCGCGGCGCGGCCGCCGCCGGTCCCGCCGAGGCGGCAGCCGGCTCGCGCTCGGCCCCCGGCCGGCAACCCCCGAGCGCAGTGACCAGAGCCAGGCAAGCGAGCGGACGCAGGTGCCGCCGCATGGTGTGCTACCCGGGCAGGTGGACCAGGAGCTCGCGGTTCAGCAGGTCGGAGAGCGCCGCCAGCTTCTCGGGCCGCGGCGCGCCCTTCGCTGCCTCGACGATCAGCACGTGCGGCATCGCGGGCGAGTCGCCATAGGTTTCGTGGCGTTCGAGGCCGCGGAAGATCTCGTGCGTGCTCTCGCCGTAACGGCACCAGGCGAGGTCGGTGAAGCCGCAGGCCTCCAGGGCGCGTTCCAGCATCTCGCGGTTCCACACGAACTGGTGGCCCCAGGCGCGGAAGGCGCGGTTCATGCGCACCGCCATCAGTCGCTTCTCGTCCGCCTCGGCGTCGAGGCGGTAGTGGGTGAGCCACACCCAATCGAGGTTGGGAGTCGAGAGGCGGAGCCAGCCGCCGTCCTTGAGCACGCGGTGTGCCTCGCGCAGGAAAGCCAGGGCCTTGTCCACCGGCAGGTGCTCGAGGAAGTGCTCGGCGAAGACCGCCTCGACGTTCTTGAACTTCAGGCCGTGCGTGACATCGGCCACCACGTCTACCCCCGGCAGCCGCTTCAGGTCGACGTTGACCCAGCCTTCCAGCCGCTTGTCGCCGGCACCCACGTGGAGCTTGACGGGCTTGCTCTTGAACCAACCCATGGCCGGGAACGATCCCCGCTAGGCGTCCTCGCTGTCAAGCGATGCTCGAGGCGGCGCAAGCCGGATGGATTCCGGCTGGCGCGGGACTGGCGGGCCTGGGGCGCCGCTCCCTTCTTCGCCGTCATTCCCGCGCCAGCGGGAATCCATCCCCTCCAGGCGATCGCCAGCGACCCTAACCCTTGAGATGACTTGGGTTTGCGGTTAGTCTTGGGGCCGTTGTTCCAATCTCGTGCGGCGTCCGCCGCCTGGAGGGGCCTTTGTTCACGATCGAAGAGCTCACGGCTCGCGAGATCCTCGACTCGCGGGGCAACCCGACCCTGGAGGTGGACTGCGTGCTCGAGAGCGGCGCCTATGGACGCGCCGCCGTGCCTTCCGGCGCCTCGACCGGCGCCCGCGAGGCGCTCGAGCTGCGCGACGGCGGCAGCCGCTATCTCGGCAAAGGCGTGCAGAAGGCGGTGGCGAACGTCGAGAAGGAGATCGCGCCCGAGCTCGAGGGCTTCGATGCCCGCGATCAGGCCGCTATCGACCGCATGCTGATCGGCCTCGACGGCACGCCGGAGAAGAGCCGGCTGGGCGCCAACGCCACGCTCGGGGTGTCGCTGGCCGTGGCCCGCGCCGCGGCAGAGGCCGCGGGCCTTCCCTTCTACGCCTACCTGGGAGGCCCCGGCGGCACGGTGCTGCCGGTGCCGCAGCTCAACGTGCTCAACGGCGGCGCGCACGCCGATAACTCGGTCGACATCCAGGAGTTCATGCTGGTGCCGCTGGGCTTCGACAGCTTCTCCGAGGCGCTGCGGGCGGGGGCCGAGATCTACCACACGCTGAAGAGCGTGCTCAAGAAGAAGGGGCTCTCGACCGGGGTCGGAGACGAGGGCGGCTTCGCACCGGACCTGAAGAGCAACCGCGAGGCCCTAGACCTCCTGATGCAGGCCATCGACCAGGCCGGCTACGAGCCGGGCCGCCAGGTGGCGCTCGCCCTGGACGTGGCGGCGAGCGAGCTCCGGGCCGAGCGCGCTCCCGGAGAGGGGGAAGGCGGCCTCCGCTATGCGCTCGCCGGCGAGGGCCGCGCCGGTCTGGCGAGCGGCGACCTCATCGCGCTCTACGAGGAGTGGGCCGCCGCCTACCCGCTGGTGTCGATCGAGGACGGCCTGGCCGAGGACGACTGGGCGGGCTGGGGGGAGCTGACCCGCCGCCTGGGCGGCCGCCTGCAACTGGTGGGCGACGACCTCTTCGTCACCAACCCCAGGATCCTGCGCGAGGGCATCGCCGCCGGCCTGGCCAACGCGCTGCTGGTGAAGGTCAACCAGATCGGCACCCTCACCGAAACCCTCGACGCGGTGACGATGGCGCACCGCAGCGGGTTCCGCTGCATGATGAGCCACCGGTCCGGAGAGACCGAGGACACCACGATCGCCGACCTGGCTGTGGCCACCGACTGTGGGCAGATCAAGAGCGGCGCCCCGGCCCGCTCCGAGCGGGTGGCGAAGTACAACCAGCTGCTGCGCATCGAGGAGGAGCTCGACGACGCGGCCCGCTACGCGGGGCGCGGCGCGTTTCCGAGGTACGGCCGCTGAGGTCGTGACAACCGACGCGCCGGACCGCGAGGCACCGCGGAGGGCGAACCTGACCGGGCGGGCCGCCATGCTCGCCCTCGTCGTCTGCCTGCTCGCGATCTCGCTCGCCTACCCCCTGCGCGAGTACCTCGCCCAGCGCGGCGACATCAGCGAGTACCGGGCCACGGTCGCCGCGCAGGAGAAGCGGGTCACCGAGCTGCGCCGCCAGCACGAGCGGTGGAATGACCCGGCGTACGTCGAGGCGCAGGCCCGCGAGCGACTGCACTACGTGTTCCCCGGCGAGACCGCATACATCGTGCTGGGCGCCGAGAAGGCGCCGGCGCAGGATGGCGTGATCGAGCCCGAGCAGACCCAGTCCACCCGCAGCCCGTGGTTCACCGACCTCTGGCACAGCGTCGAGGTCGCGGGCAAGCAGACCCGGTGACCGGAGCGCCGGACCAGGCTGACCTCGCCGCCGTCTCCGCGCAGCTCGGCCGCGAGGCCCGCGGTGTCCTCGCCGTGGCGCACCGCTGCCCGTGCGGCCTGCCGGATGTGGTGCAGACCGCGCCCCGGTTGCCGGACGGCACACCGTTCCCCACGCTCTTCTACCTCACCTGCCCACGCGCGACCGGCGCGGTCGGGACGCTGGAGGCCTCCGGCCTGATGCGTGAGATGACGGACCGGCTGCAGGCCGATGCCGGCCTGCGCGATGCCTACCGCGCCGCTCACGACCGCTACGTCGCCCAGCGCGACGCGGTCGAGGAGGTCGAGGAGATCGCCGGAATCTCCGCCGGCGGCATGCCGGACCGGGTCAAGTGCCTACATGTGTTGGTCGCTCAGTCGCTCGCCGAGGGACCCGGTGTCAACCCGCTCGGCGACGAGGCGCTCGCCGCGTTGCCCAAGTGGTGGGCCGGAGGTCCATGTGTGCCCCCATCTACACCCATCGACTGAAACTCTGCCCATGAT
>JBIOXV010000056.1:0-61863 GCA_044869805.1 Thermoanaerobaculia bacterium | reverse complement strand
CGCGCGCCTCGGCGGCCGACGGCTCGCGGCTCGAGCGCGCCCAGTCGCTGCTCTTGAGCTGGCTCGCGGTGCCCGATCCGGGCGGGGGCCGGCTGGCCCTCGCCGGCCTCTGGCTGGCGGCCCTGCTGCTCACCGGGCTGGCCCTTGCACGGCCGGGGCTGGGCCTCGCCTGGCGCCTTGCCGCCGGGCTGGCCGCCGCCGGTCTCGGCGTGCTCAGCGTGCGCCTCGCCTTGCTCGCCGGCCGCAGGCGCACGCTGGCCGAGGAGCTGCGGCGGACCGGAGTGGCGCCGCCGGTCGGCTGGGAACGCGTCGCCGTCCTCTCCCGGCTCGACGAGCTGGCCGCCGAGCTCGAAGCCGAGCGCCGGCAGGGCCGCGAGCGCGAGCTCTGGCAGCGGCTCGGCCTCGACGCCGGGCGGCTGGCCGCGGCGCGCGAAGAACTGGAGGACACGCGCCGTGCGCTCGCGGCGTCGATCGGCGTCGCTCCCGGGCCCGGGCTGGGGCTGATCCTGACCGCAGGGAGGCTGGGGAGGGCGGCGGCGGCGCTCGAGGGGGCCGCCGCTGCCGAGGCCCGGCAGGCGGCCGTCGAAGACCAGCGCAGCGCCCGCAGCGGACGGCTCGCGACCCGCCTCGTTCCCTTCGGCTACCCTCCTCCCGACTCGTGGGCCGCGGCGCGCGCCGCGGTCGAGGACCTCAAGGAGCGTGCCCGCCGCTTCGCGCGGGTGCAGGCCGATCGGGGCCGTGAGAAAGAGCGCCTCGCCCGCCAGGCGGCGGAGCTGGCGCGGGCCGAGGGCGAGATCCGGGAGCTCTTCGACGGCCTGGGGCTCGCGCCGGGCGACGAGCCCGCGCTCACCGCTGCGCTGGCGTCCCTCCCCACCTACCGGCAAGCGCGGCAGCGCGTGCTGTTCGCCGAGCGCGATTGGGCCGAGCGTGACCGCGAGCTCGCGGCAGCGGGGGCAGCCGGCGCCGAGGAGCCAGCCGCGATGAGTCTCGAGGACCTCGCGCAGGAGCTGGCCCGCGCCGAGCAGGAGGCGTCGCGCGAGGTCGGCATCGCGGAGCAGATCGCCGGCATCCAGAGCCTGCTCGCCGAGGCGCGGCAGCAGGCCGACCTCGAGGCCGCCCTCGCCCACCGCGACGACGCCGCGGCGGCGTTGCGCGCGGCGCGCGAGGCAGACTACGAGGCGGTGGCCGGCTGGGTGCTCGCCGGCGAGCTCCGGCGCGCCACCCGCGACCGCCACCAGCCGCCCGTGCTGCGCCGCGCCCGCGAGCTGTTCGCCGAAATCACCCGCCAACGCTACGAGCTGCGCCTGGCGGGAGGCGACCCCCCGGCGCTCTCCGCCTACGACGCCGAGACCGGCCGCCAGCAACCGCTCGACGAGCTGTCGAGCGGCACCCGCTTGCAGCTCCTGCTCGCCGTGCGCGTGGCCTTCGTCGAGCACCAGGAGGCCGAGTGCGCGCCACCCCTCTTCCTCGACGAGACCCTGGCCACCAGCGACCCGGAGCGCACGGCGGCGGTCATCGAGGCGGTCGCCACGCTCGCGGTGCGCGGCCGCCAGGTCTTCGCCTTCATGGCCCAGCCCGAGGAGGTCGGCAAGTGGCAGGCGGTGCTCGCCGACCGGGCGCCGAGCGGCGCGCCGGTGGAGCTCGCGGTGATCGATCTCGCCGCGGCACGCCGGCTCGCTACCGCGGAGCGCCGGCCGCTCGCGGAGCCGCCGCCGCGCGCCGAGGTGCCGGCGCCCGGCGCTCTCGACCGTCTGGCCTACGGCCGCCTGCTCGGCGTGCCGGCCCTGGACCCGTGGGCGGAGAGCCTGGGGGGCGTGCATCTGTGGCATCTCGTCGCCGAGCCGCAGGCCCTTCACTCGCTGCTCGCCGCCGGCTTCGAGGTGTGGGGTCCGGCCGAGGCGCTGCTGCGGCGGGGCGCCGCCGAGGCGGTGGCCCGCGGCGGCGAGGCGGTCCTGCGCCGCGCCGCCGCCTGCACCCGCGCGCTGGCCGCAGCCCTCGAGGCCTGGCGCATCGGCCGCGGTCGATCCGTGGACCGGGCCGCGCTCCTCGCCTCGGGCGCCGTGTCGCAGGTCTTCCTCGACACCGTCGAGGAGCTCGCCAGCCGGGTGGGCGGCGATGCCCGGCTGCTGCTGGCGGCTCTCGAGAGCGGCGAGGCCAAGCACTTCTATACCGACAAGCGGCTCCAGCTCGAAGCCTTCCTCGAAGAGCAGGGCTACCTCGACCGCCGCCCGCGCCCGTCGCTGGCCGAGATCCGCCTCACCGCCCTCTCGGCCGCGCGCGCCGACTTGGAGGGTGGCTTGCTGACGCTCGAGCGGATCGACGAGCTGCTGGCCGGGCTACCGGGCGACGACGCCGGCCTACTCTTCTGAGACGGTCAGGAGCCCTGGAGCCGCGCGCCTCTGCAGCTCTAGTAGAGGGCCAGGCAGGGCCCGCTGCAAGAGGCGGCGCAGAGATTCATACACTGACGCGCGTTGCTCGCCGGGGCCGAGTAGGCAGACCCACCGTAGCAGTGCCAGTAGCAGGTCCCCTCGATGAAGTTGGTGACTTCTCCTTCATACCCCTGCGCTTCGGCCGTGGCGGCTTCCCTACCACCCGAGGCCACGAACATCAGAGCGAAGAGAACGACGAGGGCGAGAAGGCGGCGAAGGCGCATACCTGACCTCCTTTGAGGATGAGTTGACCTGGGTCGTCGCATCGAGCACCTACTCGACACAGTGCCTCAGCCACGCAGGAGGTTGACTTATCGCATTCTCCACGTCGGCTGCCCGGCCTCATCCAGCAGGCCGTGGCCGGCTAGCCAGGCGCGGGCATCCTCGGCATCTTCTTCGAACCAGGCGCGGGCGGAGCCGAGGCGGAAGCTGTAGCCCCAGGCGTCCATGTCGGCCAAGGCGCGGTCGCGGCCGAAGCCCGGCAGGTGGTCGGCGAGCACGATCTGCAGATAGCAGACGCCGTTCTCCTCCTCGTAGTCGCCGCCGGCGTCGGTGTGGATCGCGGCGCGGCGGGCGGCGTCGGCAGAGATCAGGTGGCAGGCCTCGTGGAGCGCTGAGTGCACCGGCGTGTCCGGCCGCACCAGGACTTCGCAGGCGATGATCCCCGCCTCCGGCTCGCCCCAGAACGAACCCGGGATCGGCGCGCCGGGCGCGACCTCGGAGAGCCGTAGCCCGAAGCGGCCGAGCACGCCGGCGAGCACGCCCGGCGCGAGGTCGTCGCAGAGCGCAAAGGCGTGGCCCTCGGCGGCAGGATCTCCAGCGACGGACTCGGCGGACGAGGAAACGGAGACTGGCTCGCTCAAGTGTCCCCTGACATGGAGCTCGTGAACGGAATCGTCGCCAGCGGGCCGCGTGCAAGGAGAGAGTCGTTCCGGCAACCGCAGCGTACCTGTACGCGAGGATTGCCGGGACGGCTCGCGACACAGCGCCCGGGCCGCTGGCGGCGATTCCCATACTATTCGACCCCCATGTGGACCCCCGGCGACCGCCTCCGCCATCGTTTCAACCGCAAGCTCGGGCCCGGCGTGGTCACCGCCGTTGCCGGCCGGCGGTTGACCGTCGAGTTCCCAGAGGCCGGCGAGACGCTGGTGCTGGCGACCGGCGATCAGGCCCTGGCGCCGCTCCATATCGAGGCCGGCAGGAAGGCACGGCTCACCAGCCGCGGCGAGGCCGGCGGCGAGATCATCGTCGTCGCCGCGGTGCGCGACGACGGCACGGCGCTTCTCGCCGACGGGCGCTCGGTGCCGCTCGGCTCGCTTTGGCCGGTGGCCGAGGACGAATCGCCGCTCGATCGGCTGGCGCGCGGCGAAGTGGACGCGACCGAGGACTTCCTCAACCGCCTCGACGGCCTGCGCCTGTCGCGCCTGCGCCGGGCCGGCGGCCTCGGCGCTTTCCTGGGTGGGCGCATCCACCTCTTTCCTCACCAGCTCTACGCCGCCGAACGGGCCTGCCGGGGGCTCGCCTCCAGGGGGCTGCCCGTGCGCTGGCTGCTGGCCGACGAGGTCGGCCTGGGCAAGACGGTCGAGGCGTGCCTGATCATGAACCGGCTGCTGCACGCCGGCGAGGCGGAGCGCACGCTGGTGATCGCGCCCGAGACCCTGACGCTGCAGTGGCTGGGCGAGCTGTGGCGCAAGCACCACCACGTCTTCGCCCTGCTCGACGGCAAGCGGCTGGACGACGTTGTGCGCGATTACGGCGAGGGCTTCAACCCCTTCGACGTGCACCGCCGCGCCATCGTGGGCCTGGAGACGCTGGTCGAGCGCCGCCGCCTGAGCGAGCAGGCGGTAGCGGCCGGCATCGACCTGCTGGTGGTGGACGAGGCCCATCACCTGCGCCGCCCGCCCGGCCACCCGGGCGATCCCCCATACCGGGCCGTGGCGCCGATCGCCGCCGCCAGTCGGCACGCGTTGCTGCTCACCGCGACGCCGCTCGAGGACGACGCGCACGGCTTCGTCCGCCTGCTCCAACTGCTGCGTCCCGAGGAGCTGCCGGCGGAGGAGAGCCTCGCCGAGCGGCTGGCGCGGCGCGAGCCGCTGCCGGCAGCGACCAGCGCCACGCGACGAGCCGATATCGGCGGGTTACCGCCGCGGCAGGCGGTGGCCGTCGAGATCACCGGTCCCGAAGCCGAGGCCGGCTGGCAGGCGCTCAGGCGGCTGGAGGACCATGCCCGTGCCCTGCCCGCGCCGCATGCCGTGGCCGCGCGGCGCAAGGCGGACCTGGTGTTTCGCGCCCTCGCGTCGCCGGCAGCCTTCCTTGCCACGGTCGAGCGCGACGACGAGCTGGGCCGTGATCTCGCGGCCCAGGCCCGCGAAGGCGACCCGCGCCTCGCCTGGCTCTTGGAGCAAGCGGCGGCGTGGCGCCGCGCCGGCGAGAAGACCCTGGTCTTCGTCGCCCACAAGGAGAGCCTCGACCTCCTGAAGCAGGCCATCGAGCAGCGCGCGGCGGCGCGCGTCGGGGTGTTCCACGAAGAGCTGGCGCCGGAGCGGCGCGACATCGAAGTGGCTCAGTTCCGCCTCCCCGAGGGGCCGTCGATGCTGGTCTCGACCGAGGCCGGCGGCGAGGGTCGCAACTTCCAGTTCTGCCACCGCCTAGTGCTCTTCGACCTGCCCTGGAAACCGGGGGTGATCGAGCAGCGCATCGGCCGCCTGGACCGCATCGGCCGCGCCCTGCCGACCAAGATCGTCTACTTCCGGCCGCCTTCGGGCCTGGGACGCGCGGTCGCCGGCGTGCTCGAGCGGATCGGCCTCTTCGAGCAGCCGTTGGGCGGCCTCGAGCGCGAGCTGAAGCGCGTGACACAGGCGATCGAGGCGGCGGCCGTGGAGGGCGCGACCGAGATCGAGCCCGACCGCTTCGCGCCGGTGCTCGACGCCGCGCTCGCCGCGCACGACGGGCTGCGCAACGTGGCCTGGCACGAGCTGCACCGCGAGCCCTACCGCGCCGAGCTCGGGCCGGAGGTCCTGGCGAGAGTGCCGCCCGACCTCGAGCGCCTGACCCAGGACGTAGTGCTGCGCGCCCTGGCGCGCTTTGGCTTCACGGTCGAGGCGCAGAGCGGCAAGAGCACCTGGTTGATCGAGTTCGGGCCCGAGGCCCTGGTCGACCACCTGCCGGGAGTGGCCGCCGGCGCGAGCTTCCTCGGTACCTTCGACCGCGAAGAGGCGGTCGAGAAGGAAACCATCGACTTCTTCGCCTCCGGCCATCCCCTGGTCGAGGGCATCCTCGCCGAGCTCGAAGACGGCGAGCGCGGCCGCGTGGCCCTGCTGCAGGGGGCAGGCGACGAAGAGGCGTTCGGCCTGCTGGCGCTCTACCGCCATGGTGCCGAGATCGAGGCCGTGGCGGTCGATGCGCAGGGCCGCAGGCGCGACGACCTCGCGGCGTGGCTGATGTCTGCGGAGCTCGCGGCCGAGCTGGTCGAGACCCGCAAGTGGACGCAGCAGGCGGCCTGGGGCAAGACCATCCGCAGGCTGGCCGCGGCCCTGCCCGCAGGCGAGGAGCCGCACGCCCTGGCGGCGTTTCGGCTGCGGCGCCGGTAGCAGAGCCCCTCACCCCGCCTCGCTCCCCGCTGACGTGGGGCGAGGGGGCCTGTAGGGGCGACCCTCGTGGTCGCCCTTGAAGCGGGCAGGCACGAGGCCTGCCCCTACAGGGCGGCGGCTGCTGAGGTCCTGCTTGTTGATCTCGATGCTTCCTGCTACAAACGCTGCCCATGCGCAAGATCCGCTGGTGGCCGTTGCTGGTGATCGCCTGCCTGTGGGTGGCCGCAGTGACGCGGAACTGGTACTTTCGCTCCGCCGAGCACAACCAGGAGCGGGTGATGCGGGTCGGCGCGGTCACCATCCTGGCGGCGCTGCTCTGCCTCGTCTGGCTGCTGTTCCTGTCGCGCGCCCGCTGGCGGGTGCGGCTCGCGGGCCTCGGTGGAGTCATCGCCCTGGTCGCGAGCTGCGCGGCGCTCTTCGAGTACCGCGGCGTGACCGGCGACCTGGTGCCGGTGTTCGGCTTGCGTTGGGGAGGCGGGCCCAGCGCGCGGCACTCCTCCGCGGCAGCCTCTGCCGCCGACTATCCGCAGTTCCTCGGCCCGCAGCGCAGCGGCACCCTTCCCGAGGTGCGGCTGGCGCGCGACTGGAAGGCCCACCCGCCGCGCCTGGTATGGCGGCGCGCCGTCGGCGATAGCTGGGCGGGCTTCGCGGTGGCCGGCGGCGTGGCCTACACCCTCGAGCAGAAGGGCCCCGAGGAGGTCGTGGCCGCCTATGAGCTGGCGAGCGGCCGCCCGCTGTGGGCCCACGGCGACGCGGCGCGTCACGAGACGCCGATCGGCGGCATCGGCCCGCGCTCGGTGCCCACGGTCGAGGGAGGGCGAGTCTTCGCCATGGGAGCCACGGGGCGGCTGCGGGCGCTCGACGCGGCGAGCGGCCGGCTCCTGTGGTCGCGCGACGTGCTGGCCGAGCACCGGGCGGTCGCGCCGGAATGGGGCAAGAGCTGCTCGCCGCTGGTGGTGGACGGGCGCGTGATCGTCAGCGCCGGCGGCCCCGGCGGCCACTCGCTCGTCGCCTACGATGCCGAGAGCGGCGAGCTCGCCTGGCACGGCGGCGACGATCGCTCGGGCTTCAGCTCGCCGCTCGTGGCCGAGATCGCCGGCGTGCGGCAGGTGGTGATCTTCAACCAGGCGAGCGTCGCCGGCCACGACCCAGCGGATGGCCGGCTGCTGTGGCAGTTCCCGTGGCCGGACGGCCAGCCGAACGTGTCCCAGCCCCTGCCCTTGCCCGGCGACCGCCTCTTCGCCTCGAGCGGCTACGGCGTCGGCGGCAAGCTCCTGCAGCTCGAGCGCGACGGCGACGGCAACCTCTCCCCGAAGCTCCTGTGGGAGAGCCCGCGCCTCAAGGCCAAGTTCACCAACGTGGTCGCCCATGGCGGGCGTCTCTACGGGCTCGACGACGGCACCCTGGTCTGCCTCGATCCCGAGACCGGCGAGCGCTGCTGGAAGGAAGGCCGCTACGGCCACGGCCAGGTAATCCTCGCCGGCGACCTGCTGCTGGTCCAGGCCGAGGACGGCCAGGTGGCCCTGGTCGAGCCCGACCCGAGCGGCTTGAAGGAGCTCGGCCGATTCACCGCCCTCGGCGGCAAGACCTGGAACCCGCCCGCCCTCGCCACCCCCTACCTCCTGGTCCGCAACGACCGCGAGGCAGCGTGCTACGAGCTGGAAGTCGAGAGTGGGCCTCTCTAGGCCCTCGCCTTCGCCTCGCCCTCCTCCATCAGCTTCTCCAGCCGGTCGAGCGCCGCGTCGAGGCGGCTGACCACGGCGAGGTCACTCTCGGGCCGGCCGAGGCCGTTGGCACCTGAGCCCGGCTCGCCGGCGAAGAGGTGGGCGGGGCTGTCCAGGTGCGGCAGGCCGACGCCGGCCCACAGGCGCCGGGAGCGGTCCTCGAGCACGTCGCGCTTGAGCTCGAGGCCGTGCCGCTCGAGGACCGGCGCCAGCTCGTCGAAGCGGGAGAGCAGCTCCCGCCGCGTGGCGCGGTAGGCGTGCTCGCACACCGCCCGGCGGTCGGCGAAACCGAAGATGTTGGTGAAGAACATCTCGTAGTCCTGCCGCTTGGGCTCCAGCAGCACGATGTCGGCTTCGAAGCGCCGCTGGTAGGCCGCCATGCCGGTCTCGAGTCGGGAGTGGATCAGGGTGCGCACCGCCTGGGTGAGCACGGTGGGCAGCCCGCGGTCGGTCAGGTGCGGGCCCTCGAGCACCCCGTCCTCGATGGCCCGTGCCGTGTCCACGGGCACGATCGGGTTGACGCACAGCACCAGGCGCGCCCCGGCCTCGAGCGCCACCGAGGCGTGCACGGTCTTGAGCAGGATGCCGTCGACATAGGAGCGGCCGTCGATCTCGACCGGCGGGTAGAGGCCGGGCAGGGCGGTCGACGCCTGCACGGCGCGCGAGATCGGCACGTGCTCCCAGCCCGGCCCGCCGAAGCGCACGGCCTTGCCCGAGTCGAGGTCGGTGGCGACCACGAACAGGGGCCGACGGAGCTGGCGGAAATCGTCGCTGCGGCCCTTCAAGGTGAAGATCTTCTCGAGGTAGGCGCGGATGGGCTCGTTGTCGAAGCAGCCCATGGGCAGCGCCTGGCCGAGGCGGGCGACGGTGTGGGTGAGCAGGCTCTCGCGCGGGTGCCTGGCGTAGTCCCACACCGACTGCGCGAGCAGCTTGGGGAGGCGCGCCACGCGGCGGCGGAGCTCGGAGAAAAGGGGCTTGAGGAAGGTCTCGGGAACGAAGGGATGCTCGCCGGGCTCCTCGCTCATGATCGCGCGGCACATCTGGGCGGTGGTCAGGCGATTGACCAGGCAGGCGGCGATGAAGCCGCCGGCGGAGACTCCGACGTAGACGTCGAGGTCATTGAGGTCGATGCCCTCGATCGCCTCGTCCAGGGCGCGCAGGGCACCGATCTCGTAGACGGCGCCGCCGGGCGCGCCGCCGGCCAGAGCCAGGCCCACCCGAGAGCGGGAGGGCCCGGCTGCGGGCTCGGGATCGGTGGACATGAGCGGGAGAAATCGGCCTCGGCCTACGCCTTGCGCGCCGCCGCCGGCTTCTTGACGCCGGCGAGCTGGCCGACCTTGGCCGCCAGGTCCTCGACGCGCCTGGAGAGCTTGCTGATCTCGTCGCGGGTCGGGACCCCCACCCGGTGCAGCACGGCGGTGATGCGGTCGTCGAGCTTGGTCTCGATCTCGCTCCACACGTTGCCGAGCTTGTCCTTGGCCACCTCGACCTGCTGCTTGCCGCGAGACTCGACCGACTCGCCCCGCTCCACCAGCCGGCGGAAGAGCTTGTCGCCCTCCTCGCCGGCCGCCGCCAGGGCGCCCAGGCCGGCAAGCCAGATCTTGTGCGCAGAGTCCTTGATTTCGTCCTGCACGTTCGTTGCGCTATCCTTCGCCATGATTCGTCCGTCCTTTCGGTGAGACTCTGTTGGGGTTGAGGCCCCGGTGACCTGGCCGTCGCCGGGGTCGTTTGTTTTGGGATCGTCAGACGTTTCGCCGCCGCGGGGCCCGCTCCGGCTTGAGCGGCGCGGGGTCGACGCGGGCGCCGTTGCCCGCCGAGGCGGGAGGCTCGGCCTCCAGCCGGGTGAGCGAGGCCTCGAGGTCTTCGAGCCGAGCCTTGAGCCGCGACATCTCCTCGCGCGCGCGCCGCACCGGGCCGAGGCGGTCGAAGGAGGCCTGCACCAGGCGGTCGACGCCGTGCTGCACGTGCTCGACGCCGCTCGACACCGCGCGCTCCCCCATCCGCACCAGGTCGTGAAGCAGCTCGCTCGGCAAGGAGGCCGTGCCCTTGCGCCCCTCCTCGAGGATGATCTGGGTCAGGGTCTGCGCGGTGACGTCCGCGGAAGTGGCGTTGTCGAGCACCCGCACGTCCTGCCCTTCGCGGATCCAGGCAGCGATCTCCTCCAGCGAGACGTAACGGCTCTCTTCGGTGTCGTAGAGCTTACGGCTCTCGTAGCGCTTGATCAGCCGGATCATGGGGGACCTCCTCGCATCGCCGCACAGCGGAATGATTCAGCCGCCGACGGCGGGGACCCTACCGCACTGCGGCAACGATGTCAAGCCGCGGCATCATCATTGCCGCGCTGCGGCATTACTGCTACCCGACCTGGTCGCGCAGCGAGCTGCCCAGGGCGGCGAGGCCATCGAGGTCCGCCGGCTCGTTGGGCAGCAGCGGCAGTACGGCCAGCCGCTGGCCGGCGCCGAGGAGTGATGCGAGCTGCTGCGCCCCGCGGGCGTCGCGCTCCCCGAGCCAGGCGAGCAGGCGCAGGCCCTCGGCACCGAGCCCCGACCAGGAGTCCGGAAACGGCTCCTCGTTCTGCGGATGGACCCGATTGAGGACCACCGGCCCCAGGCGATAGCCGGCGTCGCGCAGCTTGCGGGCGAAGAACAGCGCGTCCGGCAGCCGCTCCTCGGCCGGGCCCGCCACCAGCACGAAGCGCGTCTCGGTCGAGCGCAGGAGCTTCTTCACTTCCTCGGCGCGCTGGCGGAAGCCGGTGAACAGCGGCGCGAAGGCCTGGAAGAACTCCGCCATCTCGCGCAGCAGGTCGAGGCCCACGATCTCGTCCAGGTAGCGCTCGAACCGCCTGCCGAGCGGCCCGAGGCCCTTGGCGGTCTTCAGGCGCCCGCGGGCGTCGAACCACTCGCGCAGGGCGAGCTTGAGCACCCCGCTGTCGAGGAAGGAGACGATGCGGTCCGGCGCCTCCAGGAAATCGAGCGCCTGGCGGGTGGGTGGAGTGTCGAGCACCAGGCGGGAGTAGCGGCCCTCGCGCGCCACCTCGAAGAGGCGCTCGACGGCCATGTACTCGAGGATGCCGCCGAGCCCGCTCGACAGCCGGTCGTAGAAGCGGTTGCCGAGGATGCGGTCACGCGCCGCGGGGTCGGGCGCGTAGCGGGCGATCAAGCGATCGAAGGTGCGGCGGGCATCGAGCAGGCTGGCGAAGAGGCGCCCGCCCCGACCGGCTTCGAGCGCCGCCGGCAGTGGCACCTCGACTTCGCTCTCGCCCGCCTCCTCCCCCACTCCGAGCGCGTCCTTGAGCCGCCACGAGGGGTCGAAGGTCATGACCAGCGAGCGGTGGCCTTGCTGCGCCGCCGCGAGCCCGAGCGCCGCCGCCACCGTGGTCTTGCCCACGCCGCCGGAGCCGACCACCACCACCAGGGGCAGGTCGAGCGCGGTCATGGGCTCGCCCCCGCCGCCCCATCCAGCCGCGCCGCGAGCGCCGCCACCAGCGCACGCCCGCGCGGCAGCGGCAGGAGTGGGAGCTCGACTCGCGGCCCGGCCCAGGCCCGGGCCAGTCGCTCGAGCTCGCGCTCGTTGACTCGCCGGCGATCGCGCCACAGGGCCAGCGGCGCCGCCGCGCGCGCCGTGGCCTGCTCGGCCGCGGCCTCGAGGGTGGCGGGGAAAGGCGGGTAGAGGCCGTTGACCACGGCGAGCTCGGGGCCGCGGCCCAGCGCCGCCTCGGCCTGCGCCTCGAGCTCCAGGGCCTCGTCGACCGCCATCGCTTCGGCCGAGGTCACCACCACGATCGCCGTCTGGCGCGGGTCCACGATCCGCTCGGAGAGCCGGGAGGCAGCCTTGGCCACCGGCCCGACGCGGATCGCCTCGGCGACCAGCGCGGGCGCGGAGAGCAGCGTGACGCCGTGCCCGGTCGCCGGCGCGTCGAGCACCACGGCGTCGAACCGCGCCCGCCGGTCGCCCGCGGTGTGCTCGAACGCGGCGTCGAGCACCGCCAGCTCCTTCAGGCCCGGCATCCCCTCCGCGAACTGGCGGTAGATCGGGCTGGCGAGGACGCGGCGGGCCACCAGCTCGACCTTGACCTGGCGCCGGACGATGCCGTCGAGCACCTGGGTCGGCCGAAGGTTCTGGAGGAAGAGCGTGCCGCCGGCGCCTACGACCTCGCCGCCCGACGGTGGCACTTCGAGGAGCTGGTGGACGTTCTCGCGCGGGTCGACCTCGAGCGCCAGGACCCTACGGCCGGAAGCACCTGGGCGGCCGGAGCGCCCCGGTCCGGTGCCGGCCGGCGACCCGCCGCCGGCGAGCGCCCAGGCCAGGGCGGCGGTGACCGTGCTCTTGCCTACCCCGCCCTTGCCGGTGACCACGATCACCCGGCGCTCGTCACCCTTGAGTCCGAAGTCCATAACCTGGAATGCTAGCGCCGGTCCGCAGGTTTCAATTCTTGAGTGCTGGGCGCTCAGAAGTTGATGGGTTCGAGCTGTCTGGAGGAGGGACGCCTTGGACTATAAGGATTACTACGCCACGCTCGGCGTAAGCCGGGACGCCTCGCAAGAGGACATCCAGAAGGCGTACCGCAAGCTCGCCCGCAAGTACCACCCGGACGTCAATGCCAGCCCAGAAGCGGAGAACAAGTTCAAGGAGCTCGGAGAGGCGTACGAGGCCCTGAAGGACCCCGAGAAGCGGGCCAAGTACGACCGCTACGGCACCGCTTGGCGGGCTGCGCAGCGGGGCGGCCCCACGCCCTCCGGCTTCGAGGATATCCGCTTCGACTTCGGCGATATGCGCGATTTCGAGAGGGGGGGCTTCGGAGGCGCCGACTTCCGCGGCGGGGCAAGCGGCTTCAGCTCGTTCTTCGACATGCTGTTCGGCGGGCGTGGTGGTGTCCGCGAGGCCACTACCAGCCCCTTCGGCCGCAGCGGCGCGGACCAGGAGGCCACCATCGCGCTGACCCTCGAGGAGGCGGCGGCCGGCGGCAAGCGGGAGCTGGTGATCTCGGATCCCGCCTCGGGCGAGCGCAAGACCTACACCGTGAACATCCCGCCGGGCGTTCGTCCCGGGGGGCGCATCCGCCTGCGGGGCAAGGGTGGCCCGGCCTGGGGCAACGGCCCGCGGGGCGATCTCTATCTGCGGGTGGAGCTGCTTCCCCACCCGCGCTTCCGGCTGGATGGCTACGACCTGCGCACCAGCCTGGAGGTGACGCCCTGGGAAGCGGCGCTGGGCAGCCAGGTGCCGGTTTCGACGCTCAACGGCAACCTCAGCGTCAAGATCCCCGCCGGCTCGTCGTCGGGCCGGGTGATCCGCCTGCGGGGCAAGGGCTTCCCGATGTCGGAAGGCAAGGGCGACCTGCTGGCCGAGATCAAGATCGTGGTGCCGCCGGAGCTCACCGCCGAGGAACGGCGGCTGTTCGAGGAGCTCGCGGCGGTGTCGGAGTTCAAGCCGCGACGAGAGTGACGAGAGCAAGGAGCCGAGGAGCCATGGACCTCAACAAGCTGACCCAAAAATCCTCGGAGGCCCTGGCCGCGGCGCAGACCAAGGCGCTGCGCTACGGCCATCAAGAGGCCGACACCGAGCACCTGCTCGCCGCCCTGCTCGAGCAGGGTGACGGCCTCGTGCCGCGCCTTCTCGAGCGCATGGAGGTCGGCGTCGAGCCCGCGAAGCGCGAGCTCGAGAGCCTGTTCGCGTCACGACCGCGCGTCTCCGGCTCCGGCTTCGAGGCGGGCAAGATCTACGTCAGCCAGAAGCTGCAGCAGGTGCTGGTGCGCGCCGAGGACGAGGCCAGGCGCCTCAAGGACGAGTACGTCTCGGTCGAGCACCTGGTGCTCGCCCTGCTCGACGCCGCCGGCTCGACCCCGGCAGGCAAGCTCCTGCAGCAGCTCGGGGTCACCCGCGACCGCTTCCTCGCCGCGCTGACCGCGGTGCGCGGCAACCAGCGGGTGACGAGCGCCATGCCGGAGGTGGCCTACGAGGCGCTGGAAAAGTACGGCGTCGACCTGGTGGCCCTGGCGCGCCAGGGCAAGCTCGACCCGGTGATCGGCCGCGACGCCGAGATTCGCCGCGTGGTCCGCATCCTGTCGCGCAAGACCAAGAACAACCCGGTGCTGATCGGCGAGCCCGGCGTGGGCAAGACCGCGATCGTCGAGGGCCTGGCGCAGCGCATCGTGCGCGGCGACGTGCCCGAGTGGCTGCGCAACCGCTCCATCTTCTCGCTCGACATGGGCGCGCTCCTGGCCGGCGCCAAGTACCGCGGCGAATTCGAGGAGCGCCTGAAGGCGGTGCTCAACGAGATCAAGCAGAGCGCGGGCCGGGTGGTGCTGTTCATCGACGAGCTGCACAACATCGTGGGCGCCGGGCGCACCGAGGGCTCGACCGACGCCGGCAACCTGCTCAAGCCCATGCTGGCGCGCGGCGAGCTGCACTGCATCGGTGCCACCACTCTCGACGAGTACCGCAAGCACATCGAGAAGGACGCTGCGCTCGAGCGCCGCTTCCAGCCGGTGATGGTCGACGCCCCCACCGTCGAGGACACGATCTCCATCCTGCGCGGCCTCAGGGAGCGCTTCGAGGTCCACCACGGCGTGCGCATCCAGGACAACGCCCTGGTAGCGGCGGCCACCCTCTCCAACCGCTACATCTCCGATCGCTTCCTGCCCGACAAGGCCATCGACCTGGTGGACGAAGCCTGCGCCATGATCCGCACCGAGATCGACTCCATGCCCGCGGATCTCGACGAGGCCACCCGCCGCATCATGCAGCTCGAGATCGAGGAGGCGGCCCTCACCAAGGAGAAGGACAAGGCGAGCCGCGAGCGCCTGGAGGCGCTGCGCAAGGAGCTCGCCGACCTCAAAGAAGAGGCCGGCGCCATGCGCGCGCAGTGGGAAGCCGAGAAGGCGGCGATCGAGAAGGTGCGCGGCCTGCGCAGCGAGATCGAGCGCGTACGCCATGCGATCGAGCTCGCCGAGCGCGAGTACGACCTCACCAAGGCGGCCGAGCTCAAGTACGGCACGCTCGCCGAGCTGGAGCGCCAGCTCGCCGAGGCCGAGGCCAAGACCGCCGCCGGAGGCGGCACACGGCTGCTGCGCGAGGAGGTGACCGAGCAGGAGATCGCCGAGATCGTCTCGCGCTGGACCGGCATCCCGGTCACCCGGCTGGTCGAGGGCGAGCGCGAGAAGCTGCTGCACCTAGACCAGATCCTGCACCGCCGAGTGGTGGGCCAGGACGAGGCCGTCGAGCTGGTGGCGGACGCCGTGATCCGCGCCCGCTCCGGGCTCAAGGACCCGCGGCGGCCGATCGGCTCATTCATCTTCCTCGGCCCCACCGGCGTGGGCAAGACCGAGCTCGCCAAGGCCCTGGCGCAGGCGCTCTTCGACAGCGAGGAGAACGTGGTACGCATCGACATGAGCGAGTACATGGAGAAGCACTCGGTGTCGCGGCTGATCGGCGCACCCCCGGGCTACGTGGGCTATGAGGAAGGCGGCCAGCTCACCGAGGCGGTGCGCCGCAAGCCCTACTCGGTGATCCTCTTCGACGAGATCGAGAAGGCGCACCACGACGTGTTCAACGTGCTGCTCCAGCTCCTCGACGACGGCCGCCTGACCGACTCCCAGGGCCGCACCGTGGACTTCAAGAACACGGTGGTGATCATGACCTCCAACATCGGTGCCCACCATCTGGTCGAGGGCATCGACGAGCGTGGCGAGATCTCGGAGCGGGCCCGCGAGGCGGTGATGGGCGAGCTCTCCCGGCACTTCCGGCCCGAGTTCTTGAACCGCGTCGACGACATCGTGCTGTTCAAGACCCTCACGCTGGCCGAGATCAAGCAGATCGTCGACCTACAGACCGCGGATCTCGCCAAGCGCCTGGCGGAGCACGCGATCAGCCTCGAGCTGACCGATGCCGCCAAGGAGCTGATCGCCCGCCAGGGCTACGACCCGGTCTACGGAGCACGGCCTCTGAAGCGCTTTCTGCAGCGCCATCTCGAGACTCGCCTCGCCCGCGCGCTGATCTCCGGTGAGGTGCCCGAGGGCGCGAAGGTGACGGTCGGGGTCAAGGGCGGCGACCTGACCGTGGAGATCGGGGAGGTGAAGGTGGCGGCGGGCGCCGCGGCGTAGGCGAGCGGCTGCTCCGGCCGGCACACATCCTGCAGCCCTCGGTGAGTGGCCGTTCTCGTGTCCTTGGCCGAACGACGAGAGCGGCCCCTTGTACACCCTCTCGGATCGCGAACGGAACGGAGGAATCCCCCCATGAGTCCCAGCACGAGCCCCAGCACGAGCCCCAACACGAGCGCCCCCAACACGAGCGCCAAGCCACGATCGCTCGGCCTTGCCACCGACGATTCCCAGGAAGCACTTCCTGACGCCCGCACCATCCTCCACGAGTCGGTCGGCGCCGTGCGGAGCGCGGTGGCCGACGCCCGGCAGGAGGTTTCCCAGCAAGTTCAGCAGGCCGCCTCGGGAGTGCGCCAGAGCGCGAAGAAGGTGGGCGTAGCGGTCGGAGCCGTCTGCCGCGACGCCACGGAAGTCGTGCGCGAGCGCGTCGAGCAGGGGCGGCAGCAGCTCCGCGACTTGCAGGATACCGGCACCAGCTATGTGCAGAGCCATCCCGGCCGGGCGCTCCTCTCGGCTCTCGCCGTTGGCCTGCTGGCCGGAGCGGTCTGCGGTGCCATGACCGCCCGCCGGCGGGCCGCGGCAAGAGCCGCTGCTTTCTGAGGGCCCGGCAACCACCCGCTCCGCAACCGGCAGCAATTGCTGCTCCCGTTGCGGAGCTTTCCTTTCGTCACGCCCGGCGCGACCGCGCTGCGGCGGCCCCGGCCCGCTACGGGAGCGGGTGCGGGGCCGGAATCGGCTCCTCCACGAGCAGGAACTTCCACTGGCAGTCCTTCTTGAGCTGCTTGCCGGTCTTCTCGTACCACTGGCGGTTGCCCTTGTCGTCCTCGGCGTAGACCTTGATCACGTCCGTGGCGGTGATCGAGAGCCCGGTGAGGAGCCGCGATCCGTTGGGCTCGTTGGGGCCCCAGGAAGCGTTGGGAACCAGCACACCGTTCTCGAACACCTGGACCAGATCCAGGAACCCGCTGTCGTCCCAGTAGCCCACCCGCAGCTTGGTGCCGTCGCAGGCGGCGTTCGAGTAGGCGCCGTCCACGGTCGGGTGGTAGGTGTCGTACTGTGCAGCGAAGTTGCCGCTGGTGGTGCGCGGCATGTGGTTGTCGATCCACTGGCCGAGCTTGTGGACCCAGCCCGCCTTGACGGTGTCGCCCTGGGCGCACAGGCCGGGCGTCGTGGCATGCACGGCGCTGAACTTGAACGGCGGGTTGGTGGCGGCGTAGAGCGCGTTGTTGCGGCCGTCCGTGCGCTCGCCCCGCGCCGCCCAGAAGGCGGGGCTGCCGAGCGCGCCGCTGATCGGGTCCGCGAAGTGCTTGTTGCGCAGCGTGTTGTAGGCGCTCTGCTCGCCGGTGTAGGCGAAGACGGCCGTGCCGCTGCCGCTCCCCGTGTGGCACGAGCTGCAGTAGGTCTGGAAGCCCGGCCAGATGTCCAGCTTCCATTCTGGCAGGAGCTGAGTTGCCGTCGAGCTTGGCGGCAGGAGGATCGGGTTGCAGGAGCCGTCGTAGCTCACCGCGTGCGTCTGCGTCACCATGTCGAGCGGTGGCTGCGAGGAAGCCACGGTGCCGGCGAAGGAGATGCCCGCTCCTTCGACGTGCTGGTGGCAGCCGCCGCAGTTGGTGCGCGTTTCCCGCGGCTGGAGGCTGTGCCAGGAGCGCACGTCCACCAGACGCATGCCGTACTCGGCATCGAGCAGGTGGAACTCGAACGGCACATGGGAGGGGATGGTGGCCAGGAACGAAGCGTCGCTCTGGGCGCGGACGTCGTAGACGCCGAGCAGGCGGGCGGTCTCGAGCTCGCCGGCGCCGTCGGTCTCGTAGCCGACCTCGCAGCAGTCGTGGTTGATCTTGTTGCTGGTGATGTTGACCTGGATGCCCAGCACGTCCTCCTTGGTGAGCGGCTTGCAAAAGTCGGGAGCACCGCCGGTCTGCAGCACCTTGGTCACGGCGTCGAAGTTGTTGAGGATCTGCACCCGCTGGTTGCCGTTCACGCCGTTGACGCCGCCCGTGGCGTTGTAGTTGGGGTTGTAGGGCTGGCCCCCGCCGCCTCCCCCGAGCCAGCAGTCGTAGGTGCGCCGGTCGGTGTTGTAGATCGCGGAGGTGCCGACCTGGGCGAAGGGCTCGCCGGGCAGGATCGGGCTGCGGCGGTCGATCACCGTGTTGCTGAACGCCTGCTTCGCGTTGCCGGTGCGCTCCTGCCAGGACAGCAGCGGCACGGGCCACGCGAGCGTGTAGAAGTCCTCGGAGTCGTCGACCAGCACCCGGACGCCGTTGTTGTTGGTCGGTGACCACACGGCCGTGGGGTCGAAGGTCCCGAAGCCGGCACGGAAGCCGATGTAGGCGTGGTAGATGCCCCGGCCGTCGCTCGAGCAGTAGCCCGACTTGTGGTTGGCGCTGGTGGGGGTGTAGGCGAAGAACAGCTCGTCGGCACGCCCGCAGCGCGGTGAGGTCATCTTGCCGTAGAACTGGCCGGCGCCGTTCTTGTTGGAAGGGTAGTCGTTGTCGGTGACCAGCGGGCTCAGCTTGCGGGCGCTCTTCTGCTTCGGCTTGACACCCCACTGCGTGAAGTCGTCGTAGGTGTTGATCCCGGTCTCGGCGAGGTTGATCTTCCACAGCCCGCCGAAGCCGTTGTTGTTCTCGTTGTAGTAACGGGTGGCGAGGAAGTAGTCCCCGGCCGGGTCGCCGTTGTAGCTCTGGGTCGCCACGCAGTAGGACCCCAGGTGGAAGAGGTCGTCGTTGGTGCCGTACCCGATGAGCGGCGCCCAGCGGCCGACCGAGTCGATGCGCTGGATCTGCCAGTTGCGGCCGTCCGCGGTGGTGCCCTGGTAGGAGAACGCGATGCCGTTGGGCAACGGCGTGGGCGAGAGCGCCGAGGTGGTGGTGTAGTACTGGAACTGCCGGCTCGGGCCGAGGCTGCCGTCGGCCTCGAGGTCGGCGATGTGGAGGTTGAGGTTGTAGTTGGAGTGACCGCGCTGGTCGTTGGAGTTCATCAGCCGCTTCTCGCCGCTCACGTACACCAGCTTCAACCCGTCGGCGGTCCGCATCTCGACGCCGTGCAGATAAACGGTTCCCCAGCCGTTGTTCCCGCTGTGCCCGCCGTTCGAGCTGTTCACCTCCAACAGGTTCATCGCGTTCTTATTCTTGTCGGCGCTGGCCTGGGAGCCGTCGGCGTTGTAGATCTTGAACGTCAGGCGCTTCACGGGGAGGAGCGAGGGGTCGGTCGCGGGGTCCGCGATCAGGGCGGACATGTCCATCACGTAGAGGTCGGCGCCCCGCAGCGAGAGGTTCCCGAAATTGTTGTCCAGCTTGAGGGTCGGGTCGTGGAAGTAGCCGAAGGTCACCCGCTGGCCGTCCTCCGAGACGTTCGGCTCCACCACCGAGCCCTTGTCGAGCTGCCCCACCGGGGTGTCGATGAGGGGGACCTGCTGGCCGGTGCCGGGGTGCGTCACCAGGATGGACTCGTGCACCGGCAGGGGAAATAGCTTCTTCACCTCACCGGTCCTCGTCACCACCCACAGCGAGTTCCCGGCGCTGGGCCGGGTGGCGCCGATCACGTCGGTGCCGATCTCGTAATCCCCCTCGGGCAGGCCGGGGCAGATCGCCGACGGGCTCTCGACGACCTTGGTGGCGACGAACACCACCTCGTAGGGCATCGCCACGTACTTCGGGTCGGTGGGGTGATCGATCGCGGTCTCCCACTGCGGCTGGGCGCCGGCCGGCAAGGCGAGCCCGACGAACAGCAGCGCCCCCCACGCGGCGCGGCGCGTGGCGGCCGACGGAGCGCGCACCAAGAACTTCTTCGCCTCGGGACCCATAGCTCTCCCTTCTGGCCGCCTCCTTCGGCGGGCCGGTTCTCTCTTCCAGGAGTGAAGAGAAGGACCCTTTGGAAGCCAACCCAAGCGCGGCAGGCCTTCTTTTTTAGACTGCGTGGAAACCGGCGGCAACAGATAGGCGCAGCACCTGGGCGTCAGAGGCTGAAGGCCTGGTCACCGCCACCTTTCAGCGGCTCACCCAGGCCTCGCCCCCTGCAGGTCAGAACACTCGAGCTGGTGAACCTGTTGCCAGGATCAGCAGCCTCCAAGCAGAAGCCTCGGCCCCGAGGCAGCGCGCCGAGGGCCGGGGACCCCGATCCGCATCATCTGCCGCCTCCGCGCCCCATCTGACTGAAGACGTAGACAGCCGGCGGGTCGCTCAGCCCGGGGTTGACTGTCAGAAGGCCTGACACGAAGAGCTGTCCGTCTGCCAGGTAGCGCCCCTGCACCACGAATTGGTGTGCCGGGTTGTTCAAGAACCCCACCGGCGGCTGGTCGGCCGGTACCGCGGTCACGAGGACGTTGTAGGCGCGGGGCAGTGGCAGGCCGGGGGCCGTCGCCTGCTGGCCGGTCGTCCAGATTACCCCGCTGTTGATATTGGTGACGGTGACGAAACCGATCTCGGGCATGGTCTTCTCCTGGGTTGCAATGGTTCCGGCTAGCGGCGTGCGATCCGTCGCCGAGGGCGAGCTGGCGCGCTTGGCCGGCCGGTCAGAGCAGCGCCGGACGGCGGCACCACCCAGTTGGACACGAAGGCCAGCACGTAAGGCCACGCGCCGTTGTTGGTCAGCGTCACGGTCGCGCCGTCCGAGCTGAACGTATCGTTCTCGGAGTTGCCGCCACCGGCAGCCCCGAAGGCGAACGGCCCGATCACCAGGCCACCTTCCGCCTGCCAGGCGCTCTCGAGGGTAGTGGCGAAAGAACCGCCCGCCGAGATCGCCACTTGGGGCTGGTATCCCACCACCATGGCGGTGGTCAAACGCTCGAGCTCGCCGCTCGGCGGTCCGAAGAAGTAGGTATTGGAGCCGGCCTGAAAGCCGGAGTAGCCTTCGTTGTACGGGCCGTTCTTGCCGAGCAGGGCCGGCAGGCCGGCGCTGTACCACGTTCCGGGGCTCACCTGGATCGTCGAGATGTCACCGAAGGAGAAGGTCATGGAGTAGCTGGATGAGAACGACTCCGTGGAAGTCGACGACCAGCTCCCCTCTCCCTCCGCCACGAAGAAGTCCCAAGCGAAGCCGGTCTCGCCGCTCGCCCAACTGTGCTGATAGTCGTAGGCGTCGGTGGCCTGGTTAATCGAGAACGAAAGCGCGTTGCCGGCGGTGGCCCGGCCGCCTGGATTGTTCTTGGTGATGGTGTTGACGTAGTTGTAGGCGAACTCGCTCGTCGCCCAGCCAGCGACCTGGACGGGCTGGTTGGTGAGCGGGTTGGTGACGAACGACTGGCCATTCGTGTAGGCCGTCACGGCAGCTTTTACCGCGCTGCTCTTGCTTGCGACATAGGCGTTGAGCGCGTTGGTGGCGGTGGTGAGAGCCGCCTGAGCGCTGGTGACGGCGGCGCTGTAGGCCGCGCCCTCGTTGGCGAGCCACTGCTGGTAGATCTCCGCGGACTGGTTGGCCTGCACGAAGTTCTTGTAGTTGGTGAAAGCTGTCTGGCTGGCGGTTGCCAGGTTGCTCGTGGCGGTGTTGACGGCGGTCTGCATCTGCACATACTGCGGGTCGTTCTGGCCGGGAAGGGGGTTCAGGGCGATGGTGAGCCAGCCGTTGTAGATCGAGTCGAAGCCGGGAGTCGAGCCCCAGGAACTGCTGTCGCTCCCTGGGCTGGTCGGCACCTGGTTCAGGGCGAGATACTGCGAATAGGTGAGCCCCGCCAGGGAACCCTGGGTGCCGCCCCAGTCCCAGACCTGGTAGGGGCTGATGATCTGCGGGTCGCCCGGCAACTGGATGGTGCTGGTGAGCGCCGAGAGGTATTGCAGGTAGAGAGTCGTGGAAAGGTCGCTAGGCATGATTCGTCTCCTGAATGGCTGAGGTGGTTTGGGCCTACACCAACGGCTACGACGAGCGCTAATCTCTTCCTCCTTTAGTCCTGGCAACGAGGTGTGCCAGGAATTCCGGACAGCGTTGTCTCGCGACTCGGCCCGCTGAGCCCCATCTCGTAACCGCGGGCCGCCCGCCAATCCACTTGTTTCGTTACTGCCCCGAGTGTTACTCTGCAATGCAATCGCAATCGCTTTAGAGAAGCTCCCTGCTCGACGAGAGGGGGCGGGCATCGGGCCGTGCGCGCCGAGCATTCGAGCGCGCGCGGCCCACTGCCGTCTGGGCTGCGATCGCACGGCCATGAGCATCCCAGGCTCCTCGAGCCCCGAACGCTGGCGGCAGGTCCGAGGGGTCCTCGGCGATGCCCAGGAGCTTCCCAGAGCCGAGGTCGAGGCCTTCCTCGAGCGCGCCTGCGGAGGCGACCGGGAGCTGCGCCGCGAGGTCGAGGAGCTGCTGGCGGCGGACGGCGCCGCGGCCGGCCTGCTGGCGGTGCCGGCCGCCGAAGTCGCCGCCGACCTCCTAGACGACGGGACCGCAGAGGGTGCGACGGCCGATCCGCTCGCCGGCCGGGAGCTGGGTCCCTACCGGCTGATCCGGCGCATCGGCTCCGGGGGCATGGGCGAGGTCTACCTCGGTCGCGACACCCGCCTCGAGCGCAGCGTCGCCGTCAAGCTGCTGCCCCCGGAGTGGAGCCGCGACGCCGTGGCGCGCGAGCGCTTTCTGCTCGAGGCGCGGACGGTCTCGGTGCTCGATCATCCCAATATCGCGACGCTCTACGACCTCGGCACGAGCGCGGAGGGTCGGCTCTTCCTGGTGATGGCCTTCTACCCTGGAGAGACCCTTCGCCGGCGGCTTGCCCGCGGGCCGCTCGAGGTGCTGGAGGCAGTGGAGCTCGCGATGCAAGTCGGCCGCGGCCTCGCCCACGCGCACCAAGCCGGGATCGTGCACCGTGACGTCAAGCCCGCCAACGTCCTGATCACCGCCCGGGGCGAGGCCAAGATCCTCGACTTCGGCATCGCCAAGATCGCCGGAGCGGTAGGCTTGACGCGCACCGACGCGGTGCTCGGCACCCCCGCCTACCTGTCGCCCGAGCAGGCGCGGGGCGAGCCGGTCGACGCGCGCACCGACATCTTCTCGCTGGGAGCCATGCTCTACGAGATGATCGGCGGCTGCAAAGCGTTCCCGGCCGAGGACCCGCAGGCGGCGATCCACTCCGTCCTCCACCTCACGCCCGTGCCGCTCTCCCGGCTGCGGCCAGGGGTGCCGGCGGAGCTCGAGCAGATCGTGGCGCGCTCTCTCGCCAAGCACCCCGAAGCCCGCTATCCGGACATCGCCGCGCTGCTCCACGACCTCGACACAAGTTGGCTGGCGACGTTGCCTCGGGAGCCGCCACCGTCGCCGGGGCTCGGCCGCCACCCGCTCGCGAGCCCGGCGCCGCTCGCGGATTGGCGCCCGGCGCCGGAGCAGCCGATTCCTCGCCGTCCCAACTGGGTGCTCGCCGAGCGGCTCGGCGAGGGCGGCTTTGGCGAGGTCTGGCTGGCCCGCCACCGATCCGGGGAGACGCGCGTCTTCAAGTTCTGCTCCGACGCCTCGCGCCTGCGAGCCCTGAAGCGCGAGGTGACCTTCTTTCGCCTGCTCAAGGAGACCCTGGGAAACCGGCAGGACATCGCCCGCATCCTGGACTGGAACTTCGACCAGCCTCCCTATTACCTCGAGTCTGAATACACCGAGGGCGGAAACCTCGTCGATTGGGCCGCCCGAGAAGGCGGCCTCGCCTCGATTGCGCTCGCGACTCGGCTGGCGCTCGCCGCGGAGGTGGCGGACGCGCTGGCCGCGGCCCACTCGGTGGGCATCCTGCACAAGGACGTCAAGCCGGAGAACGTGCTCATCGCCTCCGATCGCGAAGGGCGGCCTCACGCACGGCTGGCGGACTTCGGCATCGGCCGCCTCGTCGACCCGCAGGCGCTGGCAGAGCCGGGCTTCACCGTCCTCGGCTTCACCGCCAGGGCCTCAACCGGCGGCGACACCAGCGGCACCGTGCGCTACATGGCGCCGGAGCTGCTCGAGGGCAAGCCGGCGACCACGCAGGCCGACCTCTACTCGCTCGGGGTGCTCCTCTACCAGCTCGTGGCCGGCGACTTCTCGCGCGCGCTGGCGCCCGGCTGGCAGCGGGAAGTGGCCGACGAGCTGCTGGCCGAGGACCTCGCCTCCTTCGTCGACGGCCGCCCCGAGCGACGGCCGGCGAGCGCGCTCGAGGTGGCCGAGCTGCTGCGCACGCTCGAGCAACGCCGCGCTGCCCGCGCTGAGCGAGCCGCCCTCGAGCGCATGGCGCGCCGCCGCAGGCTCGCCACCTGGGTGGCCGCGGCGGCGCTAGCGGTGCTGGCGGTGGTCGGGTTCATGGCTCTGCGGGAAAGACAGGCGCGCCAGACCGCCGCGCTGCGCCAGCGCCAGGCCGAGGACCTGATCAGCTTCATGCTCGGCGACCTGCGCCGGAAGCTCGAGCCGGTGGGCCGCCTCGAGGTCCTCGACGACGTGGGGGCCAAGGCGATGCGGTACTTCGCAGCGGTGCCGGTCGCCGAGCTCAGCGACGACGAGCTGGCGCGGCGCTCCCAGGCCCTGTACCAGGTCGGCGACGTGCGCACGCGGCAGGGCCGGCTGGCCGAGGCCATCGCACCGCTCGAAGAGTCGCTGAAGCTCGCGCAGGCGCTGGCCGACCGCGACCCGGACAACGCGCGGCGCCTCTTCGACCTCGCGCAGAGCCACTTCTGGCTGGGCTCGGCCCGGCGGCAGGAGGGCGAGCTCGGCAAGGCCCGCGAGCAGTTCCTGTCCTACTTCGAGCTGGCTCGCCGTTTGGTGGAGCAGGAGCCCGAGAATCGAGAGTGGCAGATGGAGCTGGCCTACGCCTACACCAACCTCGGCGCCGTCGAAGAGGCGGGCGGCGATCTCGCCGCCGCCGGCGAGGCGATCCGAAGCAGCGTCGAGATCAAGCAGCGTCTGGCCGCCGGCCGGCCGACCGACCGGGAGCTCGGGGCGAGCCTGGCGAGCGGCCATTCGTGGCTGGCCCGGATGCTCGAGAAGCAGGGCGAGCTCCGGGCGGCACTCGCCGAGTACCAGCGCGAGCGGGCGCGGCGCGAGGACCTTGCCGCCCGATCCCCCGAGGATGCCAAGGCACGCCACTCCCTCACTACCAGCTTGAGCCACGTAGCAGATCTCCACCTCTTCCTGGGCGAGGCGCGCGCCGCCCTCGCGGAGCTGCAGCGGATGCAAGGCCTGCTGCGCGGGCTCACCGCCCTCGATCCCGACAACGGCGACTGGCGGCGGGACCTCGCGGTCTGCCACCAGCAGCTCGCCGAAGCACGGCTGGCGCTCGCGGACCGCGCCGGCGCCGCCGCCGAGCTTGCCGAGGCCCGCACGCTGCTGGCGGAGCTGGGAGCTTCGCACTCGCAGAACGTCGACTGGCGGCGGGACGCCGCCGCCGTCGATCTGGACCTGGCAGCGCTGGCCTTCGCTCGCGGCGACCACGCCACCGCCGGCCGGGAGGCCGAGGCGAGCCGGCGCGTCCTCGCGGGCCTGCTCGAGCGGCAGGCCGAGGACCGGCTGGCCCGGGGCCTGCTTGCCCACGCGCGGCTGCTGTCTGGCCGCATCGCTTCGGCGACTGGGAACTACACGCAGGCCCTCGCCGCCTGGAACGAAGCTCGGGAGACGGTCGAGCCCCAGGCTCGCAGAAGCAGCGACCCGGTGCTGCTCGCCCCCTGGGCCGAGGCCGCCCACCTGCTCGGTTCGACCGCGGAGGCCGCAGCGGTGCTCCGACGCCTACGGGCTACGGGCTATGCCCGGCCCGGTTTCGTTCACCGCCTCGAGCTGAAGGGAGCGCACGATGATTGACTCACCGCCGCAAAAAGCGACCATCGAGTACCAATCCGATCAAGGGGACGACAGAAACGCCGTTTGGGACGGCCCGAAGCAGACCGTGCTGCTGTCCGGAGACTCACTTGCAGTGGCGTTCGAGTCCTTTCCGGAGGGCGCGACCGTGGACGGCGTGATCGCCACCTCGCACTCGACCGGGGATAAGTTTCAGTGGCCACCGTGGGGCCAGAACGGGCCCTTCTGCATCGAGGGCCCAACCGATTCGAAGGACCTCAACCAGCAGCAACTCGTGATCACCAATACGGAGGATCTGAAGGCGAACACGATGGACCCCTTCGGCTTCGAGTTCCGCGGTACGACCCACTCGCAAACCGACGGCGGGCGCTGGCATGTCGACCCCGAAGTGGTGAACAAACCTCGCACGCCGGACCCGCCGCCGTCAGAAGGGCCGGCCGAGTGGCCTGGCACTTCGGCGCAGCCGGACTCACTCCGCTGAGGTCGCCAACGCCCTGGCCAGAAACGCCCGTGCCGTGCTCCAGTCGCGGCGCACGGTGCGGGCGGTGACCTGGAGCTCGTGGGCGGTCTCCTCCTCGGTCAGGCCCCCGAAGTAGCGCAGCTCGACCAGCCGTGCCTGTCTGGCGTCGAGCTTCTCCAGGGCGCGCAGTGCCTCGTCCACGGCGAGGATGTCCACTGCCTTGGCATCGACCTTCAGCATCTCGGGGTCCAGCGTCACCTGTGCTCCGCTGCGCTTGAGTGTCGCGCGCCGCCGCGCCTCGTCCACGAGAATGTGACGCATGGCGACGGCGGCGACCGAGAAGAAGTGCGCGCGGTCCTGGAAGCCGGCGCCCGCGCGATCTGCGAGCTTGAAGTAGGCCTCGTGCACCAGCGCCGTGGTGTCGAGCGTCTGGCCGAGGCGCAGCCGGCGGAGCTGACCGCGCGCCGTCTGCCGGAGCTGCTCGTAGACCACGGGCATCAGGCGGTCGAGGGCACCCGGCTCGCCGCGGGCAGCGGCCGCGAGCAGCGCCGTGATCTCGCTCGACGCCAGGGGCTTGGGCTTGACACCGTCCATGGTGCCCAGCTTACAGCCCGTAGCGCGCGTACACGGCGCGGAAGCGCGGGTCGCCGCGCACCGTGTCGAAGGCCGGGCTGCCGCGGTAGTGCAGGAAGTATTCGGCCTCCTCGGCGACCGGGCCGAGCTCGAGCTCGCGCAGCGCCTCCTCGGTGCGGCCTCGCGCCGCCAGCGCCTCTGCGAGCTGCGTGCGCAGCACCGGGAGGCCGCGGTCCCGGCCGGCGAGGAGCTGGTCGACGCGCCACTGCCAGTACCCGGCGAGGCCTTGGGCCGCGACCGCCTGCTCCAAGGCGGCGAGGTTCTGCGGCGCGGCAGCGGCCCCCCGCGACTCGGTGAGGAGCTCCTGAGCCGCCTCCCCGTCGCGGCCGAGCCGGATCAGTGCGTAGGCGCGGTAGCGGCGGAACCAGGCGAAGCGCGGATCGAGCACCAGGGAGCGATCGAGCGCCACCAGTGCCTCCTCCGCCCTGCCGGCCGCCTGGAGCACCAGGCCCTCGACTCCCTGCATCAGGGCCGAGGTGGGCTCGAGCGTCGTGGCACGGCGGGCCGCGGCCACCGCCTCCTCGTGCCTACCGGCCGCTGACAGGGCCTCGGCCAGAAACTGGTGGGCGGGGGCGAAGCCGGGCGCCAGCTCCAGGGCGCGGCGGTACTCGCGGACGGCGCGGTCGGCGGCGAGATGCCGGTTGAGCGCCACCAGCCCGGCAGCGGTGTGGGCCACCGGGTCCTCCGGCGCCAGGGCCAGCGCCCTCCCCGCCGCGGTCTCGGCCTGGGAGAGCCCGGTGGCGCGCGGCTCGATCCCGTAGTTGGACGCAGTGACGAAGGAGAGCGCCTGCCAGGCGTGTCCGGGTCCGAAATCCGGTGCCTCGGCCACCACCTCGACGAACAGTCGGTGGGCGCGCCCGAGGTCGTCGATACCCCGCCGCGACCACAGCAGGCGGGCCTCGAGCAGCTTGCGGTAGGTCGAGGGCGGAAGCCGGGAGCCGGCCTCGTCCGGCAGCTCGCCGGCGGCTGGGGTGGCGTCGCGCGTCCTGGGGGCCGAGCCGTCGCCAGCTTCGGATGGCGCCGGGGCGCGGCCCCGCACCCAGATCATCAGCAGGGCCGCCGCCAGCAGGAGCGCGGCGAGGCCGAGCGCCGCCGGCAGCCAAGTGCGTGGCCGGCGCGCCGCAGCCGCCGGCATATAGGCTCCGGCCTCTTCCGGCACACCGCTCAGCCCATCGGGACCATCGCCGTCCAGCCAGCGCACCGGCGCCAGCAGGCGATAACCACGCCGCGGCACGGTCAAGATGTAAGTCGGTTGCTCGGCCTGATCGCCGAGCGCCTGGCGCAAGACGGAAACCGTCTTCGCGACCACGCTCTCCACCACGAAGGCGCCGTTCCAGACCTCGGCGAGCAGCTCGTCTTTCGACACCGTACGGCCGGCATGGCGCGCGAGGCAGGCCAGCAGCTCCATCACCCGCGGCTCGACCGTCACTTCGCGGCCCGCCGCGGTCAGCTTGTTGAGCTCCGGCACCACGTGCCAGTCCCCGGCCTCGAAGGGCGCCAGGGCTCGCCGTTCGCGGGCTGGCAGTTTGCTCACCGGGTCATTCTAGGCGTCCCGTAAGCCTTTCGTGATCGAACCGGAAGGCGGCCGAACGGACCCCACGGGCGCCTCTCCGCCAACCTCCGCGGTGGAATGCAGACGAGGAGGTCTCCATGCGCGCAAAGGCTCTCGCCGCATCAACGCTGTTACTGCCGGCCCTGATCCTCGCGGCCGGTGGCTCGCCGGTCACAGGCCAGCTCGGCCCGATCGGCACGCAGTCCTGGAACCTCGCGTCGCCGGACGTCGCCGGGCCGGCCCAGGAGGGGGCGCTGGCTGGCAGCGCGCTCGCCGCCGGCGACTTCAACTGCGACGGCTTCGAGGACCTCGCCGTGGGCCTGCCGCTCTACGACGTCGACATCCTGGCCAATGCCGGGGCGCTGCTGGTGCTCTACGGCTCGGAGGACGGCCTGACGGCGACCGGAAGCCAGTTCTTCGATCAATTCGAGCCCGATCTGCCGGACGTTCCCGAGGAGCACGACAGCTTCGCCTCGGCGCTCGCGGCCGGCGACTTCAACGGCGACGGCTGCGACGAGCTCGCGGTCGGGGTGCCGTTCGAGAACTTCGGCGCCGGCGAGGACGCCGACAACGACGTCGGCGAGGTCATCTTCCTGCTCGGCTCCGAGGACGGCCTGGAGCCCGGCTACGGCGTCTACCAGGGCTGGGATCAGGGAGGGGTCATCGCGGGCATCGCCGAGGCCGGCGACCGCTTCGGCCAGGCCCTGCTGGCCTACGACTTCGACGAGGACGGCTTCGACGACCTCGCGATCGGCGTCCCCGGCGAGGACCTGGGCGGCGAGGCCAACGCCGGCGCCGTGAACGTGCTCTTCGGCTCGGCGGCCTACGCCAACGGAGCCCGCGACATCGTGCTCTTCCGCGGCAGCGGAGAGCTGCCGGGAGAGCCTCAGGCGGGCGAGCAGCTCGGGCTGGCGCTCGCCGCCGGCAACTTCAACGACGGCGCCGGCCGGGAGCTGGCGATCGGCGCGCCGTTCCAGGATCTCCCCGACGCCGCGGCCGCCGGCGGGGTGCTGATCGTGTCCGACCTCGCAGGCTCCCTGCCCGTGCTGGAGCGCAACGCCGGCTCGGCCGGCGTGCCGGGCGAGGTCGAGGCCGGCGCCCATTTCGGGGCGGCGCTCGCCGCCGGCGACTTCGACGGCGACGGCCGGGACGAGCTCGCGGTCGGCATCCCCGGCCAGGGGCTGGCTGGCGATCCCGCCGACACCGGCGCCGTCTCGGTGATCGACTTCGGCGGCCCGGACTCGAGCGCGCTGTGGACCCAGGAGGACCTCAACCCCGAAAACGCCGAAGCCTCCGATCAGCTCGGCGACGCCCTGGCGGCCGGGGACTTCGACGCCGACGGCACCGCCGACCTCGCGATCGGCGTCTCGTTCGAGGACTTGGGCCCGTTGACCGACTCCGGCCTGCTGCACGTGCTTCACGGCGCGCCGGAAACCGGCCTGTCCAACGCCGGCGACCAGACCTGGCTACAGACCATCGACCCTTCTGAGGGCGGGGACCGCTTCGGCTTCGCCCTCGCCACCGGGCGCTTCGCCGGCCACACCGGCCTCGACCTCGCCATCGGCGTGCCCGCCGAGACGATCGGCGCCGCAGAGGCGGCCGGCGCCTTCAACGTGCTCTACTCCGCTGCCCTCTTCCTCGACGGCTTCGAGAGCGGCGACACCTCGGCCTGGACCACGACCGTCGAATAGGCGCGCCGGGCCGGCGGCTTCCCGGCCGCCGGCATGAACCTCGCAGCAAGTTTGTTCTACAGGGAGTAGCCTCCGGCCGTGGCCGGTCCCTGTCCGAGCCTTGACAGCGGCGCCATTCCCCTGAATAGTTCGCCGCCGGGCCGCCTACGGCTGTACGAGAGGCACCTTCTCAGCTCCTGGAGACTCTAGTGACCTTCTTTCCCCGCCCTCGATACGCGCCGCTCCTTGTGGCAGCCGTGACCCTGCCGCTGCTCGCTGGGCTCGCCGCCTGCAACCAGAGCTCGGACGCCCAGACCGCCTTCCCCACCACCGCTGTCGAGCGGGGCTCGCTGATGCTCTCGGCCTCGGCCGACGGCGTCATCGAGCCGATCCGCAAGGTGGAGGTCAAATCCAAGGCCTCGGGAGAGGTGATCTCCATGACGGTCGACACCGGCGATCGCACCGAGCAGGGCCAGGTGCTGCTGCAGCTCCTGCCCCGCGACGCACAGAACGCCTTCGACCAGGCGACCGCCGATCTGGACGCCGCCGAAGCCAGGCTCGACAACGCCAAGGTCAAGCTCGAGCGCTCGCGCCGGCTCCACCAGGAGGGGCTCCTGGCTGCTGCTGACTTGGAGCTCGACGAGCTGGCGGTGACTACCGCCAACACCGACGTGGTGCGGGCCAGGAAGAGCCTCGACAACGCCGCCGAGCGATTGGCCGAGACCACGGTGCGCTCGCCGATCGCCGGCACGGTGATCGCCAAGAGCGTCGAGGTCGGGCAGGTGGTGAGCTCGGCCGTATCGCAGGTCTCGGGCGGCACGCTGTTGCTCACCCTCGCCGACTTGGCCGAAGTGCAGATCCGCTCGCTGGTCGACGAGGTGGACATCGGCAAGGTCAAGCCCGGCCAGCAGGTGACGATCCGCGTCGAGGCCTACTCGGATCGCCGCTTCCAGGGCGAGGTGCTGAAGGTCGAGCCGCAGGCCGTGGTACAGCAGAACGTGACCATGTTCCCGGTGCTGACCCGGATCGACAACCGCGAGGGCCTGCTCAAGCCGGGCATGAACGCCGAGATCGAGATCCTGATCGACCGCCGCGACGGCGTGCTGGTGTTGCAGAACGAGGCCCTGAAGCGGCCCGAGGAAGCGCGCAGCGTGGCGGCCCTGCTCGGCCTGGCCCTGCTCGGCCCGGAGGGGGCGGCTGCAGGGGGCGGCGAAGGGCGGGAGCGGCCCCAGGGGACCAACGGCGAGGGCTCGCCCGGCGGCCCGGCAGAGGGCGGCGGCCGGCGCGACGACGGCCGGCGCGTGATCTTCGTGCAAGGCCCGGACGGCACCCTGGCGGCCAAGCAGGTAACCATCGGCCTGCGCAACTACGAGGTCGCCGAGATCGTGTCCGGCGCCGCCGAGGGCGAGCAGGTGGTGCTGCTGCCGAGCGCCACCCAGCTCCGCTCCTCGGCCGAATTCCGCCAGCGCATGGAGCGCATGCGCGGCATCCCCGGGATGTCGGGCGGCAGCAGCTCGCGCCGCAGCAGCGGGGGTAGCGGATGATCCTCATCGAGACCCTGCTCGTCGCCCTGCGCGCCATCCGCAGCAACAAGATGCGGAGCGTGCTCACCACTCTGGGCATCATCATCGGCGTGGCAGCGGTGATTGCCATGGTGGGCCTCGGCGAGGGCGCGCAGAAGGCGGTCTCCGAGCAGATCACCGCCATGGGCACCAACCTGCTCTACATCCGGCCGGGCAGCGAACGCTCGATGGGCGTGTCGCAGGGTGAGAAGGAGCTCACCCCCGAGGACGCCGAGGCGGTGCTCGCCGGCGCGCCCGACCTCACCGTGGTGGTGCCCGAGATGTCGCGCTCGTTCCAGGTCGAGTACCAGAACAAGAACGCGCAGACCCAGATCACTGGCACCACGCCGGGCTACCTCGAGACCCTGAACTTCCAGCTCGCGGCCGGACGCTTCATCGACCCCACCGACCTCGAGGGCCGGCGCCGGGTGGCGGTGCTGGGCTCGGAGGTGGTGAGGAACCTGGCGACGCCGGGCTCCGAGCTCCTGGGGAGCTCGGTCAAGATCGGCGGCATCAACTTCGAGGTCATCGGCCTGCTGGAGACCAAGGGCCAGGTCTCCTGGGACAACCCGGACGACCGCATCATCGTGCCGCTCACCACGGCGCGCTTCCGGCTCTTCGGCAGCAACCGGCTGCGCAACATCACGGTCCAGGTCAGCTCCCCCACCGCGATCCCCCGCGCCATGGCCGACATCGACCGCGTGCTGCGCCGCCAGCACCGCATCCGAGAAGGCGGCGACCCGGACTTCTCGATCCGCGATCAGACGGACCTGCGCCGCACCTTCGAGTCCACCACCCGCTCGTTCTCGTTCCTGCTCGCCGGCATCGCCGCCATCTCCCTGGTGGTGGGCGGCATCGGCATCATGAACATCATGATGGTTTCGGTGACCGAGCGCACGCGCGAGATCGGGGTGCGCAAGGCGATCGGCGCCACCCGCCGTCAGGTGCTGCTGCAGTTCCTGATCGAAGCCTTGGTGCTCTGCCTGATGGGCGGGGTGCTCGGCGTGGCGGTGGGCGCGGGCGCCGCCTCGATGATGGCCCGCTTCGCCGGCTGGTCGGTGATCGTGGCGCCGCGCGCGGTGGCCATGGCGCTCGGCTGCGCCGCCGGCATCGGCCTCTTCTTCGGCATCTACCCCGCGGCCCGCGCCTCCGGCCTCGACCCCATCGAGGCGCTGCGGTACGAGTAGGCGCCGGCTCGGTGCTTACGCCGCCCGTTCGCGGTGGGCGGCGAGGAAGGTCTCCGGCTTGCTGAACACTTTGGCCAGGTTCATGCCCTTGCGCACCGCGCCGAGCGTGACCTTGCCGGTAGCGAGGGCGGCGCCCATCTGCACGTAGGTGCGCAGCTTGCCGCGGGTCTTGTAGCGCAGCTCGAGCACGTGGCGCCAGAGGCTCGAGTATTCCTCGTAGAACTCCTCGAGCGGCAGGTTGGTGGGCAGCACGGCGTGGATGATGTCGAACATCTCCCAGTCGTCGGTGTTGACCCGCTCCTTGGCGCTCGCCCACAGGTCGGTGCCGGGCAGCGGGGTGAGCACCGAGAAGCCGCTGTTGTAGGCGCCGGTCCGGTCGATCCACTCGCGCAGCCGCGCGAAGTCCGCGCGGTCCCATGCCGGATCGACGATGAAGTTCGGGGTGAAGCCCACCCCCAGCTCCTTCAAGATGGCGAGCGCGCGCTCGTTGTTGGCCGCGGTGTTGCTCTTGTTGACCGCGTCCAGCCCCGCGTCGGTGACCGACTCGAGGCCGAGGAAAATCGAGAGGTTGCCGCAGTCCTTCCACATCTCGATCAGGTGCGGGAACTTGCAGATGATGTCGGTGCGGGTCTGCACCGTGAAGTGCTTCTTGATCCCCGAGGCCTTGAGCTCCTTGGCCAGCGCCTCGCCACGCCGCACGTCGAGCCAGAAGATGTCGTCGGTGATGAACACGTTCGGGGCCTCGATCGCCCGCAGCTCCTCCACCACACGCTTGGCGGACTTCTCGCGGAAGGTCGACTCGTGGAACTTCCACACCGAGCAGAAGTTGCACTTGAACGGGCAGCCGCGCGCCGTCTCCATCAGCGCCAGGGGCTTGCGGAAGTTGATGTAGTAGTGCGGCGCGTAGTGGGCGATCAGGTGGCGGGCGGGCAGCGGCAGCGAGTCGAGGTTGCGGCGAGACGGGGCATGGCCGGTCGGCACCTGGCCGTGTGCGGTGTTGAGCACCAGGCCGGGCACAGTCTTCAAGTCCGCCCTCTGCTCCAGGGCGTGCATCAGGGCGGGCATGATCTCCTCGCCGTCGCCTACCGCCACGGCGTCGATCGACGGATCGTCGAACCAGTCCGGCTCGCGCGACGCGTCGTGGCCGCCCAGCACCACGAAGGCCTGCGGCATCTCGCGCTTCACGCGCCGAGCCAGGCGCAGGCTGCGGTTGCGCTCGGTGGTGAAGTTGCACTGCAGGCCGATGACCTCCGGCTCGAAACGCCGGCAGGCGTCGAGGCCGGGCTCCTCGCCGTCGATCCGCAGATCCACGATCTTGCACTCGTGGCCGTCCTGCTCGAGGCCGCCGGCGACGCAGATCAGCCCCAGCGGCTCGACGAAGGTCAGCATCTCGAGGCCGAGAATGCCGCCGATCGGGGGTTTGAGGAAGGCGACTCGCATGATCGGATGCTCCTTCGGGCTTGCGCGCCGTGGCCGGTCGAGCCCGCACCTCAGCTCGCGGGCCGGGGCGCTGCGCTTCCCGATTGTACTTTATTGCTCGTACTTTACTGGCCGCTCATCCTAGCAGCGTCCGCTCCCCGCAGCCTCTGGCGATCCAGCAGAGCCCCGAACGAGTACCCGAGCGCCGCCGCCAGCCCTCCCCAGAGGATGTACCCGAGGCCGGTGGCAGAGAGCCATTCCGGCTGCACCCGGTCGAGCCAGCCTAGGGCCTGGAGCAGGTACGCGATGCCGGTGCCCGCAAACCCGCAGAGCGAGGAGAGGGTCACGCCGCGCGCCGAAGCCCGCGGCCAGAACACCGCCGCCACCGGGAAGGCGACCGAGGTCGAGAGCACGCCGCTCGACAGGTAGAAGATGTCCCACAGCGAGCCGATGTTGAGGGCGAAGAGGCAGGCCGTGGCGAGGGTGCCGGCCATCACCCAACGCGAAGCGACCACCGCCCGGCGCCGCTTGTGGGTCTCGAGCAGGTCGTAGCCGAAGGACAGCGCGGTGACGTTGGCGCAGGTGTCGATGGTGCTCATCGCCGCCGCCATCAATCCGATGGCGGCCACGCTCACCATCCACGGCGGTGCGAAGCGCTCGACGATCGCCGCGAAGATGGAGTCGCCCTCGTGTCCCAGGGCCGCCGGGGCCACGCCGCCCTCGGCCGGGAAGAGCGCCAGGGCGGCCACCCCGATGAACAGCGGCAGCAGGCCCACGAAGAATGCCGAGTTGAGGGTGGCGATCAGCATGCCGCGGCGCGCGGCCCGAAGGTCGCGGCCGGCCTGCACTTTGACCCAGAGGTCGGTCTCGAAGAGCCAGCCTGGCAGGTAGGCGCAGAAGGTGATGACGATGGTCGCCAGCCCGGGCGAGACGAGGTCCATCCAGCTCGCGCCGGACTTGGCGGCGAGGACGCCGGGCGCCGGCCACAGTGAGCCGGTCTCGACCACCATGGCGCGAGCGGCGAGGCCGGCGACCAGCAGCACGTAGATTGCCACCAGCACGTACTGCATCTTGTCCGTGGCCACCACCGCACGCAGGCCGCCGAGCATCGAGTAGGTCGCCACCACTACGCCGATGCCCACCACCATGGCGGGGATCGAGATCCCGAGCCCCGGCGCCAGGAGCTTGGCGGCGACGTAGATCTCGGCGCCGCCCCATACCAGGAACACGAAGACCATGGGCAGGGCCAGGCTGCGCCGCGCCGCGCGGCCGAAGCGCTGGCCTACCATCTCCGGCTGGCTGAAGGCCGAGAGGCCGTGGTAGTGGCGCGACAGGTAGTAGATGCCGGAGAGGGCCAGCAGCCAGGGGATCGTGATCAGCCACAGGCCGCCCAGCCCGAAGCTGTAGAAGAGCTGCGCCGCGTAGACGCAGGACCAGGAGACGGACATGAAGCCGGCGGAGACCGAGAGGCCGACCGAGAGGCCGCCCAAGCGACGACCGGCGGTCCAGAACCCCTCGCCGTCTCGCGCCTCGCCGCGCCATCGCCAGCCCAGCACCAGCAGCGCCAGGCCGAAGCCGGCGACGGCGATCCAGCTCGGCGTCAACAAGCGTCCTCCACTGGCCAGGGCACGAGGGGCCGCATCTTACCCGCCGGGCGGAGAAACGCCGACCGGCGACGTAGAATCGACCCGTGATCAGCACTTTCGAAGTGCCGGCGGGCGGTCCCGGCCTGACCGAGATCACGGCCGAGGTGCGCCGGCTGGTGCGCAGCGCGGGGTGGCGCGAGGGGCTGTGCACGCTCTTCGTGCAGCACACCTCGGCGAGCCTGCTGATCCAGGAGAACGCCGACCCCTCGGCCCGCCGCGACCTCGAGCGCTGGTTCGCGCGCCTGGTGCCGGAGAACGACTCGCTGTTCACCCACACCGCCGAGGGGCCGGACGACATGCCCTCGCACGTCAAGGCGGCGCTGACCGCGGTTTCGCTCTCCATCCCGGTGGTGGACGGCGACCTCGCGCTCGGCACCTGGCAGGGCATCTTTCTCTTCGAGCACCGGCGGCACGCCCGGCCACGGACCCTCGTCGTCCACCTGGGCTCGTAGAGGCGTGCCAGCGAGGAGCGCCGTGCGACGAGGGGCAGCGAGCGCCGGCTTCAGCCTGGTCGAGGCCATGGTCGGCCTGCTGCTGCTCGGCCTCATCCTGGTCTTCAGCCTGTCGACCCTCTACCGCCTGCCGCGGGACCTCGAGCGCTTGGAGGCCCGCCGTGAGGCTTATCGCACGGCGGAGGCGGTGCTCGAGGCGGTGCGCGCCGGCGCGGTGCCGATGATCCCCGGCTCCTACGAGATGCCCGCGGTGTGGGGCGAGCCTCGCGCCGCAAGCTCGCTCACCGTCCGGCTCGACCTCGAGGCCGCCGGCGAGGCGGACCTCTACTCGGTGAAGGTCGTCGCCAGCTACAGCGTGCGTGGCGAGCCCTTGCAGGTCGAGGTCGAAACCCTGTCCTGGAGCCCCTGAGCGGTGCTGCGCGAAGCACGGTGCCGGCAATCCGGTTTCACCCTGCTCGAGATGGTGGTCGTGCTGGCGGTGGTCGGCGTCAGCCTGCTGCTGGCCGCCGCCCTGCTGCAAGAGGCGCGGGCCCTGATCCAGGCCGCCGGCGCGGAGCTCACCAGCCCGATCAACGGCCTCGCCACCGACCGCCTGCGCGCCGATCTCCAGGAAGCTGCCGCGGTGCTCTCGCCGCCGCCGCCGTCGCTCGACGGCTGGACGGGCGAGCCGCTGCTGCTGGAGGCCGGCGGCGAGGGGGGCCTGGCGATCGCCTACCAGCGGGAGGGCCGCGAGCTCGTCCGCCGCCTGCTGCGGGACGACGGCTCCGAGGCCGTGCGCGAGGTCTGGCTGCGGGACCTCGCACGCTGGCGCTGGCGCGCCTCCGCGCCCAACCTGGTCGAGATCGACCTCGCCTATCACCGGGTGCCGCCCGCCTCGCGCCAGCGTCTCGACGGCGGGCCGGGCAAGCCGGCACCCGAGCTTGCAGTGGCCCGTCTGCTCGTGACCTTGCGGGGCGGCGGCAGGGGACGAGGATGGTGAGCAGGAGGCCAGACGTTCCGGCGGGCAAGCCCGGCCCCACGGGCGAGACCAGGGAGTCCGGCCAGATCCTCCTCTTCTCGCTGCTCGTGGTGGTCTTGATGTCGATTGCCATGGGTCTGGTGGCGAGCCTCGTCGCCGAGCGCCAGCAGGCGCAGCGGCGCGAGGCCGAGACCATCCAGCTCACCGCCATGGCGGACGCCGTGCTGGCCGAGACTCTGGCCGGGCTGGCGGACGGCGCTGGCTCCGGTGGCGTGGCCGAGCGCGAGTTCGGCGGCGGTACCATCGCCAGCGAGGTGCGCGCCGGTTCGGGCTCCACGCTCGAGGTGATCGCGCGCGCCACCTGGCGGGAGGGGACCCGGACCGTGCTGGCCACGGTCGAGGTGGGCGGCCCCCGGCCACGGGTGAGCGGCTGGCGAGTGCTGCGGCCGAGCGAGGCGGAAGGGCTGCGCTGATCCTTTCTGGCAGCTCGATTGCACGGTCGCTCCCCGCCGGGAGGTGATCCATGCGCCAGGAGCTCGAGAAGAGGTGGAAGCAGTGGATCGGCTGTGGGCTCGTCCTGCTCGCCGCTCCACCCACTGCCATGGCCCAGGACTTCCGCGCGCTGGTATTCAGCAAGACGGCGGCCTTCCGCCACGCCTCGATCCCCGCCGGCATCGCCCTGATCCAGGAGCTCGGCGCGGCGAACGGATTCACCGTCGACGCGACCGAGGACGCCGCGGTCTTCTCGGCCATGAGCCTCGCGCAGTATCAGGTCGTGGTCTGGCTCAACACCTCGGGGGACGTGCTCGACGCCGCGCAGCAGACGGCCTTCGAGAGCTACGTCCGTGGAGGCGGTGGCTATGTGGGCGTGCACGCCGCGTCCGACACCGAGACCGGCTGGCCGTTCTACGGCGAGCTCCTGGGAAACGACGCCTGGTTCTTGAACCATCCACCGATCCAGACCGCGACCGTGCTGGTCGAGGTCGGAGATCACCCCTCGACCTCGCATCTGCCCGCGAGCTTTTCGTTCCTCGACGAGTGGTACAACTTCCAGGCCAACCCGCGGCCGGCGGTCACCGTCCTGCTGGCGGTCGACGAGGCGTCGTACAACCCCGGCCCCGGCGCCATGGGTGACCACCCGATCACCTGGTGCCACGCGGTCGACGCCGGCCGCGCCTGGTACAGCAACCTCGGTCACCGCATCGAGACCTACTCCGATCCCGCCTTCCAGCCGCTCCTGCTCGGCGGCATCCGCTGGGCGGCCGGCCTCGTCTTCGCCGACGGCTTCGAGAGCGGCGACTCCTCGGCGTGGACCGAAACCGTGCCCTGAGGTTGGGCCACTACCTCTCGCCGTCGTACCAGTAGCGCTTGGCAAAGGCGCTCACCGCCCGCGGGTGGACGAGGGTGGCCAGTGCCAGGCCCGGCATGCGCGTGAAGTAGTGCCAGTCGCCGAACTGGTCGAACTTCCGGGTGGAGGCCACGGCCTTGGCCTCGGTGGCCCGGAACAGCCGCTGGCCGCGACGCCGGCCCAGCCTCCTCAAGGCCCACAGGAACTTCACGTCCTCGGCGTAGAGTCGGCTCTCGTCGTAGCCGCCCACCGCCTCGAAGTCGTCCCGCCGGCAGAACACGACGCCGGTGTCCATGCCGGTGAGGAACACCAGCGGCACCAGCATCAGATAGGAGAGGGCGATTCCCGGCGACCAGCGGTCCAGCGTGGCGCCGGTGGCACCGCCCACGACCTCACCACGGTCCAGCGCCCGGTCGAGAGCGTTGAACGTCTCGGGGTGGATCCGGAAGTCGGCGTCGACGAAGGCCAGGCGGGGCGCTCGCGCGATCGCTGCGCCGCCGTTGCGCGCCGCCGCGATCGCCCGCTTCTCCACTCGCGCCACTCGGCAGCCCCGCTCCCTGGCGAGCGCCGCGGTCGCGTCGGTCGAGGCGTTGTCGGCGACGATGACTTCAACGCTCTCCGCCCCGGCGTGGTAGCGACGCCGCGCGTCGTCGACCGTGTCGAGCAGACGCGGCAGGTAGTCCGCTTCGTTGAAGGCCGGGATGACGAGCGAGAAGCGCAGAAGGCCGGGCGAGCAAGGGCTGACTCGCTTCGAACCCTCGTGTCGCTCTGGGAGGTCATCGAGGGTGTCGGCAAAGGCGTTTGGACGGTCCAGATCGATCGGGACCTCAAACCCGAGCCTTTCTTCGGCGGGTATGGTCAGGAGCTCAGCTACAGAGCTGGCAAGGTTCGGCTTCTGCTGAACGGTCTTGATCCCGAGGTCCTCTCCAGTTGGGCTCAACATAGGCACGAGCAAGAGTCCAGGTCAACTCAAGGGCAAACCCTTAATTTTGAACATCCGTTCAAACCTGCTACTCTCCCGCCATGGCCATGGCCCTGGACCCCGCCCATCCTCGCGTGCTGGAGCGCAAACGCGAGATCCTGGAGGCCGCGTCGCGGGTGTTCCGCCGGCGCGGCGTGCACGGCACCGGCATGCGGGAGATCGCCGCCGAGCTGGGCATGACGGTCGGCAACCTCTACTACTACTTCGAGAACAAACAGGCCCTTCTCGCCTTCTGCCAGCAAGACGGGCTGTCCGGGCTGCTCGCCCTGGCCGAGCGGCTGCGGGAGATGCCGCTTTCGCCCGCGGCGCGCCTCTATCTGCTGATCGTGGGCCACGTCGAACGCGTCAACGAAGGCACACCCGGCTCGCTCGCCCACCTCGAGGTCGAGGGCCTGGACGGCTCTTTCCGCGACACGATCCTCGGGCGGCGCGGCGAGTACGAGCGGGCCCTGCGCCGCCTGATCGAGGACGGGATACGCGCCGGCGCCTTCCGCGCCACGGACGCCAAGGTGGCAGCGCTCGCCATCCTCGGCGCCATGAACTGGACGGTGAAGTGGTTCCGGCCCGAGGGCGGCAAGGCGGCGCGCGAGATCGGCCGCGAGTTCGCGGAGCTCCAGGTGCGGGGCCTGCTCGCTCCGGGTGTAGAGCTGCAGGCGCCCGACCTCGCCCTCCTCGACTCGCTTTCGCCGCCCCATGCACCGGCCGAGGCCCGGCCCGCCACGATCGCCGCCTCTGCCTAGCGCCGCGCGAGGACCTCATGCACGCCGACCTCACCACCTTGAAGCTCACCATCAACGGCGAGGAGAGGGCCGTCGCCTTCCCCACCCACCACACGTTGCTCGAGGTGCTGCGCGAGGAATGCGGCCTGACCGGCACCAAGCACGGCTGCGAGCTGGGCGAGTGCGGCACCTGCACCGTGCTGGTGGACGGCGTGCCGGTGCTCTCCTGCCTGGCCCTGACGGCAGAGATGGAGGGCCGCGCCATCGAGACCGTCGAGGGCCTGCAGCAGGGCAACGAGCTCCATCCGCTCCAAGCCGCGTTCGCGGACCTGGGCGCCGCGCAGTGCGGCTACTGCACGCCGGGCATCCTAATGGCGGCCAAGGCGCTGCTCGCCGCCAACTCCAGGCCCACGGAAGGCGAGATCCGCGCGGCGCTCGCCGGCAATCTCTGCCGCTGCACGGGCTACCAGAAGATCATCGAGGCCGTGCAATGGGCGGCCGGGACCCTGCGCGGCGAGGACGCCCGCCCGCCGCGCGAGGTGTTCTTCGGCTCGCCGCTGCCGGTGCTGATGGAGCGCTAGGTGAAGGAGAGACGCGACCATGGCTGAGCCGATCCGCAAACCGACGCCGGCGGCCGAGCCGGGCTACGAAGAGCGCCCGCTGCAGCTCGTCGGCACGCCGTTCCGGCGGGTGGACGGCCGCGCCAAGGTCACCGGCCAGACGCGCTACGCGGACGATCTCTGCTTCCCGCGCATGGTCTTCCTGCGGCTGGTGCGCTCGACCGTGCCGCACGCCTTGATCAAGGCGATCGACATCTCCGCTGCCCTGGGCATGCCCGGCGTGCTCGGCTTCTTGACCGGGGCCGACTTCTCGGAGACCTTCGGCATCCTGCCCGTGTCGCAGGACGAGCATGCCCTCTGCCCGGACAAGGTGCGCTTCGTGGGCGACCCGGTGGCGGCAGTGGCAGCGCTTACCGAGGACCAGGCTTACGAAGCGGCGCTCGCCGTGAAGGTCGACTACGAGCTGCTGGCGACCATCGCCGGCGTCGAGGAGGCGATCGCCACGCCGGAGCCTCGCATCCACGACTACGGTGACGACGGCAACCTGCACAAGAAGGTGTCGATGCGGTTCGGAGACCTCGAGGCCGGTTTCGCCGAGGCCGACCTGGTGCTCGAGGACACCTTTTTCTACGAGGGCAACACCCATCTGCCGGTAGAGCAGCACGCCGCGGTGGCGGTGCCCGAGGACGAGGGCCGGGTGACCCTCTACTCCTCCACCCAGACGCCGCACTACGTGCACCGCGCGCTGGCCAAAGTGCTGGGGCTTCCCGCCTCGCGCATCCGGGTGGTGGCCTGCTCGAACGGCGGCGGCTTCGGCGGCAAGAGCGATCCCTTCCACCACGAGATCGTGGCCGCCAAGATGGCCTTGAAGCTCGGCCGCCCGGTCAAGGTCGCGCTCACCCGCGAGGAGGTCTTCTACTGCCACCGCGGCCGCCACCCGGTGACCATGCACTTGAAGACCGGCTTCAAGAAGGACGGCTCGATGACGGCGCACCACCTGCGGACGGCGCTCGACGGCGGCGCCTACGGCAGCTACGGCGTGGCCTCGACCTACTACACCGGGGCGCTCGAGACCGTGACCTACGAGCTGCCGGCCTACTGGTTCGAGGGGGTGCGCGCCTTCACCAACAAGCCGCCCTGCGGTCCCAAGCGCGGCCACGGCACGCCGCAGCCGCGCTTCGGCTTCGAGGTGCAGCTCGACAAGGCGGCGCACGCGCTGGGGATCGATCCCGCCGACCTGCGGCTCGACCACCTGATCGCGCCCGGCACGGTAACCGCCAACTGGCTCAAGGTGCCGACCATCGCCCTCGGCCGCTCGATCGAGGCGGTGGTCGAGGGCAGCGGCTGGCGCGAGCGCTACGGCAGGCTGCCGTTCGGGCGCGGCCTGGGTCTCGCCTGCGGCTCCTACCTCTGTGGCGCCGGCCTGCCGATCTACTGGAACCACATGCCGCAGTCCGGGGTGATGATCAAGCTCGATCGCGGCGGCGGCGTGGCCGTCTACTGCGGCGAGAGCGAGATCGGCCAGGGCTCGGACAGCGTGCTGGCAGCGATCGTAGCCGAGGTGCTCGGCGTCTCTCTCGACGACCTGCGCCTCTTCGTGGCCGACACCGACCTCGCGCCCGTCGACCTCGGAAGCTACTCCTCGCGCGTCACGCTGATGGTGGGCAACGCCGCGCGCGAGGCCGCCGAGCGGGCCCGCGAGCTGGTGGCCCGCGCGGTCGCCGAGCGCCTCGAGCTGCCGCTCGAGCGCCTGGCCTTCGCCGAAGGCCGGGTGTTCGACGCTTCGGAGCCGGAGAAAGGCCTGTCGTTCATGGAGGCGGTGATCGTGGCCGAGGCCCGCTTCGGCACCCTTGCCACCACCGGCTCCTACACCCCACCTCGCTCGCCGGGCAAGTACCGCGGCGCGGGCGTCGGCCCGTCGCCCGCCTACTCCTACACCGCGGCAGTGGTCGAGGTCGAGGTCGATCCCGGGACCGGCCTGTTCAATGTCGAGCACGTCTGGGTGGCGCACGATATCGGCCGCGCCATCAACCCGGTGCTGGCCATGGGACAGGTCGAAGGCAGCGTGTACATGGGCCTCGGCGAAGCGATGATGGAAGAGCAGGCCTTCCGGCGCCTGCCCAAGCGCATGTCGGGCGCCCTGGTGCACAAGGCGCCTTCGCTGCTCGAGTACAAGAGCCTCACCTTCCAAGAGATGCCGCCGGTCACCACCTACCTGGTCGAGGACCCCGACCCCAACGGGCCGTTCGGCGCCAAGGAGGTCGGCCAGGGGCCGCTCCTGCCGATGATGCCGGCGGTGGCCAACGCCATCTTCGACGCGGTGGGCGTGCGCATCGACCAGGTGCCGATCCAGCCGCACATGATCGTCAAGGCGCTCGAAGCCCAGGCGGCCGGGCAGGCCGCGCGCTTCGGGCCCCGCTCCTTCCCGGCGGTCGACTTCGGCGAGGTGCTGATCGTGCCCACGCCGGCCGAGGGCGGCGACGGCCGCGCGGTGAACGAGCTCAAGAAGAGCCGCTCGGGCATGCGCGGCGCCTCCGGCACCATGAGCCTGCGCGAGGAGGTGCTGTTGGAGAAGAAGGATGCACCACTCACCGCGGGCTGACCGCGCCGACGGCCTGCGAGAGAAGGAGCGCTGAGATGCTGCGGCTGCCCAAGTTCCGCTTCCACCAGGCCGCGAGCGTCGGCGAGGCCGCCCGCATGCTCGCCGGCGAGGGCGCCGCCGAGGGCAGCAGCGTGCGGCTGGTGGCGGGCGGCACGGACCTGTGGCCCAACCTCAAGCGCCGGCACCAGAAGGCGGACGTGGTGGTCAGCCTCGGGCGCGTGCCCGGGTTGGCCGGCGTCGAGAACAGCCACCTCCACGGCGGCGAGACGCGCTTCGGCGCCATGACCACGCTCTCCGCGGCCGCGCGCCACCCCCTGGTACGCGAGCGCTACCCGGCGCTGTCGCGAGCGCTCGACAGCATCTCGGCGCCGGTGCTCCGCAACATGGGCACCGTGGGCGGCAACCTCTGCCTCGACACCCGCTGCACCTACTACAACCAGAACGAGGAGTGGCGGCAGTCGATCTCCTACTGCATGAAGGCAGAGGGCACGGTGTGCTGGGTGGCGCCCGGGTCGCCGCGCTGCTGGGCGATCTCGGCCTCGGACTCGGCGCCCATGCTCTGTGCGCTGGGGGCGAGAGTGAAGCTGGTCTCCGCCGCCGGCGAGCGGGTGATCCCGGTCGAACAGCTCTTCCGGGACGACGGCATGGACTACCTGGCCAAGCGGCCGGAAGAGATCCTGACCGACGTCTTCCTGCCCGCCGACGCCACGGCCCCCTCCGCGGCCGAGGCCAAGGGCTGCGCGAGCGCCTTCTGGAAGCTGCGGCGGCGCGGCTCGATCGACTTCGCGGTGCTCACCGCGGCCTGCGCCGTTTGGACCGACGGCGCGGGGATCGTGACCCGCGCGCGGGTCTTCCTCGGCGCCGTGGCTTCTTACCCCACCCCGGCCCTGGCCACCGCCGAGGCCCTGGTCGGCAAGCCGCTCACCGCCGAGACGATCGCCGCCGCGGCCGGCCTCGCCCGACGCGACGCCACGCCGATGGACAACACCGACTTCGCCGCCCCCTGGCGCGGCCAGATGGTGGCCAAGTACGTCGAAGCCGCGCTGCGCGAGTGCGCCGGCCTACCGACCGAGCGGCTGGCGCCCAGGCACCCGGTGACCTAGCCGAAGCCGGCGCCGGAGGCCGGGCGTCGGGAGTGGACTCTACATGCCCTTTTTCGCTGCTGACATCTGCGCAGTCCGCCGTGACGAACGACGCAGGTGAAGCCGAGCTGGCGGCGAGGCGGGAGATCAGTTGGCGGTCGAGGCAGCCGGCGGAGCGGCGCACCTACCCTGGCTGGTGGCCGGGACCGCCAGGGTCATCGCCGAAGCGTCCACGGCGAACACCGGGTCCGGGGTCGAGGAAGTCTCCGGGGTCTCGAAGCTCGCGTAGCACTGCATCTCGATGCAGGCACACGCCCCCCACTGCTGGCAGAGCATGCCGGTCTCGAACGGGGCGCTGGTACAGGTGCCGCAGCCGTCCGGGTAGTCGCAGTAGCCGGTGCAGGCCTGCGCCGCCGGGGCGGCCAGGATGGCGAGAGCCAACGCGGCCGCGATTCCGAGCCCAAGGCCAGTTCTCAGTCTGTTCATGGTTCAGGCTCCTTCGTAGAAATGGTTGAGGTCCTTCCTGCTGTCCTCGATGCCGTGGGCCAGCTCGAAGGGGCGATCTGGGATGCTTTCCGCCAGCTCAAATCAATTCTACATGCGATATTGGCTTTTCCCGGCTTCATGAATCTTCTATTTATCCTGCGGCGGAGGAATCGACCTTTGCCGAGGCCTACCGCTGTGGCACAATGCCGGCGCTTGCTCCGCAGACACCGCGCAGGTCTCGCAACCGTGCTGCTCTTGGCGGCCGGGTTGCTGGCGCCGCCGGCCGGCGCCGAGGGCTTTGCCCTCTTCGCCCAGGGTGCGAAAGCCACGGGCCTGGCAGGGGCCTTCGCCGCCCAGGCCGACGACCCGAGCGCCCTGTTCTACAACCCCGGTGGCCTGGCGCTGCTCAAGAAGAGAAAAGCCGGCGCCCTGGGGGTCACGGTCTCGACCTTCAACGAGTCCCTCTACCAGGGACTGGAGCCGGGAGTCGGCGCCGGCACCGCCGCCGAGCAGGAGACCCCGCTCGAGCTCGCCCCGCACCTCTACGCGGTGCTGCCGCTCGGCGAACGAGGCGTGGTGGGGGTGGGCGTCTACTCGCCGTTCCTGCTCTCGACCGAGTGGAACGGCGAGGCCTCCTTCGCCGGACGCTTCCTCGCCACCGGCGCCGAGATCACCACCTACGACGTCAACCCCACGCTGGCCTGGAAGCTGACGCCCAAGCTCGGCTTGGGCCTGGGCGTCACCTACCGCTCGGCGGAGGTCGTGCTCGACCGCCGGCACGCCGCCCTCAACCCCTTCACCGGGCGCCTGGTGGACGCTGCCAGCGTGCGCGTGGAGAGCGACACCGAGGCCGGGTTCGGCTGGAACGTGGGCCTGCTGCACCGCGTCTCGCCCCGCTTCTCCTACGGCCTGGCCTACCGCAGCAAAGTCTCGATCGACCTCGGCGGCGTCGGGCGCATGACCCAGATCCCCACCGGCAACGCCCAGCTCGACGAGCTCTTCGCGGCCACGCTGCCGCTCGACCGCGACCTGGCCATGGAAACCAACCTCGAGCTGCCGGACGTGGCGAGCCTCGGGCTCGCCTTCGGCCTCTCGCGCTCGCTCACCCTCGAGATCGACGTCAGCCGTACCGGCTGGAAGACCTTCGAGGAGCTGGCCTTCGTCTTCCCCGGCACGCCGCTCCTCGATCAGACCTTCGTGCAGAGCTTCGAGGACAGCATGAGCTACCGCGCTGGGCTGCTCCTCAAGCTGCCCACCGGGCCGCAGTTCCGCTTCGGCGGCGCCTTCGAGGAGAGCCCACAGCCCGACTTCGCCGTCGGGCCGCTGCTCGCCGACTCCGACCGCACGGTGCTGGCGGTGGGCTTCGGCGTCGACTGGCTGGACGTGGCGTTCTCGTGGACCACCTACGACCAGCGGATCGTGCGCACCAACGTCGACGGCATCAACGGCAACTGGCGCGCCAGCGCCTGGATGGTGGCGCTCACGCTCAAGAAGTAGGGACCTGCTGCCCGCAACCGGTTCCCAAGCCGGAGGCCACGATGACGGCGTCCACGGACTGGTCGTGGTCTCCGGCCCCGAACCGAAAGCCGAGCCCAGCGGTCAAGAGGGGCCGGGCGCCGGTTTCGGCAGCCGCGCCTCGACCACCACTGCCCGGCGGTCCTCTTCGCGCGTGAAGGCCTCGGCGGCCTGCGAAGCGTCAGTGCGGCTCGCGTAGGTGCCGACCATCACCCGGAAGAGCGGATGGCCGAGCGGGCCCTTCTCCTCCACCATCATGGGCTCGAAGCCGCGCTGCTGGAGCTCGGCCACCAGCCGCTTGGAGTCCTCTTCGGCCACGAACACTCCGACCTCGAGCGCAAAGGTCACGGCTGGCAGCAGGGCTGAGCCGTTCTTGGGAGCGGCCTCGCCCGGGGCCGCGGGCGAGAGCACCGCCGAGCCTTCAGCCGCCGAGGCCGGTGCCGCGGAGCTGGGGCCAGCGAAAGCTGGCGCCGTGGCGACGGCGGTGGGGCCCGGGGTAGCGGCCGGTGCCGTTGCGCCTGGCGCCGGCGCGGCGGAGGCCGGAGTCGCGGCCGGCGCCGTGGCGGCAGTCCCCGCCGGCGCGCCCGCATCCGGCTGGAGCGCCGGGCGGTGTGCGCCGAGCAGCCAGCCGGCCCCGAACAGCAAGCCCGCCACCAGCACCGCGCACACCACCGCCAGCACCACTCCCCGGCGATGGAGCGTGAAGGTGTAGATGGTGTGGGGCATGAGCGGTTAGAGGACAGGCCGGCCGCGTTCGTCGAAAGCGATGGGCGGCGCCGCCGGCTGGCCTTCGCGGAAGCGCTGCGTTTCCCGCACCGAGCCGTTCACACGGTAGCGCACCACCTCGCCCTCGACCTTGCCGCGGTGCACGGTGGCCTTCTCCCTCAGCCGGCCGTCCTCGTAGAAGTCCAGCAGCTCGCCCTCCATCTCGCCGCCCACGAAGCTCGCCTTGCGGGCCACCACCCCTCCGGGTGCGTACCACACCGACTCGCCGTCGAGCTTGCCGGCGCGATAGTGCTGCCTGGCGAGCGGCTGGCCGTCCTCGCCGTAGGTGATCATCTCGCCCTCCTGCAAGCCGTCCCGATAGTGAATCACGGCCTGCGGCCTGCCCTGCTCGAAGATCGCCGCCTCGCCGTCCAGCTTGCCCTGGAGGTAGTGGAAGCTCTGCGCCACGCGGCCCTCGGCGTCGTAGGCCACCACCTCGCCGTGCGGCAGGCCGGCACGGAACTGCGCCCGCTGCACCACGCGGCCCTGCATGTCGTGCTCGACCGCTTCACCCTCGAGCTTGCCGTCGACGAAAGGCTCGCGGCGCAGCAGCTCGCCTGCTTCACCATAGGTCTGTGCCGGGCCGTGCAGCTTGCCGCCGACCAGAGTCTGGCGACTCAGCACGCGGCCCTGCTCGTCGACCTCGACCTCTTCGACGGGGCCACTGGGAGCGTCGCCGGGAACCGCCTGGCCCGGTGGCGTCTCGACGAGATTGGGCTCACCCATCCTTGGCTCGCTCATCGCTGTCTCCAACTGACCGGCGCGACTTACAATAGCAAGTCACCGGAGGCACGACGATGGGCAAGCCGGCCGCGCGCATGACCGACAAGGTGCTGAACGACGCACCGCACTGCCACGCGCCCATCCACCCGGCCGCCCCGGTGCCCACGCCGGTCCCTCACGGGCCGCTGCCCCAGACCATCATCAAGGGCGCCCCCACAGTGCTGATCGGGGGCATGCCCGCCGCGCGCATCACCGACACCACCACCCCCTGCATGCTGCCCGGCTGCGTGCCGGGCGGGCCGGGCATGATCCTCCTCGGCGGCTTCACGGTCCTGATCTCGAACATGCCGGCCGCCCGCGCCGGCGACATGACCCTGCATGCGAGCTGCGTCGCCCCCATCCCCGGCCCCACCGGCAAGGTCCTGCCGCCCGGGTGCCCGACAGTGATGATCGGAGGCTGAGACCTGCAGCTCGGCGAGGCCGGCGAGGTGGTAGGGTCGGGTCATCCGACTCGCAGGAGATTGCCGATGGCGATGAATCAGGGGCGCAAGCTCGCGGCGCACGTCCAGGCTGCGATCGCGGCGGCGCAAGCCAAGCTGGGAGCCGCGGTGGGACCATCGACGGCGGAGCGCGTGCCAGCCCCGCGCTTCCAGGCGGCGCAAAGCCCCGCTGCCCACGTCCAGCGGATGGTAGCTGCGGCGGCGGCCCAGCCGACGCCCGGCGCCGGGGCGAAGACGGGCTCACTCCAGCCCGCCAGGGCGGCCGGGTCGCGGGCTCAGCAGGCGAGGACCCCGCTAGCAGCCGGTTCGACCGCCGTGGGTCGTTCCGGGCTCGGTCCTGTCGTGCAACGCGCCGCCTATAAGTGCAAGAAGTGCAAGAAACTGGGCAGCCACGAAGCTTGGTGCCCGGAGAGTCCCCAGGAGGTCGTGGTGGATCAAGGGCCCCAAGAAGGGGCTGAATACAAGGTTTCCGAGGCCAAGGGCAAGGGCGCCGTCGAGGTTTCCTACGGTGGCTCGACGTTCACCGGAGCTGGAAAGGGGTGCGCCGAGCCGAAGCTGCTGGCAGCACACGCCTGCAACAGGAGCGGAAAACCGCTGAGCGAAGTCAGCCTGGAGTGGACCCAAAACACCCTTCCGTGCGATAGCTGTCACGCGCTACTCAAGGCCAGCAGCCTCAAGTACTCCAACACCTACGTGGTGAAGGTGGAGGACAACCTGGGGAAACCCTACGGGTTCGTCCACGGTTTGCCCAACAACGCGGACACGGTCATCACCTACAAGAACGGGACCGCGTCGTACGCGGCCTCCTGATGGCCGGCCCACGACGCTCCTGCGCCCCGAGCCTGGAGCCGCATCGACGCCGCCGAGAAGCTCGCGTCGGTGAAGCGGCGCGCGTGGGGCCAGCGGCTAGTTGATCTTCACCAAGCCGCCCTTCAAGGTCAGCATCCCGCCGCCGTCGACGGTTTGCATGGCCGAGGCCTTGTTGGTCATCGAGATGCCGGCCTGATTGGTGAGCGAGGTGCCGGCCTTGTTGGTCAGGCTGGTGCCGGCCTGGTTGGTGAGCGAGGTGCCGGCCTTGCCAGTCAGGCTGGTGCCGGCCTCGGCGGTAAACGAGGTCGCGGCCTTCAATCCCAGCGTCGCCCCCGACTGTAGGGTCATCGCCTTGCCGGACTTGACGGTCACCGTGCCGGTGACCTCGATCGTGAGGTTGCCCTTGACGGTGAGCTTGTAGTTCTTGTCCACACTGTGGGTGAAGTTGTCCTTGTCGGTGTGGGTCTCGGCCCCGGTCACCGTCAGGTCTCGCTTGCCCTTGACCTCGTGGGTCTCGTTGCCGGTCGAGACCTTGATGGTACGGTTGCCCTTCTTCACCTCCAGGCTCTCGTTGCCCTGCTCGATCGTCGCCGTGCGGTCGTTGTAGATCGCGATCGTCTGGTTGCCCTTGTCCTTCTTCTCGAAGCCGACCTTCAGCGTGTCGTTGTTCTTCACCACGCGGTTCATGTCCTTCTCCGCCTGGACGAAGACCTCCTCGGAGCCTTTCTTGTCCTCGAAGCGGATCTCGTTGAAGCCACCGCCCCCCTTCGAGGTGTTGCTCTTCACCGTGCTCTTGGTCTGCTCGGCGGGCAGGCCGTAGGGCACGGTCTGCTCGGCGTTGTAGACCGAGCCGGTGATCAGCGGCCGGTCCGGGTCGCCCTCGAGGAAGGAGACCACGACTTCCTGGCCGATACGCGGCAGGTAGATCTGGCCCCAGCTCTTGCCCGCCCAGCCATGGGCGACGCGCACCCAGCAGGAGCTGTTCTCGTCGTTCTTGCCGAGCTGGTCCCAGTGGAACTGCACCTTGACCCGGCCGTACTTGTCGGTCCAGATCTCCTCGCCCTTCTTGCCCACCACGATCGCGGTCTGGGTGCCGGCGATCGCCGGCCGCCGGGTGCGACGCGGCGGGCGGAACACGGCGGTCGCGGGGAAAGCCTCGAAGGAGTTGCCGTAGCCTTCGTCGTCGGCGCGATGGGAGACGCTGGCCAGCACGTAGGAGTCGTTGACGTCCTTCCTGAAGTGCTCCTTGAGCGAGGTCTTGGTGCCGGGCAGGAAGGCGCGGCAGTAGCTCTCGCCGCGCAGGATGCGCAGCGGCGCCTCCTGCTCCTCGATGCGCAGCTTGGCGCGGGCGTCGCCCTCGGCCTTCTTGGCGAAGCCGCCCGGGTACTCGTAGATCCGCCGCTTGCTCCCGTTCTGCGCCACCTTGGAGTCGGTCTTCGCGATCAGGTCGGTGGACGGCGTCTCGAAGTTGAAGTCGTCGATCGCGAAGCTGCCGGTGATCACGTTCTCCTCCAGCGCGCAGGAGGTCACCCGGTTCTGCTGCTTCCAGTTGTCGTCGCTGCCGAAGAGCACCTCGGCGGCGCCGGGGCAAGGCTTGAAGGCGGTGCCGGCGTCGGCCAGCACCAGGGTGTGCTTGCCGTCCTGGTGCTCGAAGAAGTAGAAGATCCCCTCCTCCTCCATCAGCCGCGAGACGAAGTCGAGCGAGGTCTCGTTGTACTGCACGCAGTACTCGCGCGCGGCGTAGGAGCCCGAGAGGCTGGTCTTGAAGTCGGTGAAGCCGGCGTCCTGGAACACCTGCTTGACGATGTCCGGCACGCTCTTGTTCTGGAAGATGCGGCAGTCGGCCGCCATGCCGAGCAGCCACAGCCAGGGGCGGAGCTCGGCCTGATAGGTCGCCAGGCCGCGGTGCCTGCCGGTCTGGGCGAAGCGCCCGACAATACCGTGTACGTAGCGCTTGCTGGCGTCGGCGAGCACCAGGGTGACGGTGGCGCCCTTGCCCACCACTTTCTTGAAATCGAGGGCCGCGTCCTCGGACTCCAGCTCGAGCCGGAATTCGAAAAGGGTCGAGAGCCGCTCCTCGCCGGTGAAGCCGGTGAGCAGCAGCTTGTCCTTGCCGAAGGGGGTCGAGACCGAAAAGAACCGGTTTCCCTGGACGTAGCTCATGCTCTCAGGATCGCTTGTACCAGTCCTTGGGATCCTGCGTGAAGGGGTGGTACCGATCGGCCGGGAAGCCGGACTGCTGGCGGTTGTGGCGCGTCTGGTAGTGGCCGGTCTTGTCGTTGTGGCCGACGATCTCGCCGCCCAGGATGCCCACCTCGCCGGCGGCGACCAGGACCCGCTGCCCTCGCGTCCACTCCATGGTGCGCGAGGCGATGGTCGGGTGGCTGTCGCCCTGCAGGCCGACTCCGGGACGCGGCGACACGTAGACCCCGCCGCCCTTTCGCATGCGCACGAAGCCGGCGTAGAGGTCTCCCGCCGGCCGCTCGCGGCCGGTCTCCAGGCTGCGCAGCGTGCAATTCCCGCCTTTGTCGTCGCAGCTCATGGTGAAGACCGGGCGCTTCGGCGGCGGGGGAGGCGCGCCGCCGAGTTTCTTGTCGTTGTAAGTCACGAACTCGGTCGCCGCGTCGCTGCGCCCGGCCATCCCTCCTCCCTGGGCCGTGAGCTGGAGGCGGATGGCGGTCTGGACGTGGGCGGCGTGAGTGCCGAGCGCCCCGGCGGGCTTGCGCTGCGCGGCGGCCGCGTGGCCGGCGGCGCCCGGCGCCGAGCGCGCGATCGCCGCCGCGACGTGGGGGGCGAGGGGCCGGCTCATCGCTCGCGCTGGTCCTCGCGGCCCGCCTGGGCGCGGGAGCCCAGCGCAGGACGCGATGGCCCGCCGACCGCCGCACCGGCGCTCCCCGTGATCCCGGTGATCGCCGTGGCCGTGTTGTTGACCAGGTCGAGATCGCTCTCCTCGGCCTCGACACTCGCCGTATTGGTGAGCGAGCCGCCGGCGCCGCCCGCGACCTGCGCCCGCACCACCACCGTGGCCTGGGCACCAGCCGTCAAGGTACCGAGCTGGCAGGCCACCGGGCTCACGGCGCCGCAGCTCCCCTGGCTCGGGAGAGCGGAGATCAGCACCAGCTCGGGGGGCAGCGGGTCGCTGAAATCGATGCCGGTTGCCGTGGTCGGCCCGCCGTTGTCGATCGTCCAGGTGTAGGTGACGATGCCGCCCGGCGGCACCGTCCCGGGCGACGCGGCGACGGAGAGCGCCAGGTCGGCGAAACGGCTGACGCTGGTGGCGAGGCTCGCGGCGTCGTTGCCGCCTTGCGGGTCGCTGACCGCCGAGGTCACGGTGGCCGAGGCATTGAGCGTGCCGCTGGCGGAGGGCGGCACCGCGAGCTCGAGGTCGAGGTGAGCCGTGGCGCTCGCGGCGATCGTGCCCAGGGAGCAGGTGACGGTCGCCCCCGCCTGGCTGCAGCCGGGAGGTCCCTGCGGCGGGCCACCCACCACCTGGCTCCAGGCCGAGAAGTCACCCGACTCGAAGCCGTCGGCGAAGATCAGGACGCTGCCGCGCAGGCCGGGCATGGCCGAATCTTGCCACGGCTCATCTCGCTGCGACACGTCCGGCTCGCGCTCGTCGAGGAGCGGCCCGTCGCCGGCGTCTTCCTCCTCTGACGCCCTTGCGGCCGTGAGCTGCAGCCCGGCCGGCAGGCCCACGGTCAGCACCACGCCCGTGGCCTGGGCCGGCCCGGCGTTGGCGACCGCCAGCTCGTAGGTCAGCGTCTCCCCCGCCGCCACCGGATCGGGTACGTCGCTGGCGGTGAGCGAGAGGTCGGCGAGGAGCGACACCCCGGTCGTCGCGGTGGCGCTGTTGTTGGCGGCGGCGGGGTCGATCCCCGCGGCGCTCACCGTGGCGGTGACCGAGAGCGAGGCCGGCGCGGTCGAGCCCACCTGACCCTGCACCTGCACCACCACCGAGGCGCCGTCGACCAGGCTCTGAAGGTCGCAGGTGACGGTGCCGGCCTGGATCGCGCAGCTCCCCTGCCCCGCCTGCGCCGCAAGCGCGGTGAGGCCGGCCGGCAGCGGCAGGCTGAGGCTCACGCCGCTCGCCGTGGCCGGCCCGCCGTTGGTGACCGTGGCGGTGTAGACCAGCGTGCCGCCGACGCCGATCGGGTCCGGCGAGTCGGTGAGCGTCACCGCGAGGTCGGCGACCGCCTGCACCGTGGACTGCACCAAGGCGCCGTCGTTCGCCGGGTTGCTGTCCACCCCCTGGCCGGCCACCCCGGCCGTGGTCTGGATGGTGCCCACGGCCGACGCCCCTGCCGTGGCCTGTACCGTGACCGCCACGCTCGTCCCGCTCGCCAGCGTGCCCAGGCTGCACAGCAGCACGCCGCTGGCCCAGGAGCAGCTCCCCTGGGCGGGGACGGCGCTGTTGATGGTGAGGCCCAGGTGGTAGCTCATCACCAGCTCGACGCCGGTGGCCGTCGACGGGCCGTGGTTGGTGGCCGTGAGGCTCAGGAGGAGGTTGCCCCCCACGGCGACCGGGTCGGGCATATCGCTCATCGCCACCGAGAGGTCGAACGGCGGCCCCACGGTGGTCGACGCCGTCGCCGCGTTGTTCGACGGCGCCGGGTCCGGCTGATTGCCGAGCAGAGTGGCGGTGTTGGTGAGCGTGCCGGAGGTCGAGGCCGAGACCGTGGTGGTGACGGTCACCGGCACCGAGGCGCCCGGGGCGAGCGTGCCGAGGTTGCAGGTGAGCGTGCCGGCCGAGAACGTGCAGCCGAGGGTCGCCGGCACCGCCGAGGCGAAGGCGAGGCCGGCGGGCAGCGAGTCGGAGAGCACCACTCCGGTCGCGGTGCCGGGGCCGAGGTTGGTGGCGGTCAGCGTGTAGGTCAGGGTGTTGCCGGCAATCACCGGGTCCGGCGCATCCGCCTTGGTGAGCGCCAGGTCGGCCTGCCCGAGCACGGTGGTGAAGGCCGTCCCCTGGTTGGGGGTGGTGGGATCGACGTCGCCGCCGGTGACGATGGCCGAGGCGGTGTTCGAGATCGTGCCCGAGGCGGTCGAGGCCACGGTGGCGTCGAGCACGATCGAGGCGCTCGCCGCCCGCGCCATGCCGCCCAGCAGGCAGGTGACGGTAGAGCCCGCCGGCGCGCAGATCCCGGCCGAGGGAGTGGCAGCGTTCAGGGTCAGGGTCGCGGGCAGCGTGTCGGTCACCGTGACGCCGGTGGCATCCGAGGGGCCGTTGTTGGTCACCGTGATCAGGTAGGCCACGGTCGAGCCCGCCGACACCGGGTCCACGAGGTCGGTCTTGGTGATCGCGAGGTCGGGGTTGCGGACGATCGAGGTGCCAAGCGTGGCCGAGTCGTTGCCCAGGTTGGTGCGAGTCTCGTTGATGGCGGCCACTCCCACCGCGTCCACGATCGAGCTGCTGCCGCCGGGTGCCGAGGCCCCTGCGGTCATCACCAGCGACAGCGAGGCGGTACCGCCTACGGCGAGCGTACCGACGTCCCAGATCGAGCCCGCGAAGGTGGTGCTGCCACTCGGCACCGCGGCGTCGAGCGTCACCCCCGATGGCAGGGTCAGGGCGCTCGAGATCTTGACCCCGGTCGCCACCGAGGGCCCGGCGTTCGAGAGGGTCAGCGTGTAGGTGAGATTCTGTGGCCCGGAGCCGGCGATCACCGGGTCGGCGGACTCGACGGCGGAGACCGCGAGGTCGACGAGGCGCAGCACCGAGGTGCCCTGGGTGGCGGAGAGCGAAGGGTTGGTGACGTACGAGGGAACCGTCGTCAAGGCGATCGAGTTGCTGACCACGTCCGTACCGGTTGCGGTCGAGGAGTCGACCGCGAGGGTAAACACCAGCGTGCGCGAGCCGCCGGCCGGCACCACCGGCACGGTCCACGCCGAACCGGAGAAGGTGGTACCGCCGGAGGCGGTGATCGATTGCACTGTCACTCCCGCCGGCAGCGTCATGGTGTCGGTCAGGGCGAGATCGCCGGCGTCCGACGGGCCGCTGTTGCCGAGCAGCACGGTGTAGGTCAGCGGTTGCGAGGTGGCGGCCGGGACCACCGGGTCCGGCGAATCGGTCTTGGTCAGGCTCAGCGTGGCGCGGCGCTGGATCAGGGTGTTCTCGGCATCCGTGTCGTCGCCGACGTTGCGCAGGCGCTGGTCGAGTACGTTGACCTCGGTGTCGTGGTCCACGATCGCACCGTGCTCCGCCGCGGGGCCGGCGGTGACCGGGATGGTGAGGGTGGCCGTCTGGCTCGGTCCGAAGCTCGGAAAGGTCCAGAAGACGTGGAAACGGATGCCGGTGCCCGCCGGCACGGCCGCGAGCGAGATGGTGCCCGCGGAGGCGGTGACGGTTCCCAGGCTGGCGCCGGCGGGCACGATGATCCGCGACTCGATCTCCAGGTTGGTGGCGATCGGGCCGCGGCTCTGGAGCGTGACCGTGTGCACGACGTTGTTGGCGCCCGAGCCGGCGATCGCCGGGTCGGGAGTCGTGTCCGTGATGTTCACCACCAGATCCACCGCGGTGTTGGCGGTGCCGGCGAGGACGCCGGCGTTACCGCCGATGCCGAAGTTGGCCAGCACGTCGGCCACGGGGGCGCCGGTCAAATCGGCGCCGAACTCGGTAGCCTGCGGATCGAAGAACAGCGGCAAGCCCTGGAGCACCGGGTGGCCGAGCTGGCCTGGGGCGAGGAAGAGGGTGCCGGCGGAGCCTCCGTTGCCCGAGCCCAACGGCCCGGCCGAGCCCGGGACCAGGTCCAGGGGCTCGAAGCCGTTGGCGTTGGACGAGACGGCGGCCACCGAGCCCGAGTACTCACCCAGGAAGCCGTGGCCGCTGGCCGCGGCCCAGACCACTGCGTTGGCGATCAGCCGCGCGTTCGTTGGGTCCGTGGCGCCGTCGGCGAAGTCGGCGTTGAGCAGCACGTAGCGTCCCGACGACCCCACGTAGCTGCGCACGTTCTGGGCCGCGGCGAACGAAAGGCCGGAGCCGCCCGAGGAGCCGTCGCGGGTGTAGACCAGGGCGGCGAAGCCGGCGAGGAACCCCGGGGTCGCAAGCTGCGCGTCGCTGACCAGCGTCGCCGTGTAGCCAGGGATGAGGTTGATGAGGTCGTCGATGTCGTTGTTGCCGAAGACTGCGATCTGCTGCGCCTCGGCCGCCGGGACCGCCACGGCCGCCAGCATCAGGCCGAGACCGAGGGCGATGCGCCGCGAGCTCAGCCTCATCGTCCGCCTCAGGGCGTCGGGGTCACCACTCGGCAGTTGGCGAAGGTCGGGTTGTAGGTGAAGGCGTTGGCGAAGGTGTCGGTACAGCCGGTCACCTGGTTGATGACCTGCACGTCGACCGTCACCGGCACGAAGCGCTTGCCGGGAAGGTTGTCACCGGTCACGCAGTCGACCTCGGGGAAGAGATCGTCCGGCACCCGCGGCGAGGAGGCGCGCACCAGGACCGGGGTAGGCGTGCCCTGCACGACCGCCGAGAACACGCGCTCGCCCTTGACGAAGTTGACGCGCGCCGGGCTCTCGAAGCCCTCGCCCTCGATCGACACCACGGTGTTGCCGAGCTGCGGCCCGGCGGTGGGCGTGATCCGCCGGATGCGCGGCACGGGAACGCGGTAGTTGAAGCTCAGCAGCCCGGTGCCCGAGCTACCGCTGCCGAGGTTGGTGACCGTCACGCCGGTTACCTGCACCACCCCTCCAGCCGGGCACTGTGCCACCGCCAGGGCGGCAGTCGTGAAGCGCAGCTCCGAGCTACCGACCACGGTCTCCGAGCCCTGGCGCACCCCGCCCAGGGTGACGGAGACCGGGCTCACGAACCCCGAGCCCGCGACGGTGACCACCGTGCCGCCGGTGTAGGGGCCCTCGGCAGGAGAGAGCGAGGAAACCACCACCGGCACCGGCACGTCGGCACCGAGGAACGTGAAGCCGCCGGCCAGCGACGCCGTCTGCGGCGTGCTGTCCAGCGACACCGTGACCTTGACCTCCACTGCCAGGGTGGCACCGGCTGCTACCGGTTGCGGCGAGGACGGGGTGACGATCGTGATCCGCGTCGAGGTGAACGACACCACCTGCGCCGCCTTGCCCCCGAGCTCGACCTGGAGTGGGGCGCGGAAGCCGCCGCCCACCACCACCACCGCGGTGCCGCCCGCGGCCGTGCCGCTCGGCGGCTCGACCGCGGTGACGAAGACCGGGGCGGGCGTGGGGTCGGGGTCCTCGGCGTAGAAGAAGCCGCCGGGCAGGACGTCGGTGGCGGGAGTGGGGTCGGTGAGCGCGTTGGTCACCGCCACGTCCACGGCCACCGAGGTGCCGGGCGCCGGGGCCGGCGAGGCGGGTGGGGTATCGACCACGATCACGGCGCTCGACTCCACGCCCACCACGTGGCCGGCCACGCCGCCGAAGGTCACCCGCACCGGCGCCTTGAAGCCCGCGCCGCGCACCCGCACCCGCTCGCCCCCCACCGCGTTGCCCACGCTCGGCTCGACCGCGCTGACGAAGAAGTCGCTGGGCAGCGCGTCGAGGATCGCCACCGTGGCGCGGCCCAGGCTCTGGCCCACCTGCGCGAGCACGTTGGCGGTCGCCACCTGGGCGCCCGGGAAGAAGCTCACCTGCGCCTGCCCGTTGACGAGCTGCAGGCTGGTGAGGCGCACCGGGCTGCCGGGGTTGTTGATCCCCAGGCTGCCCTGGTCCACGGAAACCGTGGCCTGCGTGCCATCCGGCGGCGACTGCTGGTTGTCCTGGCGGCGGACGGTGACCGTCAGCGTGGCGGGCTCGCTGCCGCCGGCCAGCAGCTCCGCCGGGCTGGCGGTGACCGTGATGCTGAAGGTGGAGCTGCCGCCCCCGCCGCCGGGGTCTTGCGGCGCCTCGGGCGCGACGGGGTTGCCGGAGTCACAAGCCGTTGCGAGCAGGAGCAGGGGGAGCAAGGCGAAGCCGGCCGGGCGTCTCATCTCCAGGGTCATCCTCGAAGCTCAGCCCGCGCCGCGGCGAGGGCACGCCACAGAAGTCACTACGTCTCTTGGGAGGAAAGGCGTTTCCATTATCCCACTTTCGCGAGCCCGCGGCGCGTGAAAGACGAGGAAATCCTGCCCTACCGAGATGCACGAAAGCGGGTGGGAGAAGCGGACACCTGGCCCGGCGAACCAGAGAACCAGGCGTGGGGAACGCCCGGCAGGATCGTCGCGAGCAGGTCCAGACGCAAGGAGCGGGTCGCCCCGGCAACCGGAGCTTATACGGTCCACGGTAGGCCACCTTGCACCATTTCTCCTAAACCATGGGAAATGTTGACTTTGTAGCTGCCCCGTGTATGGTGTTCTCTCATGAACCTGGACCGAATTTGCCGCTCGCTGCATGCCACGCGCATGCCGAATCCCGAGCGGTGGAGCCCCCTGACCATGGGAGAACACGATGCGCGTCAAGCTTAGCAAGGCCCACCTCGAAAACGCGAAGCGGGCGGCTCAGCGCTACTTGCTCCGCGACAGCCGGACCGTTGGGCTCGCGTTGAAGGTCGAGCCCTCGGGCACCCGGACCTTCGTCTTCGAGTACCGGGTCAAAGGCAGGCCGTCGCAGCGCTTCAACATCGGCCGCTACGGCGAGCCGTGGACCCTGGACCAGGCCCGAGCCGAGGCGGGGCGCCTGCGCGCGCTCGTAGACCGCGGGCTCGACCCGCTCGCCCAGCGGCGCGCCCTCGCTTGCGAGGGCCGGTCGGTTGCGGACCTCGCCGAGCGGGTTCTCCTCCACACGGAGAAGCTGGCACGCCGGCCGCGCACGCTCTTCATCTACCGCCGGATGCTTCAGAAGTTCATCCTGCCTCGCCTCGGGCAGATGCGCGTCGAGGACGTGACGGTGGAGCATGTCGAGCGGCTGCATACCCAGCTCCGGGCGACGCCCTACCAGGCCAACCAGGTGCTCAAGGTGCTCAGCCGGGCCTTCATCCTCGCGGAGCGGTGGGGGTGGATTCCGCGCGGTTCGAGCCCGGTCCGAGATGTCGAGAAGTACCGCGAGCAGGAGCGGGGAGCGAAGAAGGGCGTCAAGCTCCGTCCCGAGCAGATCACTCGCTTCCTGGCTGTGCTCGACGAGGAGGAACGAAACGGTGCCGACCCCTACGCCGTGGCCGCCCTCCGTCTCGCTTTCTGGACCGGCTGGAGAACGAAGAGCGAGATTCTGCCGCTCCAGTGGGCGAACATCAACTTCGACACCGGCGAGGCGCTGCTGCTCGAAACGAAGGAGGCGGACAAGGAGTACCGAGCGCTACCCGACGAAGCCTTGGCCGTGCTGCGGGCGCTACCAAGAGTCGAGGGATGCCCTTGGGTGTTCCCAGGCATGAACCCAGCGCGACACCGCACCGAGGTACGTTGGCTGTGGAAGCGCGTGAGGTCGAGGGCTGGGCTGCTCGACCTCGAGGAGGTCGGCAACTTCCGGCTGCACGACTTCCGGCACAACGCTGTGAGCTGGGACGTGTCTCGGGGTGTGAGTCTCAAAGTCGCCGGCGCCACGGTGGGGCACAAGAGCCAGCGGTCGACCGAGATCTACACGCACTTCGCTCCGCACGACCTGCGCGTAGCTGCCAACGCGCGGTCGGCGGCGATGCGGCAGGCAGCGGCAGAAACCCAGGGCCAGGTCCTAAGCCGGTGCTCGGACGGGCTGTAGGAAACCGGCCGCGGAGAGCTCGCAACCGAGGGCACCACGAGCCCAGCAGCTGCCTCCGGCTGAATCGGCCGTCGGCTGTTGAGACGGCCCTGGCCAAACGACGGCCCCAGGCCAGACCCCAGCAGGAACGTGGCCGCTGAGGTGAGCAGCGAAACCTGGGACCGGATCTAGATCTACTCTCCTGGGTCTTGACTCCGTACTGCGGTGCAGGGTCTATGCTCCTTCGTGAGGAGGCGAGATGAGTAGCCCGGAGGTCATGACCATAGGGAGGTTGGCGCAATCGGCCGGCGTGGGTATTGGGACCGTCCGCTTCTACGAGCGGAGAGGTCTGCTGGCGCAGCCAACGCGAGGCCAGTCCGGCTACCGCCAGTATCCTTCAGCGAGCCTCGCTCGGCTCCGCTTCATCCGGCAGGCGAAGGAGGTTGGCTTCACCCTGCCAGAGATCCAAGAGCTGCTATCGCTGCGGGTGAGCTCGACGGCCTCCTGTGCGGAGGTGCAGGAGCGAATTCAAGCCAAGCTCGCCAGCATCGAGGAGCGAATCCGCTCTCTGAGGCGGATGAAGAGAGCTCTGAGCGGCATGGCGGCGATTTGCCTGTCGGAAGCCTCACCGACGAGCGAGTGTCCCATCCTGGATGCCTTGGAGAAGGTGCCTGAGTGACTACGCTGCGGCCGCGCAGTGCGCTCCAGTGGCTGAGTTCAACGGGTGGTGTCTTGGCGCTCCTCGCGCCCAAGGGACTCTGCCCGATCTGTGTTGCTGCCTCAGGGGGTGTCCTTTCCTCGATCGGCCTCGGGTTTCTCGCAGTCAACGGGGTAATCCGGTGGCTGCTTCCTCTCGCCCTCTGCCTTGGGCTTCTCGGCCTCCTCCTCGCGAGCCGAGTGCATCACCGCTGGTGGACTTTCGGGTTGGGCGTTGTGGGCTCGGCCCTTCTCTACGGGGGATGGCTCGTCAGCCTCCCGTTCATCCTCTACTGCGGCATGGTGCTACTCCTCGCCGGCTCCGCGCTGAACGTCTGGAGTCAACGTCACCCACGGGTGACTCTTGTCCGAATCGGGACGGAAAGGACCGCTCAACATGGCGAAGCGTAGGATTGAGATCTTCAGTGCTGGCTGCGTTGTCTGTGCCGACGGCATTCAAGCCGTAAAGGAGGCCGCCTGCTCGTCATGCGAGATCGAGGTGCGTTCGATGAACGAGCCGAAGGTTGCGGCTGCTGCCAAGCGTCTCGGCATCCAGAGCCTTCCGGCCGTGGTCATCGACGGGCAGCTCGCCACCTGCTGCCAGGCCGGCGGTATCGACCTAGCCCAGCTGCGGAGCCTCGGGCTTGGCCAGGCGTAGGCCCTCCTCGCTCATCTCTGAGAGGGACAGTCCGGGGAGGAGAGGGCTGCTCGACCTTGAGGAGGTCGGCAACTTCCGACTGCACGACTTCCGGCACAACACGGTGAGCTGGGCCGTGTTCCGGGGCGTCAGCCTTAAGGTCGCCGGCGTTGCGGTCGGGCACAAGAGCCAGCGTTCGACCGAGAGCTACACGCACTTCGCACCGCACGGCCTGCGCGTAGCTGCCAACGCGCGGTCCGCGGCGATGCGAGGAGCAGCGTTAGCCGGTCAAGATCCAGGCTCGTGGCTTCTCAGGCCGACACCCGACGACGCCGAGCTGTGCGCGGCTCCAAGCTCCTAGCGGGGGCGTGCTCTCCGCCGTCCCAAGGCCGTGGTGCGCTAGGATTCAAGGTGGCCCGCCAGCCAGGACACCCAAACCCAGCGCACCGAGGAGCTCCTAACCTTGAGGAAGACCAAGCGCAGCTCCCCGGGAAAGGCCCTGTCACGCAAGGAGCGAGCCGAGGTGCGGCGGCGGCTGGCAGACTTGCCGGAGCTCGAGAGGGCGAGCCAACTGTTGGGAGTGGCGGGGAGCGTCGTTCGACTGAAGCTGCTGAGCCTTCTCAAGCGTGAGAAGGAGCTGCCCGTGGGCGAGCTGGCGGACCGGGTGGGCGGCTCCCCGTCGGGGGTCTCCCAGCACCTCGCAAAGCTGCGGATGTATGGGCTCGTCGCGACTCGTCGCGA
>JBIOXV010000055.1:0-172483 GCA_044869805.1 Thermoanaerobaculia bacterium | reverse complement strand
TCGAGCAGGCTCTTGAAGGCGGCGAGCGGCGGCACCGTGAGCGCCGGTGCATTCGTCCGCCGCACGGGCAGCGAGCCGCCGAGCGCCTTGCGGTGGCCCCTGAGGTACTGCATCTCGGCGCTGTCGTCGGCCGGGCGGAAGAACGGCAGGCGGCCGATCTCCTCGTCGCTGACCGGGATGTTGAACCGGTCGCGGAACGCCTTGAGCGCCTCCTCGTCCATCTTCTTCTGCTGGTGCGTGACGTTCAGGGCCTCGCCCGCCTTGCCCATGCCGTAGCCCTTGACGGTCTTGGCAAGGATCACGGTCGGCCGGCCCTTGTGCGTCATCGCGGCCGCGTAGGCGTTCCAGACCTTGAGCGAATCGTGGCCGCCGCGGTTCAGCAGCGCGATCTCGTCGTCCGACATGTTGGCGACGAGCTCGAGCAGCTCCGGGTACTTGCCGAAGAAATTCTCGCGGGTGTACGCGCCGCCCTTCGCCTTGAAATTCTGGTACTCGCCGTCGACCGCCTCTTCCATGCGCTTGCGCAGGAGGCCCGCCGTGTCGCGTGCGAGCAGCGGATCCCAGCGGTAGCCCCAGATCACCTTGATCACGTTCCAGCCCGCGCCGAGGAATGCGGCCTCGAGCTCCTGGATGATCTTGCCGTTGCCGCGCACCGGGCCGTCGAGCCGCTGCAGGTTGCAGTTGATGACGAAGATCAGGTTGTCGAGCTGCTCGCGCACCGCGAGCGAGATCGAGCCCAGGGCCTCGGGCTCGTCCATCTCGCCGTCGCCGAGGAAGGCCCACACCTTGCGGCCCTCGGTGGAGAGCAGGCCGCGGCGGTGCAGGTACTTCATGAAGCGGGCCTGGTAGATGGCCATCAGGGGCCCGAGGCCCATCGACACGGTGGCGAACTGCCAGAAGTCGCGCATCAGCCAGGGATGCGGGTAGGAGGAGAGACCCTTGCCGTCCACCTCCTGGCGGAAGTTCTCGAGCTGCTCCGGGCTGAGCCGCCCTTCGAGGAAGGCGCGGGCATAGATGCCGGGCGCCGAGTGACCCTGGAGGTAGACCAGGTCGCCGCCGTGCTTGGCGCTGGGGGCGCGGAAGAAGTGGTTGAAGCCCACCTCGTAGAGGGTGGCCGCGGACTGGTAGGTCGAGATGTGGCCGCCCAGGCCGGAGTGATCGCGGTTGGCGCGCACCACCATGGCCATGGCGTTCCAGCGCACCAGGCTCTTAATGCGTCGCTCGAGCGGCGCGTCGCCCGGCCGCTTCTCTTCGTGCATGGGATGGATGGTGTTGAGATACGCCGTGGTGGCGTTGTAGGGCAGGTAGGCGCCCGAGCGCCGGGCCTTCTCGACCAGGCTCTCGATGAGAAAGTGGGCGCGCTCCGGGCCGTCGCGCTCGATGACGGCCTCCAGCGCCTGCACCCACTCCTCGGTTTCCACCGGGTCGACGTCGACCCGCTTCGCGTCATCAGCCATGTTGGTCCTCGCCGTGCGGTCTTCGGGGGCCGCGTGGGGCGGGTCGCCCGGCCGCGGAACGGGCATTATGTCAGGTGGGAGTAGGATGGAGCAGAGCCATGCCCTGGAGGTCTGACCTGCGCGCCATCGCCAGCGAGTCCCGGGCCACGCGGCACCTGCTGTGGCCCGCGGTGCTGATGGCGGTGGCCTGCGGCGGCGCGCTGCCCCCAGGGAGCACCACGGGCAGCACGGGCGTTGCCGCGGGCCTGGGCTCCGGCGGCGCGGCGGCTGCCGGCGACGGCGCGCTCGCCTGGAGCGTGCGCCGCGGCGACTTCGCCGAGCGGCTGGTGCTGACCGGCGAGCTCAAGGCCGACCAGGGCGTGCAGATCGCCGTGCCGCGCACGCCGTCTTGGCAGGTGCAGATCCGCTGGCTGGTCGAGGACGGCACCCGGGTCGAAGCCGGCGACCGGGTGCTCGAGCTCGACAACTCCTCCTTCACCAACGAGCTCGAGGACAAGCGGCTGAAGGCGAGCGACAAGGCCGGGGAGCTCGTCCAGCGTCGCGCCGCGCTCGCCGCCGACGAGTCCGACGCCCGCTTCACGGTCGAGGAGCGCCGCGCCGACCTCGACAAGGCACGCCTGCGGGCAGCCGTGCCCGACGACCTCCTCCCACGGCGCGAATTCGAGGAACGCCAGCTCGCGCTGCGCAAGGCCGAGCTGGCGCTCGCCAAGGCGGAGGCGGACCTGAAGGCCGAGCTCGCGGCCGCCGCCACCGAGCTTCGCCAGCTCCAGCTCGATCTGGCGAGCCAGCGGCGCGAGATCCAGGCCGCGGAGGCGGCGATCTCGTCGCTCTCGGTGGCCGCGCCCGCGGCCGGGGTGGTGCTGGTGGCAGACCATCCGTGGGAGCGGAGGAAGCTCAAGGAAGGGGACCGCGTCTATGTCGGCCTGGTGATCGCCACCATCCCCGACGTCTCGAAGATGAACGTCCGGGCCTCGCTGTCCGACGTCGACCACGGCCGCCTGGCCGCCGGGCAGTCGGTCGAGTGCACGGTCGACGCCTACCCCGAGGCGCCGTTCGATGGCCTCGTGACCAGCATCACGCCGGTGGCGCGCGAGGCCGGCCGGGGGTCGCTGCGCCGCTTCTTCGCGGTCTCGATCGAGCCCGGACGGGGCTTCGACCCCGGCCGGCTGCGGCCCGGCATGTCGGTCAAGGCGGTGGCGCGCTCCAATCCGCTGCCGGGCGCGCTCGTGGCGCCGCGCGCCTGCCTCGACTTCCGGGCCGAGCCGCCGCGCGCCCGGCTCGCCGAGGGCGGCTGGGCCGAGGTCGCCCTCGGGCCGTGCAACGCCGACCAGTGCGTGATCGAGAGCGGGCTCCAGGAAGGCGCGCGCCTGGCGCCGGTGGCCGGGCCGGCGGGAGGCCGCTCGTGAAGCTCCGCGCCGGGGCACTGGTCGCCGCGCTGGCGCTGCTCGCGGCCGGCGGCTGGGTGGCGCGCCGTGCCGCGGCGGTCAACGAGGCGGGCTGGGTGCCGGTCACCCGCGGCGACCTCACGGTGGGTGCCGAGATCTCGGGCGTGCTCAAGGCGGCGCGGGCCTCGATCCTGGGGCCGCCGTTGATCGAAGGCATGTGGGAGTACAAGATCTCGTTCCTGGCCCCCGAGGGCACCGATGCCGAGGCCGGCACGCCGGTGCTCGCCTTCGATTCCTCGCAGCTCGAGCGCCAGCTCCTCGAGCGCCGCAACGACGGCGAGCAGGCGGAGACCGAGCTGGCGCAGAAGTCCGCCGAGCTCGAGCGCCGGCGCGACGACCTCGCCCTGCGCCTGGCCGAGGCCGAGGCGCAGGCGCGGCGCCTGAAGCTCGCCACCACGGTGCCCGCCGAGCTGGTGGCGGCGAAGGAGGCGGACGAGAAATCGATCGAGCATTCGGTGGCTGACCGCGAGGTCGAGTTCCTAAAGCGCAAGATCGAGCTCGACGGCAAGCAGGCGCAGGCGGAGCTGGCGGCGGTGCGCGGCAGGCGCGACCGCGCCCTGTCGCGGGTCGCCGAGATCGAGCGCGACATCGGCCGCCTGACAGTGACGGCGCCGCGGCGAGGGACGGTGCTCTACGCGGACGACGACGGCGAGCGCAAGATCCGGGTCGGGGACACGGTGTGGCAGGGGCGGGTGGTGCTCGAGATCCCGGACCTCTCCGAGATGACCGGCGACGGCGAGCTCGACGAGACCGACCTCGGCCGCGTCGCCCTCGGCCAGCCGGTGTCGCTGACCCTCGACGCCTTCCCGGACGTCGAGTACAACGGCCGCGTAGCGCAGATCGGGGCCGCCATCACCTGGCGGCGCGAAGGCCAGCCGTTGAAGGTGGTCAAGGTGCAGGTGGCCCTCGACGAGACCGACCCGACCCGCATGCGACCCGGCATGCGCTTCCGCGGCAAGGTGGTCACCGACCGCGCCGAGGGCGCGCTGCTGCTGCCGCTCGAGGCGGTGGGCATGACCGCCGAGGGCCCGCGCGTGCTGCGCCGCCGGCTGCTCTCCGAGGAAGAGGTGCGCCTCGAGCTCGGCCGCCAGGCCGACGGCAAGGTCGAAGTGTTGTCCGGCCTCGCCCAGGGCGACCGGGTGAGAAGGCCATGAGCGACGGCGCCCGGCGGACGCTCGGCGTGGCGCTCGGCGGTGCCGCGCTCCTGGCTCTGATCGCCGCCGCGCTGTGGGCGCTGGGGGCGGGCGGGCCGCCCTCGGTGGTGCCGACCTGGACGGTGGCGCGGGAAGACTTCGTGCGCACCGTGGCCGCCGACGGCGCCCTGGTGGCCGTCGAGTCGACGCCGGTGGTAGTGCCGCAGGGCGCGCCCACCCCCGCCCGCCTCGCCTGGCTGGCGCCCGACGGCAGCGCCGTCAAGGCGGGCGACGTGGTGCTGCGCTTCGACCCTTCGGACCTCGAGAAGCAGCGCCTGACCGCGGCCGACGAGCTGGCCAGGAGCCGGCTCGAGATCGAGCGCAAGCGGGCCGCGGACGAGGCCACGCTCGGCAACCTCGGCCGCGATGCCGAGGCGGCGCGCCTCGAGGCCGAGATGGCGGGCGAGTTCGCCAGCCGCGACCCCGAGATCTACTCGCGGCGCCAGATCATCGAGTCGGAGATCGACGCCGGCCTGGCCCACCTGCGCCTCGAGCACGCCGAGCGGTCGGCCCAGACCCAAGGCCGCATGACGCGGCTGGAGGGCGAGCTCCTGGCACTCAAACGCCGGCGTAGCGAGCTCGAGCTCGATCGCACCAGCGCGGGCCTCGCCGCGCTCACCGTGACCGCGCCCTTCGACGGCATCCTGATGTTGGAGCGCGGCTGGAGAGGCGAGCTTCCCCAGGTGGGCGACAGCCTTTGGCCGGGGCAGACCATCGCCGAGATCCCGCGCCTGGAGAAGATGGCGGCCGAGGTCTACGTGCTGGAGGCGGATGCCGGCGGCCTGGCGGCGGGCAAGCCGGCTCAGGTGGTGGTCGAAGCGCATTCCGAGCATCGGTTCGCCGCCACCGTCGAGCGGGTGGGAAAGATCGCCCAGCCGCGCATCCAGGGGTCGCCGGTGCAGTACTTCACGGTCACCCTGGCCCTGGAGCGCACCGACCCGGCGCTGATGACCCCCGGCCAGCGGGTGCGCGCCGAGCTCGAGCTGGAGACGGCGACGGGCGTGCTGTCGGTGCCGCGCCAGGCGCTCTTCGAGCGCGCCGGCCGCCCGGTGGTCTATCGCTCGCGGGACGGCGCCTTCGAGCCGGTGGAGGTGACGCTGGGCCCGGCCGCGCCGGGGCGGGTAGTGATCGCCTCCGGCCTGGCGGAAGGCGACGTCATCGCCCTGGTCGATCCCGAGCGCCGGGGCGCGGAGCCGCCGGCGGTGACCGCCGAGCCCACCGAAGCGCCGGCCGGCCCGGCCGCGTCAGGCGCCGCCCGCGGGCCGGCACGGCGGGTGGTGGTGCGCCCATGATGAGCCCCGGCGAGGCGGTCTCGACCGCGCTCCAGGATCTGGCGGCGCACAAGCTGCGCTCGCTGCTGACCATGCTCGGCATGATCTTCGGCGTCGGCGCGGTGATCGCCATGCTCGCCATCGGCGCCGGCGCCGAGCGTCAGGCCCTGGCGCTGATCGAGCGCCTCGGCCTGTCGCAGGTGCTGGTGCGGGCCAAGGACCTGAAGAGCGAGGAGGCCGAGCGGGTGAGGGCCAAGTCGCTCGGCGTGTCGGAGCGCGACGCGGCGGCGATCTCCGCCGCCCTGCCCGAGGTCGAGCGGGTGGTGCCGCGCATCAAGGTCGAGCCCTACAAGGTGCGCTCGGCGGCCGGGCGGTCGGAGGCCAAGGTGTTCGGCGTGTCGCCGGACTACCCCCGCGTCGCCGGAGTGAGGCTCGCCGAAGGCCGCTTCCACGACCCCCGCGACGAGGCCACCCACGCCCAGGTGTGCGTGTTGGGGGCCGGCGTGCGGCGCGACCTCTTCGGCTACGGCCCGGCGGTGGGCCAGGACCTCAAGGTCAACGATGTCTGGCTCGAGGTGATCGGCGTCGCCGAGGCGGGCGGTGGGGGAGCCGACTCTTTCCAGGGGGTGGCGATCGGCTCCTCGGCGCAGGAGATCTTCGTGCCGGCCTCGACCGCGGCGCGCAAGTTCGATCTCGATGCCCTGGCCTCGCCGGTCGACGAGCTGGTGGTGCGGCTCTACGAAGGCCGCTCGGCGAGCAACGCCGCCGCGCAGATCGAGGCACTGCTCAGCCGCCTGCACGCCGGCGAGCGGGACTACGAGCTGGTGGTGCCGGAGCTGCTGCTCGAGCAGAGCCGCCGGACGCAGCGGCTGTTCAATGCCGTGATGGCGTCGATCGCCGGCATCTCGCTGCTGGTCGGGGGCATCGGCATCATGAACATCTTGCTCGCCACGGTGCTCGAGCGCACGCACGAGATCGGCCTGCGCCGCGCGGTGGGCGCGCGTTCGCGCGACATCCGTTTCCAGTTCGTGGTCGAGGCCTTCACCATCAGCCTGATCGGCGGCGCCGCCGGCATCCTGCTCGGCGTGGGGCTGGCGCGCGGCGTGGCGGCCTGGGCCGGCTGGTCCACGCTGGTGACCCCGGGCTCGGTAGTGCTCGCCACCGGCGTCGCCACCGTGGTCGGCCTCGCCTCGGGCTTCTACCCGGCCCACCGCGCCGCTTCCGTCGACCCCATCGAAGCACTTCGCTACGAGTAAGAACGCACATCGCCGGTTGCGCAGGCGTCAATAGCTATCCGGCGCACGTTCGCAGGACTTTTTCCCTGGCATAATGGCGGGATGCTGCGCCTCGTGGCCTACGCACCGGACGGCGTCCGGCGCTTCCCGATCCATCGCAACGAGCTGCTGATCGGCAGCGAGCCGGGCTGCGACGTCTATCTGCCCTACACCGGCGTGGCGCAGAACCATGCCCGGCTGCGTTTCGACGGCGAGAGCCTGCGCATCGAGGACTTGGGCAGCCGCCGCGGGGTGACGGTCGGGGGCCGCCGGGTCAAGGACGCGGCCCTCGAGCTGCTCGACGAGGTGCGTCTGGGCACCGTCACGCTGCTGGTCGAGGACATCGCGCCCGAGTCCCGGCTGCCGCAGCTCCCCTCGCCGCTCGCCAGGCCGGTGGCGCCCCGCGAGCCCACCATCACGCCCGAGGCCATGCTCTATCACCTCTCCCAGATCTCGAACTGGGTGTTGGCCGACGTCGAGAGCCGCACCCCGCTCGAGACCCTGGTCACCGCCCTGCTGGCCGACTTCGGGGGCGGCGCCCTCTTCCTGCTGCACGGCGAGCTCTCCGCCGAGCTGGGCAGCAAGTTCGTGTCCGCTACCAACCCGGCATGGCTCTCGTCCGGGGTAGAGCTCCTGGAGCAGGTGCGCCGGCACGCGGAGGAGGACCCGCTGGCGCAGCGGCACGGGAGCTTCCAGGGCAGCCTGGGCGGTGCCCCGTCCTGGATCGCCTACCACGCCTTCGAGGCGGTGGAGCGGCCCTACCTGCTGCTGGTGGCCCTGCCACGGCTGGCGGGCGACGGCTGGTCCCCGGCCAGCTCGCTCCAAGTGCTCGGCGACCTCCTGGTGCTCGGGCTGGTGCATCACGTGGGGTGGTACGAGCCGATCCTCCCCGGGCGCCGGGCGCAGCGCGACCTGGTGCTCGAGCCGTCGCTGGTGATCGGCGAGTCGGAGGCGATGAAGACGGTCGTCGAGCAGCTTCGCCTGGCCCTCGACCCGGAAGTCCACGTGCTGCTGCGCGGCGAGCCCGGGGTGGGCAAGGAGCAGATCGCGCGCTCGCTGCACGCCTCGAGCACCCGGCGCGACAAGCCATTCGTGATCGCCACCTGCAGCGGCGCGCCACCGCCGGTGCTGGAGGCCGACTTGTTCGGGGCCGAGGTGCCGGGCAAGGACAGCGTGGTGCGCCGCGAGGGCAAGCTGTCGCTCGCCAACGGCGGCACGCTGTTCCTGGCCAACGTCGAAAAGCTGCCGCTCGAGCTGCAGGCGCGGCTGGTGCGCTTCCTGCGCTCCGGCGAGGTAGAGCCCATGGGCGGCATCGGCGCGGTGAAGGTCGACGTGCGGCTGATCGCCGCCGCCTCCGGGCCGCTGGAGCCCTTCGTGGCCCGCGACAGCTTCCGCGTCGACCTCGCCTACCGGCTGTCGCAGTTCATGATCGACGTGCCCGCGGTGCGCGAGCGGCGCGAGGACCTGCCGCTGCTGCTGCAATCCTCGATCAACCGCTGCTGCCACGAGACCGGCAAGCGCATGCAAGGCATCACCGTCAAGGCGATGTCGGCGCTGCTGGCCTACGACTACCCCGGCAACCTCGCCGAGCTCGACGGCGTCGCCCGCCAGCTCGTCTACCTCTGCCCGGCGGGCAAGCCCATCGACCTCAACATCCTGCCCGAGAAGGTGCGCCTGGCGACCGTGCAGGCCGCCGGCCGCGTGGACTCGACCTCCGACCTCGACCTCGACCACCTGGCGGCCGCCACCGAGCGCTCCGCCATCCGCGAGGCCCTGCGCCGCGCCAACGGCACCAAGGCGCAGGCCGCACGCATGCTCGGCCTGTCGCGCAACGGCCTGGCGATGAAGATGGAGCGCTACGGGATCAAGGGGTAGGCGCGGGCGGGTCCTCCCCGTCCACACACCTGGACTGCACAGCGGGACTCGCTCCGCGCTCGGGCGCCTCGCGTCGAGCGCCGGAACTCGGACGGCGTGCAGCCGAAGGAGCGCCGGAAGGTGGCCGAGAAGTGGCTGTGGCTCGAGAACCCGAGATCCAGGGCCAGAGCCGTGAGGTCGCCGGCGTGGGGGAGCTCGACCAGGGCATGGGCGAGGCGGAGCTGGATCAGGTACTGGTGCAGCGAGGTGCCCTCGACGCGGCGGAAGACGGCGGTGAGATAGGCGGGGGAGGCGCCCACGGCGCGGGCCACGTCGGCGAGGCGCAGCGGGTTCTCGAGCTCCGCTTCGAGGACCTCCTTGGTGCGGCGAATCAATTGCTCGGTGCCGGCGCTGGTCGGCCGGCTGTGCGGCGCAGGCCCATCCAGGGCACGCCGCAGGATCGCCAGCACCAGCTCCTCGCTGGCGAGGGTGTCGCCTTCGGCCTCCGGCGCGCCGTCCCCGTCCGGGACCGAATGCAGCAGGCGCGCGCGGAGGCTCTGCAGGTGGGGAGTCGCCCGGCACCTGCGGCGCTGGAACAGGGGATGCGAGCCCAGCCACGCGCCGCTGGCGTGGGACAGCTCCGCCAGCAGGGAGGCCTCGGGCGTGATCACCAGCTCGCTGAAGCCGTTCGGGCGAGGATGGCTCAAGCGGTAGGTCTCGCCTCCGCGCACGAACAGCACCTGGTTGGCGTCTCCCACCACCGCGGCCGAGCCGACGTGCCAGACCAGGATGCCGCGGTAGGGGAGCGCTACCTGGAAGTCCGCGGAGAGGTCCTCCGGTCCCTTCACCCGCGGCATCCAGGCGGAGCTCACGCTGTCGACGCTGGCAATGGAGAGGTCCAGGAGCCGCGTGCGGCGAGATAGGCCGTGAGCGCCGGCAAGCTCCGGGGCCAAGCCCGGGAGCGCGATTCGTCCGTTACCGACCACGCGCGTCGAGCGCCTTCAGCCTGGCGCGCGCCGGGCTCAATGGGTGCAGGAGATCTCGCACCGCCTCTCGAGGCAGCGCGATCGCGTCGCGGGAGGCTCCGCCCTCGGCCCCGGTGGTCGCTGCCGCGTGCCCGACGCTGTGGTGCCACGGCAGCGGGATCGCCAGAAAGGCCGGCCGCTCGCCGGTCGCGGCGTCGAAGGCCCGGCCGGTGATCATCCCCAGCTCGTTCACGTCCTGGCCGTGGGTGAGGAGGTCGTCGTAGCTCTCCGGGCGCAGCAGGTTGAGGTCGGTCATGGTCCCGTCCTGCCAGAGGAAGGCGCGGCAGTCGAGGAAGTCCGCATCGCAGGAGACGCCGACCACCTGGCCGCGGTTGTTGATGCCGTTGGCCTGGCTGTAGACGTGCCCCGGCAGCGTGCCGAGATCGCGGATGCCGTGCTGCCGGCTCCAGAAGAAGGCGTGTGTGTCCACGTCACCGGGCAGATCCGAGAATCCCACGACCTCACCCCGCTGGTTGATCGCCGTTGGTGTATTCCACAACTGGCCCCCGAGGTTTCCGATGTCGATCACCGAGCCGTTCTCCCACAGCACGGCGTGCGCCGCCGTGGCCCTCCCCACCGCCTGGTCGCAGGTGCCCGAGATGCCGACGACCTGGTTCCGGTCGTTGATCGCCGTGGCGGCGCCGGAGGTGTCCCCGGCGAGCGGCGGCAACTCCCGAATGTCGCCTGCTCCGGGCCCCCAGACCACGGCGCGGAACTGCAGCACCTGGGGCGGCTCGCAGGTGGGGTCGTGGACCGTGTTCTCCGCCCAGCCCACGATCCGGCCGCGGTTGTTGGCGCCGGCCGCATAGCCGTTGTTGCCGCCCAGCGTGGGCAGCGCCCGCATCGCTCCGCGCTCCCACGCGAAGCCGAGGCAGGTCGGGCCGCTGGCGGTGGCCGGTGGGAAGAAGGCGCTGCAGCTCCAGGCCTCGCCGAGCGGGTCGGGGGTCGCGGTCTGGGCGATCCCCACCACCAGGCCGCGGTTGTTCTTGACCGGCCACGCCACGCTGCTGTTGGGCCCGCCGAGCGTGCCGAGGTCAACGAGCGCCCCGTAGAGCCACAGCGTCGCGTGCCGGGTCTGATTGCCCGGCAGGTTCGAGTAGCCGGCCACCCAGGCGAGGTCGTTGATGCTGTTACCTCGGCTGTTGGTACCCCCGAGGGACGGAAGGTTGAAGATGGCGTAGGACGAGAGGTGGTGCTTCGCCGGGGACTGTGCTGAATTCGTTGGGGCTGAATTCGTTGGGGCTGAATTCGTTGGGGCTGGATTCGTTGGGGCTGGAATCGTCGGGTTCGGATTCGTTGAGCCCGGATCGCCCAGGGCGCCGCCGCCGAGCCAGGCCGCGGCCGCCACCAAAAACCACGCGCTGCGCTTTCTCATGAGTCCTCCTTGGAGCGCTCTTGGGTTCGAGTCGCCAGACACAGCGCCAGTGTCCGACAGCCGCCGGAAGCCGGCTATCAGAAACTTTCGGCGCTCGCAGCCGGGCTGGCGGCGAGGAGGAGGGGCGCTACGAGATCGGGAGGCGCAGGGCGCGTGACGCCTTCGTCACGCGTTCACGCCGTAGCGTTCGGCGAGGATCGCGAGGTGGTGGTTGGTGTGCCCGACCAGGATGAAGGCCAGGGCGCGCACCGAAACCGGGTGGGTGTTCGCGGTGCCGACCCGCGTCCACGCCGCGGGCGGGAGATGCCTGAAGAGGGTGAGGTTGGTGGCGCGGACCGCGGCCAGCTCGTCGGCCAGCGAGGCGAGCGGCCGGGAGTGGTAGTCGGAGGCGGCGATGTACTGGTTTTCGTCGAAACCGGCCAGCGGCGTCTCGTCGCCGCGGCCGATGCGGAAGGCGCGGTAGCCGAAGATGCGCTCGCCGTCGATCAGGTGGCCCACTAGTTCGCGCACGCTCCACTTCTCGGGCGCGTAGCGGTGGAGCTCCTGCTCGGGGGTGCAGGAATTCGGCAGCCGCCTGAGCCGGGACTCCTGGTCGGACATCAGCGCCAGCACATCGCCTTCTGGAACCTTCGAGATGTAGCCGGCGTAGAAGGTCGCGTACTCGGACGGCTCGGGTCTCGCAAGCATCGGAGGTCTCCTCGTGAGGCCGGTGAGTATAGCCGCCCGCGAAGATCCTTCCAGTGCCTAACTGTTCCCATGGTCAACACGTCCAAGACCCTGATGGCGGTTTCGTGGAGGCCCAAGACGAGCGACCTGGCCCCGGGTCGCCGTGGAAGGCTCGCACTGCTGGCGGCCTTCTCCGGCTGCGTCTTCGCGGCCTGGGTGGCCCCATCGCCAATCGCCGCCCAGGCCCCAGGCCCGCAGCCGGCCCCGGCCTCGATCACCGCCTTCCTCGGCGTGAACGTCGTCCCCATGGATGAGCCGCGGGTGCTCGCGGGCCAAACCGTGGTCGTCGAAGGCGGCCGCATCGCGGCGCTGGGGTCCGCGGCCGAGGTCCCCGTGCCTGCTGGAGCGCGGGTGATCGAGGGCGGCGGCCGCTACCTGCTTCCCGGCCTGGTCGACATGCACGTCCACCTCGACCGCCGGCTGGGCTCGCGGCCGGACTTCGGTGACGCGCCGCTCTATCTTGCCCACGGCGTGACCACCGTGCTCAACCTGCGCGGCGAGGAAGAGCAACTGCGGTGGCGAGAACGGATCGCGGCCCGCGAGCTGCTGGCTCCGGCGCTCTTCACCTCCGGCGACTTCATCAACGAGCCGCGGGTGCGCACCCCCGCAGAGATCGAGCAGGAGGTCGAGCGGCAGGCCGCCGCCGGCTTCGACGCGCTCAAGTTCCACGAGATCTTCGATTTCAAGACCGGCGAGATGCTCACCACCCGTGGCCTGTCGCGCGAAGCGTACCGGCGCCTGATCGAGAGCGCGCGGCGGCGGGGCATGCCGCTCCTCGGGCACGTGCCGGAGCGCTTCGGCGTCGAGGCGGCGCTCGCCGAGCGGCAGTCGCTGGCCCACGCCAACGCCTACCTGTTCAGCTACTTCTGGCCGCGGGAGACACCGGCCTTCCATGCCTTGCGCTGGCTCTCCCTCGGCGCCGCGGGGCTGCTAGCCGTGGCCGCGGTCTCCTGCCTGGTGACCGCCGGCGTCGGTGCTTGGCGGCCCGGGAAACGATCCCGGGCCGCGTCCACAGACCCAGGGGTGCCGTCCGGGCACTCGACAGACCAGCGGCGGGACCCGCGCGGCTCTCGGGCCAGCACGAAACGGCTCGCCGGCCTTGGGGTGCTCGGCCTGGCCATGGTGGCGATCGCCGCCCTGGCCGGCCGCGAGCTCGCGGGCCTCGACTGGCTCGGGAGCCGCGCTCACCTCGCCGGATTCACGGCCGCCGGGGTCGCGATCCTTCTGTTCGCCACCCTGGTCGTATGGCTCGGGGTGGCTACACTGCGGCGGGACGAGCGGCGGGCGATGCGGCCGCTCGTCCTCCTCACCCTCGTGGCCGCCTCGGCCTTGTCCGTGTCGCTCGGCTACTGGCTGCCGCTCGCCTGGCGCACGAGCGATCGCGGCCTGGAGCGCATCGCCGCCGCTACCGCCCGCTCCGGCATCTACGTCGCCACGACGCTGACGGTCGAGAACATCTTTACCCCGGTCGAGCGGCCCGAGGTCCGCTACTTGGTGCCGCGGCTCGAAGAGCGCTGGCGTCAGTGGCTTGCGAAGGCCGACCCGGCGCGGGTCGAGCGCGCCCGACGCGGCATCGTCTTCTTCCAGCGCCTGGCCGGCGCCCTCCACCGCGCCGGCGTTCCGCTCCTCGCCGGCACCGATGCCATGGGCTTTCCCTGGATGATCCCTGGCGCCTCGCTCCACGAGGAGCTGGGCTTGCTCGTCGGCTCCGGCCTCACGCCCTACGAGGTTCTGCGCACTGCGACTGTCAACCCGGCGATCTTCCTCGGCCGCGAGGGCGAGATGGGGACGATCGCGGCGGGCCAGCGCGCCGACCTGCTGCTCGTCGAAGGCAACCCGCTCCTGGATCTGGCCCATCTCCGCGACCCCGCGGGCGTGATAGTCGCCGGCCGCTGGGTACCGCGCGAGGAGCTGAAGGCGATGTTGCGCGCGCTGGAGTAGTAACCGGCGTCAGGAGTCTTCGGCTCAGGGCTGTGTGGCTGCTGGGTCCAGCCAATTCTCCACCGCCAGACTCGGCACGCGAGAGAACTCACTCACGTTGTCGGTCACCAGGATCAAACCGAGCGCGCGGGCGTGGGCGGCGATGAGCAGGTCGTTGGAGCCGATGGGTTGGCCGCCGCGCTCGAGTGCCACGCGCAGCTCGGCATAGTGGTAGTCGACTTCGGCTTCGAGCGGGAGAACGTCGAGGCGGGAGAGCAGCTCGTTCACGATCGCGATCAGCCTCCGAGAGCCCTTCTTGGCCGCGCCGTAGCGCAGCTCGCAAGCCACCACGATGCTGGTGCAGAGCTGGTCTCCGCCAAGCTGCGCTACACGCTGTGCGAGAGCTCCGGCCGGCTGCTTGATCAGCGCCGACAGCACGTTGGTATCGAAGAGATAGCGGCGGCTGGCCATCTCAGAAGATGTCCTCGGGCTCGAGCGGCGGGTCTCCGATCTCGGGCAGACCCGTGGTCCTGGGGAGCGTCGCCAGGAACTCGGTCAGACGGTTCCTCTTTCGCGCGACCGGCTCCACGATCAAACGCTCTCCTTCCCGGTGAAGAGTGACCTCGTCACCAGGCAGTTCGAGTTCGCGCGGGATCCTCAGCGCCTGGTTGCGGCCATTGCGAAAAAGGCGTGCGCGGCGCTGGATGCTCGGGGTGTGCGCTCTCACTTCGTTCGTCGGCATAGGCCGAGCATAGGCCAGCAGGCGCGGGACCGTCAAGCTGTCTCCTCCTGACAGCGCAACGGAGGCCTTCGAGCGGCTTGGGGGTAGCGCTCCGGCGGGTCCGAGGGGATTTCCGGCCGAGGAGCTTGGAGCGAGCGCCCTGCACCAAGCTCGCAGTCATCGGCCGGCCTGGCGCGAGCGGAACGCAGGCGAGGGCGATCCCGCCCATCCGAGAACCGGCCCGAGCCGGTCCTCGGCCGGGAATCCCCTCGGACCCGCCGGGAGCGCGCGGGTGGAGGCACGAGCGACGCGATGCTCCCGCGCTGCTACACTTCGCTACGCATGCCTCCGCTCGACACCCTCTCCCCTCCGCGCACCATCCGCGCCCCGCGCGGCACCGCCCTCTCCTGCAAAGGCTGGCAGCAGGAGGCCGCGCTGCGCATGCTGATGAACAACCTCGACCCCGAGGTCGCCGAGCGTCCTGCCGAGCTGGTGGTCTACGGCGGCTCGGGCAAGGCGGCGCGCAACTGGGAGTGCTTCGAGGCGATCGTCGCCGCCCTCCGCCGGCTCGAAGGCGACGAGACCCTGCTGGTGCAATCCGGCAAGCCGGTGGCGGTGTTCAAGAGCCATCCCGGCGCGCCCCGCGTGCTGATCGCCAACTCCCTGCTGGTGCCGCACTGGGCCACCGCCGACGAGTTCCGGCGCCTCGAAGGGCTGGGGCTCACCATGTACGGCCAGATGACCGCCGGCTCCTGGATCTACATCGGTACCCAGGGCATCCTCCAGGGCACCTACGAGACCCTGGCCGAGTGCGCCCGCCAGCACTTCGGCGGCTCGCTCGCCGGCCGGCTGACAGTGACCGCCGGCCTGGGAGGCATGGGCGGCGCGCAGCCGCTCGCCGTGACCATGAACGGCGGCGTCTGCCTGGCGGCCGAGGTGGACCCGAGCCGCATCGAGCGGCGCCTGGAGACCCGCTACCTCGACGTCAAGGCTGCCTCCCTCGGCGACGGCATCGAGCGGGCGCTCGCGGCGCGCGACGCGCGACAGGCCTTGTCGATCGGCGTCGAGGCCAACGCCGTGGACCTCCTGGGCGAGCTGGTGGCCCGCGGCCTGGTGCCCGACGTGCTCACCGACCAGACCTCGGCGCACGACGCGCTCGGCGGCTACGTGCCGCACGGCCTGCCCTACGCCGCGGCGTTGGCGCTGCGGCGCGACGACCCTCGAGGCTACGTCGAGCGCGCCATGGCCTCGATGGCCGAGCACGTGCGGCGGATGCGCACCCTCCAGGAGCGCGGCGCGGTCACCTTCGACTACGGCAACAACCTGCGCGGCCAGGCCCTGGCGGCGGGGGTGACGGACGCCTTCGAGATCGGCGGCTTCGTGCCGCTCTTCATCCGTCCCCTGTTCTGCGAAGGCAAGGGGCCGTTCCGCTGGGCCGTGCTTTCCGGCGACGCGGACGATCTGGCGGCCACCGACGAGGCCATCCTCTCGACCTTCCCCGAGGACGGGGCCCTGGAGCGCTGGATCCGCCTCGCCCGCGAGCGCGTCGCCTTCCAGGGCCTGCCGGCCCGTATCTGCTGGCTGGGCTACGGTGAGCGGGCGCGGGCCGGGCAAGTGTTCAACGAGCTGGTGGCCTCCGGCCGCGTCAAGGCGCCGATCGTCATCGGCCGCGACCACCTGGACTGCGGCTCGGTGGCGTCGCCGAACCGCGAGACCGAGGGCATGCGCGACGGCTCGGACGCGATCGCCGACTGGCCGATCTTGAACGCTCTGATCAACGCCGTGAACGGCGCCACCTGGGTCTCGGTGCACCACGGCGGCGGCGTCGGCATCGGCTACTCGATCCACGCCGGCATGGTGGTGGTGGCGGACGGCACGCCCGAAGCCGGCGAGCGCCTGGTGCGGGTGCTGACCAGCGACCCGGGCATGGGCGTGGCGCGCCACGCCGACGCCGGCTACCCCGTGGCGATCGAGTTCGGCCGCCGGCACGGGGTCGACCTGCCGATGGTCTAGCAGCCCGTGGTGCCGCTCCCGCCGAGGAGCCTTTAGTGGCCTGTATCGGTCGAATCGGTAGTGGATGGGCGAGCCAGTCGGCGGTCCTGGCAAGGCGCGCCGACGCAGGCATAGCGGGGACTATGTCGAGGAGGCGCAACGCCGCCAGGGCCGTCGAGGGCCGCCCAGGCGCTATCGATTTGGCCGATACAGGCCACTAAGAGCCCGTGCCGCGCACTCCACCCTCGCTCACGGAAACCCTGATCGTCAGGCCGTCGGCCGGCGAGATCGTGCTGCTCGCCGCCGCCGCGGCCACCCCCTTGCTGCCCGCGCCGTGGGCCGGCCTGGCGCTCGCCCTGCTCGCCGCCGGCTGGTGGCTGCGCGGGCCGTCGCGCCGCGAGCTCGCGGTGGCGGCGCCGGCCTTGGCGCTGGCGGCCGGCCTGCTGTGGGCAGGGTGGCTGTGGTCGCGGCCCGGCGTGCGCACCCTCGAGGAGTGGGACGTCGCCGCCACCCGCCAGTACGGCCGGCTGTGGCAGGAGCTCGACGAGCTGGCGCGGGAGGCCCGGGCCGCGGTGGGCAAGCCGCCGGCGACCCGCGAGGAACGGCTCGACGCCTTCGCACGCCTCGCCTCGCTGGGCACTCCCGGCGGCGCGGACCGCGCCTCGGTGCTGCTCGTCGACCCGGACGGCGAGGCGACCGCCTGGTCGGGCAGCGGTCTGCTACATGAGCCCACCCCCTCCGAGCTGCCGCCCCGCGGCCGGCGCTTCCGGGCCGGTTTCACGGCCGTCACCCTGATGGTCGTCGAGCCGCTCGACGACTCGCGCCGTCCGTGGCGGGTGGTCGTAGGGCGGAGTCTGTCGACGGAGCGCCTGCCGTTCGAGCCGCCCGGCGGCGAGCACCCGCAAGACTTCCGCTGGTCGGTGGTGGAGGAGGGCCGCGACCCGGCCGAGGCCGAGGGCCTGCGGCTGGCGCCGGCGCTGCTGCCGGCGATGGTGATCACGCCGCGGCCGCTGCTCGCGCCCGGCCAGGCGGAGGTAGACCCGCTGTGGCAGCGGGCCGCCTGGGCGGCGTTGGCCGTGGCCCTGCTGGCGGTGGTGGTGCTGCGCGGCGTGGGCCTGCTGCTCAGCGGCGGCCTCGCGGCCGGCCGCGCCGGGCTCGCCCACGCGGCGGCGCTCGCCACCCTGGCCCTCGCCGGGGCCGCCGCCGCCGCCAGCGCCGCCGGCGCACCGGCCGAGGCGGTGGCGGCGCTCGGGGCCGGCGTCCTCCTCGCCAGCCTCGGCCTCGGCTGGCAGGCGAAGTCCGCCCGGCCCTGGCTCGCGGCGGTGCCGGGGGCGGCCGCAGCGCTCGCCACCGCGCTCTCCGCCTGGCTCTACCAGCAGGCCCTGGGGCCGCTCGACCTGGGCTCGGACCTGTGGTCCGGAGCACAGGTCTTCTGTCTGCGGCTGGCGGCTGCCGCGACCGCCTTCGGCCTGCTCGCCCTGGCCGGCCGCCGGCCGGAGCCGCTGGCGGGCGAGCCCGGGCATCGCCATGCGTGGTGGGCGGCGAGCCTGCTGTTGTTGGCGGGCCTTGCCGCGGACCGCCCGCTGTTGGCTCTCGCCTTCCTGGCGCTGGCCGGGGCGGCCCTGGCGCTGTGGTTGGCCCATCGCCGGCTGCTCGTCGAGGCGGGGTCCTTCGCCGCCTTCGTGGCCCTCGCCTCGATCGCCGGCGCGGTGGGCTGGGAGGTCGCGTTCCGGGAGCTGCTGCGGCGCGAGGTCGAGCAGGTGCTGCTGCCGCACCTGGCTCCGCCGACGGCCGCGGAGATGTCGGCCTACCAGCGCGACGTGACGACCTTCCTCGACCGGCTCGACCTCGAGTCGCTGACCGCCAGGCCCCTCGCCGGCATGGATCGGCGCGACCTCGCCTACGCCGTGTGGCGGCAGTCGCCGCTGGCGCGGAGCAACGCGCTTTCCGCCGTCAAGCTGGTCGCGGCGGAGCCCGAGGTCCCTCCCTCGCCGAGCTCGCTCCTCGAGCCCACCCTCTTTTCCTTCGGCCTGCCGGTCTCCGAGGCAGGCGAGGCGCGCTGGGAGCCCGAGCGCTCGCCCGACCCCCGGCTGCCGGCCTGGGATGATCTGCTGGTCGCCGGCGAGGTGGAGCTCGAGGCGGGAGGGAAGCCCTGGGGCAAGGCCCGCTTCTGGCTGGTGCCGCGGCCGGGCTTCGGCCTCGCCGAGCGGCGCAGCCCCGAACAGGTAGTGGTCGGCCTGTTGCGCGGCGCGCCGGGCGACCTCCAGTCGCCGCTCGGCCTGCCGGAGCCGGTGCTCTACGCCCTCTACCCAGGGGAGGGCCGGCCCCTGGTCTCACCCTGGCAGGACGAGCCCCCGGCGCCGGCCGCGGTGGTTGCCGGCGACCGCTTCTCCGGCCTCGTGGAGACCCCCGAAGGGCTGGCCTGGGCCTACGCGCGGCGCGGGGCGGACGGCTACGAAACCCTCTACCTGAAGCGGCTCGAAGGCCTGGAAGCGCCGGAGCGGGTGGGTACGGCGGCGGCCACCGCCCTGCTGTTCGTGGCCCTCGCCACCCTGATCGCCCTGCTGCTGGCCCTGCCGCGGCCGGCCTTCCGCGACTTCGTGGCGCGGACCGTGCGCTCCTACTCGCGGCGCCTGCTGCTGGTGTTCACCGCGTTGCTGCTGGTGCCGCTGCTGTTCCTGGACCTGGTGCTGCTGCGCACCGTCGAGGCTTCTCTGTCGCGCGACCAGGAGGCGCGCGGCGAGCAGGCGATCGTCGCCGCGCAGCGCGCCGCGCTGGCCAAGATCGCGGGCCAGGAGCCGGGCTTCGGCATCGACACCGCGCTCTCCAGCGAGTACCTCAAGGAGCTGTCGCGGCTGGTGGACCACGACGTCAACGCCTACTTCGGCTCCGGCTTCCTCGCCTCGTCGAGCGGCGAGCTGTTCACCGCCGGCCTGCTGCCGCGCCGCATCCCGGGCGAGGTCTACGCCCAGCTCGCGCTGGTGGGCTACGGCATCGCCGAGCGCACCAGCCGCGCGGTGGGCACCTCCTACCTCGAGCTCTACCGCCCGATGGCACTGCCCGGCGAGACGGGGAGCGAGGCCGAGGAGCCGAGGATCTTCCTCTCGGTGCCGCTGCTGGCGCAGCAGGAGGAGGCGGCGGACGTGCTGTCCGGCCTGCGCCGCCGCGCCGTGGTGGCCACCAGCTCGCTCTTCGCGCTGCTGATCGCGGTCGGCGGCGTGCTGGCGCGCAACTTCACCAAGCCCTTGCAGGAGCTGGTCGAGGGCACCAAGCGGATCGCCGCCGGCGCGCCGTCGCTCGACCTCCAGCCGAGCGACCTCGAGCTGGCGGCGCTGGTCAAGGCGGTGGACGAGATGGCGCGGCGCATCGCGCGCTCGCGCGAGGAGCTGCTGCGCGAGAAGGCGGTAGTGGAGCGCATGGTGGAGAGCATCACTTCCGGCGTGGTGTCGCTCGACGCGCGCCACCGGGTGCTGATGCACAACCGGGTGGCGGCCGAGCTGCTGGGCGTGGCGATCGGCGACGAGCTGGAATCGGTGGCGGCGGCGAGCGAGAGCCTGCGGCCGCTCGCGGTTTTTCTCGCCGGGCTGCGGGAGGCGGGTGACGGCCAGCCGCGCCGCGAGACGGTGCGCTTCGGCGGCTTCGCCGGCGGCGAGCGCGAGTGGACGCTGGTGTGGGTGCCCCTGCCGGCGGTCGAAGGGCCGGACCGGCCCGCCGAGAGCCTGGCCAGAGCGCGCGAGGGCCCGGGCGCGCCCGTGGCGCTGCTGGTGGTCGAGGACGTGACCGAGGTGTTCCGCGGCCAGCGCCTCGCCGCCTGGGCCGAGATGGCGCGCATCATCGCCCACGAGATCAAGAACCCGCTCACCCCCGTGCGCCTGTCGGCCGAGCACATGCGCCAGGTGTGGGCCCGCGACCGCGAGCACTTCGAGGAGATCTTCGAGCGCTGCACCCGGAACATCCTGCACCAGGTGGACGAGCTGCAGCAGATCGCCTCGGAGTTCTCGACCTATAGCCGCATCCCGCGCATCGAGGTCCGGGAAGGCGACCTGCGGCCGACGCTGGCCTTGTTGGTCGAAGGCTACCGGGCGGCGCCGCCGCCGGGGGTGGAGGTCGCGAGCTCGCTGCCGCCGGAGCCGGTGGTGGTGCGCTTCGACGAGCGCCTGCTCGCCCGCGCGGTGCGCAACCTGCTGGAGAACGCGGTGCGAGCCGCCGTCGCGGCTCGCGAGGTCGCGACGGCCCCCGGCGGCGGTGCCCCCGAGCCGCCGCCCGCGGGCCGCGTGGAGCTGGCCCTCGACGCCGTGGCGGAGGCGCGGGAGGCCCGCCTGTCGGTGTCCGACAACGGGCCCGGGGTGCCGCCCGAGCTGCTGCCGCGCATCTTCGACCCCTATTTCTCCACCCACGACACCGGCACCGGCCTCGGGCTGCCGATCGCGCGCCGGATCGTCGAGGAGCACGGCGGTTCGATCACCGCCCGCAACCGGCCGCACGGCGGGCTCGAAGTGGAGATTAGAATCCCGCTCGCATGAGTCACTCCGGGAACGGCTACCGGCTGGCCTGGGCCACGGCGCTCGCCGTGGCCGCACTGTGTGCGTCCTCCTGCTCCGGCCGCCACGGCCGGCAGGAGAAGCCGGCGCGCTCGGTGCTCTGGGTGACGCGCGGCGGCACCCTCGAGTTCGCCGACCTCGCCGGCCTCGAGCAGCGGGGCGTCGGCGAGCTGCTCGTCGAGGCCGGGCGCCTCTCCTGGCAGGGCGCGACGCCGCGCATCGAGCCGGTGGCCACGCTGACCATGCCGCGGCGCACCGGCGTCACGCTGGTGGTGACCGGCACCTGGCCGCAGGACGAGCTCGATGCCGCGGAGGCCGCAGAGAGCCTCGCCGCCGAGCTGGAGAAGGTGGCCGGCCCTGGACGCCAGGCGAACCTCGAGGCCCTGGGCTTCCACTTCGACGTCGGCGCGCGGCGCTCGCTGGCGAGCTACGGGGCGACGCTCGAGGCCCTGCGTGCCAAGCTCGATCCGCCGGCCTTCGTGTCGGCCACGGTCGAGCGCTCCTGGCTCGCCGAGCCCGGCCTGCCGGAGCTGGCCCGCTCGGTCGACTTCGTCGTGCCTTTCCTCTACGGCCAGCGGCCGGGCGAACCCGAGGACGCGGCGGCCTGGGACCTACGCCGGGTGGAGGCAAACCTGCGCCGGATGGAGGAGCTGGGAGGGAAATACCTGATGGGGGTCGTCACCCTGGCGCGTGCCGTGGAGATCGGCGGCCGGGGCGCCGAGACGACGCGCTTCTCGCTCCCCGCGCTGGTCCGAAACCCGGCGCTCGAGCTGGCCATGGGCTTCAGCCTCGAAGGCATCGACCGCTCGCTCTACCAGTTCAAGGCGCGGGAAGCCACGTCGATCGGCCCCCTGCAGCTCAAGCGCGGCGCGGGCTTGCGGGTGATGGGCCTCGCCAGCCACCACCTCGAGGAGCTGCAGCGGCACCTGGGCGCTCTTGACCTCGAGCGCATGCTCGGGACTGCCTACTACCGCCTGGCCGCGCCAGAGGAGGAGATGTCGCTGTCGCTCGCCAACCTCGATCGCGCCCTGGCGCCCGAGCCCGCGGAAGCAGAGCCGCGCCTGCGCCTGCTGGCGGCCGGCAACCGACGCTATACGGTGGAGGTCGAGAACGCGAGCGACGAGCGCTCCGACGTCATGCTCCTCGCCGGCAACTACGTCGAGCTGCGGGTCACGGGCGGCACCTTCGGCCGCGCCGAGCCCGGCGACTTCCACCGCTGGGAGCTGCTCGAGGAGCGTGACGGCGAGCTGGTGCGCTCCTTCCGCCGTGCCACCGTGCTGCGCTTCTATGCCCCCATCCTCGACGGCGGCGAAACCCTCCGCAGCGGCGTCATCGAGGTCTCCGGCGGCACGGTCTCGGGGAGCGGCGCCTTCGTGGTGCCGGGCGGGCGGACGGTGGCGGTGGTGTTCGAAGCGGCGGCAGTAGAGCCTCCGCCGGCCAAGTAAGAGCGCCTAACGAAACCGTCGCGAGCAGGTCGAGATGCAAGGAGCGGGAGGGCCCGGGAACCGGAGCCTACACGCCAGTAGGTGAGGATTCCCGGGAGGACCCGCGACACAGCGGATCGACCGCGCAGCAGGTTTCGTTAGGCGCCCTAAGGCCCCTCGAGCAACGACCCGGCTGGTGCTCGGTGGTAACGAGCGCGGCTGGCCGAGCGCCCAACCCTCGTATTAGGAGGGTTCGTCATGGTCCAGCGCCGCCCGGCCTCGCCCGGCTCGAAGCCCGCTCCGGCTCTCGCCGCCGGTTTGCTTCTAGCGTCCTGCCTCTCCAGCCCCGCCCGTGCCCAGACCTGCTTCAGCTACGTCAACACCCCGGCCACGGCACCCATCGAGTGCGTGGAGCAGGGGGACCTCGCGACCGGCTGCTCCTGGGACGGCGACTGCCACGACGACGCCGTCCTGAGCGACTGCTGCACCACGATCCCGGGCCCGGCGCAGAGCGTTCTCCAGATGCACTCGGCCTGGCACAATTGCTTCGGCGCCATCGGTGACGGCGACGGCGACAACCCGCCGATGCGCGGCAACCGCTGGTACGCCTTCCACCGCCAGATCGAGCACGACTACAACATCTGGCGCGAGAGCGGCAACTTCTGCAACCCCACGGCGGGGAGCCCGCAGGGGTGCAAGATCGAGTCGGTGCAGTGGTGCCCCGGCATGCTTCTGCCCTACGGCTTCGACTGCGACCTCGCGGCCGGCGGCACCGGCTGCGGCGCGCAAGGCTTCGCGGCCGACAACTCGGCCGAGGACTGCAATCCCGCGCCGGGCTCCACCAACCCTTGCCGGCCCAACAACGCGGCCTGCGTCGGCTGCCAGGCATTCCCGCAATGCCTGTTCGTGGGCGGCGCCGGCCCCGGGAGCTGCCCGCTCGCACCGAGCGCCTCGTGCTCGGGCACCGGAGTCAGCTTCCCGGCCAACGACGAGCTCGAGGACTTCGAGACGGTCGAGGAAGTGACCACTCTGCTGGACTCGAGCTTCCACGGCAACATGCACGGCGCCGTGGGCAGCTCCGGCCCCTGCCTGGACATCAACAGCTCCGGCTGCTCGGTGCGCGACCCCATGTTCTGGCGGCTGCACAAGGCGATCGACGACGTGGTGCGCGAATGGCAGCGCATCAACGCCACGGATGTGATGGTGGTCATCGACCGCTCGGGGAGCATGAACGCGCTGGACTCGACCGGCGAGACCAAGCTCGCCGCCGCGCTCGAGGCGGCAGACCTCTTCGGCGCCATGATGGAGGACGACCGCGCCGACGGCCAGGTCAACCGCATCGGCGTCATCTCCTACGCCTCCAACGCCAGCGACGCGGCGCGCAACCTCGCCCCCATCGCGGCCGGACCCGGCCTGCGCGACCCCGGCGAGCCTTTCCCCAGCGTGCTGGACGCGATCGAGGCCGCGAGCGGCGGCGGTTGTACCGGCATCGGCGGCGGGGTGCAGGCGGCGGTGGACCAGATCTGCCCCGGCGGCGACTGCGGCGCGATCCCCGACCCGCCGCCGGCCGGCACCAACCGCCGGAAGTCGATCCTGCTCTTGACCGACGGTATCGAGAACGTGCCACCCTGCTTGCAGTCGGCCGGGCCGGCGGGCGGAACCTGCGGCGGCCAGTGCTTCGGCGCTCAGCTCGAGTACGCGAACCTCTACGACACGCAGGTCTGCGCCGTGGGCTTCGGCGACGCCGGCTCGCTCAACGGCGACCTCTTGACGCTCTTCGCCGAGCGCCAGGGCGGCATCTACATGCAGAACCCGGCGATCGACCCCGATGGCGAGTGGATCGACCTCAAGGACTTCTTCGCCAAGTGCTTCGGCCAATTGACCGACGAGTTCCTGGGGCTCGATCCCAAGGGCGTGCTGCCCGCCGGCCAGCCGGCGAGCGAGGCGATCGAGTACACCTCCTGCGGCGACGGCAAGCTGACTTTCGTCGGCGGCTGGAAGACGGCGGTCGACACCGGGGACCTGCGCCTTCTCGTACACGCTCCGAACGGCGACCTGGTGCGGCCCGGCGCCGGCGTCGAAACCTCGACCGAGCCTACCTGGGACTTCGCTCGCCTGCGTCTGCCCTACGGCACCGCGTCGGCGGGGCTGTGGCAGGCCCACCTGGTGCGGCCGCACAGCGCCTTCGTCAACGGCTTCGCGAGCGACGCCTTCGCCGACCCGCCGGCCGGCGTGGCGCTGGTACGCCGCGAGATCCAGCGCCTGTGCCCGGAGGGCTGCAAGCGGGTGCTCTACTTCGAGGACAAGACCCTCGGCACCTCGGTCTACGACAAGGCGATCCAGATCGAGGTCGCCAGCGGCCTCCTGGGCGCGGTCACCCGCACCCGCCGGGCCGACGAGCTGGCCCGGCTGCTGCGCCGCGAGTGGGACCTCTTGGTCTACGCCCACCAGGCGGGCGAGGCGCCGGAGCCTTATGACGGCCAGCTCGCCGAGCGCCTCTGCGGCGGCCAGCGCGCCATCCTCACCGACACCCGCGGCCAAGCGGCGGCGGCGATCTTCAAGTGCGCGGGCGCCGCCCTCGACGGCAGCCGTAACCACAAGCAGCTCGCGGTGGACGCCGAGCTGCTGGCCTCCCAGCTCGACCTCCGCAACCCCGGGCACGCGGCGTGGAGCTACGGCCTGGTACCCGCCGGCGGCGTGGCGCAGGCGCGGCTCGACGGCCGCAGCCGTGGCATCGTGGCCCGCGCCGAGCGCGGCGTCGAGCAGCGCTGGTTCGTCGACGTCTTGGTGCGCGGCCTCAACATCCTCGAGGCCCACAAGCCGGTGTCGTTCTTCAAGACCGGCGGCGACCTGCTGCCCAGCGTGCGCATCTCGCCCTTCAGCCTCAGCGCGGGCGGCTTCGACCGCGTCGAAGCGCGGGTGGAGATCGAGCGCCCGCTGCTCGGCCTCGGCACTCTCCTCGCCCGCACCGGGCTTGCCAAGGAGACGCGCATCGGCGACGAACGGATCGAACCGCGCGCCGCCACCCTGCTGGCGCTCGAGAAGGAGCGCCGCGGGCCGATCATCCCTACCACCACCGAAACCTACCCGCTGTTCGACGACGGCACCCATGGCGATCTGGTGGCGAGGAACTACTACTTCTCGGCCCAGCTCCCGGGCGCGGCCACGGCGGACGGCATGTACCGCTACCGCTACGTCCTCGATCTCGAGAAGAACGGCTGCACCACCCGCCGCGAGCTGGTGCAGTCGGTGTTCGTGGAGGTGGGTGTCGATCCCACGGCCAGCGGCGTGCAGGTGACCCCGCGCCAGCCGGGCGGGACCGGCCCCGGCTTCGACGTGACCCTGACCCCGCGCGACCGGCTCGGCAACCTCTGGGGCCCCGGCCGCGCCGGCGCCGTGCAGTGCCGCGAGGCCGACGGCTGCCGCTGCGCCGCCGAGCAGGTGATCGACCGCGGCGACGGCTCCTACCTGATCCCGGTGACGGCGGGGCCGAGCTCGCGCCAGTGCCGCATCGACGCCTTCGGCACCGTGTTCGAGCTCGCCTGGAACCGGCGGCCGGCTTCCTGCGCCGCCCTGCTCAAGTCGCTCGACAACCCACGGATCGACGGCTCGCTGCGCAACAAGCTGCGGCTACGGGTCGAGGCGGCCTGCGCGCAGTGGAGCGCCGCGCAGGGCGACTGGAGCGTCGCCACCACGCAGACCGGCTCGACGCTGGCCGAGGTGCTGCACGAGATCGAGTCGCACGCCGGCGTCGAGCTGCCGGCCGCGGACGTGGCGGACCTCAAACGCCGGTTCCAGGAACTGGCGCGGGAGGGAGGGCTGGAGCTCCAGCCCCCGCACCACTGAGAGCTGGCGAATCGACCTGCTCCGCGGGCCGGGCGCTGCGTCTCGGGTCCTCCCGCTCCAGGCGCGGCCCGCTCGCGACGGTTGATTCGCCGGCCCTCCAAAGTCGCTCCCTTCTACGGCAGGGCCTCGACCGCGGGGCCGAGCGCCGGCACGGTCGCCTTGCCCTCGACGTTGGCGAACAGCAGCCGGGCCAGGTACCAGCCGAGCATGCCGATGATCACGTCCATGATCTGGTTTTCGAGGGTTTCGTCGAAGTCGCCGGTCAGCCACTCCCACAAAGTGGGCTCGATGATCTCCCACAGGATCAAGATCAGCAGCGTGGTGAAGAAGTCCAGGCCGATGAACCCCAGGCCGAAGCCGGAGAGGAAGTGCACCAGGCTCCACCAGTCGATGGGGTCCTTGTCCGTCTCAGGCGCCGGGACCGCGGCTCCCTCCAGGCGCGTGACCCCGTTGCCGGCGATCTCGAGCACGCCTTGGCCGAGCGATGGCAGCCAGGGCTCGATCTGCGCCTGCAGCGCTTGGATGGCTGCCGTGGGCTGACCGGGCTGGCCCTGTAGGTAGTGGTCGCGGATAGTCCGCAAGTTGCCGGCCATGGCCTGGCGCTGTGCCAGCGGGACCATGCCGCGGACCAGCTCGCGGACCTGCCCGATGTTTCCGTGGTCGATCCCGAAGTTGAGCGCCGATCCGATCGGATCGCCCACCGGCCGCGGTACGGCGGCGACGGCGGCGCGTTGCAACAACAGCGACCCCAGGCCTCCCGCTCCCACCAAACCCGCGAACTCTCTGCGATTGACCATGGCGCAACGCCTCCCCAGGCGGTGGCGCCGCGGGGCGGGATTGCCTCGCAGGCTCACGGCGTGGCAGCCGGCAGCGGCCCGCCGCGGGCCCAGCACACCGGCACCGCCTCTCGATTAGAAATGCGTAGCAGGAGACGGCGGGAGACAGTGAGCGCCGGCTGCCGGGCTCAGCGCCCGCCGAGGGCCGGCTGTCGAAGGCGGAATCCTAGCGGCCCGTGAGGGCGCAGACCACCTGCTAAGCTTCGACAGATGTCGGTGCGCGCCACGCTCTCCGCCCTGATCGGCGCAGTCTTGGCGGCCTCGTGGCTGGCGCCCCCGGTCGCCGTCGCGCAGCCGTTGCCGCTGCCTATCCCCACCCTGTCGCTGCGCGAGCCGGCGCCCGTGGTCGCTGCGGAGGCGGGAACCGAGCAGAGCACGAGGCCGGGCGAGGCGAGGCAGCCGGAGGCGCTGCCAGGAAGCTCCGAGGTGGTGCCGCGCTCGCTGGCCCTGGAGACCGAGGCCGAGCGGGCGCGCGCCGAGCTCTCGCGGCCGCTGGGCCGCGCCTCGGTCGAGGAGGGGCTGGCCGATCTGCGCGACGGCCTGACGCGGCTCCGCCGGCGGCTCGCCTCGGTGGCCACCGAGGGGCCGCTCGACGGCGACCGCGTGGCGCGCCTGCGGGCACGGGCCGGGAAGGACGGAGCCCGCCTGGAGCGCGCCCTGGCGGCGGCCTCGGGCCGCTACCGGCGGCTCGAGCAGCTCGCCGTGGATTGGGACGCCCGCCGCGACTTCTTCACCCGCTGGCAGGCGGCGCTCGCCGCCGACCCGGCCTTCGAGACGCATGCCGGGCAGCTCGCCGAGGCGCTGGCCGAGATCGAGACGGTGCGAACCGAGATCGCCGCCGCGGTGCCGGCGGCGCGCGACGCCCAGCAGGCGGCACAAAGCCTGGTGCGCGAGCGGCGCGAGGTAGAGGCCGAGCTCGAGCGCATCCTGGACGAGTGGGAGGCGAGCCTGCGCCGCCCGAGCGGGCCGATCATGCTCACTCCGGCGTTCCTGGCGGAGCTCGAGCGGGCGCGGGTGCCGGCCGGAGCCGAGCTGCCGCCGCCACCGGGGATCGACGCGGGCTTCCTTCGCGACCACGCGCTGACCCTCTTCGTGCAGCTCGCGGTCGCCCTGCTGGTGGTGTTCGGCGCCCGCTGGCTGCACCATGCGGCCGGCCCGGAAGACCGCTGGCACGGCCTGCTGGCGCATCCCTGGGCGCTGGGTTTGTTCGCCGCCGTGGCCGGCTTCGGTTCGTTCTACGACCCGGCGCCCGGCCTCTGGCGGCTGCTGCCCGCCGCTCTGCTGTCGGCGTCGCTGGCCCGGCTGGCGCGCGGCACCTTCGCCAACCCTCGCGAGCGCTGGGCGATCTACCTGCTGGCCCTGTTGCACCTGGCCTTCGAGGCGGCCGAGGCCCTGGGGCTGGCGGAGCCCGTGGCGCGGCTGGTGATGCTGGCCCTCGCCGTGGTGCCGCTCGTCGTGCTGCTGCCGATCGTGCTCCGCGAGCACCAGGAGCACGGCCGGCTGACGGTGTTCGGCATCGCGCTCCGGCTGGGCGTGGCGCTGCTGGTGGTGCACGCGGTGGCCGAGATCGCCGGCTTCCATCCGCTGGCGTGCTGGCTCTACCAGGCCGGCATCCGCACCACGATCGTGATCTTCGTGGCCTTCTTCGTCGTCCGCCTGGCGGCGAAGCTCGGCCGTTACCTGCTGGGCTCCACGGCGCCTACACACTGGCGCTTCCTGTCGCCGGTGCGCGAGGAGCTGGCGGACCGCGCTGTACGCCTGGTGAGCGTGGTGGCGGTCGCCGTGGGCCTGCTCTTCCTGGCCGACGTCTGGCACCTCGCGGACTCGCCGCTCTCGGCCTGGCGCACGGTGTCGAGCTGGAGCCTCTCGCTCGGCAGCTACCGGGTCACCGCCGGCCAGGTGCTGCTCGCCGCCGGTGCCCTCTACGCGGCGATGGTGGCGTCGTGGCTGCTGCGCGCGGCGCTCGACGAGCGGGTGGCGCAGGGCCATGGCCTCGACCGCGGCGTCGGCGACTCGATGAAGACGCTGATCCGCTACTCGTTCATCGTCGTCGGCTTTTTCCTCGCGCTGTCGCTCCTGGGGATCGACCTCTCGAACTTCGCCATCCTCGCCGGCGCCTTCGGAGTGGGCATCGGCTTCGGGCTGCAGAACGTGGTCAACAACTTCGTCTCCGGCCTCATCCTGCTCTTCGAGCGGCCGGTGCGCGCCGGCGACTCGGTGGTAGTGGCGGGCGACGCCGGCGTGATCCAGCGTATCGGCCTGCGTTCGACGGTGGTGCAGACCGGCGACCGCGCCGAGGTGATCGTTCCCAACAGCCTGCTGATCGCCGAGAAGGTCACCAACTGGACCCTCTCGTCGCGCGTTGCCCGGCTCTCGGTGCCGGTGCGCGTGGCCTACGGCAGCGACCTGCGGGAAGTCGCCCAGACCTTGCTCGCCATCGCCGGCGAGCACCCCAAGGTGATGGCCGAGCCGCGGCCGGTGGCGCAGCTCGTCGCCCTGGCGGAGCACGCGGAGGTCTTCGAGCTGCGCGCCTTCTTGGCCGACGTCGAGCTGCGGGCCGACGTGCAGAGCGAGCTGCTGCTCGCGATCGCCGAGCGCTTCGCCGCCCGCGGTATCGTGATCCCGTCCCAGCCGTGGGCGGCGCAGCCGGCGCCGGACAACGAACCCCGAGCTCCATCCGAGGAGGATCGCTCTTGAGCCGACGCCTTGCAGCTCTCGCCCCGGCCGTGCTCTGCCTCGCCGTCTGCTGGCCGATCTCGGCCGCCGAGCCGCCGGCTGGTGAGGGCAAGGACTCCAACGCCCTGCCTGCCGTGGCCACCAAGACCGCCGGGCTCGCGGCGCGGCCGGGCCTGCTGACGCTCTACTTCGACGAGGCGCGAGGCAAGGTGTGGCTCGAGCTGCCGCCGGCGGGCAAGGGCGGCGTGGTCGCGGAGCTGCTGTACGTCGAGGGCATCGCCACCGGCGTCGGCTCCAACCCCATCGGCCTCGATAGGGGCCAGCTCGGCAACGGCCGGGTGGTCACCCTGCGCCGGGTGGGTGGCCGGCTGCTGATCGAGCAGCCAAACTTGTGGTTCCGGGCCCTGTCGAGCGATCCCCGCGAGGTGGAGAGCGTGCGCCAGTCGTTCGCCACCTCGGTGTTGTGGGCAGGGGAGATCGCGGCCCTCGATCCCGATGGCCGAACCCTGGTCGACTTCACGCCCTTCCTGCTGCGCGACGCGCACGGCGTCGCCGCCACGCTCAAGCGCGCCGGCCAAGGCTCCTACACGCTCGACGCGGGGCGCAGCGCCGTGGACCTCGAGGCCTGTCTCGTCTTCCCCGAGAACGTGGAGCTCGAGTCAGTGCTGAGCTTCGGCGCGGCGGAGCCCGGCGAGCTGGTCTCCTCGGTGCTCGCCACCCCCGAGCTCCTCACCGTGACCCTCCACCAGTCGTTCCTCCGCCTGCCGGAGCCCGGCTACAGGCCGCGGCGCTTCGATCCCCGCGCCGGCTCGTTCTCGATCCACTTCCAGGACTACGCGGCCCCGCTCGCGGCGCCGATCGAGACCCGCTGGATCGTCCGCCACCGGCTGCAGAAGGTCGATCCCGCGGCGCCGCGCTCGCGAGTCCGGAAGCCGATCGTCTACTACGTGGACGCGGGCGCGCCCGAGCCGGTGAAGAGCGCCTTGATCGAAGGCGCCTCGTGGTGGGCGCGGGCGTTCGAGGAAGCGGGCTTCATCGATGCCTTCCGGGTCAAGGTGCTGCCGCCGGGCGCCCACCCGCTCGACGCGCGCTACCACGTGATCCAGTGGGTGCACCGCTCGACCCGCGGCTGGTCCTACGGCGGCGGCATCATCGACCCGCGCACCGGCGAGATGGTCAAGGGCCACGTCACGCTCGGGTCGCTCAGGGTACGGCAGGACCGCCTGCTGTTCGAGGGCCTGCTCGGCACCCAGCGCACCGGGAGCGGTGCGGCCGACGACCCAACCCGGCTCGCGTTGTGGCGGATCAAGCAGCTCGCCGCCCACGAAGTGGGCCATGCGCTCGGCCTGGCGCACAACTTCGCCTCCTCCACCTACGGCGGCCGCGCCTCGGTGATGGACTACCCGGCGCCGCTCGTCGGCATCACCCCGGCCGGCGAGCTCGACCTCTCGCAGGCCTACGGCGTCGGGGTCGGCGCCTGGGACCTTCACGCCGTGCGCTACGCCTACAGCGAATTCGCAGCGGGCACGGACGAGAGAGCCGAGCTGGAGCGCATCGCGGCCGAGGCTGTGGACAAGGGCCTGCTCTTCCTCTCCGACGTGGACGCGCGGCCGCTGGGCTCGGCCCATCCCCTGGCCCACCTGTGGGACAACGGCGCCGACCCGGTGGCGGCGCTCGAGCACACCCTGCGGGTGCGGGAGCTGGCGCTCTCCCGCTTCGGCGAGCGCAACCTCGCGCCTGGCCAGCCGCTCGCGCTGCTCGAGGAAGTGCTCGCCACCGTGTACCTCCACCACCGCTACCAGGTCGAGGCCACCGCCAAGCTGGTGGCGGGCATGGACTACCGCTATGCGCTGCGCGGCGACGCGCAACCGCAGGCCCGGCCGGTCGCGGCCGAGGCCCAGCGCCGTGCGCTTTCCGCCGTGCTCTCGACTCTCGAGCCCGCGGCGCTCGACCTCCCGGAGGCGGTCCTCGGCCTGCTGCTGCCGCGGCCCGCCGAGTACGAGCCGAACCGCGAGCAATTCGCCTCGGCCACCTGGCCGGCCTTCGACGCGCTGGGTGCCGCGGCGGCGGCGGCGGACCTCGCCGTGGCGCCGCTCGTCGAGCCACGGCGGGCGGCACGCCTGGTCGACCAGCACCGCCGCGACGGCTCGCTGCCGGGCCTGGAGGAAGTGATCGACGCCCTCGTCGACCGGGCCTTCGAGCGCGCCCCGGCGCCACCCCGGCTGACCGAGATCCAGCGTGCCGTGCAATCGGTGGTGGCTTCGCGCCTGATCGGCCTCGCCGCCGACCGCTCGGCCACCCCCGCGGTCCGTGCACGGGCGGATGCCGCGCTCGCCGAGCTGCGTCATCGCCTGCGCCAGCCCGTGGATCTGCTGGTGCTGGACGACCCTGGGGAGCAGCCGTTCCGCGCCTTTCTCGCCGCCGAGATCGACCGCTACCTCGAGCGCCCGCCCGCGGCCCCGAACACCTTGCCCGCGCCGCCCGAGTCACCTCCCGGGAGCCCGATCGGCGGGCAGGCGGCAAGCTTCCCGGACCCGCGCGCCTCGGACGAGGACGGCTGCTCACTGGGCTGGGTCGGAAATGGGCGCTAAGCACCGGCGACAGGGACCGGCGAGGAAGCGGCCGCCCGCTGCCACGCCGGCCTCGCCTGCGATCCCGGCGAGCCCCGCGCGCCGCTGGATGCCGATCGCTGGCGGCGCCCTGGGGCTGGCAGCGCTGGCGGTCGTCGCCGCGGTCGGGCTCGGCGGTGGTGGCAAGGAGCCTGCTCCCGCTTCGCCTCCCGCGGCCCAGCCGGCAGCGCCACCCGTGCCCGGCGCCCGGCTCAGGGTCGAAGTGGTCGCCACGTATCCTCACGACCCGCGCGCCTACACGCAGGGGCTGCTGGAGAAGGACGGCGCCCTCTACGAGAGCACCGGACTCTACGGCGCATCGAGCGTGCGGCGCGTCGAGCTCGCGAGCGGCAAGGTGCAGGCCGAGACTCGGCTCTCGGCCGGCCTGTTCGGCGAGGGCCTGGCCCTGGTCGGCGGCAACCTCGTGCAGCTCACGTGGCAGGAGGGAAAGGCGCTGCTGTGGGATGCGGCGACCTTCCGCACTCTGGGGGAGCTTCGCTACGAGGGCGAGGGCTGGGGCCTGTGCTTCGACGGCCGCCGCCTGGTGATGAGCGACGGGAGCGATCTGCTGACCTTCCGCGACCCCGAGACTTTCGCCGAGCTGGGGCGGGTGCAGGTGAAGCGAGAGGGCGTGCCGGTGGACCGGCTGAACGAGCTCGAGTGCGTGGGCGGGGAGATCTACGCCAACCGCTGGCAGCTCGAGGAGATCGTCCGCCTGGACCCCGGCAGCGGGCAGGTCACGGCGACGATCGACGCCGCCGGCCTGCTGCGCGGGGAGGAGCGGGCGCGGGTGGACGTGCTGAACGGCATCGCCTACCGGGCGTCGACCGGCACCTTTCTGCTGACCGGCAAGTTCTGGCCGAAGCTCTTCGAAGTGAAGTTCGTTCCGGCGTCCTGAGCTACCGGCCACGCCGGGAGCGCGCGGCAGGGAGGCAGGAAAGGCCGCCGGCTCAGTTCGCCGCCGCCGGGACCGCCGCCTCCTCCAGGATCTCCAGGTGCCCCCAGCCCTCGAGCTTCGCGAGGTCGATCTCTGCCACGCAGCGCACCGGCACTCCGTCCAGCTTGAGATTGCCGGCCAGCCGCACCTCCCCCTTGGCGTTCTCGAAGTCCGCCTTCGACAGATCCGAGTGCTGATGGTCCAGGCGGAAGCCGAGCTCCGTGCCACCACGGGTCTCGGTGAACTTGACGTGGACATAGTTGCGGTCGATCGCGGCCTTGAGCTCCTTCACAGCGTCGTCGCGGACGGCGCCGATCACCACCCGGTGCTCGCCCTTGGCCAGCTTGTACGGCAATTCGCTCATCACAGTCTCCTCGGTTGGCCTACACCACTACAGAAAGGGCGCTTTCGTGCCCTCCCTAAGAGTTGCGCCGGGCGGCCGGTTGTAGACAACCGAGGGGCACTTTCCCGTTTCCGCGAGCGCAGCGGCGGAGAGCCCTGCCGACTCGAGATTCGGCTAGCATAGGCGGCACTCGATGAGTCTTCAGAAGAACCTGCCGTACTGGCTGCTGGTCGCGGGAGCGGCCTTGTGGATCGCGGCCGTGTTCCTGGCGCCGGTGGCGAAGGCCAACGGCTGGGCCGTGGCGCCGCTCGCCTATGCCTTCTTCGACCCCGTCTGCCACCAGCAGCCCGGGCGCTCCTTCACCTGCCTGGGCGAGCCGCTCGCCGTGTGCCACCGCTGCCTGGGCCTCTACACCGGCTTCCTCGCCGGCCTCCTGGTGCTGCCCTCCGCCGGGCGCCTGCGGCGCTCGATCCTCGACCGGCCACGCCTGATCCTGGCCTTCGCCGCGCCCATGCTGCTGGACGTGGCCCTCTTCGCCGTCAACGTCCCGGCGAGCCGGTATGCGACCGGCTTCGTCGCCGCGTTCCCCTTGAGCGTGCTGGTGTGGGCTGCCGCCAGCGAGCTCCATCTGCGCGCACTCGCGGCGAGGGCGCGCCCTCGACTTCAGGGAGAAGGAACATGAAAGGATCGACCGACTCGAAGCTCAAGCCGGCGCTGATCGGTGGCGCGGCGCTGGGTGCGGCTTCCGCCATTCCGCCGATCAACATGCTCAACTGCGCCTGCTGCGCGCTGGTGATCGGCGGCGGAGTGCTGGCCGTCTACCTCTATCTGAGGAACCGGCCGCCGGCGCCGCAGCCCCCTTACGGCGACGGCGCGATCCTGGGCCTGATGGCGGGCGCCATCGGGGCCGTGGTGGCCACCATCATCTCCATCCCGGTGCAGATGATCATGGCGAGCTTCATGGACCCCGAGCGCCAGGCTGCGCAGATGAAGGAGGCCTTCTCGCAGATCGACCTGCCGCCCGCCGTGGAGAATTTCGTGCTCAGCATGGCGAGCCCGTCGCTCAACGCCGTCAAGCTGCTCACGGGCCTGGCAATAAACCTGGTCGTGTTCAGCATCTTCGCGCTGATCGGCGGCATCATCGGCGTCGCCATCTTCCACAAGAAGGGCAAGCCGTACACGCCGGCAGCGATCGAGCCGCCGCCACCGCCGCCGATGAACGTATAGGCTGTGGGGCCGCCATGGGGCGGTCGCCGTCCCCGACAGGCGGCCGTCCCGATGCCCAGCTCCAACCGCGCCCTCTCCGTCGCCTCCGGCATCCTCGCCTCGCGCCTCGCCGGCTTCCTGCGCGGCCGGGCCGTGGCCTACTACTTCGGGGTCGGCCCCTTCGCGGACGTGTTCGCCACCGCCCTGCGGGCTCCCAACGCGCTGCAGGTGCTGCTCGGCGAAGGCACGCTGTCGGCCTCGTTCATCCCGGTCTACGTGCGGCTGGTGGAGGCCGGCAGAAAAGTAGAGGCGGGGCGTTTCGCCGGCGCGGTGCTGGGCCTGCTGATCGCGGTGACCGCCGCGGCGGTGCTCTTGGGCATGGCGTTCGCCGGGCCGCTGGTCGCACTGCTCACCCCCGGCTATCTCGCCGACGCCGCCAAGCTGGCGGCGGGGGAGGCGACGGCCGACCGCTTCGCGCTCTCGGTGACCGCGGTGCGCATCGTGTTCCCGATGACCGGCTTCCTGGTGCTCTCGGTGTGGGCGCTGGGGGTGCTCAACAGCCACCGGCGATTCTTCCTCGCCTACTTCGCGCCCGTGCTGTGGAACGCCGCCATCATCGCCGCCCTGGTGGCGGCCGGCCGTGGCCTGTTGCCCCCCCTGGGCCTGATGCCAGGCGGCGCCGGCGCCGCGGACCTCGATGGCCTGCTGGAGGCCGCCTGCTGGGGTGCGCTCGCCGGGGGCGTGTTGCAGCTCGCCGTGCAGCTCCCGACTGCGCTCTCTCTGCTGGGCGGCCTGAAGCTGTCGCTCTCGCCGGCGGTGCCAGGGGTGCGGGAAGCCCTCGCTGCCTTCGGCCCGGTGGTGGCGGGCCGGGGAGTGGTGCAGCTCGCGGGCTATCTCGATTTGATCCTCGCCTCCCTCCTCGCCACCGGAGCGGTGGCGGCGCTGGCCAATGCGCAGGTGCTCTACCTGCTGCCGATCTCGCTCTTCGGCATGTCGGTGGCCGCCGCCGAGCTACCCGAGCTCGCCCGCGCCGGCGCGGCGGCGCGCGAGGACCTCGCCGGGCGGCTGTCCGGCGGGGTGGGGCAGGTGGCCTTCCTCGCCGTACCGGCGGCGCTGGGCTACCTCGCCTTTGGCTTCCTGGTGGTCGGCGCCCTGTACCGCACCGGCCGCTTCGGCGAAGCCGAGACCTGGCTCGTCACCTGCGTGCTCGCCGGGTACGCGCTGGGCCTGCCGGCCAGCACCTGCTCGCGGCTGCTCCAGAACACGTTTTACGCCCTCTCGGACAGCCGCACACCGGCGCGGATCGCCGGGCTGCGGGTGCTGGTCGCCGCGCTGGCTGCGGTACCGCTTATGCTGTGGCTCGACCGCTTCACAGTGCCGGGCTCGGAGCTGCGGCTGGGGGCCGTGGGCCTCACCCTCGCCGCCTCGCTCGGCGCCTGGCTCGAGCTGGCGCGACTGCGGGCAGCGCTCGCCGCTCGCATCCCGGAGCTCGACTGGCCCTGGCGCGACCTGGGCAGGATGCTCGCCGCCGCGGCGCTGGCGGCGCTGCCGGCCGCCGGCGTGTGGCGGCTCGCCGCCGGCCTGCACCCGGCCCTGGCCGCCGCCCTGGTGCTGGTGCCCTACGCCGGGCTCTACCTGGCGCTGGCGCGCTGGCTGGGCCTCGGGCACGCCAATCGCTGGCTGGGTGCCCGTCTGCTCGGCAACCGGCCGCTCGGCCGCTGGATCGGGCGGCGAGGCCCGGGGAATGGGAACAACCGCGGGGGGGACCGCGTTTAGGAGCATTGAGGACTCGACGGCACATGGACACCGTGCTCAGTGTTTGCCTGGGGATCGGTCTGGCGGCGGCCTGCGGCTTCCGCATCTTCGTCCCCTTCCTGCTGATGAACCTGGCGGCCCGCGCCGGCTACCTGACGCTCGCCGGCGGCTTCGACTGGATCGGCTCGACGCCGGCGCTGGTGCTGTTCGCGGTCGCCACCGTGCTCGAGATCGCGGCCTACTACGTACCCTGGGTGGACAACGCCCTGGACACCGTCGCCGGGCCACTCGCCGTGGTGGCGGGCGTGGTGATGATGGCCTCGGCGATCACAGGCATGAGCCCGCTGCTCAAATGGACGCTGGCACTGATCGCCGGCGGCGGCGCGGCCGGCCTGGTCGCCGGCCTCACCGGCACGGCGCGCGGCGCCTCCACCTTGACCACCGGCGGCGCCGCCAACTTCCTGGTGGCGAGCGCCGAGGCCGTGGGCTCGGTGCTGCTCTCGCTGCTGGCGATGGCGCTGCCGCTGGTCGCCGCCGTGACCTTCGCGGTGGCGGTGTTCCTGACTTTCCGCTGGCTCGCGACGCGCGCCTCGCGGCGAGCCCCGGAGGCCGTGCCCAGCGGCTGAGGGCGGGAGGCCGGCAACGACCTGGGAGGATCGAGTGCAGTATCGCATCCCATCCGAGCGCCGTGGTCGCGGCCCTCTCGCGGCCCAGGTGACGATGCGCCGGATCCTCGGCGCCGCCGCGTCGCTGCTCTCCCTCTCGGCGCTCGCCTGCGCCTCCGCGCCGCTGCCCGACCGCGCCTGGCGGCCGGCGCTCGAGGCCGAGCTCGCGACCCGCGGCCTGGATGGCGCGGACCTGACCGTGCCATTCGAGCTCGACGCCGCCGGCCACGCCTGGCTGGCGGCGGAGGAGCTCGCCACCCAGCCGGTGGGCGATCCCTTGCAGTACCTCCTCGAGCGCATGGTGGCCGACGACGGCCTCGGCATCCGCTACGAGCGCAGCTTCACCGGCACCGCGGCGGAGGTGATGCAGCGGCGCAAGGCGAACTGCCTGGGCTTCGTCAATTTGTTTGTGGCCCTGGCGCGGGAGATGGGCCAGCCCGCCTTCTTCGTGGCGGTCGACGACCGGCCGATCTACGACCGCGAGGGCGACCTGGTGCTGATCTCCGACCACGTCTCGGCCGGCTTCGGGGACCGCGGCGACCTCCGGCTGCTCGACTTCCAAGAAGGCGAGAACCCGGAGTACCGGCAGGTCCACGCCGTCTCCGACGTGGAGGCGCTCGCCAAGTACTACTCGAACCGCGGCGCCGAGATGGTGCGCGAGGGCAAGGCAAAGGAAGCGCGGGAGTGGCTGGAGACGGCGGTGAAGATCGCGCCTTCGCTGCCCGCGAGCTGGGTGAACCTGGGCGTGGCCCGCCGGCGGACGGGCGACCTCGCGGGCGCCGAGGTGGCCTACCGCACGGCGCTCGAGACTGACCCGCGGACGCTCTCCGCCTACCAGAACCTGGCGGCGCTGCTGCGGCTGCGCGGCGACGAGGAGGAGGCGATCCGCCTCCTGGCCTCGACGGAGCGGGCGGGCAACCGCAACCCCTACAGCTATCTCTCGCTCGGCGACTGGAACCGCGAGTCGGGCCGGCTGGTCGAGGCGCGCCGGTGCTACCGGCGGGCGCTGCTGCTCGACGGGCTGAAGGCGGAGCCGTACGCGGCGATGGGGCAACTGGAGCTGGCCGGCGGGCACGCGGACCGCGCACGGCGCTGGCTGCGCAAGGCACAGAAGCTGGACCCGGCGGACGAGCGCGCGGCGCAGCTCGAGCAGCGCCTGGCGGAGCGACAGGCGAGCTGACGGGCTCACCGGCGTCGCCTCGGCCGCGCTGTGTGGGAGGCTCACCCAACTCGCGCTCCCCGCTTGACCGCTGCTCGCCCCTCTGCTTTGCTCCGCCCCGCGAATGGCCGAGCAAGGAATCTGGCGCATCTGGGTCGACACCGGCGGTACGTTCACGGATTGCCTGGCCGTCGACCCGCAGGGCGACGTGCACCGCGCCAAGGTGCTCTCGACGAGCGCGCTGCGTGGGCGGGTGGTGGCGCGGCTCGATGAGCGGCGTTGGAGGATCGAAGCGCCCTGGCAGGCGCCGGCGGGCTTCTTCGCCGGCTTCCGGCTGCGGCGTCTGGGCGCCGAGGTGACGACCGCCGTGGCCGGCTACGAGGCGGGCGAGCGGGTCCTCGAGCTGGTTGGCGAGCCGGCGCAGCTCGGCGCAGGAGACGGCTTCGAGCTGCTCTCGGACGAAGAGGCGCCGGTGCTCGCGGCGCGGTTGGTGACCGCCACGCCGCCAGGCCGGCCCCTGCCGCCCATCGCCCTGCGCCTCGCCACCACCCGCGGCACCAACGCACTGCTCGAAGCCAAGGGGGCGCGCACCGCGCTGCTCATCACCCGCGGCTTCGGCGACCTGCTCGCGATCGGCACGCAGCAGCGTCCCGACCTCTTCGCACTCGCCGTGGTCAAGCCGGAGCCGCTGCCCGAGGTGGTGGTGGAGGTCGAGGAGCGGCTGGCCGCGGACGGCTCGGTGCTGCTGCCGCTCGACGAGGCTGCGGTCGAGCGTGCCGGCCGTGAGCTTCGCGCGCAAGGGTTCGCCGCCGCCGCCGTGGCTTTCCTCCACGCCTACCGCGACCCCTCCCACGAGTGCGCGGCCAAGGCGGCCCTGGAGCGAAGCGGCCTGGTTCACGTCTCGGCCTCGGCAGAGCTCGCGCCACGCATCAAGATCCTGCCGCGGGCCGAAACCGCGGTGGTGGACGCCTACCTGTCGCCGGTGATCCGCGGCTACCTCGAGCGCGTGGGGGCGGCGCTCGGCGGCGGCAGCCTGCACGTGATGACCAGTGCCGGCGGGCTGGTGCGGGCCCAGGGCTTCCATCCCAAGGACAGCCTGCTCTCGGGGCCGGCGGGCGGCGTGGTCGGCGCGGCCCGCGCCGGGCGCCGCGCGGGGTTCGCGCGGCTGATCGCCTTCGACATGGGCGGCACCTCGACCGACGTGGCGCGCTACGACGGCGACTTCGACTATGCCTTCGAGCACCAGGTGGGGTCGGCGCGGCTGGCGGCGCCGGCGCTCGGGGTGGAGAGCGTGGCGGCGGGCGGTGGCTCGATCTGCTCGTTCGACGGAGTGCAGCTCGCGGTCGGCCCGGCGAGCGCCGGGGCGCAGCCCGGCCCGGCCTGCTACGGTGCCGGTGGGCCGCTGACGCTGACCGACGTCAACCTCCTGCTCGGTCGCCTGGCGCCCGGCTTCTTCGGCATCCCGCTCGACGAGGGGGCGGCGCGGCGAGCGTTCGCCGGGCTGCTCGATCGCGTGCTGCGGGCCGAGGGCTCGCCGGCCCTCGCGAGCGAGGCGGTGCTCGAGGGCCTGCTCGCCATCGCCGACGAGCGCATGGCCGGCGCCATCCGCACCATCTCGGTGGCGCGCGGCTACGACCCGGCCGACTACGCGCTGCTCGCTTTCGGCGGCGCCGGTGGCCAGCACGCCTGCGCGGTGGCCGCTCTGCTCGGGATCTCGACCGTCGTGGTGCCGCCGGATGCCGGCCTGCTCTCCGCGGCCGGCCTCGGCGCCGCCGTGATCGAGCGCTTCCGCGAGCGCCAGGTGCTGGCGCCGCTGGCCGCGGTCGAGGGCGCGATCGCCGGCTGGCTCGCGGAGCTCGGCTGCCAGGCTGCCGCGGCGGTCGCGGCGGAGGGCCTGACCCCGGACGAGATCGAAGTGCGCCGCCGGATCGTGCGCCTGCGGCTGTTGGGGCAAGAGGCTGCGTTGCCCATCGAATGGAGCGCGACCGTGGACCTGGGCGCGGCCTTCGCCACCGCCTACGAGAGCCAGTACGGCTACTTGCCGCCGGCAAGGCGGGCAGTGGAGGTCGAGTCGCTGCAGGTGGTGGCTTCGTCCCGGCCGGAGCCGAACCCGCCGGGCTGCGTGGCCCTCGCTGCTCGGCTGGGCGAGCCCGGCCGCGTGGCACCGTCCAGAGCCTCGCTGCGCGCCTTCTTCGACGGCGCATGGAGGGAGGTGCCGGCGTTCGCGCGCCCCGACCTCGCCGCCGGCGACCGGCTCCGCGGCCCGGCGCTGGTGCTCGAGGCCCACGCCACCACGGTGGTGCCGCCGGGCTGGGAGGGTGCGGTGGTGGAGAGCGGCGCCCTGGCGCTGAGGACCTCGGCCGCGCGCCGCCAGGCCTACCGAGCAGGGTGAGCCTCGCGCCGGCGGGCGCGGAGGCAGCGAAGCGTCCTATCCTTCTCCGGTGCGCAAAGGAGGAATCATGATCGGACGCGGATGGAGAGCTGCGGCCTGGGCGGTGCTCTGCGGTGTTCTCGCGCTTGTCGCGGCGGCGCAGTCGGCGCCACCGCCCGGCGTGAACGTGGCCGGCGCCGGCGAAGCCGGTGCGCTCCCGGCCAGTATCGGTCAGGAGGTGGCGCGCCTCAACGGCACCTTGAAGGAGCTGGTGGCGCTGATGCGCCGGCAGCTCGACGGCCAACGGGTGGAGCTGCTGATGCGGCAGGTCGAGCTCAAGCGCAGCAAGCTCGCCCCGGTCGAGGCCGAGCTGCGCTCGGCCAGGAGCGAGAAGGAAGGGGCCGAAGGTGAGCTGCGCCAGCTCCAGATGGGGCAGGAGCAGATCGTCGACGAGGTGGCGGCCAACTTTCAAGGCGGGGACGGCAGCCCCGAGCAGCGAGAGCAGATGGAGAAGATGGCCGAGCAGATGAGCCGCCACTACACCATGCAGCTCAAGCTCACCAAGGAGCGGCTCGCCAACCTCGAGCAGAAGATCCAGCTCCTGGAGAACGACAGCGCGACGGCCCGGGCCGAGCTCGAGCACTGGGAAACTCTCGTAGCGCGCGAGCTTCAGCGCTAGGGCTGGCAAAGAACGAACGGTCGTGCTATTTTCGGCCCGTGACCAAGGGCGAGGAAACACGAACCCTGATCCTCGAGGCCGGGCTGGCCAGCGCCAGCCGGGTCGGCCTGCAGGCGCTGTCCATCGGCGAGCTGGCCAAGCAGGTCGGCCTGTCGAAGAGCGGGCTCTTCGCGCACTTCACCTCCAAGGAGAACCTGCAGCAGGAGGTGGTCAGGAAGGCCATCGACCGCTTCGTCGAGGTGGTGATCGGCCCCGCCTTGAAGCAGCCGCGCGGCGAGCCCCGGGTGCGCGCCCTGTTCGAGAACTGGTTCCGCTGGTCGAGCGCCAGCGAGCTGCCGGGCGGCTGCTTGTTCATTGCCGCGGCCAGTGAGCTGGACGACCGCCCCGGCCCGCTGCGCGACCAGGTCGCCGCGGCGCAGCGCGACTGGCTCGGAGTGCTGGCCCAGGCGGCGCGCATCGCGGTCGAGGAGGGCCACTTCCGCGCCGGGCTCGACGTCGAGCAGTTCGCCTGGCAGCTCTACGCGTTGATCCTCGCTTATCACCACTTCGCCCGCCTGTTGCACTCCGAGGACGCGGAGGCCCGCGCCCGCCGGGGCTTCGAGATCCTGCTCACCTCCGTCCGCACTTGAAGGAGGCTTCGATGGCCGAAAGCACCCTCACTGGCGCAGGAAAAAGCACGATCGGTCATTTTATTGCCGAGTCTCCACCTCAGGCCCCTCCCGGCGCCGGCTTCCTGGGAGCCGTGGTGCGCGCCGCTGATCGCCTCTCTCCGGCCTGGGGGGCCGGGCTCGCCGCCCGGCTCTTCACCACCACACGTCGCCGGCGGGTGCCGGCCCGCGAGGCCGCGTGGCTCTCGCGGGCCGAGCGCTCGTCGATCGCCGTCGGGCCCTGGCGCCTCGCGGCCTGGACCTGGGAGGTCGAGGGCGACGCCGAAGGAGGCCCCACCGTGCTGCTGGTGCACGGCTGGGAAGGCCGCGCCTCGCAGCTCGGCGCCCTGGGCGCCGCGTTCGCGGCGGCCGGCTGCCGGGCGGTGGCCGTCGACCTTCCCTCCCACGGCGCCACCGCCGGCCGGCGCACCAACCTCTACGAGATGGCGTCGGCGGTGGAGGGCGTGGCCGAGCGGCTGGGCTCGCTGGCGGCGATTGTCGCGCACTCCTTCGGCGCGGCCGCCACCACCGTGGCGCTCTCCCGGCGCCTGGCGGTGGAGAGGCTGGTCTATCTTGCCCCGTCGGAGGACTTCGATCACTTCACCGGCATCTTCGGCCGCTGGCTCGGCCTCGAGCCCGGCCTAGTGCTGCGCATGCAGCGGGCGATCGAGCGGCGGGTGGGCGTGGGCTGGGACGAGCTGCGGGGCGCGCACCTCGCGCCGGCGATGACCACGCCGCTGCTCATCTTCCACGACGAGCACGATACCGACGTGCCGGCGAGCCACGGCCTGACCTACGCCGCGCGCTGGCCCGGCGCCCGTCTGATCACCACCCGCGGCCTCGGCCACCGCAAGATCCTCCGCCAACCCGAGGTGGTGGAGGCGGTGGTGGAGTGGGTGCAGAGGGGCTGAGCCGGCGGCGGTAAGATCCGGCTGGCCATGCCCCGCCCCGAGGCCGCCGAGCTCGAGCTGTTCACCCAGCGCTTCGCCGCCGTGGCGCGCGAGATGGGGGAGATGCTGCGCCGCACGGCCTTGTCGGTGAACGTCAAGGAGCGGCTCGATTTCTCCTGCGCGCTGCTCGACGCGGGCGGGCGGCTGGTGGTCAACGCGCCGCACATCCCCGTGCACCTGGGAGCGCTCGGCCTGTGCGTGCGGCGGGTGCGCGAGGCCGTGGCGCTCGCGCCCGGCGACGTGGTGGTGACCAACCATCCTGCCTTCGGCGGCTCGCATCTGCCGGACGTGACGGTGGTGACGCCGGTCCACGCCCCGGCCGCCGGCGGCAGCGAGATGCTGGGCTACGTGGCGAGCCGCGCTCACCACGCGGAGATCGGCGGCACACGGCCGGGCTCGATGCCGCCGGACGCCACCTGCCTGGCGGAGGAGGGTGTAGTGATCCCGCCGACCTACTTGCTGCGCGGCGGGCGGCCCTGCTGGGACGAGGTCGAAGCGCGGCTCGCGGCGCCGCCCTTCCCTTCGCGCGCCGTGGAGGAGAACCTCGCCGACCTCGCGGCGGCCGTGGCCGCGAACCACCGTGGTGCCGCGGAGCTGCGCTCGCTCGCCGGCGTTTACGGCGCTGCCACGGTGGCCCGCTTCATGGCTGCCCTGGCTGGCCGCGCAGCCGAGCGGGCGCGAGCGGCGCTCGCTCGCCTCCCCGCGGGCGACCAGGTCGCCGAAGAGCGCCTCGACGATGGCTCGCCGATCCGCGTCCGGATCGCCGTGACCCCCGGTTCGACACGAATCGGCGGCCGCGCTGTGATCGACTTCACGGGCACGGCGAGTGCCCACCCCGGCAACCTCAACGCCCCGCCGGCAGTGACGCGGAGCGCCGTGCTCTACGTGCTGCGGCTGCTGGTGGGCCAATCCCCGTCGTCGAACCCTCTGCCGTTGAACGAGGGCCTGCTCGAGCCCGTGGAGCTGATCGTGCCGCCCGGCATGCTCAACCCTGACTTCCCTGCGGACCCGACCCTGGCGCCCGCGGTGGTGGGCGGCAACGTGGAGACCAGCCAGCGGGTGGTGGATACCCTGCTCAAGGCGCTGGGCCTCGTCGCCTGCAGCCAGGGAACGATGAACAACGTGCTGTTCGGCAACGCGAGCTTCGGCTACTACGAGACCGTGGCCGGCGGCTGCGGCGCGAGCGAGGGGTTCCGTGGCGCCTCGGCGGTGCACAGCCACATGACCAACACGCGCATCACCGACCCCGAGGTGCTGGAGCTGCGCTACCCCGTGCGCCTCGACCGCTTCGCGGTGCGCCGCGGCTCGGGCGGCCGCGGGCGGTGGGCCGGCGGCGACGGCGCGGTGCGCGAGTACACCTTCCTCGCGCCGGTGTCGCTCTCGATCCTCTCGCAGCACCGCGCCGAGGGACCGTATGGGTGCCGCGGCGGCGCGCCGGGAGCGCCCGGCCGCCAGCGGGTGCTGCGCGTCGGCGGCGAGGAAATCGAGCTCGGCGCGGTCGACGGCTACGAGCTCGAGGCCGGCGACCGCCTGGTGCTCGAAACGCCGGGCGGCGGAGGCTGGGGTTGCGACCCGTCCTCCTAGACCTGCCGCTGCCTGGCGGGCTTCACTTCGCCTTCTACGCCTACGGCACCTTCCTCGTGCTCGGCATGCTGGCCGCGGCCTGGGCCTCGGCGCGGAACGGCCGCGCCCTGGGGCTCTCGCGCACCGACGCCTTCGATCTCGGCCTCTGGCTGCTGCTGCTCTGCGGGGTGGTCGGGGCGCGGCTGCTGCACGTGGCCATGCATCCGGCGCGCTACTTCGCGGACGGGCTGGGCCCGGGCCTCACGCAGGCGGCGGCGTTCTGGAACGGAGGCCTTTCCTACTACGGCGGACTGGTGGCGGGCTTTCCGGTGCTGTGGCTCTGGGCCCGATCGCGGGGCCTGCCGTACTTCGAGGTGCTCGACTTCGTAGCGCCGCTCGGCGCCCTTGGCCTGGGCGTCACGCGCATCGGCTGCTTCCTCAACGGCTGCTGCTACGGCATCCCCAGCCACCTGCCCTGGGCAGTGAGCTTCCCGCCTGGCAGCCAGGCGGGAGAGCAGCAGGCCTCGGTAGGCCTGATCGCCGCCGGCGCCCCGCCCGCGCCGGTGCACCCGGTGCAGCTCTACGAGATGGCGGTGGCCTTCGCCCTCTCCTGGTGGCTCGGACGGCGGTTTCCGCGGCGGCGCTACGCGGGAGAGCTGGCGGTCCTCTTCTGCCTGCTCTATGGCGGCTGGCGGATCGTGGCCGAGCTGCTGCGGGCCGATGCGTCGGGCTGGCAGCCGGGGGTCTTTGCCCCGACCCCCAACCAGTGGGTGAGCCTGGGGCTGATCGTGGCCGCCGCGGTGGCGGGCTGGGCTCTGCGCCGTAACGCGCGGCCACCGTTGCCCGCCTGAGTCGCGAAAGGGCGGTCATCCACCGCCTTGCGCATTTCAGAATATTGAGCGTAGGATCGCGTCGATGTCACCAGCCAGGAGGCGGGGAGCGGGGAGAGCTCGCGGCGCAGGAAGCCGTGCCGCGGTGCTGGGCCTGGCCCTGCTCTCGCTCGCCGCCTGCACGCCGCGGCTGACAGTCCGGCCGCAGGTCCTCGCGGGGCCGTTCAGCGGCGCGACCGAGGACGGCCAGCCGGTAGTGCTGGCGTTCGAGGAAGACGACGAGGCCTTCCGCGGCGAGGGCACCATCGGCGGCGAGCCGCTGGTGGTGGCCGGGGCGGCAGGCTGGCGCGGCGTGGGGTCGCTGCAGAGCGGCGACCGCAGCCCCGAGCTGGTGGAGCTCTCCCTGTCGGCGGACGGCGAGACGGTGACCCTCGAGCGCCCCGGGCAGCCGCCCCTGGAGCTGCGCCGCGGTGGCACGCCGCCCGCGCCCCTCCCTTTCGGCCCGTTCTCGGGGAGCTATCGCGCCACACGCGAGCGGGCGCCGCTCGCGGAGGTGACGCTGGTGCAGCGCGGCGCGCTGCTCTCCGGCGTGGGCATCGTCACCGGCGACCCGGTGGGCATCGCGGGCCGCGCCACCGCGGCCGGGACGGCCCGCGGCGTGGCGACCTTTCTCGATGGCACCCAGATCCAGTTCGAGGCCGAGCTGGCGCCAGGAGGCGGCTCGCTCATGGTGCGCGGCTTCGGCCAGCCCCTGGCCCTGAAGCGGATGGCGGCGCGATGAAGCTCACCCCGCTGCGCCGCACGCTCTTCGCCTCTGTGGTGCTGGGGGCAGTGATCGCCGGCGCGAGCTGCGACCTGATCTTCACGCTCGACCCGCTGCCGCTCTTCAACACCTTCTTCGAGGGCTGCTTCGAGGGCTCGATCACCGACCCGCCGGGCGGCGGCAAGCTCAAGGTGATCGTCGAGATCGACGAGTCCTCCAACCTGGTGATGCTGGGCGGCTGCCTGGACATGGCCCTGGCATCGGGCGAGGAGCTGGCGACCTTCACCGGCAATGTCGAAGAGGAGCGCACGCTGGCGACGCTGATGGCAGTGCGCACCGCCGGCGGGGAGCCCTTCACCTTCCGCATCACGCGCCAGCCACCCGGCAACGTCGTGGCCACGACGATCGACGCCAGCAACTTCGCCGGCGCTCCCTTCGTCCTCGCCCCAGGCTTGTCGCGCTGCGTGCAGCCGACCAGTTGCGCCGACCTCGGCATCGCGCTGCCCTTCATGCCGAGTGGGGGGGCGCCGTGACGCGCCTGCCGGCGCTCGCCGCGGCGGCGCTGCTGGCGGCCTCCGGAGAGGCCTTGGCGCAGCCGACCGACTTCGCCTTCGACATCGGCCAGTTCCCCTTCGTCCTCGAGGATGCGACCCCGCGCATCACCGGCCCGGTGGACCCGCGCTTCTTCGGCACCTACTGCCAGACGAGCCCACGGGAGTTCTGCAAGTCGGTGCCCATCTTTCCCGATCCCTGCGTCACGCTGCGCGACATGCGCGTGGCGCTCGACCACCTCACCTCCCCGACCGGCGGGCTGCTGGTAGGAGGCGGCCGCTTCGTGCTCGACGGCGAGCAGGGCGCGATCGGCATCGCCGGCAGCGTGACGCGGCGCGGGCGGGCGCGGTTCTCGACCTCGATTCCCGGCCTCGCCAAGGTGACCGGGGCGGATCTCAGGCTCTCGGGCGACGGCCTCGTGCTCACCGCCTCGGTGCAGAACAAGAGCATCTCCCTGCGCAAGGACGCCTGCGGCAACGCGGCGCCGGCCGTGGTTTTAACGGCTCCCTCCGGCCCTTCGACCCCTTTCGGCCAGACGGTGATGCTAGCCGGGAGCATCAGCGACGAGGACACCTCCTTCCCCGAGCAGCGGCTGGTGTTCACCTCCGATCGCCAGGGCCTCCTCTCCGGCACGCGGGTGGCGGGCGGGCGCACGCTCTTCGTCTCGAACCTGGTGCCGGGCCCCCACCACCTCACCTTGACGGTGACCGACAGCGGCGGCCTGACCGGCCAGGCGAGCCTCGACATCACCATCCTGAACCGCCCGCCGGACCCGCCGCGGATCTTCCTGCCCGCCGAGGGCGCGACCCTGGTGGCCGAGGCACCGGTGCTGCTCCAGGGCCATGCCCTCGATCCCGACACCGGGTTCCTGCCCGGCAGCGCGCTCGTCTGGTCGGTGCAGCTCGCGCCGGGTGGCGCCTTCGAGCCGCTCGGCACCGGCAACGAGCTGGGAACCATCTTCGCCGTGCCGGCGGACCCGGTGCGCATCCGCCTCACGGCCCGGGACAACACGGGACTGACCTCGCAGACCGAGCGCCAGGTGCGGGTGATCGCCAACACGGGCAACGCGCCGCCGGTGGTGGTGATCCAGGTGCCCGATCGGCTCACGGTCGACGGCTCGCCGGTGGCGGGCTTCTTTGCTCCCCAGCCGGCGCACTTCCTGGCTCGGGCCTTCGACCTCGAGGACCCGGTGTCGGAGCTCGAGCTGACCTGGGAGCTCGTCGCCATCGATGGCCCCGGCGGGGCGCCGATTCCTTCGCCGCCGGTCCCCAACCCCGCGCCGGTGACCGGCACCCTGGCGCCGGAAGTGCTCTTCAGCCCCGGCACCAGCAGCCTCTATCGGGTCACCTTCCGGGCCACCGACCGCGGTGGCCTGACCAGCTCCGACTCGATCGAGATCTTCGTCATCCCGAACGTCATCCTCTGATTGCCGGCCCGGCGTCCGGCGCACCCGAACCGCCAGGCGCGCCCTGGCTCAGAGGAGGTTCGAGTAAACTGTCTGACGATCCTCCGCGTCCATTTCCGAAGGAGGCCACCATCCTCACTCTGGCGTACCTCGCGTTGACGGTGCTCGGCTGCGGCTACGTGCTGGTATCGCTGCTGCTCGGCCACGGCGACTTCGGCCATGAGGGCAGCCATGCCGGAGGGCTGCACGAGGTCCACGTCGACTACGGCGTCAACCACACCGGCCACGGCACGGCCGAAGCCGGCCACGGCTTCTCGAGCTTTCACTTCCCGTTCTTCTCGCCGCTGGCCCTGGCGACACTGCTGGGCTCGATCGGCGCCTTTGGCCTGATCGCCAAGCACGGCTTCCAGGCCTCGGAGGGCGTGAGCCTGCTGATCGCGGTGCCGGCTGCCCTCGCCAGCACCTACCTCATCACCTACGTGGGCTGGCGCCTGGCCTCGGGCTCGCGGGGCTCGAGCCAGATCCGGCCCGCCGATCTCGAGGGCGCCGTCGGTGAGGTGATCACGCCGATTCCGGCGGGTGGGATGGGAGAGGTCGCGGCGATGGTGGCAGGGCAGCGCTTCGCCGGCCCGGCCCGCGAGGAGCAGGGCCGCGAGTTGCCCCGCGGCACGCGAGTGACAGTGCGGTCGATGGTCGGAGCGACCCTGGTGGTCAGCAAGGGGGATAGTTGAGATGAAACTCGCCGCGGCGACCTGGGTGCTGTTTGCGGCTGGCGGTCTGGGAGTCCTGCTCCTGGGCTATGTGCTCGCTTATCTCGCCTTCCTCAAGAAGGTGGGGCCGAACGAGGTGATGGTGGTTTCCGGGAGAGGAAAAGTGAGGTTCATCACCGGCGGCGCCGACATGGTGATCCCACTGTTCAATACCTGGAACACGCTGTCTCTGCAGGTGATGACCCTCGACGTCACGACCCCTGAGGTCTACACCTCGCAGGGCGTGCCGATCCTGGTCGACGGCGTGGCGCAGATCAAGGTGCGGCGCGACGACGCCTCGTTGCACTCCGCCGCGGAACGATTCCTCGGCAAGCGGCCGGAGGAGATCGCCAGAATCGCCCTCGAGACCGTGCAGGGTCACCTGCGCGCCATCCTCGGCACGCTCTCGGTCGAGGACATCTACAAGAACCGCGACCAGTTCGCGCAGAAAGTGCAGGAAATCTCCGCCGGCGACCTCGCCAACATGGGCCTGGGGATCGACTCCTTCACGATCCGCGACATCCGCGACAAGCACGGCTACCTCGAAGCCCTGGGCAAGCCGCGCATCGCCGAGGTCAAGCGCAACGCGGCGATCGCCGAGGCGCAGGCCAACCGCGATGCCGCGATCGCCCAGGCCGACGCCGAGCGCGAGACCCGCCAGCGGCAGGCCGAGGCGCAAAAGCTGTCGCAGGAGGCCGAGGCCAAGCGCGACGCGGCGGTGGCCGAGGCCAACGCCGACCGGGCGCGCCGCCAGGCCGAGGCCGATGCCTCCGCCTACCGCGCCGCCGAGGTGGCCAATCAGGTCGCGGCCGAGGCGATCGCCGACCAGCAGCGGGCCGCCAACCTGAAGAAGGCCGACGCCGACATGGCCTACGAGCTGCAGAAGAAGACGGTCGAGATTCAGGTCCAGGAGCAGGAGATCCGGCGCCGCGAGAAAGAGCTCGACGCCACCATCCGGCGGCAGGCGGACGCCAAGCGCTACGAGATCGAAACCCTGGCCGAGGCCGAGAGGAAGCGCATCGAGGCCCAGGCGGCGGCGGAGAGGAACCGGCTGGTGACGGTGGCCGAGGGCGAAAAGGCGCGCGGCTTCGCGGCCGCCGAGGTGCAGGCGCGCCAGGGCCAGGCCGAGGCCGCCGCCACCCAAGCCGTGGGACTCGCCGAGGCCGAGGCGAAGAAGGCCCAGGGCCTCGCCGAGGCACTGGCCATGGAGAAGAAAGCCGAGGCGTGGCAGAAGTACAACGAGGCGGCGGTGATGCAGATCCTGGCGCCGCTGCTGCCCGAGATCGCCCGCGCCGTGGCCGAGCCGCTGAACAAGATCGACCGCATCACGCTGGTCAACACCGGCAACGGCGAGGTCGGCGTCTCACGCATCACCGGCGAGGTGGCGAAGGTCATCGCCCAGGTGCCGCCGGTGCTCGAGTCGTTGACCGGCATGAAGCTCGAGGAGCTGATCGGCAGGCTCAAGCCGGGCGTGGCCGCCTCGGCTCCTCCGCCTGCGCCGGCCGAGCCGCCGCCCGAGAAGCCCAGGCGAGGCTGAGGGCGGAGCCGAGCCGGCGCCCCTTTCCCTTCCCAGCGGCTCCTCCTTCCGCTCCCTTTCGTATAGAATGATGCAAATTCGCCGCTAGTTCTTCGGCAAGCGTGCGCTCGCTGAAATGAAGGGAGGCTCACCATGACGTCCCGTCCTCTGTCTGCGTTGGGTTCCTGGACCTTCCGCCTGCTTCTCTCGCTGCTCGCCGTCGCCGCCATCCTCGGCGGCAAACCGGCGCATGCGCAGGAGGTGACCGTGCAGAACGACTCGGTCACCAACTTCGAGCAGGTCGCCATCCAGGCCGGATTTGCTTCGAGCGAGCAGGCCGCGGCGTGGCTGACCTCGCCTTGCGACGGCACGCTGGTGGCCGTGCAGGTCTTCTGGCGCTCGTTCTTCGGCGGCGCGGCCGACGCCCTCGGCGACTCGATCCGCATCTCCGAGGCCGGCGCCTTTCCCACCCCGGGGACGATCCTCGCCTTGCTCTCCGGCCCGCTGCTCACCGATGGCTTCCTCAACGAGTACCGCTTCCTCGACCAGGGCGGCACCATCCCGCTCCTGGTACCGCTCGACGAGGACCAGGGCTTCGTGGTGGCCTTCAAGTTCTTCGATCCCCCGCCCGGCCTCGGCCCCAGCCTGGTCACGGACGTTGACGGCTGCCAGGCCGGCAAGAACGGCATCTTCGCCATCCCGCCGTCGACCTGGTTCTCGGCCTGCTCGCTCGGCGTGTCGGGCGACTTCGTGATCCGCGCCGTGGTGGACTGCGGGGTGGTGATCGACGAGGAGATCTTCTCCGACGGCTTCGAGACCGGCGACACCACGCTGTGGAGCCTGGAGTTCCCGTAGAAGCCCCGCGAGCGGGCCGGGTGGTGCGGGCCCGAAATCTCGCGACGCCCTTCTTCGCCTCGTCGCTGAGCGCGGCGCTGGCCCTGGCGTCGCTCGCGGCCGGGACGCTGAAGGCCCAGCCGATCGCCCGCCTCGGCGCGATCGGCGACAGCCTGACCGACGAGTACGCCGAGGAGTCCTACGACTATGCCCGCTCGTGGACCGAGCTGCTGGCGGAGGAGCAGGGCCTCACCCTCGGCCCGACCGCCGCCGGCCAGCCCGGCGGCACCTGGGGCGAGCCGCGGCGCACCGGCTACGAGGACAACTGGGCGCGCTACGGCATCACCAGCGACGGCTCGCTGGCGGCGGGCGCCCACACCGGCCTCGCCGCGGGAGCGCGCGAAAGGGGAGTCAGCCATGCCGCGATCTACCTCGGCGGCAACGACTTCTCTCCCTGGGCCGGGGCCTATGCCTCGATCTACGACGGTTCCTGGAACGCGTCGCAGATCGATGCCTGGATCGCCGGCCGCGCCGCCAACCTCGAGACCATGCTCGCCGAGCTCAAGCCCACCGGCGTCAAGCTGGTGCTGGCCAGCATCCTCGACTTCTCGGCCATGCCTTATATTTCGGAAGGGAGCTTCACGGACCCGGTGGGGCGTGAGCGCGTGGCCGCCGCGCTCGCGGAGATGCGGGACACGGCGCGCGGCCTGGCGCAGGAGTGGCGCATCGGCTTCCTCGACCTCTACGCCCTGAACCGCACCTTGTTCGGGCCTGCCACCGCGCCGCGGCCGAGCCTGTTGGTGGGCAACGTGGCGATCGACCTCGACGGCCGCGACACAACCTCCGGCACCGTGCCCTCGGCCGCCTGGGTGGACGACGGCATCCACCCCAACACGGTCCTCCAGGGGATCTGGGCGAACGCCTTCGCCACCGCGTTCAACCGCGCTTTCGACGCCGGAGCGCCGCTGTTCTCCGAGGCGGAGATCCTGGCCAACGCCGGGCTTGCATACGGCGGCTCGGACACGCTCGCGGGCCAGATCGGGCCGCTCGCGCAGTACGCCGAGAGCTTCGTCGCCGGCACCTCGCTGCGCTTTCACGGCAACGGCGTCGCGGCGCCGGAGCTCGACCGGGTGAAGATCCCGCTCGATGCGCCGGCGCGGCCAGTGGACATCGGTGTCGGGGACTTCACCGTCGAGCTGTGGATCAAGATGCAGCCCGGTGCCAACGATGCCGACTGGCCCTGCACCGGCGCCAACGACGACTGGATCCACGGCAACATCTTCCTCGACCGCGATGTGTTCGGCAACGGTGATTTCGGCGACTGGGGAGTCTCGCTCTCCGAGGGCCGCGCGATGTTCGGGGTCGCGAGCGGCGCCAGCGGGGTGACCGCCTGCGGCGCGACGGATCTCGCCGACGGGGCCTGGCACCACCTGGCCCTCACCCGGCGGCTGTCGGACGGCCGCCTCGAGGTGTGGCTCGACGGGGCGCTCGACGGCTCCGCGGACGGCCCCGAGGGAAACCTCTCCTACCGCGACGGCCGGAGCGGCGCCGAGGACGACCCCTTCCTGGTGATCGGCGCCGAGAAGCACGACGCCGGTGCCCAGTACCCTTCCTTCAGCGGCTGGATCGACGAGTTCAGGATCTCCACCGTGCGGCGCTACACGTCGACGTTCGCTCCATCCGCCACGCCGTTCGCCACCGACGCCTCGACCGCCGCGCTCTACCACTTCGACGAAGCGGCGGGCACCGTGGTCGGCGACACCTCGGGCGCCGCCGGCGGGCCTTCGAACGGCACGCGGAACTTCGGGGGCTCGCCGCCTGGGCCGGAGTGGTCGAGCGACACGCCGTTCAACGCGATCTTCGCCGACGGCTTCGAAACCGGCGACACTTCGGCGTGGTCGGCAGTGATCGTTCCCTAGCCGCGGCGGGCGGCCGCGAGGATCACTCCAGCACTACCGCGCTTTCCTGGCCACCGACCACGGCACAGGGCGCGGCCCAACGGCGCCCGTCCGAGGATTCCACGTGCGCCACGCACGGCCCCTCGGGCAGGCCAGCGACCGTGCCCTGGCCGGCGGCCAGCACCCAGTCGCCGCGCAGGGCGCCTCCGGGCTCGAGCACGTAGAGCGGTGCCCCCGCGGCCGAGGTCAGGCGAAGCGTGGCGGAGCGGCCCGCGAGCAGCAGGGCCGGGACACGGACCGCGAGGCGGCCGCCGGGAGGGAGCGTGAGCGCCACGGGAGGGCCCGGGACCTCGACCGAGACCGACGCCAGGGCGGCTGCGCTGGAGCTGACGTAGAGGGTCCAGGCTCCCGGGGCCAGCGTGGACAGCTTGGCGCGGCCGTTGGCGTCCGCGGCGAGGGTCACGGCGGCACCGAGCCGGCCCGCCGCGTCCTGGGCCAGCAGGTGGACTGAGCGGGCCGGACTGCCGTCGGCCAGGCGCACCTCGAGCTCGAGGCCGGCCGAGCGGTCGAGCAGCAGGTCGAGCTCGGGAGCATCGCCGGCCGCGACCACCAGCGGCTGATCCTGGCGGGCGAAGCCGTCGGCCGTGACCTCGACCCGGTAGGTGCCGGGGAGCACCCGCGGGTAGTCGAAGCGGCCGTCCGCGCCGGCGAAGCCGGTGACCAGGAACTCCGGCGTCTCCGCCGTCGGCAGGTGGCGCAGCGACACCCGCGCCCCGCCCACCGGTGCGCCGTTCTCGGCGCTCCGCACCTGGCCGCGCACGGCCGTCGGCCGCAGGTGGACCTCGATCTCGCGGTCTTCGGCGAGGTCGAGCGTCTGGTTGTGGGTGAGGAGCCGCTCGGCGTGCGACACGCCCAGCACGTAGGTGTCCGGCGCCAGGTCGTCGACCACGAAGCTGCCGTCGAACGCCGAGCGCCGGCCGCGCTCCGTGCTGAAGCGCTGGCCACGAAGCGAAACGAAGGCGTCGGCCAGCGGCTCGCCGTCGACGAAGACGCGGCCGGAGAGCCGCAGCCGCCCGCCGAACTCGAGATCGCACTCGAGCTCGCGGTCGTCGGCAAGGACGGGCTGACGCACCACGACCTGGCGCTCGCCGGATCCCACGCTGCCGCGGAGTGTCCAGTCACCTGGGTTCAGGCCCGCCAGGCGGTAGCGACCTTCGGCGTCGATCTCCGCTCGCCGGGCGGAGCTCTGGGCGGTCGAGGCCTCGACGACGACCCGCGACAGGTCCTCGGGCTCGAGGCCGAGGATGCGGCCGGAGATCGTCGCTCCCTTGCGGAGCGTGACCTCGAGCCCGCGCACAGGCTCCGTCTCGACCAGGACTTCCGCGGGCGCTGCCGAGCTCGCGTAGCCCTCGCGCTCGGCGGCGAGCCGGTACCTGGCGCGCGGCACGGTGGCGAAGTGGAACGCGCCGTCCGACGCGCTCAGCGCGCTGTGCTCGCGGCGGTCGCGCGCGCGCAGGGCCACCCGCGCTCCGGCGACCGGCTGGGCCTGCTCGTCGAGCACCCGGCCGCTCACCTCCACGCCGGCCTCGAGCTCGACGTCCAGGAGGTTGTCGTCCGGGCCCAGGACGTGGGTGGTCTCGAAGCGGCGATAGTCGCGGTGGAAGACCCAGACGCGCTGGCGTCCGGGAGCGGCGCCCTCGACCAGGTATTGGCCCTCCGGGTCGCTCAGCCCGCCGGCGTCGCCGACCCGCACGCGGGCCTCGCCGACGGGCTCTCCCCGGGTGGTCGCGATGCGGCCGGCCAGCGTGGCCCCGATCTCGAGCACGATCTCGAGCTCGGGCGCATCGTCGGGCCGCGGCAGCTCGAGCTTCCGGCCCTCCCGAGCGACGTATCCGCGGGCCTGGGCGCCGAGCGAGACCAGGCCCTCGGGCAGGCCCGAGATCTCGAACCTCCCCGCGGGGCCGGTGGTGGCGTGAAAGGAAGCCGGCATGCCGACCGGCAGCCGCTCCGGATCGCTCGCCAGGACCGGCTGCCACACCGCCTCGACGGTCGCGCCGGCGATAGGAGCGCGAGCCTCGTCGACGACGCGGCCACGAAGCGAGGTCCCCTTCTCGAGGGGGATGACCAGGGGCCGGTCGAGCGGCGGCCTCACGCCACGCGCCAGTGCTGCGGCGTAGCCCGGGGCCCGAGCCAGGAGGTGCACGGGGGCCGCCACCGGAAGGTCGCTCAGCGCGAACTCGCCGCCGGCGGAGGTGATGACGGAAGGGCGTCCGTCCAAGGCAGCGGTCTGCGGCGTGCGCGGCTCCTCTTCGAGGAGGAAGACCTCTGCTCCCCGCACCGGCTTGCCGGCGCCGTCGACCACACGGCCGCGCAGGCCGGCGCCCGGCCGGAGGACCACCTTGCCGAAGTCGAAGGGCCCGCTGCCGGGAGGGATGCGGACGCCGCGGGCGGAGAAGGGGGCGAAGCCGGGCTTGCGGAAGAGGGTGTCGACCGCCGCGGCGGGCGGCGAGGCGACGAGGAAGCGGCCCCGGGCGTCCGTCCGGGAGGCGGCGCCGCTCGCCTCCACCTCGCGCCGGGGCGCTTCGAAGAGCGGTGGAGTCCGCCCTCCCCGCATCGCTCCCCGCACCTCGAGCTCCACCTCCGCCAGGGCGCGGCCCGCCTCGTCGACCACCTGGCCGGCCAGGGACCGGATCGCCACCAGGTCCAGCCGCACAGCTCTCGCCTCTGCCGGCGGATCGAAGGCGGCGACCTCGGCTGAAGCGGGGAAGTAGCCGTCGCTCCTCGCCCGCAGCTCGTACTCCTGCCGGGGTTCGAGGCGGCGCAAGCGGAATCTGCCCTGAGGATCGGTGGCGGCGCGGTCGACGACCTTCGCCGCGGCGTCGAGCAGCCGCTCGCCGCGGGCAGCCCTCGGCACGGCCTCGACCACCGCTCCGGCGACTGGCCGCCCTCCGGCCATCACGCTGCCGGCGACGGTCGCCGCTCGCGCGAGCGCCACCGTGGGCGCTCGCCCCAGCCTCGCCTGCGTGGGCCGCAGCTCGACCTTCGCCGAGGTGTAGCCGGCGGCGACCGCCTCGAGCACCGAGTCCTGCGCCGCCGCCAAGGTCATGCGGTAGCGCCCGTACTCGTCGGTGCTCACATAGGCGCCAGGATCGCGATCGTTCCAGGCGAGGGCTCCGGCGATCGGCTTGCCCGTCCGCGCATCGACGACGCGCCCGATCACCTGCTGCGCAGACGACAGTCGAGCCACGAACGGGCCGTCCTTGCCGGCACCGCCCGCGACGGCCTGCTGGATGCCTTCCGGCGTCACCAGGCGGAGATCCCTGGGCTGTTCGGTCGCGGCGGGGACCTCGACCGTGCCGTCCGCGCCGCTCGAGCCGGCGGGCCAGGAGCGGGCGCCGTAGCGCACGAGCACCCCGGCTCGCGGCGTCCCATCCTCGGCCTGGACCGTCAGCCGGCGCGGAGCCCCGGCCGCCGGCATGCGGACCCGGCCGCCTTCGAGCTCTTCCATGCGCACCTCACCGTACGCGGGCGCGAAGACCGAGAGGTCGAGGGCTTCGCCTGGCCTGCGGGGCAGGGTGAGGCGGCCGTCGGGCCCAGCCTTTCCCAGGCGGAAGTCGAGGCGCCATCCGTTGCCGGCGGCCTCGTCGCCGGCGACCAGTGCCCAGGCGCCGGCCACGGGCCGCCCGTCGGCGCCGACGATCTCCAGCGCGACCCCCGCGTCGGGCGGCGGCAGGACCGGGGCGACCTCCAGGTCGTCGACCAGGGCCAGGGGGCCGGCCTGCACCGCGATGCCGCCGGGCGCTCGTACCACCAGCCGGTAGAGGCCCTTCTCCGGCGCCTGCAGCAAGAACCTCCCGTCGCGCCCCGGCCGGCCTGCCGACACGGGTTCGGGGCGTACCTGGCCCTGGAGCTGGAGACGGCCGAGCTCGAGGTTGGGGACGATCGGCACCAGCTCGACCACGGCGACCTCGGCTCTCGCGCCGGGCGGTACCAGCACCGAGCCGCTCACCCACGGGCCGTCGGAGGGGGCGCCGGCCGCGAGCAGGGCCATCGCCAAGCTGGCCAGGACTTGTGGCGGAAAGGGAGCGAGCATGTAGACCGTTCCTCGTTCGGCGCCTTCTGCCGGAACCCGAGAGCCGCCGCGGCAGCCGCTGGCGGCTTTCGGACCGGTTCAGGTCAAGACAGGTGCTAGTTGACAGTGGTCTCGCAGGTCGCGAAGGTGTCGGACCCGGGGCCGCCATCACAGTAGTCCCCGCCGCCGACGTTGTGCGGACCGCCGATGAGGCTGTCGTCGTCGTCCTCACCGCACAGGACGTCGTTGCCGTTGCTCCCATCGAGGGTGTCGTCGCCGGTGAAGCCGAAGATCGTGTCCGCGCCGGTGAAGCCGTTCAGGAAGTCGACGCCCGCCAGGCCGTCCAGGAGGTCGGCACCGTCGCCGCCGTTGGCGCTGTCGCTGCCGTCGGCACCGGAGATGAAGTCGTTGTCCGCCCCGCCGTTCAGGCTCGGGTCGTCGCCCGGGCCGCCATCGATGCAGTCATCGCCCGCGAAGCCGAAGATCGTGTCGTTGCCGCTCGAGCCGAAAATGCAGTCGTTGAGGGTGGGGGAGCCGTTGAGGGTGTCGTCGTTGACGGTGCCGTTGATGGTCTGGTCGCAGTCACAGTCGATGATCGGGAAATCGCACTGCGCCGAGGCGGGGACGGTGGCGGCGAAGGCCAGGAAGCAGAAGGCCCAGAGGCAAGCGGAGCGACAAGGCTTGGCAGTCATCGCACTCTCCTTTCGTTGACCATTCCAGAAGGCTATGTGCATTTCCGGCGACTGTCAATAGTCGAAAGATATGATCATGCATCCGCAAGCTCTGAAAAAGCCTCGCAGACTATCAGGACTCCTATTCGGTGTTCGGCGAGGTGCCCGGATCCGGCGCCACAGAGACGGGGTTCGACTCGACGAACGGCGACACGGCCTCGAACAGCCTCCGCTCCTCGCCCTGCTTGCGGCGCTGGAACTCCGCGAAGCGCTCGCGCTCGGCGGCCGCGGCCTGGCGGTTGGCGGCCATCGCCTCCTGGTGGCGGCGCGCGAGCTCGTCGATCTCCTGCTGCAGGCGGGCGTTGTCGGCGTCGAGCTGCGCCAGCTTCTCGACCAGCTTGCGGTGCAGGAACTCCTCGAACTGGTCGAGCGCCTGGTCGCGGCGCACGGCGTCCTGCAGCACGTCGGCGATCGCCACCGCGCCGGCCGGGTTCATCTTGAGGAAGCCGGCGAGCGCCGCCGCCTTGGCCTTGGCATCGAGGCTCGCGAGCTCCGGCGACTGCAGCATCTCGAGCACCTTGAGCGCCGAGTAGCCGTGCGCCGGCTCGGCGATGCCGGCTGCCTTGTAGATCGCGGGGAAATCGGGGAAGCCGGCCGCGGCCGGCGGCGCTGCGGCGAGTGCCGCCTCGTCGAGCGTGGCCGGCGGCACATCGCGGAGCAGCTCCTCGACGGCCGCCGCTTCTTTGCTCGGCACGGTTCTCCGCTCGGGCACCACGCTCTCCGCAGGCGCGTCCTCGACGTCCTCCGGGTGCACCTGCACCAGCTTCATCTTGGCGAGGAGCTTGACGAATCCCATTGCGGCGGCGGGTCAGCGAGGTCGGTCAGCGAAGGAGCGGGCAGCTTACGGGCGCGGTCCCCGGCCGTCAAGGCGGACAGACTTGTAAGGTTCTCCCTTCGGCCGGGACTACCTCCAACGAGAGGCGGTGCAGAAGCCGCCGCTCGGAAGGGAGCCCGGCATGACTCGCACCTCGGCCTTTCAACGCAGCCGCTTCGCCGCCCCCGTCCTGCTCCTCGCACACTGCACGAGCCTCGCCGCCGGGGACGCCTCGGAAACGCAGGCCGCGCCGGCGTTGCCGCTCGCGCCCTGCCACCTCGAGGGCCTTGCCGAGGAAGTGCGTTGCCGCGTGCTCGAGGTCCTGGAGGATCGCAGTGACGCGGGCGGCCGCACGATCCCGATCCACGTCACCGTGCTGCCGGCCCGCCGCCGGGAGCCCGAACCGGACCCTCTGTTCCTCCTTGCCGGCGGGCCGGGCCAGGGTGCGCGCTCCTATGCACGGCTGATCGAGCGGTTCTTCGGCGAGGTGCGGCGCCGGCGCGATGTGGTGCTGGTCGACCTGCGCGGCACTGGGGACTCCGGGCCGCTCGAGTGCCCGCGGCCCGCGGACCCGCTGGCCGCGGTAGCGAGCGGCTCGTTCGCACTCGACGTCGCCGCCTGCCTCGAGCGCCAGCAGGCCGACGTGCGCCACTACGCCTCCGAGCCGGCGATGGCGGACCTCGACCAGGTGCGCGCTGCGCTCAGTTACCAGCGCATCAACCTCTGGGGCGGCTCCTACGGCACGCGCGCGGCTCTGGTCTACGCCCGCCTGTACGGCGATCGGCTGCGCAGCGTGGTGCTCGACGGCGCGGCCCCGTTCGAAGTGAAGTTCCCGCTCTCGACACCGGCCGACGGCCAGCGCGCGCTCGACCGCCTGCTCGCCGACTGCGCCGCCGACCCGGCGTGCGCCACTGCGTTCCCGGCGCTCGGCGACGAGCTGGCGGCCCTCCTCTCGACTCTCGAAGAGCAGCCGGCGCGGGTGGTGGTGCGCCACCCGCGGACCGGCGAGGCGCGGCAGGTGACCGTCACCCGACAGGCGTTCGCCAGCGCGATGCGGGTCTTCCTCTACACGCCGTCGCACCAGAGCCTGGTGCCGTTCGTGGTACATCAGGCGGCGGGCGGCAACCTCGAGCCCTACCTGGCCCTCCAGGAGCAGGGGCTGGCGTGGTCGGTCGACACCATGGCCCTGGGGCAGACCCTCTCGGTGCTGTGCACCGAGGACCTGCCCCGGTTGAGCGAGGAGGAAGTGGCCGCGGCCGGCGTCGGCTCGTTCCTCGGGCGCTCCGAGATCGACGACTGGCGGCGCTGGTGCACCGGCTGGCCGCGTGGCGAGGTCGCGCCGTCGGTGCTCGACGCGCCGCCGGCGAGCCCCCCGGCGCTGATCCTCTCGGGTGAGCTCGACCCCGCCACGCCGCCCCGCTGGGGCGAGGTCATGGCCCGGCACTTCTCCCACCCGCGCCACGTGGTGGTGGCGGGCGCCGCGCACAACGTCTCCTTCTCCGGCTGCGTACCGGAGCTGATCGCCACCTTCATCGAGCGCGGCAGCGCGGACGGCCTCGACGCCTCGTGCGTGGCTTCCGTGAAGCGACCGCCGTTCGTGCTCGGCGCCACCGGCACGGCGCCTTGAGGAGGGAGCCCATCGCATGATCGAAGCCTCTGATCTCCACAAGCGGTTCGGCGCCGTGACCGCAGTCGACGGCGTCAGCTTCGGGGCCGAGGACGGCGAGGTCACCGGCCTGCTGGGCGCCAACGGCGCCGGCAAGACGACCACGCTGCGCATGCTCTGCGGCCTGTTGGCGCCGGACCGCGGCCGACCCACGATCGGCGGCCACGACGCCGCCCGGCAGCCGGCGGTCGCCCGGCGCGGGCTGGGAGTGGTGCCCGACACCGCCGGCCTCTACGTCCGGCTCACCGCGCGCGAGCACCTCGAGTACGCCGGGCGCCTGCACGGGCTCGACCGCGGTGCGCTGGGGCCGGCGGTCGAGCGGGTGATCGAGCGCCTATCGATGCAGGGCATCGCCGACCGGCGCGCCGCCGGCTTCTCGCAGGGCGAGCGGCGCAAGGTCGCCCTGGCGCGGGCCCTGGTGCACGACCCTCAGCACGTGCTGCTCGACGAGCCGACCAACGGCCTCGACGTGGTGGCCGCGCGCGCCGTGCGGCGGGAGGTGCGGGCGTTGGCCACGGCCGGCAAGTGCGTGCTGTTTTCGAGTCACGTCATGTCGGAGGTGGCCGAGCTGTGCGATCGCATCGTGATCCTGGCGCGCGGCCGCGTGGCGGCCGAGGGCACGCCGGCGGAGATCCTGACCCGTACCGGCTGCCCCGATCTGGAGAGCGCCTTCGTCGCCCTGGTGGGCCAGGAGGAGGGACTCGCATGACACCGCGCTCGACTTTCGTCGTCTTCGCCAAGGAGCTCACCGACGGGCTCCGTGACCGTCGCTCGTTGGTCGCCGCCTTCCTGTATGCGTTGTTCGGGCCGCTGGTGCTGGGCTTCGCGCTGCTTGCCGTGGCCCGGCAGGGCGACGACCACGGGTCGTTCCCGCTCGCCGTGGCGGGCCTGGAGGAGGCGCCGTCGCTCGCTGCCTTCCTCACCCGCCAGGGTGCGATCCTGTCGCCGGCGCCGGCCGACGCGGAACGTGCGGTGCGCAGCGGGGAGGTGGAGCTGGCGCTGCGGCTCGGCGAGGGCTACGCCGCCGACTTCCGCGCCGGCCAGGGCGCCAGGGTGGAGCTGGTCTACGACTCCTCCCGCAGGAGCTCCGCGGCGCGGCTGCGCCGCGTGCAACAGGTACTGCGTTCCTACGAGCGCGAGGTAACGGAGCTGCGGCTGCTGGCGCGGGGCGTCAGCCCCGAGGTGGCGGCGCCCCTGCGCTCGCAGGAGATCGACCTCGCGACCCCGGCGGCGCGGGCGGCGGTGGCGATCGGCATGCTGCCGATGTTCCTGCTGATGGCGGCCTTCGTGGTCTCCATGAACCTGGCGATCGACGCCACGGCCGGAGAGCGCGAGCGCGGCTCGCTCGAGGCGCTGCTCGTGCACCCGGTGTCGCGCTCGGCCCTGGCGGTGGGGAAGTGGCTCGCAGCCGCCGTGCTGGCGGCCCTCGGCGTGGCGCTGACCCTCGCCGCCTCGCGGCTGGTGCTGGCCTCCGAGAAGCTGCAGGCCCTCGACCTGCCGCTGGCGCTCACCCGAGGCGAGCTGCTGTCGCTGCTCGGCCTGCTGCTGCCGCTCGCCTTGCTGGCGCCCGCCCTGCAGATGCTCGTCGCGTTGTTCTGCCGCAGCTTCAAGGAGGCCCAGACCTACCTCTCGCTGCTGCTCTTCGTGCCCGTGCTGCCAGGGTTCTTCCTCAGCTTCGGCAGCCGCGAGCCCGCCGCCTGGATGGAGTGGCTGCCGCTCGCCGGCCACCAGATCCTCGCCTCCCGCGTGCTGCGGGGCGAGCCGCTCGGTCTGGACGCGGCAGGCCTGGCGATCGCCACGGTGGCCCTCGGCGGCGCCTGCGTGGCGGCGACGGGCTGGCTGCTCGGCCTCGAGCGCGTCGTGCTCGGGCGCTAGGATGCCGGAGACGGTGGCCCTGGCCGGTGCCCATAGCCCGGCGCTGCCCGTGGAGAGGGACGTGTCGCGCGCCGAGCTGGCAGCCCGCTTCGAGACCCTCCTAGCCCGTGAAGGCGCGGCCCTGCGGCGGGTGGCTGCTTCCTACGCCGCCGACCACGGCCGTCGCGAGGATCTGTTCCAGGACATCTGCCTCGCCATCTGGACGGCGTTGCCGCGGTTCCGGGGCGAGGCGTCGGAACGCACTTTCGTCTTCCGCATCGCGCACAACCGCGGCATCGCCGCCGCCGCACGGCGAAGCACCGCGACCGAGGATCTGGCGGCGGTCGAAGAGCTCGCCGACGGCGGGGCGAGCCCGGAGGCCGCCGTCGAGCGCCGCCAGCGCCAGGCGAGCCTTCAGGACGCGGTTCGCGACCTACCGCTGGGCCTGCGTCAGGTGCTGACGCTGACCCTCGAAGGCCTCTCGCAGCGCGAGATCGGCGAGGTGATCGGCATCTCCGAGGGCAACGTCGCGGTGCGGCTGACGCGGGCCCGCAAGACGTTGCGGGAGCGTCTCGGCGAGGACAGGAGGTCGTGACCATGGCTGAAAACGACGGCGAGATCGCGCGCTGGCAGGCGGACTGGCAGGTCGAGAGCGCGCCGCTGGAGCTCGATGCGGCGGAGCTTCGCCGGCGGGTGCGGCGGCGCACCCTGAGCCTGGCGTGCCAGGCGGCGACGGCGGTGCTGCTGACGGCCGGCGGCCTCGTGGCACTCGCGTGGGTGGCCTCCCGGGCGGCGAACCGCTGGGACTGGGTGGTCTTCGCCGGCTTCGCGGCGCTCTTCGCCGGCGCGCTCGCGATGGAAATCGGCAGCCTGCGCGGCCTGTGGCGGCCGGCGGAACCTACCACCGAGGCCTTCCTCGAGCTGGCGATCCGGCGCTGCCGCCGCCGGCTGTGGACTCTTCGCGTCGGCTTCTGGGTGCTCGCCGGCGAGTGGCTGCTGTTCACGCCCTGGATCCACCTGCGGGCGGTCGAGAAGCAGGCCCTGGGAGGCGACGGCCTCGGGACCTACCTTCTCGGCTTCGGCCTGCTGGCGGTCCTTTCTGCCGCCTACGGCCTGATCGGCTCCTGGCTCGGCAGGAGGGCGAGGAGGGAGCTGGCGGAGCTGGAGGGGATGCGGCGAGACTGAGGCCAGGGTCAGGCCAACCCTGAGATCCAGAATTCTGGGGCCGGGCGCGTGATCCGAGGCAACGAGCCTCGGTGCCTCAGCTCTCGAGCCTTTCCTCCTCCAGCGCCTTCCGCAACAGTCCCCCGAGCCCTGCCTCGTCCGACTCGCGCCGCAACTGCTCGAGGTCCAGTTCGCCACGCCGTACCTTGAGCACCCCGAGCACGTCCTGCCACTGGCGTTCGGAGACGCCTCCGCCGAGCGCGAACCACGAGAGCTTCTGGAGGATGATGTCCTCGGCGCTGGCTACCCACAGGGTCGTGCCGGGCTCCGAGGCAAGGGTCACGAGCTGGCGACGCTCCATCTCGCGGCGCGACAGCGGGTCCGGCTTGAGCAGGAAGATGTCCACCTTGGTCATGGTGGCCAGATGGATCACGTTGAACGACGACCGCCGCTCGATCGCCTCTAAGGCCCGCTCGTCGTCGACGTAGAAGGCCGGCCGGAGACGCGAGACGAGCGGCGCCACCTGGTGGGGCGCCAGGTCGGCTACCAGGTCGGCGGCCTGGGTCGATCGGGGGATGCCATGCAGGGAGCTGGCGAGCGAGCCACCGAGCAGATAAGGGATCTCGAGTCGCTCGAAGACTCGGACGACCGCGAGCGTGGCCTGCAGCGCGTCGGCGATCGCCACCTCAGTAGCCCTGGACCTCCGGGTCCCAATCGAAGACGCGGACCATGGTGTCGCGGTCGAGCCACAGCGCGGCCAAGCGGAGCTTGCGTTCGCGCTGGGAGAGATCGGCGCCGTACTTCGCCAGGATTCGCGCCAGCGCCAGCTCGCGGACGGCGCGGTTGAGGTCCATCACGCGCTCGAGCTTTTCGTGCGGGGCCATGCGGCGGTAGCCCTCGAGCAGGATCGCCTCGGCGTCCGGCGCGGTGTCGCGAGACAGGGTGGGCACGAAAGGAGTATAGCCGTGCCACGGAGAAGGGCAGCGCGATGACGGCCCGTCATCGGGCGCCCTTGGTCCGCTGACGCATGAGCTCGTAGAGCACCACCGCGACGCTGGTCGAGAGGTTGAGGGAGCGGACCTCGCGGTCGACCATCGGGATGGTCAGCAGGCGGTCGGAGTAGTGGCGCCGCAGCTCTGCCGGCAGGCCAGTGCTCTCCTTTCCGAAGATCAAGACGGGCGAGGGCGGGAAGGCCACGCTCCAGTAGTCGCGCCCGCCCTCGGCGGAGAAGAGGTAGGGCTCGCCGAGCCCCGGCAGCTCGGCCTCGAAGCGCTCCCAGGAAGGCCACAGCGAGAGATCGACCCGAGGCCAGTAGTCGAGGCCGGCACGGCGCACCTCGCGCTCGTCGAGCGAAAAGCCCAGGGGCTCGACGAGGTGCAGGCGAGCGCCGGTCGCGAGGCAGCTCCGGCCGGCGTTGCCCGTGTTCCAGTGGATCTCGGGATGGACCAGCACCACGTGGGCGAGCGGTGGGGCGACTGGGCCGGGACCTGCCACGGGCGGAGTATGGTCGATCTCTCGGCTGCCATTCGCCGGCGGTCCACGGAACGCCTTCAGGGAGCCTCTTGCCATTAGCAGTATACATTGGTACATTGGTGCGGCCGCAGGCCGCGGCAAGGAGGCCCTGATGATCGGATGCCTGTCGATCCTGTTCAGCGGCGCGCTCGGCGGCTCGTCGCCGCCGGCCACCCGCCGCTTCGCCGAGGCGAGCTTTCTCGTGCCGGCGCCCATCGACCGCGTGTTCCCCCTCTTCGATCCCATCAACGAGTCGAAATGGGTGCCGGGATGGGCCATCGCCCCGGTCCACCCGCTGCCCTTCGAGGTCGAGAAGAACGCCGTCTTCCTGACCGAGAGCCTCGGTCATTCGGCGATCTGGACCATCGTGCGCTTCGAGCCGGAGGCCCACGCCGTCGAGTACCTGGTGGTGGTGCCGGGCTTTCAGCAGCGCTGGGTTACGGTGCGCTGCGCCCCGGCCGGCCACGAGACCGAGGTCACGGTGAGCTATACGGTGACCGCCCTCGGGTCCGAGGGCGAGGCGGCGCTCGGGCGCTACGACGAGGAGTTCATCCGCGCCTGGCGCGAGCCGGTGACTCTTGCAGTCCGGAAGGGCGCCGCCACGGAGGGCGAGCATGGCGCGTCGTGAGGCCGACCCCCATCGAATCGAACGGATTCAGACCGGAATCCGCGTCGAGAAGCGGATCTTGAAAGTGCTGAAGGCCGTGGCTGAGTACCACGACCTCACCCTCGGCGACCTGCTGGAAGGGATCGTGCTGCACGCCTTCGAGGGCAAGGCGCCGTTCGGAGCGGAAACCCTCGCGCGGGTCGAGCAACTGAAGGCGGTCTACGGCCTGGAGCTGACGGCCGCGGACAGCCACCGGCTGAAAGGCTGAAGAAACCTGCTGCGCGGACCGGGCGCTGGGTCGCGGGTGCTCTCGGGAATCCTCGCCTACTGCCGTCTAGGCTCCGGTTCCCGGGTCCATACGCACAGGGTCGGGGCGCTCCTCGCGCGCGACCCGCTCGCGACGGTTTCTTCGCCGGCCCCGGCAGCGGCGATGCCCGCGCTTACTCCAACGTCACCCGGATGTCGCCCACTCCGCAGTCCACCTCCATCCGGGCGGCGCCCTTGCCCCGGTTCCACTCCAGCCCCTTGACTACCAGGCCGGTGCCCTCGATGGTTTGGCCCTCGATGGTCAGCTCCACGTTGCCGACGCCGGTGTCGAGCTCGACGCTGCGCAGGGCGGCGGCGTCCATCGTCACCTTGACGTCGCCCACTCGGGCGTCGATCTCGAGGTCGTGGCTCATGCCGCTGACCGTGACGTTGCCCACGCCGGTGTCCACCGACAGGTGGATGCCGCGTGGCACCTCGACCTGGGCGGCCAGGGAGAGGCCCTTGTCGCCGAACTTCGGGTAGCCCTCGATCTTGATCAGCAGCTCGTCGCCCCGCCGGCGGTCGCCGACGCTGATCCCGTCGGCCGCCTGCTTGCAGTCGCTGCTGCCGGGGTCACTGCAGCGGATGTCGAGGCGGACCTTCACCTTGTCGCCGTTCGAGCCGGTGACTACCAGGTCGCCGACGCCAATGTCCACCTGCACGAGGCTCGCGCCCGTCAAGGCGGCCTCGTTGTCGAGCGTGCGCACGGTGGCGGCGGAAGCCGGGAGGGCGGAAACGGCAAGCAGTATCGCGGGCACGATCTTTGATCTCATGAGGTCCTCCGGGGGGTCGCGCTGCTCTCCGCGGCAGATTCTACCGCCGCGCTCTGCACGAACCGACTGCAAAGGAGGCTCCACATGTGGCGAGAAGGTGCTGGCTCGATGTGGACGAGAGATCTCCACGGCATCGCTCGCCTCGGGCTCGTCGCCGGGGCATTTGCCGGATCGCTGCTGGCCGGGTCTCTGCTGGCGGCCGCCGGCTGCTCGACCAACCCGGCTACGGGTAAGCGCCAGCTCGCGATCATCGGCGAGGCGCAGGAGATCGAGATGGGCCGCCAGGCCGACCACGACGTCCAGACCTCGCTCGGCCTCTATCCCGACGAGGGCCTGCAGCGCTACGTGCACGGCCTCGGCGCGCGGTTGGCGGCGAGCTCCGAGCGCCCGCAGTTGCCCTGGCAGTTCCGCGTCGTCGACGACCCGATCGTCAACGCCTTCGCGCTGCCGGGTGGTTTCATCTACGTGACGCGCGGCATCCTGGCGCACATCAGCTCGGAGGCCGAGCTGGTGGGCGTCCTCGGCCACGAGATCGGGCACGTCACCGCCCGGCACTCGGTGGAGCAGATGAGCCAGGCGCAGCTCGCCACCCTCGGCCTCGGGGTGGCGATGATCGCCAGCGAGGATGTGCGCCAGTTCGGCGACATCGCGCAGGCCGGCCTGGGGCTGATGTTCTTGAAGTTCGGGCGCGACGACGAGCGGCAGGCCGACGACCTGGGCCTGCGCTACTTGACGCGCGGCGGCTACGACCCGCGCGAGATGCCCAACGTGTTCCGCACTCTGGACCGCGTCGGCGCCGCCGCCGGCAGCGGGCGCATCCCGAACTGGCTCTCCACCCACCCGGCTCCCGGCGACCGCGTCGAGCGCCTGAACCAGGCGATCGCCACTCTACCGGCCGAGGCGCGGCAGGGCGAGGTGAAGCGCAACGCCTACCTCGAGCGGCTGGCGGGTGTGACCTTCGGCCCGGACCCACGCGAGGGGTTCTTCAAGGGGAGCGTCTTCTACCACCCGGGACTGGCGTTTCAGCTCGCCCTGCCCCAGGAGTGGACGCTGCGCAACGAGAAGCAGGCGGTGGGGGCGATCAGCCCGCAGCAGGATGCCGCGGTGGTGCTGGTGCTGGCCGCCGCCGCGAGCCCGGACGAGGCGGCGCGGGCCTTCTTCAACCAGCGGGGCATCGAGCGCGGCGAGCCGTGGCGCCGCAACTTCTACGCCTTCCGCACCGTGCCGGACCCCGCGGGGCAGCAGCAGGAGCTCACTGGCGTGGTGGGCTTCTTCGAGCACGGCGGCCGGGTCCTCCAGCTCCGCGGGCTGTCGGTCAGCGGCCGCTGGACCGGCTACGAGCGCGCCGTGCTGGCGGCGCTCGACAGCTTCCAGCGTCTGACCGACCCGCGCTACCTGAACGTCGAGCCCCGGCGCATCGAGATCGTCCGCCTGCCGCGAGCCATGAGCTTCAACGAGTTCGTCGAGCGCTACCCCTCGACGGTCGAAGCGCAGACCGTGGCGATCCTCAACGAGGTCGAAGGCTCCACCCAGCTCGAGTCCGGCCGGCTGATGAAGCGGGTGGTGGGTGGGGAGGTGCCGTAGGGGGAGCCGAGGGGGAATCGAGCCTGCCAAGCGCCCTCGGCGAGCCGCTGACAGCGCCGCTAGCGAGAAGGTCGCCCGGCGGACCGCCGGGCGGAATCAGCCTCACTTGAGCATCGCGTCGGATACCTGGGGCGGTGGCGGGGGAGGAGGCGGCGCGGCTCTGGCGCTCGCCGGCAAGGCCATGTAGACCTCGTCGGGCTGGAGCCCCATCCACGGGTCCGAGAGATCGGCCCCGAAGACCTCGTCGTAGATCCAGGCGTTCAGGTCGGCAAGGTCGAAGTCGGGCGCGATCCCGTAGCGGATCAGCCGGCGTAGCACTTGGCGCCGGTGGCGGAGCTCGTTCATCACCTCGTCGAGCGCCAGGGTGCGCTCGAAGCTCTCGATCAGCCGAGCGCCCGCCGCGCGGTCCGTCACGCCGTGCTTGGCCAGCAGGAAGGCACGGCTCGCCTCGTCCAGCCGCACCTCGGCGCGGTGGGTGCCCGCCAGCCGTTCGAGCTCGGCGTCGGTGGCTTCGAGCTCGCGGTCGAGGGCGCGGTAGAGCGAGATCTCGCCGCCGGACTTGCTGGCGGTGTCGCGGACCACGCGGGTCTTGACGGTGGGCCGGGGGGCCTGCCAGGGGTCGCGGCTGGTGGCGGTCGGCACGGCGGTCTCCTGCCGGAGGGGTGTCACCACGGCGAGCTTGGCCTCGAGCGCCGCGTCGAGCCGCCGTCCGGTGGTCTGGAAGCGCTTCCGGGCCCACGCCGCGAACCGCGTGTCGTCGAGCCGCGCGGCCGCCGGTACGTCGCCCAGGGCCTGCATGAGCTCGCGTCGGAAGGTGGCCGGGCCGTAGAGCCCTGGCAGCACGTCGAGCAGCCGGCCTCGGCCGTCGAGCAGGTAGTGCACGCTGTTGCCGGTCACCGTCTGCTCGAGCTTGCGGCCGTCGCCGAACTCGATCGTCACCTTGGGCACCGGCCGCAGCGACTCCCAGTGGAGCACGTACTGCTCGCGCAGCAGCTCGCCGATCTCGCGGTTGGGGTAGAGCACGGTGCGGAAGAAACGGCTGTTGGCGCAGGACAGCTCCTCGTCGAGCCGGCCGAGGAGGCGCAGGGACAGGATCGGCTTGCCCGCCGCCTGGGCCTCGGCCTTGGCCGCTTCCAGGTCGGTGTACCAGAAGAGGCGGATCGCGCCGCAGTCGGCGACGCCGCAGACACGGTCGAGCCTGGAGGCGATCGTGGCCGCGTCGCCCGCGTCGCCCGCTGCCTGCCCTTCGCGGCATCGATCGGCGATCGCCAGGGCCGCGGCCATCCCGGCCGCTCCGGCCTCCCGCAGCCGGTCGATCTCCGCGGCGGCTTCGTGGGGGGCACCGCGGAGCGCGGTGCGCGCGAGCGCATCCAGCTCCGGCGTCGCGCTGGCCGCCGCGCAACCCGCGCCGGGAAGCAGGATCGCGATCGAGAGCAGGGCCGACGCTGCTGCTTGGTGCTTGGCTCTCACGTTTCACCTCCTTGGGTTCGTGCGGCCTTCCTGACCGCTGGCGCCACGTTAGCGGCTCCTCCGGCCAGCGAACGTAACACGCAGGTAACTCCTGGGATCACGGCGCTTCGGCGCGCCTTTCGGCCGCTGCGCCTGCGCTAGCATGCCGTTGGTGAATCGATGAGCCGGCGCTCCATCCTGGTGATCGAGGACGACCTCGCCGTGCGCCGCGGGGTGGTGGCCGCCTTGCGCTACGCCTCCTACGACGTGGACGAGGCGGGAGACGGCGTCGAGGGCACGAGGAAGGCGCTCGGCGGTGGCATCGATCTGGTGCTCCTCGACCTGGTGCTGCCGCTCGCGGACGGCCTCGAGGTGCTGCGCGGCATCCGCCTGCAGGAGCCGGCGCTGCCGGTGATCCTGGTCACGGCGCGCGGCGCCGAGGACGATCGCGTGCGCGGCCTGGAGCTGGGCGCCGACGACTACGTGGTCAAGCCGTTTGGCGCCCGCGAGCTGCTGGCAAGGGTGGAGGCGGTGCTGCGCCGCTCGCCGGAGCGGCCGCGCCCGATCGCGCGCCTGGAGCTCGCCGGGCGCGAGGTGGACTTCGAGCGCTGCGAGGTGCGCTTCGACGACGGCCGCTGCGAGGCGTTGTCGAAGCTCGAGTCCGACCTGCTGCGCTATCTGGCGAAGAGCCGCGAGAGAATCGTCTCTCGCGACGAGCTGCTGACCCGCGTCTGGCAGCAGAAGCCGCACCTCGTGGCGACGCGCTCGGTGGACATGACCATGGCCCGGCTGCGACGCAAGCTCGGCGAACAGCGAGGCGAACAGGTGCTGGTGACGGTGCGCGGGAAAGGCTACCGGCTGCCGCCGTGATCCGCCGCCCCGCTGTCGTGGCTGCCGTTTTCGCGGCCAGCGCGCTGGTGCTGCTGGGCGCCCTGGGGTGGATCACTTCGCTGACCCTGGCCCTCGAGCGCTCGGAGGTACAGGCGCTGGGCAAGGCGATCGCCGAGGAGAACGTCCGCATCGCCCTGTGGCGCATGGACGCCTCGCTCGCCGAGCTGGTGGCACGCGAGAACCGGCGCAGCGCTGCTCAGCACCGCGCGGCGGCTCTCGCGCCACCGGAGCCCGGGCAGATGGTGCGAGCGCGGTTCGAGCTCGGTCCAGCGCGCGAGCCGGTGCGCGGACCCGGGCTGGGGGACGCGGCCTGGATCGCGGCTCTTCCTCTGCCGCCGCCGCCGCCACGGAGCGTGCGGCCGGAATTCGGCGAGGCTGCCTTGCCGCGGCTGGCGCATCGGATCGAGCCGCCGCCCGTGCCGAGCGAGCCGGCCAAAGTAGCGGACGCGACGGACCCGTGGGAGCAGCTCATCGCCACGCCGGGCGTGCTCGTCGATCGGCTGAACGTCGGCGCCAACGAGGCGGGCCAGCAGACCGCCTACAGTCAAGAAGTCCTCAACGCCCAGGCCTTCCAGCGCCGGCAGGAGCTGGCGCAGCAGAACATCGTGCTGTCTCTACCAGACGAAGCCACGGCGCCACGGGAGGACGCGGCCGAAGCGCCTGCGCTTGAACCGGCGGAGAGCCTCGCAGCGACGCCGCAGCCGGAGTCGAGCGTCCAGGACGACGCGGTAGCGGAGACCGGGCAAGCAGCGGACACCAAGGACGTCGCCGCGAGCACCCCCGCCCTCCCGGCCGCGGCCACACGGGCTCCGCCGCGAGCCCACCGGGTTTCTCCTCGCCCCGCTCCGCCCGCCGAGGTGGAGTCCGCCTTCGAGGGCCGGTGGGTGGGGGACGAGCTGCTGCTCCTGCGCCAGGTGCTGGACGGCGACGAGCGGCTGCTGCAGGGCGTGCGGCTCGACTGGCCGGCGCTCTCCCAGGGGCTGCTCGCCCAGGTCGCCGAGGTGGTGCCGGGCTCGCGCCTCGAGCCGTCGTCGGATCCCCCGGACCCGAGCCGCCAGCTCGCCGTGCTGCCGCTGCGGCTGGTGCCCGGGCCGCCCCGCGAGGCCGAGCCGCCGGACTGGACGCCGGTACGCCTCACGCTCGCCGCGGCCTGGGGAGCGGCCTTGCTCTGCCTCGCGGGTGTGGGCGCGCTGCTCGCCGGCTCGATGACCCTCGCGCAACGCCGCGCCGACTTCGTCTCGGCGGTCACCCACGAGCTGCGCACGCCGCTGACCACGCTGCGGCTCTATTCGGACCTCCTGGTCGAGGATGCCGTGCCGCCCGTGGAGCGCGGCTCGTACATCGCCACTTTGAAGCGCGAAGCCGACCGCCTCGGCCACTTGGTGGACAACGTGCTCTCGTTCTCGCGGCTCGAGCGGGTGCGGGCGCCCGCGGCTCGCGAGCACGCAACTCTGCGCGAGCTCCTGGCGCGGGTTGTGCCGCGTCTCGAGGAGCGGGTGGCGCTCGCCGGCCTAAAGCTTGAGGTCCAGGTGCCTGAAGAGCTGGCGGCGGAGCGGGTCCGGCTCGATCTGGCGAGCGTCGAGCAGATCCTCTTCAACCTGGTGGACAACGCCTGCAAGTACGGCGGCAACGCTGAGCGCCCCGCGCTACGCCTGGCGGCCGAGGTTCGCGGCCGGCATGCGGTGCTCACCCTCGCGGACCAGGGACAGGGCATCGGCGAGCGCGAGCGGCGCCGCCTGTTCCGGCCGTTCCATCGCTCCGCAGCCCAGGCCGCCGGCTCGGCGCCCGGCGTGGGCCTGGGCCTTGCCCTCTCCCGCCGCCTCGCGCGCCGCATGGGCGGAGACCTCAGGCTGGCGAAGTCAGAGCGGGGAGCGAGCTTCGAGCTGCGGCTGCGGCGGGCTTAGCGCGCCGGGTCGATCCACGCCAGGCCGTCGACGTGGGCAAAGTGCTGGTCGAAGGAGATCAGGTCGGCGCCGGTCTCCATAGCGTGGGCGGCGATCCAGATGCCGTTGATCGGGATCGGTCGACCCTTCCGCCGCAGCGCGGACATGATGCGCCCAAAGCGATCCGCGGTGCTCCATGTCACAGGAACGAGATCGACGCGGGACCCGGAGAGGAACTGCTGGAGCTTTTTCAGGTTCTTCTCCAGCCGCGTCCCATTTCTGAAGCCAGCGAGAAGCTCGCCGGCGACCACGATCGAGAACAGGATGCGCTCGGCTCGTTGCACGAGGTGGCTGACCCTCGGCTCGCCGTTCTCGAGCTGCGTGTAGGCATTGGAGTCGAGCACCACCCTCACCTCCAGAGCTCCTCATCGATGGTCTCGAACACTTTGAGGGCCTCTTCGAGCTCCCGAGTCTCCTCGTCGGTGGCGCTCCCGATGAACCAGTCGAGCGAGCTGCCGATCACGTCCTCGTCAGGCTTGGATGTGTCGAGCCCCGCTCCTCGCCGGAGCAGCTTGAGGACGGCCTGATTCAGCGACAGGCCCTCTTGCTTCGCGAGGCTCCGGACCTTGCGGGCCAAATCGTCGTCGAGGCCGCGGATGGTGAGCTGGTCGATCATGGGGACCTCCCCGAGCCGCGCTGTTCAGTGCGATGACTCGCGATGCGACTCGTTCCGAGTCATTATTGAGACTCTGGTGATCGCGGTCAAGCTTTGCGACGTCAGCGCACCCGCCGGCGCCGGTTCTTGATGTAGTCGGCGAGCAGGAACTCGCCCAGGTTGTAGGGCGAGGCGAAGAAGGCGCGGCCGCGGTTGACGCGGGTGAGCTTGTCCACGAAGTCGGTGAGCATCTCGTCGGTGGCCAGCATGAAGGTGGTGATCACCACCTTCTGGCGGCGGCAAATGTCGGCCTCTTCGAGCGTCAGGTTGACGATCCGCAGGTCCAGCCCGAAGGGGTTCTTGTACACCCGGCCGTGCTCGGTGATCGCCGAGGGCTTGCCGTCGGTGATCAGGAAGATCTGCTTGTTGGGCTGCTTCTGGCGGGCGAGCAGGCCGCGAGCGAGCTGCAAGGCCTCGCGCGTGTTGGTGTGGTAGGGCCCGGCCTGGACATAGGGCAGGTCGGAGAGGTTCACGCGCTCGGCACGGTCGCCAAAGAGGATCACCGAGAGGTGGTCCTTGGGGTACTTGGTGGTGATCAGCTCGGTCAGCGCCAGGGCCACCTTCTTGGCCGGCGTGATGCGGTCCTCGCCGTAGAGCACCATCGAGTGGCTGACGTCGATCGCCACCACCGTGGCGCAGGAGGTGAGGTGCTCGGTCTCGTGTACCTCGAGGTCCTCCTCGGCGAGGTCGAGGCCGCCCTGGGTGCGCCGGATGGCGTTCTGCAGCGAGCGCGCGGCATCCAAGTGATGGAGGTCGTCGCCGAACTCGAAGGCGCGGGTCTCCGGCTGCCGCTCGATGCCGTCGCCCGCGGCCTCCACGGAGTGGTAGCCGGGGCCCGCCTTCTCCAGGCTGGAGAACAGCTCGTCGAAGGCCGAGCGCCGCACCTGGCGCTCGCCGGAGCTGGTGAGCTGGGCGCCGCCCTCGCTGTCGCGCTGGATCAGGCGCTGCTCCTCGAGGCTGGTGAAGAAGGCTTCGAGGTCCACGGACTGGTCGATGTAGCCCTGCTGCTGCAGGTAGCGCATCCACTCCATGGCTTCCTCGACGTCGCCGCCCGAGGCCAGCAGGAGCTGGTTGAACAGCCGCAGCAGGTCCAGGCCCGCGAGCAGCGCGCGGATCAGCGCGGGGTCGAGGTAGGCGTAGCGATGGCGCATGGCCGTCCGCCGCCCGGCTAGTTGACGTCGCGCCGGCTCTTGGCGGACGGCCGCTTCAGGAGCTGGAACTTGACCATCTCCTTGAAGCTGATCTGGCTGTCGAGGTCCTGGCGGGCGAGCTTCAAGTGCTGGTGCAGGCCTTCGAGCACCAGCTCGGCGGCGAAGGCGCGCTCCTCGGGGGTCGGTCCGCGCCGGGTCACCAGCGTCATGAGACCGGGTACGCGCTCCAGCTCGGCCAGGTGCTCGGCGAACGGCGACTCGTCCGAGAGGGTGACGGCGTTGCCCTCGGCGAACCAGCGCAGGATGCCGGCATAGGGCCCGGTGTCGTCCTCGCCGCCGCTTCCGGTCTCCTTGCCGAGCTCCGGAAAGGTCTCGTCGAACACCTTCTTGAGCGCCGCGCCGATCAGCCGCCGCGCCACCACCTCGGCGCCCTGCTGCTCGCCCTCGTAGACCATCTCGACCTTGCCGGTGATCGCCGGCAAGAGCATCTGGAGGTCGGCGAGCCGGGGGAAGACCTGGGCCTCGCCGGTCGCGAGAGCGCGCCGCTCGAGGTTCGAGGTCAGCAGCTCGAGCGCCGAGATCGACACCCGCGCCGAGACCCCGGAGCTCTGGTCCACGAGGTCGCTGGCGCGGGCGGCGAAGGAGATCTCCTCGATCAGGTCGCGCACACGGTCGGGGATCACCACGGCGGTCTCGCCGCGCTCGGTCCACGCCTCCTGACGGGTGATGGCCGCCGCGGTGGCCACGTCCGGGGGATAGTGGGTAAGGATCTGAGACGCGATGCGGTCCTTGAGCGGTGTGATGATGGCGCCGCGGTTGGTGTAGTCCTCGGGGTTGGCGGAGAACACCATCTGCACGTCGAGCGGGATGCGCACCGGGAAGCCGCGGATCTGGAGGTCGCGCTCCTCGAGGATGTTGAACAGGCCGACCTGGATGCGCGGCGCCAGGTCGGGGAGCTCGTTGATGGCGAAGATGCCGCGGTTGGTGCGCGGGATGATGCCGAAGTGGATGACCTCGGGGTCGGCGAAGGTGAGCTTGCGGGTCGCGGCCTTGATCGGGTCGATGTCGCCCAGCAGGTCGGCGATCGACACGTCGGGGGTGGCGAGCTTCTCGTTGTAGCGCTCCTCGCGGCCCATCCAGGCGACCGGAGCCTCGTCGCCGGCCTCGGCCACCAGCCGGCGGCCGGGCACCGAGATCGGCGCCAGCGGGTCCTCGTTGAGCTCGCTGCCGGCGAGCACCGGCACCCAAGCGTCCAGCAGATCGACCAGGCCGCGCAGGATGCGGGTCTTGGCCTGGCCGCGCAGGCCGAGGAGGATGAAGTCGTGATTCGCCAGCAGGGCGTTGACCACGCCGGGGACCACCGTGCGGTCGTAGCCCAGGACCCCGGGGAACAGGCGGCGGCCGTTGGCCAGCCGGGCGCGCAGGTTGTCGCGCAGCTCCTGCTTGACGGTGCGCGGCCGGTAGCCGCTCGCTCGCAGCTCGCCGAGGGTCGAGATCTTGGGGGTGGAGATGCGGGGTGGGGAGGCGGGAGTAGCCATCAGTCCAGCGCCTCCAGCCAGCGCTCGGCGTCGATCGCCGCCTTGCAGCCCGTGCCGGCGGCGGTCACCGCCTGGCGGTAGCTGGGGTCCATGGCGTCGCCGCAGGCGAAGACCCCGGCCAGGCTGGTCTTGCTGGTCGGCTCCTCGACGCGGATGTAACCCACCTCGTTGCGATCCAGCTTGCCGGCGAAGAGCTCGGTGTTGGGCGCGTGGCCGATGGCCACGAACACGCCCTGGCAGGGGAAGATGCTCTGCTCGCCGGTCACCAGGTTGGTGACCCGGAGGCCGGTGACGCCGCCCTCGCGGGTACCCACGACCTCGGTCACCACGCGGTCGAACAGCCAGGCGATCTTCTCGTTGGCGAGCGCCCGCTCCTGCATGATCTTCGAGGCCCGCAGCTCGCGCCGGCGATGGATCACCGTCACCTTGGAGGCGAAGCGGGTGAGGTAGATGGCCTCCTCCATGGCGGTGTCGCCGCCGCCCACCACCGCGATCTCCTTGCCCTTGAAGAAGAAGCCGTCGCAGGTGGCGCAGGCCGACACGCCGTAGCCCATCAGGTCGGCCTCGGAGCGCAGGCCGAGCAGCTTGGCCGAGGCGCCGGTGGCCACGATCAGCGCGTCGCCGGTGTAGGTGCCGCCGTCGGTCTTGACGGTGAACGGGCGGTGGTCGAGGTCCACCTCGACGGCGGCCTCGAACTTCACCTCGGCGCCGAAGCGGCGAGCCTGGTGGCGCATCTTCTCCATCAGCTCGGGCCCCAGGATGCCGTCGGGGAAGCCGGGGTAGTTCTCGACCTCGGTGGTGATGGTGAGCTGGCCACCGGGCTGGTTGCCCTCGAGCACCAGCGGCTTGAGCTCGGCGCGCGCGGCGTAGAGCGCCGCGGTCAGGCCCGCCGGGCCGGAGCCGAGGATCAGGATGCGATGGTGGTTGGAGCCCGCGAGGGAGGAGGCTTCAGCCGTCGACATTGAGGAGCGGACCTCCGGGTGGTTGGGGAACGATTCAGGGCCCGGCACGAGCGGGGAGCGATCGATTGGCAGTATACCAGCCGCCATCCGTCGCGCCGGAGGCGCTGCGCCGCAGGGCCCACGCCTGGTGGAAGAACCCGGCGCGGCGCCGGCGCATTCCAGGCGGGTAGGCGAGGCCCCCGCCTCAGCGGGCGCGCGGGCGCTGGGCCCGCACCGCCACGTCCGGCCGCAGCAAGAGGGCGGGCGGGGCCAGCAGGTGGAGAACGCGGTAGAAGCTCTGGGCCACGTGAGCGTCCCGCATCGCCGCCTCGTGCACCCGACCCACGTACCAGTTGAGGAAGGCGGTGCCGCGGGGCCGGCGGCCGACCGCTCCCGGGTAGCGGAAGTCCTCGCCGGTGGCGAGCTGCCAGGGGACGTCGGTCACCTTCGCCGCCCGCCGCCGGAACTCGCGGCAGACGCGGTCGAGGTCGTCGGGCCGGCCCTGCCCGTTGCCCGCCAGGCAGCCGTCCAGCACCTCGGCGTGCTGGGCAGCGGCCGTCATGCCCTGGCCATAGACCGGGTTGAAGCTGCACAGCGCGTCACCCAGCACCACCAGCCCGGCAGGGAAGCGTGCCAGCCGCTCGTAGCGCCGCCGGAGATTGCTGGGGAAGCGGTGGGGCACGATCGGCGTCAGGGGCGGGCGCGGGATGAGGAACAGGCCCTTCCAACCGGGCTGGCCGCCGGGAAGTCTCGCTCGCTGGTCCATGCCTCTGCCAGTTGAGTGAGGATCCCCGGGGTTTCGGGGAAAGGCCGGGCGGCGGGGAGGGCGAGCGGGCGGCGTATACAATCCGGCGCGCGCGGACTCGCCATGGCCATCAGCGTCTTCGATCTCTTCACCATCGGCATCGGCCCTTCGAGCTCGCACACGGTGGGGCCGATGCGGGCGGCGCGGCGCTTCGTGGAGCGGCTGCGGAAGGACGGCCTGTTCTTGCACACGGCACGCGTCTCGGCGGTGCTCTACGGCTCCCTGGGCCTGACCGGCCGCGGCCACGGCAGCGACCTCGCGGTGCTCATGGGCCTGGAGGACGAAGCGCCCGAGACCATCGACCCGGGCACCGCGCCGGCACGGGTGGAGGCGATCAAGCTCCACCGGCGCCTCCGGCTCGGCGCCGAGCGCGAGATCGGCTTCGACCCCGCCACCGACCTCGTCTTCGAGAAGCGGAAGGTCCTGCCCCTGCACTCGAACGGCATGCTGTTCACCGCCTGCGACGAGGCGGGAGTGGTGCTCTGCGAGCGCGTCTACTACTCGATCGGCGGCGGCTTCGTGGTCAACCAGGGCGAGGCCGAGGCCGACCGCCTGGTGGCCGACCGTACCGAGCTGCCGTACCCCTACACCACCGGCGAGCACATCCTGGAGATGAGCGAGGAGACTGGCCTCTCGATCGGCGCCATGACGCTCGCCAACGAGCGTTGTTGGCGGAGCGAGGAGGAGATCCACAGCGGCCTGGCACGCATCTGGGACGCCATGCAGCGCTGCGTGGAGCGCGGCTGCAGCCAGGACGGGGTGCTGCCCGGCGGCCTCAAGGTGCCGCGCCGCGCCCCCAGGCTCTACCGCGAGCTCTCCAGCTCGTCGGAGGCCGCCCACTCCAAGGACGTGTATCGGGACCCGCTCACCGTGCTCGACTGGGTGAACCTCTACGCCCTGGCGGTCAACGAGGAGAACGCGAGCGGCGGCCGGGTGGTGACGGCGCCGACCAACGGCGCCGCCGGCATCATCCCGGCGGTGCTCCACTACTACGCCCGCCTGACCCCCGGCGCCACCGAGGGCGGAGTGCTGGAGTTCCTGCTCACCGCCGCGGCAATCGGCATTCTCTACAAGGAGAACGCCTCGATCTCCGGTGCCGAGGTCGGCTGCCAGGGCGAGGTCGGCGTCGCCTGCTCGATGGCGGCGGCCGGGCTCACCGCGGCGCTCGGCGGCAGCGTGCCCCAGGTCGAGAACGCGGCCGAGATCGGCATGGAGCACAACCTCGGCCTGACCTGCGACCCGGTGGGCGGGCTGGTGCAGATCCCGTGCATTGAGCGCAACGCCATGGGCGCGGTCAAGGCGATCAACGCGGCGCGCATCGCGCTCGCCGGCGACGGCTCGCACAAGGTGTCGCTCGACAGGGTGATCAAGACCATGCGCGAGACCGGCGCCGACATGAAGACCAAGTACAAAGAGACCTCGCGCGGCGGCCTCGCCACCAACGTCATCGAGTGCTGAGCGCCGAGGCTCGGATACACTTGCCGCCAGACCGACGACCCGGAGACCTGATCCCATGCTCAAACCCAGCGACACCCTGACCCAGGCGTTCAGCCAGCAGATCGGCAACGAGATGGGCGCCTCGATGCAGTACGTGGCGATCGCCAACTACTTCACCGCCGAGACCCTCCCCGAGCTGGCCAAGTTCTTCTATCGGCAAGCGGACGAAGAGCGGACCCACGCCATGAAGTTCGTCCGCTTCCTGCTCGACACCGGCGCCTACCCGGAGATCCCCGCCATCGTGGCGCCCAAGAACGCCTTCGCCTCGGCCGAGGAGTGCGTGACCCTCTCTGTCGAGTGGGAGGAGACGGTCACCGAGCAGATCTACGGCCTGGTCGATCTCGCCAAGGGTGAGAACCATTACGTGGCGCTGCGCTTCCTGGACTGGTTCGTGACCGAGCAGCTCGAGGAGGTGTCCTCGATGCGCGACCTGCTGGCCACGGTGCGCCGCGCCGGCACCGCCGGCCTGCTGCACGTCGAGGACTACCTGGCCCGTAACGGCGGGCGCATCCCGACGGTACCGATGGGAATGGAGGAGAAGACCGCGCCTTAGCCGGTTTCCAGGGCTACACCGTGCGCAGCCGCAGCACGGCCTCGGCGATCTCGGCGGCGTTGATCGCGCCGCCCACTGTCAGGTTGTCCATCACTCCCCACACCCAGTAGCCGCCCGGTTCTCCCTCCTGGCGGCGGACCGAGCCCACCAGGACCTCGCCGCGCGAGGCCGCGTCGACCGGGCCCGGCTCCTCCTCGAGCGCCGTGTCGAGCTGCGGGCTGGAGCGCAGGGCCGCGCCCAAGGCGCCCTCGCCCGGGTCCTCGTCGAAGCGCAGGTAGAGGCTCGCCGCGACGCCATGGAAGATCCCGCCCTGCACCAGTTGCACGGCGACCGGCAGGTCCCCGCCGCCGGGCAGGTCGCGGAGCGCGCCGCGCACCTGCGCGGCGATGTCGGTGGGCTCGGCGGCAGGGGGGAAGAGGTTGAAGGCGAGCTGGCGGCCGAACACCTGCTGCGGCCGCTCAGAGCTGAAGGCGAGCAGCGAGCGGGTCTGCTCGAAGAGCTCGTCCAGCGCCGGTTTGCCGAACACCGACGCCGGCTGCACCAGGGTCGCCACCGCCTGCCGGGGCGCCAAGGGCGCCAGCGGCGCGAGGAGCTGCGCCAGCAGGATGGCGCCGGCGTTCGGGCTCAGGAACACCCCTCCGGCGTGGGCCTGGTCGAGGTTCACGCCGGCGACCAGCGGCTTGCCGTCCGCGAGCGCCGCGTCCGGCGACAGCACGATGGCCGTGGTGCGCTCGGGCAGCGCGGCGAGCAGCGGCCGGTTCGAAGCCACGGCGCCGCAGAAGAACGCCAGGTCCACCGACTCGAGATCCTCGGGCGCGAAGCGCTGCACTACCGCGGCGGCGCCGCGGCTCTCGGTGAGGGTGCCGATCTCGGCCTCGTGGGTCGACAGCAGCTTGATCTCGCCGTCGAGCGCCGCGCGGCGGCGGATCTCCTCCTTGAGCTCCTCGCCGAGCAAATCCGAGGGGTGGAGGATGGCGAGGGTGGTCACGGCGCCTCCTTGGGCGGCGGCTGGTCGGAAGGTGCGGCCGGCGCCGGCACCGGAGCGGGCTCGCGGTGGGTGAGCCTTCGCCAGGCCCAGCCCGCGGGCCCGGAGGCGGTGTAGATCACGGCCAGCACCAGGAAGAAAGCCGGCGGATGGTAGACGACGACCAGGATCGCCGCCGCCAGCGGCAGCAGCAAACGGTAGCTCTGGCGGCGCCGCAGGTCGAGCTGCTTGAAGCTCCGGTAGCGGAAGGTGGAGACCATCAGGCCGCCGGTGACCAGCAGTGACCCGGCCACCAGGGCCTTGAGCCAGGGCTCCCCGGGGTAGCGTTCGACGAAGAACAGCAGCGAGCAGAGGGCGCCCGCCGCGGCCGGCGCCGGCAGCCCGACGAAGAAGCGCGAGTCCACCACCTTGGTCTGCACGTTGAAGCGGGCCAGGCGGAAGGCGGCGCCGAGCAGGAAGAAGAGCGGGATCAGCCAGCCGGCGCGGTCGAAGGTGTCCAGGCCCCACAGGTAGCAGAGCAGGGCGGGAGCGGCGCCGAAGGTGAAGAGGTCCGCCAGCGAGTCGAGCTCTTTGCCGAACTCGCTGTCGGTGCCGGTCAGGCGCGCGATGCGGCCGTCCAGCGCGTCGAGGATGGCGGCCACGAAGATCAGCAGGGCGGCGCCCTGGAAGTGGCCGTGGATGCCCTTGACCACCGCGTAGAAGCCGAGCAGCAGGTTGCCGGTCGTGAACAGGCTGGGCAGCAAATAGGCGCCACGGCGCAGCCGCCGCTCGATCCGGCGGCGCCGCTGCCGCTGCGCTCTGCCGTTCACGTCGGTGAGCTGTCTCATCGCGAGCTCTCGGGTCGGCTCTCGGCACCTGGAGTCTGGGCCTCGGCCGGGAAGGCCACCGGCGAGAGGCCGGCCTTCAGCCGGTCTCCCTTCTTCACCACCAGGCGATAGCTGGCCGGCAGCAACAGGTCCACGCGCGATCCGAACTTGATCAGACCGACGAGCTGGCCGCGGGCCACGGTCTCGCCGGGCTCGAGGTAGCAAACCACGCGCCTGGCCACCAGGCCGGCGATCTGGCGCACCCCCAGCCGCTCGCCGGAGGGCAGGCGCTCGCCGGAGGCGAGCTCGAGAACCGTCAGATGCTGTTCGTTGACGGTGCCGGCATCTTGACGGAAGGCTGCCACTTTGCGGCCGCGCGTGAGCTGCGAGGCGACCACCCGGCCGGCGGCCGGCGCCCGCTGGACGTGGACGTCGAACACCGAGAGGAAGGTCACCACGCGGTGAAAGCGGCCCGGCCCGACGGTGGGGTCCTCCACCTGGTCGACCAGCGTCACCAAGCCGTCGGCGGCGGCCAGCACGGCCCCGGCGTCGCCTTCGTAGCGCCGGCTCGGGTTGCGAAAGAAGAGCAGCACCAGGAAGCCGACGAGCAGCGCGGCCAGGGCCCAGCGCGGGTGGGCGGCGAGGTACAGCGCCAGGGCGAGGGCGGCGAAGGGGAGGACGAAAGGCCAGCTTTCGCGAGCGAAGGTCATGGGGTCTCGAGAGAGATGAAGGGCGGGAGGGGCGAGCAGCCCCTCCCAGGATGGTGCTCGGAGCTGCGAGCGGCTAGACGGCGACGCGCGCCAGCTCGTGCTCGCGCAGCAGCTCCGCCATGCGGTCCTTCAGGCTCAGCTTGTGCCGTTTGAGTTTCTTCTCTTCGATCTCGTCCTGCTGCGAGAGGAGGGACTTTTGGACCAGCTCGGTCAGCCGTCGCTCGCACTCCTGGTGCTCGCTGTGCAACCGGCGGAACTCCTCATCCGTGGCCAGCAGATCCTCTTTCAACGCGTCGCGAGTCGACATCGAATCGGCCTCCTTGTGTGGAGCTGTTCTGCGTTTGGAGCTGTCTGGCGCCGGTGGATCGGCGGCCGAGAGGCTGGGGAGGTTGGGCGGACCCGGATCACCGGCTGTCGAGGGTCAGGCCCACGCCACGGCGGGGCATCCTGCCACCACTTGCGGGGGCTCGGCGGTTGGTGGGGACGGGGCGCATAGGGTGGAACGAGAGCAGGCTACCACCGTCGGCGGTGGTGAGCAACACCCGCGCGCGAGGGGGCCGTAGAATCCATGAGCCATGGTACGGCGGAACGCTGACCGAAGTCTCGCGGTGCTTCTCGCCTGCCTGGGGGTCGCAGGGGGCGTTGCCGCCTGTGGGCACCGGGAGCAAGCGCTGAGCTCGCCTGTGGCGTTCGGGGAGTATGCCGAAACGCTGCTGCGCTGGCACCACCCGCGTGCCGGCTGCAAGGCGGAGGAGGATGGCGCGGCCCTGGTCTGCGGAGAGACCACACTGGGACTCGACAATCTCTACCGGCGGTTGAAGGAAGGCGAGGCGAGGCGGGCCGAGATCGACCGCCGGCTGCTCGGTGCCTACGAGGAGGCCCGCCGGCGCACTGCCGCGGAGCAGGGCCTGGCGGCGGGCGCGACGCCGACCTGGGAGGTGGCGCGGTCGCGGCTGCGGCCCCAGCTCGTGCCTGCGGGCTACGGCGCGCAGAACCCCGACCTGCTGCGAGAGCCTTTCCTGCCCGGCGTGGACCTCGCCTACGCGATCGACGAGCGCGAGCGCTACGCCCTGCTGCTGGCACCGCAAGCCGCATCCTGGGGGCTGGCCGAGGGCGAGCTGAAAGCCGTGGCGCTCGCCAACCTCGAGGCCCGGTGCGATCCCGGCGCGCTCGAGGTCACGGTGCCCAGCGATCGCGCGAGCCAGGGCCGGTGGCTGGCGATCGAGTCCGACGACGGCTATGCCGCGGCGCGCATCCTGGTGCCGGCCATGCGGCAGCGCATGGCCGAGCTTCTGGGCGAGCCCTTCTTCGTGGGCCTTCCCAACCGCGACTTCCTCGTCGCCTGGTCACGGGACCTCTCGTTCCATCCCGCGTTCGCGGAACGGGTGCGGCAGGACTTCGCGCGCAAGCACCACCCGCTGTCGCCGGAGGTCTTCGTGGCCACGGCGGCGGAGGTGAGGCCGGCGCTCCCGGCCGAGCTGCCCCCGGGCGAACTACCCCCGGGCGAACTACCCCCGGGCGAACTACCCCCGGGCGAACTACAAGGGCCGCCGGCCTGAGCCGAGGGCGATGCGAGCCTCGCTCTTGCTCCTCGCCCTCGACACGGGCTCCCCCGTGGTCAGCGTTGCGGTAGGCCGGGGCGGCGAGGTGCTGGCCGAGCGCTCGCTGCCCCAGGAGGGCTCCTCGGCCGGGCTGCTGCCGGCAATCGAGGGCCTGCTGGCAGAGGTGGCCGCCACGCCGCGAGATCTCGGCGGCATCGTGGCGTTGCGCGGCCCCGGGAGCTTCACCGGCCTGCGCGTGGGCTTGGCGACGGCCTACGGGCTCCATCAGGCTCTCGGGGTGACGGCGACAGGCCTCCCGACCCTCGCCGTGCTGGCGATGGCGGCGAGGGAGGCGGAGGGCCGGGTCATCGGCGCGGTGGACGCGCTGCGCGGCGAGTGGTTCGTGCAAGGGTTCACGGCCGGCGGCGGGCCGGCCCCGTGCCGCGCGCTGTCCCCGCTCGCCGAGCCGCGGCTGCTGCCGGCGGCCGAGCTCGGCTCGCTGGCGCCGGCGGTGCTCGCAGGCTTCGGGGTCGGCCGGCTACTGGCTGCGCTCGGCGAGGCTGGGAATGGGCTGCGCGCCGTCGAGCCGCCGCCGCTGGCGGCTGTCGCGCTGGCCTTCGCCGCGGATTCCGGCCTCGAGTGGGACGCGAGCCTGCTGACGCGGCCGCTCTACCTGCGGGCGGCGGCGGCCACCCCGCTCGCCGGCCGCGCGCGGGGAACGGGATGAGCGCCGAGCCCGGCGTGCGGCCGGCGGGCGCGGCCGACCTCGAGGCCGTCGTCGAGATCGAGCGCCAGGCGCTCCCCGAGCCGTGGACCGTGGCCGGCTGGCGCGAGGAGCTGCAGCACGCGGACGCCCTGGTGCTGGTCGCCGGCGAGCCGGCCGCCGGATACGCCGCCTTCCGCGTGCGTCTTGGCGAAGGCGAGCTGCTGCGCATCGGCGTCGTTCCCGGGGCCCGTCGGCGGGGCCTCGCCACGCGGCTGCTCACCGCCGGGCTCGCGGCGATCCGCCAGCGGGGAGCCGCCACCTGCCATCTCGAGGTGCGGGCCCACAACCACGGCGCGATCGCCTTCTACCGGCGGCACGGCTTCTCCGAGACCGGCCGCCGCCCCCGCTACTACGCGGACGGCACGGACGCGCTGCTGCTGAGCCGCGCGCTCTGAATGACGGCGCGCTGAGTCACGGCTCTCTGGGAGCCCGCCGCCTGGGGGGACGCCGCGAAGCGGGCCGCTATACTGAGCGGCCCATGGCAGCCCCGGCCAGCCTCACCCCCATGCTCCGGCACTACCTGGAGGTCAAGGCGGAACACCCGGACGCCATCCTTTTCTACCGCATGGGGGACTTCTTCGAGCTGTTCTACGAGGACGCCGTCAAGGCCGCACCCATCCTCGAGGTCACGCTCACCGCCCGGCAGAAGGGCACGGACAACGAGGCACCGATGTGCGGCGTGCCCTTCCACGCCGTGGAGAGCTACGTCGGCAAGCTGCTCGACGCCGGACTGCGGGTGGTGCTGTGCGACCAGGTGGAAGACCCGGCGCAGGCCAAGGGGCTGGTCAAGCGCGAGGTGACGCGGATCCTCACCCCGGGCACGGTCTCCGACCCGGCGCTGCTCGAGGGCAAGGAAGAGAACCTGCTCGCCTCGATCGTTTGGCAGGGAGGGGCCGGAACGGCGGGAGCCGGCGCGGGAGCCTTCCTCGACGTCTCCACGGCCGGCTTCTTCGGCCGCCGCTGGGCAGCGCCGGAGCAGGCGGTCGAAGATCTCGAGGTGCTGCGCCCGCGCGAGGTGCTGTTCGCTCCCGGCACCCTGGCGCCGGCCCTCGAGCGCTGGATCGAGCGGCGCGGCGTGTGCGCCACGCCGCTGGCGGGCGACCGGCTCCTCGACCCGCGCCGCGCCGCGGAGCTGCTGGCCCGCCAGCTCGGGGCCGCGGGCCTGCGCGGCTTCGGCCTCGAGGACGGCGAGCCCGCGGTGCTCGCCGCGGCGAACGCTCTCGCTTACGCCCACGAAACACAGCTCCGCGAGCTCTCCCACGTGCAGAGCTTCACGGTGCAAGCGCCCAAGGACGCCCTCGCCCTCGACCCTACGACCCTCGCCAATCTCGAGGTCTTCCGTTCACTGCGCGAAGGCGGCCGCAAAGGCACGCTGCTCTCGGTGCTGGACCGCACTGCCACGCCGCCCGGGGGGCGGCTGCTCAAGGCCTGGCTGCGCCGGCCCCTCACCGACCCGGCGGCGATCGGCGAGCGGCACGAGGCGGTGGCCGAGCTGGCGGCGAACGGGCCGCGGCGCGAGCGCCTGCGCGAGCTGCTGGCCCGCATGGGTGACCCGGAGCGCCTGCTGGCGCGCGCCGTGCTCGGGGCGCTCGCGCCGCGCGAGGCCGCGGCCCTGCGCGACGCCCTGGCGCTGGCTCCCGAGCTGCTGGCGGAGCTTTCGCTCTGCACGTCGCCGCTCTTGGCCGAGCTCGCCGGCAGCGATCCGCTGGCGGGGCTCGCCGCCGAGCTCGCTCGCACGCTCGAGCCGTCGCCGGCCGCCGGGCTCAAAGATGGCGGGGTGATCGCGGCCGGGGTCGACGAGGACCTGGACCGCGTGCGCTCGCTGGCCCGCGACAGCAAGCGCCACATCCTGGCCCTCGAGGCGCGCGAGAAGGAGCGCACCGGCATCCCGTCGCTCAAGGTGCGGTACAACCGGGTGTTCGGCTACTACCTCGAGGTCACCCACGCGCACCAGCACCGCGTGCCGGCCGACTACATCCGCAGGCAGACCCTGGTCAACGCCGAGCGCTACGTGACGCCGGAGATCAAGGAGCTCGAGGAGCAGATCCTCTCCGCCGAGGAGCGGCAGATCGCGCTCGAGGAGCGGCACTACGCTCGCCTCCAGCAGGCGATCGCCGCCGAAGGCGCCGGCCTCGCCGCCCTGGCGCGGGCGATCGCCGCCGTGGACGTGCTCGCCGCCTTCGCCGAGGTGGCGGTGCGGCAGCGCTACGTGCGGCCGCGGATGGCGGCGATGGGGGAGCCGATCGCCATCCGCGACGGCCGCCACCCGGTGGTCGAGGTGGCGAGCCAGGAGGCCTTCGTCCCCAACGACACCGAGTTCGACGCCGAGCGCGCGCAGGTGGTGCTGCTGACCGGCCCCAACATGGGCGGCAAGTCCACCTACCTGCGGCAGGTGGCGCTCATCGTGCTGATGGCGCAAAGCGGGAGCTTCGTGCCGGCGGAGCAGGCGGAGATCGGGGTCGTCGATCGCATCTTCACCCGCGTCGGTGCCAGCGACGACCTGGCGCGCGGCGAGTCGACCTTCATGGTGGAGATGATCGAGACCGCCAACATCCTGCACCACGCCACGGACAAGAGCCTGGTGATCCTCGACGAGGTGGGGCGCGGCACCGCCACCTTCGACGGCCTGTCGCTCGCCTGGGCGATCGTCGAGCACCTGCACGAAGAGCGGCGGCCGAAGACCCTCTTCGCCACCCACTACCACGAGCTGACCGAGCTCGCGGCCATCCTGCCGCGCGTGGTGAACCGCAAGCTGGCGGTCAAGGAGTGGGAGGGGCGCATCATCTTCCTGCGCCGAGTGGTGGCGGGCAGCGCCGACCAATCCTACGGCTTGCACGTGGCGCGGCTCGCCGGTCTGCCGGCGAAGGTGATCGAGCGCGCCGGCCAGGTGCTGGCCAACCTCGAGGCGCAAGAGTACGACTTCACGGGCAAGCCGCGGTTGGCACGGGGCAGCCCGGCGGCAGCCGAGAGCGCGGCCGATCAGCTCACGCTCTTCACGCCCCCCGAGCAGGTGGTGGCGGAGATCCTGCGCGAGGCGAACGTCGAAGCCCTGACGCCGCTCGCTGCCTTGAACCTGCTCGCCAGCCTCAAGTCGAGGCTGGGTTGAAGGCCGGCCCGCTCTCTCACCGCGGTTCTGCTGCCATGCTGGATGGCTCGCATCTCCAGGTACCTGCAGCCTCTCGCGACGAACCGCGGTGAGAAATGCGAGCTAGCACATTCCTCGCCGTCGGCGTTCCGGGAACGTCCCTGACGTCGGAGACGGCGCGGGTGCTGTCCCGGCTCCAGCCCGGCGGTGTCATCCTCCTGGGGCGCAACATCGAGGAGGCACGGCAGCTCGCCGAGCTGGTGGGCGCGATCCGCCGCGCGGCGCCGCAAGCTCTGCTCTATCTCGATGCCGAGGGCGGGCGGGTCGATCGGCTGCGCGGCGTGGTGGGCCCGGCGCCAGGTGGGGAGGTGTTGGCCAGAAACCCACCACGGCTGGCGCAGCGCTCGGGCCGCTGGGTGGGCGCCGCGCTGCGCTGCTTCGGCTTCGACGTGGACCTCGCCCCGGTCGTGGACCTCGACTATGGCTTCGCCGACAACGCGCTCGACCGCCGCTACCTCGGCTCGACACCGCCCGCCGTGACGGCGCGGGCACGGGCCTTCCTCGCCGGTCTCCAGGCCGCCGGCGTGGGCGGCTGCCTGAAGCACTTCCCCGGTCTCGGCCGCGCCGGGGAGGACACCCACTTCGAGGGGACGGTGATCGCGGCGAGCGAGGCGGACCTGGCGCCGGACCTCGAGCCGTTTCGGCGGCTGGCGAAGGAGGCGGACGCGGCGATGGTCAGCCACGCGATCTACCCCGCGATCGACCCTGGCGGCCGGCCGGCGAGCTTGTCGCCCGAGATCGCGGGGCGCCTCTTGCGCCGGCGTCTCGGTTTTCGCGGCGTCGCCTGCTCGGACGACCTCGACATGCACGCGCTGGACGCCTGGGGCGATGCCGCCGAGCGCGCCACGGAGAGCTTCGCGGCGGGCTGCGACGTGGTCTTTCTCTGCCAGTCGCTCGACGCCGCGGTCGAGGCGGCGCGCCGCATGGCCCGCCCCGGCCTCGCTGCCCGCCGCGAGGAGGCGGCGCAGCGCCTGGCGCGCTTTCGGCGCCGGCTGGGATCGCTGCGCAAGAAGGCCACGATCTCGGGCCTCGAGGCCGTGGCGCGGAAGCTCGCCGCTCTGGGCGGAAACTGAACGATCCCATTGGATGCGGTTAGGTTTACATTGGCATAGCAGCTCTCTGCCGGCCTTCGTCTTGACTTGGTGGGGAGCGCTCGATACGTTCTGAGCACTCCTCACCGAATGACCTGGAGGTGCAGCCATGCCAGGGACGACTCGTGTTCCTCGACGCGCCTTCGTCGCGCTTTCTCTGCTGCTCTGCTCAGCCGGCACTGTAGTCTGCGCGCAGACCGAGACCAGCGGGCTGGTGCGGTCGAGCGAGCGCGGCCTGACCTGGGTCGCCGATCCCCACTACGTGGTTCGCGCCGGCCTCGCCGACAGCGTCGTGATGCCGCGCCTTCGCGCCCTCGCGCTGCTGGCGCAGATCAACGCCGGAGCCGTGGAGAACTTCGGTTATCGGGACTGGCGGCTTCCCACGCTGGCGGAGCTCGACTTCCTGCTGGCTCGCGAGCACGCCGGCGCGGGCGAGGGCCTCGAGGGGCTGCGCGTCTGGCTGGCCGGCAGGAGAGCGTCGCCCGGCGACGGCCGGGTGGCCGCGTGGCCGGTTCGCGGCGCCGGGCTTCCGCCCGGCATCGACCGCGTGGTGATTCTCGGCACCAATAGCGTGCGGCTCAAGAACAGCGCCGCGGTGGTGAGCGGCGACGTGGTGGCCCAGGACGCGAGCCCGGGCCCGACTCTGCAGTCCGGCTACGAGCTCTCGCTCGACCCGCAGGCTTCGACCGCGGCGGGCTACGCGGTCAAAGGCGACAGCGTGCGCATCAAGAACAACGCCAGTGTGGGCGGGGACGTGCACTACAACGAGCTCTCGAACCAGGGGACCATCGCCGGCAGCCTCGTGACCCCGCTGGCGTTGCCGGTGTTCTCTCTGCTGCCGCCTTTCGTGGCCGAGCCCCCGGGTCCCGGAGCTCTCGACGTGACGGTAGGGGAGGGCAGCTTCGCGCTCCTTCCGTCCGGTGACTACCTCGACGTCACGGTGGGCGCCGGCGGCACGCTGGTGCTCTCGGGCGGTGCCTACAACGTCCGCTCGGTGAGCGTCGGGACGGGCGCCGGGCTGCTGTTCGCGGCGGCCTCCGAGGTGAGGGTGGAGGGCCGGCTCGCGACGGCGAACGACGCGACCGTGGGGCCGGAAGCGAGCTCCGGAGCGGCGATCCGCGACCTGGTGATCTACGTCGCCGGGATCAACGGCGGCGACGGCGGGATCCTCTCCTCGCCGCTCGCCGTCGAGATCGGGCACGACAACCAGGTCGGCGCGAGCTTCTACGCAGCCAACGGCACCTTGCGGCTGGGGCACGGCACGGAGGCGACCGGTGCCTTCCTGGCGGCCGACGTGCTGGTGGAGAACCAGGCGCAGATCACTCTCGACAGCTTCTTCTTCAACCGGCCACCGATCGCGGTCGACGACAGCGCGACGGTGGTGGAGAGCGGCACCGTCGCGACCCTCGACTCGGGCGAGACCTCGGTGCTGGCCAACGACAGCGACCCCAACGGCGACGACCTCACGGTCGAGACCACGCCGGTCGCCGGGCCTTTCCATGGTACCCTGCTGCTCAACGCCGACGGCACCTTCTCCTACACCCACGACGGCGGCGATGCGTCGACGAGCGATTCCTTCGTCTACCGGGTCTGCGACAACGGCACGCCGACCGAGTGCGCCACGGCCACGGTAACCATCGCGATCCTGCGGCCGATCCGGGTCCAGGTGGTGGTCTTCGGGCTGGGCAGCGGCCGGATCACCAGCTCCCCGGCCGGGATCGACTGCGGAGCGGTTTGCGAGGCGGTGTTCCCGCCCACCGGGACGATCGAGCTCATCCCCGAGCCCTTCGGCACCTCGGTCTTCGGCGGCTTCAGCGGCGACGTCGACTGCGTGGACGCCACGCTGAGCACGGACGCGGACAAGCTCTGCTTCGCCCGCTTCGACGCTTCCTCGGTGCCCGCGATCCTGACCGTCGAGCTCGCCGGCGACGGCAGCGGGCAGGTGGTGAGCTCACCGGCGGGGATCTCCTGCCCCGGCACCTGCGTGGCCGGCTTCCCGATCCCCACCCGCGTCGAGCTCAGCGCGGTGGCCGGCGACGGCTCCATCTTCGTGGGCTGGAGCGGGGATGCCGGCTGCGAGGGCGGTGAGATCAGCCTGGTCGCCGACCTGCGCTGCACCGCGACCTTCGAGCTCGCGCCTCCGCCGCCGGCGACCTTCAGCCTGACGATCGTCTTCCTCGGGGCCGGAGGGGGCACCGTGACCAGCACTCCGCCGGGCGTGCTCTGCGGCGAGACCTGCGTCAGGTCCTTCCCCCAGGGCACCACCTTGAGCCTCCTGGCGCGCCCCGACGCGGGCTCGTTCGGTGGTTGGGGTGGAGACTGCGCCGGCTCTGGCTTCTCGACCACCGTGACGCTCGACGCCGACAAGGTCTGTACCGTCACTTTCGATCCTTGAGCGCGCGAGGGGCGCTGTAACGCCCCTCGCCCCGGCTCACCTAATTCCTCACTACATACGCCGCGCCCCGAGCCGGGGCCAGCGGCATCCGAAGGAGGTTTCCCTATGTCTCGTCGAGGACAATTTGCTCGGACTCTTCGGGCCTGGACCCTCCTGGCGCTCGTGGCCTTGGCACTGCCGGCGAGCGCCTCGACGTTCCTCTCCCTCTCGCGGCAGGAGCTGGCCACGCAAGCCGGAGCGGTGGTGGAGGCGCGGGTCACCGGCGTGCGCTCGTTCTGGAACCCGGAGCGCACCGTGATCGTGACCGAGGCGCGCCTGGTGGTGGACGACCTGGTGACTGGCGACGCGGCGCGCGAGCTGGTGGTGAAGACTTTCGGCGGCACAGTCAACGGCTACACCGTCGTGGCGCATGGCTTCCCGACCTTCCACCCCGGTGAGCGCCAGCTCCTCTACCTGGTGCAGGAGCCACTGGACGGCAGCGTGCGGGTGCTCGGCTATCAGCAGGGACAGTACCGCATCGTCACCGGTGACGACGGCGTCGACAAGGCGATCCCGGCGGTGGGCGAGGGCGCCCGGTTCCTCACCGGTGACGGCCGGCCGGTGCCCGCGGCCCAGGTCCTGCCGCTCGCCGAGCTCAAACAACAGATCCGCAACGAGGCCCGCGTCGCCGGGCGGCCGGCGGTCTAGGCCCTGCCGAGGAAGGAACCGACCATGAGCAAGATCACCCTCCTGCGCTCCTCCCTGGCGGCGGCTGCCTGCTTCGCGCTGGCCGCGGGGGTTTCGGCCTACGTCCTGCTCTCCCCGGCCCGCACCTGGGACGGCCCGCCGGACTACACCGTGGACAGCGGCGGCCTGGGCTCCATCCTCGACGGCACCGGCGGCCTCACCCGGACGATCAACGCCATCGTCAGCTCGGCGGCCTGGAACGGCGCCGGCTCCGGCACGGTGATCAACGCCCACTCCGGCTCCACCGCCGGCATCGACCTGGACGACGGCATCCCGATGCTGCGCTTCAGCGACCCGTTCGGCGCCTGCACCGGGACCTGCCTGGGCGCCACCTTCACGGGCTACTACAGCCTGCGCGGCGGCACCTCGTACCGCATCTACGACGCGGACATCGTCACCAACTCGTCCGGCTACAACTGGACCTCGCAGGGCGAGGACCCGGGCGGAGCGGGCTGCGCGAGCGAGATCTACATCGAGGGCGTGATGGTGCACGAAGCCGGCCACGCGCTCGGCCTCGGGCACACCGGCGTCGCCGGCGCCACCATGCTGCCCTCGGTGTCGTACTGCAACAACGACCCGGCCACCACCGAGCTCGACGACGAGAGCGGCATCGTGGCCCTCTACGGCAGCGCGCCCTGCAGCGGCTGCTCGGTCTACACCGACTACCTCTCCGGCACCGGCGTGACCCAGTACGAACCGCTCAACACTTATTACTTCAGCGGCGCGGCGGGGACCCACCAGGGCTGGCTGGTCGGCCCGGCCGGCACCGATTTCGATCTCTACCTCTGGAAGTGGAACGGCAGCGCGTGGGCGCAGGTGGCGAGCGCCACCAGTGTCTCGTCGAGCGAGTCGATCAGCTACTCGGGCACCTCGGGCTGGTACCTGTGGGGGGTCTACTCCTACAGCGGTGCGGGGCAGTATCACTTCTGGCTCAAGAAGCCCTGAAGCTCGCGGACGAATCGGCTGCGCCGGCCGGGCGCAGGGTCGCGGCTGCGTGTCGAGCAGCGTAATCTTTCGCCGCCCCGTGCGTTAAGACAGGCGGGCCGCAACGCGGCACGAGACTCGTGTCGCCCGCGGGAGAGCCGACCATGAAGCGAGCCATGATCGCCGGCGGGGCGTTCGCCACCGTCCTAGTCCTCCTCGCCCTCGCCCTCGCCGCCGGCCGCCGGCCCCGAGAGCAGGACGTCGACCGCGCCGCAGCGACCTCGCCCGCAATTCCCTCCCCGACCGCGGCGGCGGAGGAAGGCGAGGAGGAGGAGGCCAAACCGGGCTTTCTGTACGGCCGCATCACTACCACGCTCGGCGGCGCCACCTACGAGGGGCGGCTGCGCTGGGGAGGCGGCCAGGAGGCCTTCTGGGGCGACTACTTCAACGGCGCCAAGGACGAGAACCTCTGGGCCGCCCACGTGCCGCCCGAGCGGCTGCCCAGGGAGCGCCGCCCATTCCAGATTTTCGGGGTCGAGATCGCCCACCGGGAGCGCCAGAAGGACCTCGGCCGGCTTTTCATGGCGCGCTTCGGCGACATCGCGCGCATCGACGCGGCGGGCACCGAGGTGCAGGTGACGCTCAAGAGCGGCACCGTGTTCGACCTCGACCGCTTCGAAGCCAGTGACTTCGACGACGGCGTGCGAGTGTGGGACGGCAGGCGGGGAGTCGTCGATCTCGACAGTCTGCAGATCCGCACGATCGAGCTCCTCCCCACCCCTCCGTTGGGCGCCGCCCCCGGCCGGCTGCACGGTAAGGTGCGCACGCGGCTGGGCGACTTCACCGGCTTCGTCCAGTGGGACCGGGAGGAGTGCGTCGGCTCCGACGAGCTCGACGGCCACGCCGCCGACGGTGAGGTCAGCCCGCGTTTCGACACCATCCGCTCCATCGCGCGCCACTCGCGCGACAGCTCCCTGGTGACGTTTCTCGATGGCCGCGAGATCGTGCTCTCCGGTACCCGAAAAGTGGGCCACGGCAACCGCGGGATCTACGTCGACGACCGGCGCTACGGCCGGGTGCTGATCTCCTGGGATGCCTTCGAGCGCATCGACTTCAGCCCCGGTGACAGCGGCCCCGCCTACGGCGACTTCCCGCCAGGGCACCCGATCACGGGCAGCGTCACCACCCGCGCCGGCCGCCTCGCCGGCCGGCTGGTCTACGACCTCGACGAGAGCGAGACCACCGAGACGCTCGACGCCCCAGCCCAGGGCGTGGACTACACCATCCCCTTCGGCCGGATCGCCTCGATCGTGCCTCCCGGTGGCGAGGAGCGTGGTGGCGAAGCGCGTGCCAGGGTGACCCTCCACGACGGGGAGGAGCTGCAGCTCGAGCCCGCCGGCGACTTCGGCGAGGGGAATGCGGGCATGCTGATCTTCGTCGACGGCGGTCAACGTCCCGAGTACGTGCCCTGGACCGACGTCGTGCAGATCGAATTCGACCGCCCGCCGGCAATGTACCCGCCGCTGGGCGGGCGCTAGATCAGGGGCGCTCGGCGAACCGCGCCAGCATCTCGCCTAGCCTGGGTCAGCTTTCCCTCTCCGCGCGGCGAGCCAGGCCTCGACCTCGTCGGGTTTGTAGCCGAAGGGGCCCGGCTCACCCTTGTAAGCGATCTTGCCGTCGGTATCCACGATGTAGAAGCGCTCCGGCCAGCCGGCGTAGAGCTTCTCGGCCTGGTTCTCCATGCCGTCGACGCCCAGCGGCAGCTCGTATCCGAAGCGCTTCACGAAGTCGCGCGCGATGGTGACCCGCTCTTCGAGGTTCCGTGGCTGCCGGTAGCAGACGTCCTCCTTCTCGTTGTCGTCCGCCTGCCACTCGTCGAGCGGGTGCGCCTCCTTGATGTAGACGGTGAGGAAGGTGGCGTCGTCCCGGTACTTGGTCTGCAGCTCTCCGAGGCGCTCGACCGAGCGCCGGAAGGGCGGTCAGGTGAAGCTGCCGAAGACCAGCACCAGCGGCTTCGCCCCAACCCGCTCGGCGAGGCGGATCGGTGCCGCCCCTTCGAGGGAGGTGAGCGCGAAGCCGGGCGCCGGATCTCCCACCTCGAGGTCGCCCTCGCGCCGCTGATCGTAGAGCAGCATCCCGAAGTAGTTGCGCGGCCCCATGCGCACCATCTTCATGACGCTGGGCGCGAGCAAGGCGAGGCCGGCGAGGACGACTCCGGCGACGATCAGCTTTCTCATGCTCTCCTCCTGCCGATGCTGGCTCTACGTCGGGCTCCGCCAGCCACCGACCGCGCCGGACAGGGTACACTCTGCACATGAGCATACATCTGCGCACTCTGGCTGCCGCCGGCAGCCTGACGACGGTCTTGCTGCTCGCCGCCTGCGGCGGCAAAGCAACCGATCCTCAGCCCGCACCCGCGGCCGAGCCGGCGCCGGCGGCCGCCGCCGAGGAGGAGCCGGCCGCCGCTCTCAGCCCCGAGCGCGCCGTCTTCGCCCCTGGCTGCCTGGAGCTCAAGCCGGTCGACGTGGGTCCGGGCATCAAGCAGCCAACGGCCATGATCCGCGAGTATCCGGACCTGCCTGGTGGGGTCCGAGTCAAGGGCCGGGTGGTGCTGGAGGCGATCGTCGACGCCAAGGGAGCGGTCTGCGACGCACGGGTGGTGGAGGGGCTCGAGCCACGCCTCGACCGGGCCTGCGTCGAGAGCTTGAAGCGCTGGGCCTTCACTCCGGCGCGGCTGCGCGGCGACCCGGTGCCCGTCTTCTTCAGTGTCACCATCAAATTCGACACCAACTGACGGCGCCCGCCAAGCTGCGCAGCGGGCTCGCCCTCAGAACGGGTGCTCGAAGGATAGGTAGGCGAACACTCCGACCGAGCTGTCGCCGCCGCTCCAGGTGATGGGCAGCGCCACGCCGGGAACGATCTGCAGGTCTCCGCGGTCGAAGGACCAGCGGGCGCCGGGGGAGAGCACCGTGGTCCACTCGTGGTCCACGCCGCCCCGGTCGTCGAGCTCGCCGTCGTAGCTCGACAGCCACTCGAGCATGCCGTTGAAGCCCACGCCCTCTCCGGGTGGCCGCGCCAGCCAGATCACGCTGGCGCCGGCGAAAAAGGAGGTCACGGCGGAATCGTCCTGCGGCCGGCCGGGCGCCTCGACCTCGGCCAGCCAGGTGGCCCCGAGGTTGAAGTGAGCGATCCAGGGGTCCGAGAGGCGGTGGCTCACCGGCAGATTGATCTGGAGTCCTGGGCTGCCGTCGCCCAGGCCCTCATCCTCGTCGCCGGTGGGAAGGATGAGCGACAGCCGCGGCGCCACGGCCGTCCGGCCGCCGGAAAGCCACTGGTAGCGGTAGTTGAGCAGCACGTCGCCGACGCCGCTGGCATCGTCGGCGTCGAGGAAGAGGTAGGGCACGGTGTAACTCAACTGGTGGGTCTGACTGAGAAAGGGCCACTCCTGGGTGAAGGAGAGGGCACCGTCGTCCTCGTCGCCGCCGGGGACGAAGCCGGTCGCGATGTGCTGCACCACGCCCGGTTCCTGGTTGTAGGCCTCCTCGATGAAGAAGGAGTTGTCCTCGATCGCGGGAGTGAAGTCCTGGGCGGCTAGGCGAGCCGCCAGGGTCGAAGTCAGGAGCAGGCCGAGCGGAAACCTACGGATCAGGAAGGCCGAGCAGGGTTTTGACATGCCAAAACTCTACTCTCGTCTCAGCAAAAAGCCAAGTGGGGCACGGAGCCGCGGCCAGGGAGCCAGATGCGAGGAGCGCCCCGTCGATGTGCCTACGGACCCGCAAACCGGAGCCTACACGGCAGTAGGCGAGGATTTGCGGGAGGACCCGTGACAAAGCAGGAGGCCCCCTGGCGGTGGTTTCGCCTAGAACGGGATGTCGTCGTCCTCCGGCTCCTGCGAGCCGCCACCACCACCGCCGCCACCGTAGTCCTGGCCGCGCCCGCCGCCTCCACCGCCGTGGTGAGGCCCGTCCCCGGCGTCGAAGTCGCCGCCTCCGCCCCCACCTTGCCGGGAACCGAGCATCTGGAAGTTCTCGCAGATCACCTCGGTCTTGTAGCGCTTCTCGCCGCTGTTCTTGTCGTCCCAAGAGCGGGTCTGGAGGCGCCCTTCGACGAACACCTGCTTACCCTTGGTGAGATACTGCCCGGCGACCTCGGCGAGCTTGCCCCAGCAGACCACGTTGTGCCACTCGGTCTGCTCCTGGCGATTGCCGTCGCGGTCCCGCCAGCGCCGCGAAGTGGCGACGCTGAAGCTCGCCACCGGCTGCCCCGAGGGCGTCGACCGGACCTCGGGATCCCGACCTAAGTTACCGATGAGAAAGACTTTGTTCACCATTCGCGGAGGCTCCTCTCGGGCGAAGTAAGCTATCACACGCCTCGCGCCGCCAGACGCCGGTTCGCTCGTCCCGCGGCCGCGGCGCGCTCTCTCGGAGGAAGACGAAAACCGTGCGCCTGGTCTTGCAACGGGTCCGCTCGGCGGCGGTGCGCGCTGGCGGCGAGGTGGTGGGGGCCATCGGGCGCGGCGTCGTCGCGCTGGTGGCGATCGAGCGCGGCGACACCCTCGCCGTGGTCGAGGCCGCGGCTGCCAAGCTCGGCACCCTGCGGCTCTTCGAGGACGAGGCTGGCCGCATGAACCTCGACACCCGGGCCGCGGGTGGCGCCTTCCTCGTCGTCTCCCAGTTCACGCTCGCCGCCTCGCTAGCCCGTGGACGCCGGCCATCCTTCGACGCCGCGGCCGGGCCCGCCGAGGCGGAGCCGCTGGTCGAAGCCTTGATCGCGGCGCTCGCGGCGCAGGGCTACCGCGTGGAGACGGGCCGCTTCCGGGCCCACATGGAGGTCGAGCTGGTCAACGATGGGCCGGTGACCTTCGTGCTGGAGATCCCGCCGAAGCCCTGAACGAAGCTGCTGCGCGGGCCATCTGCGGTGTCGCGGGCCACCCGGCAATCCTCACGTACTGACTTGTACGCTGCTCCGGTTGCCGGGGCGATCCGCTCCTTGCACCTGGCCCTGCTCGTGACGGTTCGTCTAGAGCTCCAGCCGCGGCGATTTGGCCTCCCGCCGCTGGCGGATTCAGCAGCGGCAGCGCCCGCGCATCCACCAGGCGGTCGTGGAACGGCAAGGGGCTGATGCAGAGCGCCAGGATCAAGAGCGAGGCTACGGCCAAGACTTTGCGCTTGCCGTCGAGCGGCTCGCGCTCGTCGCCCACCGGCGGATGCGAGAGCCCCAGCAGCAGCGTGATCGCGGCCCACAGCAGCCATCCCGGCCAGTACAGGCTGAGCAGCGCGACTCCCAGCCACAGCGGCAGCGCGAGCTGGCGCTGCCGGGCGCCGGCCACGGCGTAGAGGATGTGCCCGCCGTCGAGCTGCGAGAGCGGCAGCAGGTTCAGGGCGGTGGCCAGCATGCCGAACCAGGCGGCGATGGCGAAGGGGTGGAGATTGAGGATGTAGGTCTCCGGCAGCGGGCCGTGGAACAGCCGGCTGAGCAGCGCGAAGCCCAGGTTGTCGCCGAGCCAGGTCAGGCGGATCACCAGGTCGCTGGCCGCGGTGGCCGGTGGCGCGGCGGCGGGCTGCGAGTGGGCGATGCCGTAGATCAGGAACGGCAGCAGCACCACGAAGCCGGCGATCGGCCCTGCCGCCCCGACGTCGAACAGCTCGCGCCGGTTCTTGAGCGGCGAGCGCAGGCGGATGAAGGCGCCGAAGGTGCCGAAGACGATCGGCGCGGGCAGGAAGTAGGGGAGGGTCGAGTCGATGCGGTAGCGGCGGCAGGCGAGGTAGTGGCCGAGCTCGTGGGCGAGCAGGATGAGCAGCGTGGGCAGCGAGAACTGGAGGCCGGTGGCGAGCAGCTCGGGGTCGCCCCACACCTGGGCGATCGACGACAGCGAGAGCAGCGGGATCCCGAGCTCACCGAGGCTGATCTCCACGTCGGTGCGGATCCACCACGCCCACTGCGCGCCGAGAGTGGTGGTGGTGAAGAAGGTGAGGGCGAAGAGGATGGCGGCGCGCAGCCAGTGCTGCCGGGGCCGCGGCGGCGAGTGCACGCCCCCGGGGCCGGGGACGAGATCGATGATCAGGGGCGGGCGGGAGGGATCGGAAGCGACCGGCGAGGGGCCGCCGTCCGTGGTGGTGAGGAAGGTCAAAGCCTCTTCAGCTCTTTGCCGGGCTTGAAGCGCACCGTCTTGCCGGGGGTGATCGCCACCTCGACGCCGGTCTTGGGGTTGCGCCCGACTCCCTTCTTGCGGTCGCGCACCTGGAAGACGCCGAAGCCTCGCAGCTCGATACGCTTGCCGGAGGACAACGCCTCCTTCATCGCGTCGATGATGGTGTCCACGGCCTGCGCCGCCTTGATGCGCGGCACGTCGGACTGCTCGGCGACGAGGTCCACGATATCGGCTTTGATCATAGCGGCGCCAAATCTAGCAACGGCACTCCGAGGTGTCAACGTAAGCTGAGGCGTGCCTACGATTTGCGGGTTTTTCTCTGCATCAGATAGAGCTCGAACGCGGCGGCGCAGGAGGCCGCTGCGGCCTGCGCCTGCTTCCAGTCGAGAGCGGCAGGGCCGCCCTCGACCGCTCGCTGGCCGTCGGCGTAGAGCACCGCCACCAGGCGGTCCCGCACCCGGATCGGCGCCACCACCGCCGCGGCCGGCAGCTCGCCGCCCCACAGCTTCGCCAGCTCGAGATGCACCTCCATCGGCGCCAGCGGGCCGAGGTGCAGGCCGGTCCCCTGGCGTAGGTTCAGGAAGACCGACGGGCGGTCGAAGCCGGCGGTGAAGTGCTGCAGCTTCTCCGCGTCCGCACCGCCGCCCTGGCCGAGCCAGCCGGCGACCCCTTCCGGCGTGACCTTGAACAGCAGCGAGCGGTGGAAGAGAGGGGCGACGTGGGCGAGCACGGCCCGCCCGATGTCGTCCAGACTCGCCGCTGCTTCGAGGTGGTGCTCGAGCTCGGGGGGCGCCGGGGGTATGGGCTCGCGGCGGCGCGGGGGCTCGGCAGGCGGCTCCTCCTCCGCGGCGAGCGCCTCGGCCGGAGCGGCCCCTTCAGGCACTGGCTCGGCGGGCACTGGCTCGGCGGGCACTGGCTCGGCGAGCGCCGGCTCCGCGTGCACCAGCGGCGGGGCTGGCGCGGCCGGAGGCGGCTGTGGCGCCGGCACCTGCGGTTGCGGGGCAGCCGCGGCCTCGACGGCGATCACCTCCGGCGCCGGCTCGATGACGGCCTCGGGAGCGCCGAGCTGTGCCTTCTCCTCCTCGGTCAGGGCGATGACCCGCGGCAGGCGCGAGCGCGCTTCCTCCCACAGCGAAGGTGGGCGGTTGAGGCGCGCCAGCAGCAGGGCGAAGCGTTGCGGGCAGGGTTGGGCGTAGAAGGCATTCAGCGCTTCGAAGACCCGCGGCTCGGTGGTGACGTGCGACCGGAGCTGGCGGCGGGAGACCGCCATGATCTCGGCCTGGCCTTCCTCGTCGGCCGGGTTCTCGAGCGCCACCCACAGCTCCCCGCCAACGATGCGGAACGGCACCGCCCGCCGGCGGCGGGCCAGCTCGGCTGGCAACTGGGCGATGGCGTTGGAGCGCACCTTGCGCAGGTCGGCGGCGGTCGCCGGCGGGCAGCCATGCAGCTCGGAGAGGGTCTCCAGCAGCCGCTCCTCGGTGACGAAACCGAGCTCGAGGAGGCAGGTGCCGAAGCTGCCCCCCGAGTCGCGCTGCACCTCCAGGGCCCGGCGCATGCGGTCCGCCGTCAACCACCCGTGCTCGAGCAACGCACCCCCGAGCTGCTGCGCCAAATCCATGGTGTAAGTTCTTTTTTCTCTTCGGGTTACCGTGGGCTACCGGATTATAGGGATGGTTCTTGAGCTTGTAAAGCGCCCTTGAAAGGGCGCCGAGCGGCTGCTATTCTGCCGGCGTGAAGGCCGCGCTGCTGCTCGTCTTCCTGCTCGCGACCGCGGCGCCGCCTGCCCCCGCCGCCAGCGTTTCCCCAGCCCACGAGCCTCGACCTACCCAGGAGCCGGCCGCCCAGAGCGCCACGCCGGAGCCATCTACGCACCCGAGCGGCGCGGGTTTCGGCAAGGCCGAGCTGGCCTTCGCGCAAGCCCGGCTGGCCGCCGCCAACGGCGACTGGCAGGAGGCGGAGGTGGGCTTCGAGCAGGCCGTGGAGCTTGCCCCGGACGATCCCTACATCCGCCTCGAGCACGCCCGGCTGCTGATCCGCCTGGGCCAGTACGGCCGCGACGCGGGCCAGCGAGCCGAGCGCCTGCAGCAGGCGCTGGCCGAGCTGGCCGCCGCCGAGCGGGCCGCCGCCGGTGAGCTCGACACGGTGCGCGAGGTGGGCCTTGCCTACTTGGATCTGGCACAGGAGAGCCGCGAGGCGCTGGGTGCGGCGCGCCGCAACCTCGAGGTGGTACGCGCGGCCCGGCCCGACGATCCCGAGGTGCTGCTACCGCTCGGTCAGATCTACCGCGTTCAAGGCGAGCTACCGGCGGCCGTGGAGGCCTTCCGCCGAGCGGTCGGCCTGCTCCCGGGCAACGGCTGGGCGCAGTCGCTCCTCTCGCGCTCGCTGACTGAGCTGGCCCAGCAGCGCCTCAAGTCGGGCAAGACCGACGAAGCGGAGCTAATGCTGCGCGAGGCCCTCGCCGCGTCGAGCGACGACATCGAGGCGCGGAGCTCGCTCGCCGATCTGGTGAGCCGCCGGGGAGATCACGCCGAAGCGGCCGCGCTGCTGTCGAGCGTGCCGCCCGAGGCGGCGCGGCCCGAAGTGACCCAGCGCCTGGTCTGGGAGCTCTACCTGGCCGGGAGGCTCGAGGAGGCCGCGGTGAGCGCCGCGCGGCTGCCGAGCGAGGGGAACGGCACCGCCCGCACGCTGCAGATCCTGCTGCTGGCGGCGCAGGGACGGCACCAGGAAGCGGCCGACGACCTCGCCTCGGTGATCCAGAAGGCGCCCTCGAACACCACCCTGATCGAGGCCGTGAGCCGCGCGCTGCAGACCGCCGGCCGGCGCTCGGAGGCGGAGCGCTTCCTGGCCAGCCTGGTGCAGCGCATCGAGGGGATCAGCGGCCAGCCGGGCCTGACCGCGGCGCGCATCGAGCTCGCCGACCTGGCGTCGGAGCGCGGCGCCTGGGACGAGGTCGAGCGCCTGCTCGCGCCGCTGGCGCGCAACAAGGGGCCCGGCGAGGCCGGCGAGGGCTGGAAGCTGCTCTACGCCGATGCCCTGGTCCAGCTGGAGCGCGGCGCCGAAGCGCTTCCCGTGCTGCCCGACCTTGCCGTGGGGGCCCAGGTCGATGCCGCGCGTGCGCCGCTGGTGGCCAAGCGCGCCGAGGTGCTGCTGCGCCTCGGCCGCGACGCCGAGGCGGCACAGACCCTCGGCGCCCTCACCTCGAAGAACGACCCCACTCTGCTCCTGCAGGCGGCCCGCGTCTACCAGCGCCTGACCCGCTACCCGGAGGCGATCCCGCTGCTGACGCGGCTCCTCGACCTCGACGGTTCCTCGGTCGAGGGCCGCTACTTCCTGGGCGTGGCCCTCGAGCGCACCGGCCAGCGCGAGCAGGCGGTGACCGCCTTTCGCAACCTGCTCTCTCTGACTCCGGACTTCGCGCCGGCGCTCAACTACCTCGGCTACATGTGGGCCGAGCGCGGCGAGAACCTCGAGGAGGCGCTGACCTTCGTCGAGCGCGCCGTGGCGCTGGAGCCCGACAACGGCGCCTATGTCGATTCCCTGGGCTGGGCCCACTACCGGCTGGGGCGGTTCGAGAGCGCCCGCGGCCACCTCGAGCGGGCCGCCGAGCTGCTGCCCGACGACGCCACGGTGTTCGAGCACCTGGGCGACCTCTACGTGGCTCTCGGGCGGCCCGAGCTGGCGCGCAACGTCTACCAGAAGGCCCTCGACCTGGGCAGCGACGATCCCGATTCCGTGCGCGGCAAGCTGAAGCGCGTGAGCGGCGGCTAGTGCGGCTCTTGCAGCGACCGTTTGTCATCCTGAGCGCAGCGAAGGAACCGGGGGATGGCTCCCCGTCCAAGTGCTGCGCTGCGCTCCGGATGACACTCTGGAAGCTGTGGCTCCTCGCAGGGGCGCTCGTCGCGAGCGCAGCCTGCGCCTCGAGCGGGCGCACCGCGCCACCGACCACGCCTCCCGGGACTCCGCCCGCCGTCTCGGCAGCCGCCACGGCGGAGAAGCCCGCTGACCCTCCGGCAAGGTCACCCACCGCTCCAGCCAACGCGCCGCTGTGGGAGATCCCGGCCACCGACCTCCTCCAGCAGCGCCTCTTCCGGCTGCGGTACGGTGGGCCGGAGGGCGAAGGAAGCTTCCGTTTGACTCTCCGTCTGGCGGCGCCCGACCGCTATCGGGTGACCACCGTCGACGCCGTGGGCCGCGCGGTGTGGAGCCTCTCGGTCGAAGGCGAGGAAGGCCTGTGGATCGACCACCGGCGGCAGCGGTTCTGCCGCTTTCACGGCGCCGTGGGCCTGGCCGCAGTGCCGCTCGAGCCGTTCGCGCTGCCGGCGCTGCCCTCCGTGCTTCTCGGGCGCCTTCCCGTGGCGCCCAGAGGGGCGCCTCACGAAGACGGCTCCAACCTCGAGTTCGAGGACGCCTCCGGCCGGCGCTGGACGGCCCACCGCGAGGGTGAGCGCCTGCTCAAGTGGACCTTCTGGGAGCAGGGCGAGCCCGCGATCTGGTGGAGCCGGCAGGGCGAGGAGTCCGTGCTCTCCGAGCGCGAGCAGGGCATTCAGCTCCGCTGGCGCCAGGTGCTCGCCGAGCCCATCGCCGAGCTGCCGCCCGCGCCCGCGGTCCCGGACGGCTACGCCGAGGGCTGCGAGGAGGCCTCCAACCCGGCCTCGATGCCCTGAGCAGCCTGCTGCGCGGGCCGGGCGCTGCGTCGCAGGCGCTCCGGCAATCCTCACGTACGGATATGTACGCTGCGGTTGCCGAGCGCGCCTGCTCCTTGCGCGCGGCCCGCTCGCGACGGCTGCTCCACGAGCTCGGCTCCCAGCACCTCACGTTGACAGGCTTCAGGGCCGACCCTAAAATCCACGGTCCGGCTTGGGTTCACGGGCCCGCCGTGTGCCTCGGGAAGCCCCTCTCCTGGGCAGTGCAGATATAATGTCGCCGCTCGTCAACTTCCAGTGTGTTGTCGCGGGTGCCGGTCTCCGGCGCCGGCGTTTGACTACGGCGGCTCTGCTCTTCAGGGAGGGACTGCAATGCAGATCACTGAGGTCAAGGTCTTCCCGATTCACGAGGAAAAGCTCAAGGCCTTCGTCTCGGTCGTGTTCGACGGTTGCTTCATGGTCAACGACATCAAGGTGATCCGCGGCCGCGAGGGCCTGTTCATCAGCATGCCCAGCCGTAAGAAGAAGAACGGCGAGTTCAAGGACGTGGCTCACCCGTTGAACAACGAGACGCGGCGGATGATCGAGTCGCAGATCCTGGGCGAGTACGAGCGCGTGCTCGGCGAGAAGGGCGCCAGCGCGGCGGCGGGGGCGGTGGGGGAGGTCGAAGCGCGGCCGGCCTTCGCCAGCATGCCGGCGCCGGTGATGGCGGCGGCCGCGGAGCAGGCCGCGCCGGCGGTGATGGCCCCGATGGCGGGGCTGGCCCAAGCGGCGGAGAGGGCGCCCGTGCCCGCCGGGCCGGTCGACGACGAGGCCAAGTCTCTGGAGGAGATCGAGGCCCTGCACCTGCGGGACTCGTTCTGGACCGTTACCTAGCTCGCCCGGGCCGCGCGGTGAAGTAGCTTTGGGGAGTCGCCAAGCGGTAAGGCAGCGGACTTTGGATCCGCCATTCGTAGGTTCGAATCCTACCTCCCCAGCCAATGAGCCCCGCCCCAGCTTGCGGTAGGATGCGCCGCCCATGCCTTTGAACGAGCGTCTCTACGGCGAGCTCAGGGTCTTCGGCGGCCGAGCACATCCGGACCTCACAGAGGAGATCTGCGCCTACCTCAACGTGCCGGCCGGCAACGCCACGCTGTTCAACTTCTCGGACGGCGAGACCTTCGTGCAGATCGAGGAGAACGTCCGCGGCTCCGACGTGTTCATCGTGCAGCCGACCTGCCCGCCGGCCAACGAGAACCTGATGGAGCTGCTGATCATGCTCGACGCCTTCAAGCGCTCCTCGGCGTCGCGCGTCACGGCCGTGCTGCCCTACTACGGTTATGCCCGCCAGGACCGCAAGGACCGCCCGCGGGTGCCGATCACCGCCAAGCTGGTCGCCGACCTGATCTCTCGCGCCGGCGCCGACCGCGTGCTCACCATGGACCTCCATGCCGGCCAGATCCAGGGCTTCTTCGACGTGCCGGTGGACCACCTCTTCGCCGCCCCAGTGCTGCTGGAGGCGATCCGCGCCCTGGAGATCCCGGACCTGGTGATCGTGTCGCCCGACGCCGGCGGCGTGGAGCGGGCGCGGGCCATCGCCAAGCGCCTGGAGGCCGGCCTCGCCATCGTCGACAAGCGCCGCCTGTCGCCCAACGAAGCCGAGGTGATGCACGTCATCGGCGAAGTCGACGGCGCCAGCACCCTGATCCTGGACGACATCATCGACACCGCCGGCACGCTGTGCAAGACGGTCGAGGCACTGGCCGCCAAGGGGTCGCGCCGCATCCTCGCCGCTGCCGTGCACGGCGTGCTCTCCGGCCCCGCTCTGACCCGGCTCGAGGAGTCTCCGCTCGAGCTGGTGCTGATCACCAATACCACCCCGGTTGGCGAAAAGGTCGCCGGGTGCCGTAAGCTCAAGCCGCTCTCCGTCGCCGGCCTGCTCGGCGAGGCGATCCGACGGATCCACGAAAACAGCTCGGTTTCCTCGCTCTTCGTCTGAGCGCGGCCGGGCTTGGAAAGAGGAAAGTTCCATGACAGAGCTCAACCTGGCAGTAGAGAAGCGTGAGGCGACCGGCAAGAACGAGAACCGCCGCCTGCGGTCCGGCGGCCGCATCCCGGCCGTGGTCTACGGCGGTGGCAAGGAGCCGATCCCCATCCAGATCGATCGCCGCGCCTTCCTCGACCTCACCCGTCACGGCTCGGGCGAGAACTCGATCTTCCTGCTCGAGCTGGCGGGCGCCGACCAGAAGCGCCACGCCATGATCCGCGATCTCCAGGTCGACCCGGTGAGCCGCCGGATCCTGCACATCGACTTCCAGCGCGTGCTGATGACCGAGAAGCTCCGGGTCGCAGTGTCGATCGAGCTCACCGGCACGGCCTATGGCGTGAAGAACGAGGCCGCGGTGATCGACTTCGTGACCCGCGAGGTCGAGGTCGAGTGCCTGCCGGGCGACATCCCGGCGCACCTCGCGCTCGACGTCACGCCGCTGCACGTTGGCCAGCACCTCGAGGCCGGGGCCATCGAGCTGCCGGCCGGCGTCCGCCTGATCACCGACCCGGAGCGCGTCATCGCCTCCTGCAGCCATGCCCGCCTCGAGGTCGAGGCACCGGCCGCCGCCGAGACCCTGATCGAGGGCACCAGCAAGGAGCCCGAGGTCATGACCCGCGGTAAGGAGAAGGCGGAGGACTGAGGGCCTTCCGCCGCCACCGTGGACGCGCCGAGCGCCGGCCTGGCGCCACGATCGAAGCTGGTGGTAGGCCTCGGCAACCCTGGCGAGCGCTACGCCGACACCCGCCACAACGTCGGCTTTCGGGTGGTGGAGGAGCTGGCGCGGCGCCGGGGCCTGGCGCTCTCCGCCTTCGAGTGCAGCTCGCTGGTCGCCGCCGGCCCCGGGCTGCTGCTGGCGCAGCCGCAGACCTACATGAACCGCAGCGGCTATGCCGCGCGCTGCCTGGTCGAGCGGCGCGGCTTCGAGCCGGACGACATCCTGGTGGTCTACGACGAGGTGCAGCTCCTGCTCGGCCGCTTGCGGCTGCGGCCCTCCGGCAGCCCCGGCGGCCATCGCGGCATGGAATCCATTGCCGACGGGCTGGCGACCGACCAGGTGCCGCGCCTGCGGCTCGGCATCGGGATCGAGCCGCCGCCTGCCGGCGACGCGCTGCCGGATTTCGTGCTCTCGCCGTTCGCGACGCAGGAGCGCGACGCGGTGGCCGAGATGATCGCCCGCGCCGCGGACGCCTGCGAGCTGTGGCTGGCCGAGGGCGCCGACGCCGCCATGCGGCGGTTCAACGGATAGCCGGCGGGCGCTGACAAGCCCGCCGCCGATCGTGTAATATCCGCCGTCCCAGAACCAGCCCGGGGACCGCGGGGTCCAACCGGGCACCATCCAAACCTCTCTGCCCCGCCGCGAGCGGGGCCGAACAGGCCAGAGGGAGGCTCCCGCAGTGCTACGCACTTACGAGCTGACGTTCATCGTCGATCCTCGTCTGCCGGACGAGGAGGTCGTCGCCATCGCCGACGACTACAAGCGCATGGCCACGGCCGCCGGTGGCGACGTGATCAAGGAGGAGAGCTGGGGCAAACGCCGGCTCGCCTTTCCGATCGACAAGCTGACCGAAGGGCGGTACTTCCTGTTTTACGTGACCGCCGAGGGCACCAACCCGCTGCGCGAGGTCCAGCACCGCATGGGTCAGAACGACAAGATCCTGCGCTACCTCACTGTGCGCACCGACCGCCCCGTGAGCTTGACCGCGCCGACCACCGGCGAAGGTGAGCCGGCGGCACCCGCCGAGGAGGAAACCTAGCGATGGCCATGCCACCGAAGGGCGCCAAGGGCGGCAAGAAGGTCTTCTTCCGCCGGCGCAAGGTCTGCAAGTTCTGCGTCGACAAGATCGACTACATCGACTACAAGGACATCCGCCTTCTGCAGCAGTTCATCCCGGAGCGGGCCAAGATCCTGCCGCGCCGGATCTCCGGCACCTGCGCCAGCCACCAGCGGATGCTGCAGCAGGCCATCAAGCGCGCGCGCCACCTGGCGCTGCTGCCGTTCACCACGGACTAGGAGGCCAAGGTGCAAGTCATCCTGTTGAGCGACCAGCGCAACCTGGGCCGGCGCGGGGAGGTGGTGAAGGTGAAGGCCGGCTACGGCCGCAACTTTCTCCTGCCGCAGGGCCTGGCCCTGGAAGCGACGCCCGCGAACCTCAAGTACTTCGCCGAGCAGCGCAAGAAGATCGACCTCAAGCACACCAAAGAGCGCGACGCGGCGGCCGAGGTCGCGGCGCAGCTCGCTTCGATCCGCCTGACCATTCCCAAGAAGGTGGGCGAGACGCAGACCCTCTACGGCTCGGTGACGGCGACCGAGATCGCCGAGGCGCTGGCCGAGAAGGGCGTCGAGGTCGACAAGCGGCGCCTCGACCTCGGCGGTGGCATCAAGCTCCTGGGCGACCACAAGGTGACCATCGACCTCCACCCCGAGGTGCTGGCCGAGATCACCGTATCCGTGGTCGCCGAGGAGTAAGCTCCCGGCATGCCCGAGGAGCGGCCCGAGGAGCGAGGAGGCTCGTCCGATCCCGAGCCGCGGCCTGCCGCGGCGGGCGAGCCCCCCGCGACCGGGCCCGCTCCAACCATCGAAGACTTCCTCGGCGAGCCGTCCCGCGACCTCCGTCGCTGGCGGTGGCTGTGGGCCGGCGATCATGCCTTTCCCATCCGCAGTGAGCGCGGCTGGCTAGGCCGCCTGCTGGTGGCCGCCAAGCGGCTGCTGCGGCCGTTCGTCAAGACGCCGCAGAACGACCTCTGGGAGCGCCAGCGGGTCTTCAACCTCATCCTCCTCGAATGGCTCCAGGCGCAGGAGGGCCTGCGCCTCGAGCCGCGCCTCGGCGAGCTCGAAGCCTCGCTGCCGGCGCGGCTCGCCGAGCTGCTGCGGCACAACGACGCGCTGTTCGCGCGCCTCGACCAGAAAGTGGACCTCCATCGTCGCCAGGCGGCGGAGCTGTCGAACCGGCTGGGCGCCGCGCTCGCCGTGGCCGAGACCGGGGCCGGCGCGCACGGTGCCGCCCTGGAGCGGCTGGTCGCCACGCGGGACGAGCAGGGCTACCTCGAGCTCGAGCGCCGCTTCCGCGGCACCGAGGCCGAGATCTCCGAGCGCCTGGCGCTGTACCTGCCACGCCTGGCAGGCCGCGGCCCAGTGCTCGACCTCGGCTGCGGCCGGGGCGAGGCCCTGGCGCTCTTCGCCGGGGCGGGCATCCCCGCCCACGGCGTCGACGGCAGCGCGGCCATGGTGGCCCGCTGCCAGGAGCGCGGGCTCACGGCCGAGCATGGCGACCTCTTCGAGCACCTCGCGCGCCAGGCCGCGGGAAGCCTCGGCGGCGTGGTTTCCTTCCACGTCATCGAGCACCTGCCGCCGGCCGAGGTCGATCGCCTGGTACGGCTGGCCTTCCGCGCGCTCGAGCCCGGCGGGGTGCTGATCCTCGAGACTCCCAACCCGCTGTCGATCGTGGTGGCGGCGCGCAACTTCTGGGTCGACCCCAGCCATCTCCGTCCTATCCACCCCGAGGCCCTCAAGCTCTCCTGCCGGCTCGCGGGGTTCGATCCCATCGAGCAGGTCGACCTGCGGCCGTTCCCGGACGAGCTGCGCCTGCCGGAGGTGGACCTCGGCGCCCTGCCCGGGGCCGAGCGCAGCCTCGGCCACCAGGTCAACGCGCTGCGCGACCGGCTCGACGAGCTGCTGTTCGGGTATCAGGACTACGCGGTGGTGGCGGAGAAGCCGACGTAGGGCAGCTACGTTCCCGTCCCGGTCGCTGAGGCCGTCCCCGCGGCCGCATCCGTACCGATCCCAGACTCCGGCGCAGTTCCCGCTTCCGTCCCTGCGCCAGGCTCCGTCCCGCCCTCCGTCCCCGGCTCGGGGCCGGCGTCGAGCGGCAGCGGGGCATCGGGCGGCATGTCCTCGGGCATCTTCTCGCGCGGGCGGCCCTGGTAGAACGGCCGCTGCTGGTACCAGGGCAGGGACAGGATGTTGCCCCAGTCGCCCGACGCTTCGCCGCCGGGCTCGGTGCCGGGTAGGAACGCGGCCGGGATGCCGCCGGGCGTGCCGGACGAGAGCTTGACGCCGGAGCCGCGGTCGATCCAGGCCGTGACCACGCCCTCCGGCCGCGTGAAGCGCGAGTCCTCGGTCAGCCAGCCGGCCTCGAGGCCGTCGAGCACCAGGTCTCGCCAGATCGGCACCGCTACCTTGTCGCCGGCCATGCCGCGGCCCATCGAGTGCGGCCGGTCGTAGCCCACCCACACCAGCATGGTGTAGCGGTTGGTGAAGCCGATGAACCAGGCGTTGCTGTAGTCATTGGTGGTGCCGGTCTTGCCGGCGAGGTCGAGCGGCAGGTCGTTGAGCGCCGCGGCCGTGCCGCGGTCCACCACGCCCTCGAGCATGTGGGAGAGCAGGTAGGCGAGCTCGGGGGAAGTCGCCTCGCGCGACTTGCCGCGATGCTCGGTCAGCACCTCGCCCTCGGGCAGGCGGATGCGCTCGATCAGGTACGGCTCGTTGTAGCGGCCGCGGTTGGCGATCGCGGCGTAGGCGGCCACCACCTCGATCGGCGACAGGTCGGCGCTGCCCAGGGCCAGGCTGGGGTAGGGAGGGAGGTCGGAGCGCACGCCGCAGCGGCGGGCGAAGTCGATCACCTTCTCGACCCCCACGAGGTCCAGCAGCTTGACCGCCGAGACGTTGTAGGAGTGCTCCAGCGCCCGCGACAGGGTGACGATGCCGTAGTAGGTGGGGTAGTAGTTGCTCGGGCTGTAGCTCAGCCGGCCGTCGGCGCCCTTGAAGTAGGCCGGAGCGTCGAAGATGGTGTCCGCCGGAGTGAAGCCGTTCTCGAGCGCCGTGCCGTAGACGAAGACCTTGAACGCCGACCCTACCTGCCGCCGCGCCTGAGTCGCACGGTTGAACTGGTTGCGGCCGAAATCCCAGCCACCGACCATGGCACGCACCGCGCCGGTGGCGGAGTCGAGCACGATAGCCGCGCCCTGGAGCTGCGGCTCCTGCTCGAGGACCAGCAGGGCCGCGCCGCCCTCCTTCGGCTCGGCGAGGCGGAACCAGGCCACGTCGCCGCGGCGGAGCACGCTTCCCGGCGTGCGCTTTCCGGTCCACTTGATGCCTTCCGGAGTCAAGGTGAAAAAGCGGTCGCCGGCGCGCACGGTGGCGGTCGAGGCGTCGCTGGCCAGCACCAGGCCCTCGAACCAGCCATCGGCGACGCCACGGCCGGCGCTCCAGGACTCGAGCTCGATCTTCTCCAGGTCGGCGGAGTCGACGCGCTGGTGGGGCCCGCGCCAGCCCTTGCGGTGGTCGAGCCGCAGCAGGCCGGCGCGCAGCGCCTTCTCGGCCGACTGCTCGATGGCGGAGTCCATGGTGGTCTCGACTTGGAGGCCCTTCTCGAGCAAGGTCGAGGTGCCGTAGGTGGTCTCGATGGTGCGCCGGACCTCTTCGGCGAAGTAGGAGCCCAGCTCGTCGCGCGGGCCGTGCGAGATCACCTGGAGCGGCTGCGACCTCGCGGCCGCGTGCTCGGAGCGGCGGATCAAGCGCTCCTCGAGCATGCGGTCGAGCACGTGGTTGCGGCGGGCGACCACCGCATCGGGAGCGTTGTAGGGCGACAGGCGGCTCGGCCGCTGGTAGATGCCGGCCAGGGTGGCGGCCTCGGCGAGCGTCAGGTCGGAGACCGACTTGCCGAAGTAGAAGCGCGACGCAGCCTCCACGCCGTACTGGCCGTGGCCGAGGTAGATGACGTTGAGATAGAGGGCGAGGAGCTGGTCCTTGGTGAAGGTCTTCTCGAGCTCGACGGCGATGAAGGCCTCCTCGATCTTGCGCCGCCAGAGCTTGCCCGGGTTCAAGAAGAAGAGCTGCCGCGCGAGCTGCATGGTGAGCGTGGAGGCGCCCTCCACGGTGCGGCCGCTGCGCAGGTTGGACAGCGCCGCCCGAACCACCCCCAGCGCGTCGAGGCCGCCGTGCTGGTAGAAGTTGCGGTCCTCGACCGCGACGAGGGCGTTGCGCATCAGGGCCGGGATCTCCTCCGGCCGCAGCACGATGCGCCGCTGCCGAGCGTAGGAAGCGAAGGACCGGCCCTCGCGGTCGTAGAGCTGGGTGATGCGCGCCGGTGAGAAGCTGGCGAGCGAGCTGACGCGGGGGATGTGGATCGCCGCCGCCACGCCCACCCCGGTCGCCGCGCCCAGGCCCATGGTGATGGCGGCCGGGATCAGGAGGCGCGCCAGCCGCCGGTACTTGAGGCGCGGGTCCGTCCAGCGCAGTCGCACGGGCCGATTATAGCCACCAGCCGCCAGCGGTCGCGAAGGTATGGGGCCGAAGCTCTGTGGGTGAAGGTGTGTGATAGAAGGCGCGCATGAGCGAGCCGCCCGTCGACCCGGCCAGGGAAGAACCGCCGCGCCAGGAGCCCCCGGCGCGCGACCCGGCGGTGGAGGAGCCACCGCGGCGCGAGCCGCCGAGCCCCGAGACGCCGGGCCAAGGGCCGCCACGTCGCGAGCCACCGGCCGAAGAGCCACCACCACCGCCGCCGCCCTCCCTCAGAGCACCGTTCCGCCCCGAGCGGGTTTCGAGCCCGGTGCCGCCCGGCTGCGGCAAGCCGATCGCCATCGGCTGCGGGCTGCTCCTGCTGCTGCTCGTGGCCGGCATCGCGGTGGTCATGAGCAAGCGCTTCGCGCTGCTGCGCTGGACGATCGAGGCCATGCGGCCCGAGGTGGAGCGCCGGCTGCCGGCCGACGCCACGGCGGAGGAAAAGAAACGCCTCGCCGCCGCCTTCTCTGCCGCCGCGGCGCGGGCCGGGAGCGGCGAGCTCGATCTCGGGGCCCTGCAGCGACTGCAAGGCCAGTTCGCCGGCCTGGCGCGCACCGACAAGCTCAGCCGCGAGCAGCTGCTCGAATTCATCGCCCACCTCGAGGCGTTCGCGGAAGCAGAGGGCGACCCGGTGCTGAAGGAAATCAAGGAGCTGCCGCCGGCGGAAGCGCCCGGCGCGACGTAGGGCGACCACGAGGGTCGCGCTCTACGGTCAGACCAGCCTGTCCCCTGTAGGGCGGCCCTCGTGGCCGCCCTGGCCGAGGGGTCGGCCGACTCCGCTACAATCTCGATCTATGCCCGACTTCCGCCTCGTTTCTCCGTTCACGGCCCAGGGCGATCAGCCCAACGCCATCCGCCAGCTCGTCGAGGGAGTCCGCCGCGGCGACCCGGAGCAGGTGCTGCTCGGCGTCACCGGTTCCGGCAAGACCTTCACCATCGCGCGGATGATCGAGGAGCTACAACGGCCGACCCTGGTGCTGTCGCACAACAAGACTCTTGCCGCCCAGCTCTTCCAGGAGTTCCGTAGTTTTTTCCCGGACAACGCCGTCGAGTACTTCGTGTCCTACTACGACTACTACCAACCCGAAGCCTACGTGCCGCAGAGCGACACCTACATCGAGAAGGAAACCTCGATCAACGAGGAGATCGACCGCCTGCGCCTGCGCGGCACCAAGGTGCTGTTCGAGCGCCGCGACGTGGTGATCGTGGCCTCGGTGTCATGCATCTACGGCCTGGGGTCGCCGGAAGCCTTCTTCGGCATGCTGCAGTTCTTCACCCGCGGCGCCGAGGAGCCGATCGACCGCGCCCTGCGCAAGCTGGTCGAGATGCAGTACCAGCGCACCCAGCTCGACCTCTACCACGGCAGTTTCCGGGTGCGCGGCGACGTGCTCGAGATCCTGCCCGCCTACGACGACGTGGGGGTGCGCGTCGAGTACTTCGGCGACGAGATCGAGCGCGTCACCCGCTTCGACCCCTTGCGCGGCGAGGTGCTGCAAGAGCTCGACCGGATCGCCATCTACCCCAAGACCCACTACGTCACGCCGCGCGACAAGCTGGTCTCCGCCATCGAGGGCATCCAGCTCGAGCTCGCCGAGCGGCTGCCCGAGCTGACCGACGCCGGCAAGCTGCTCGAGGCCCAGCGGCTCGAGCAGCGCACCCTCTTCGACCTCGAGATGCTGACCGAGATCGGCTACTGCCACGGCATCGAGAACTACTCCCGCCATCTCTCGGGCCGCCGGCCGGGCGAGCCGCCGCCGACCCTGCTCGACTACTTTCCCCAGGACTTCCTGCTGGTGGTGGACGAGAGCCACCAGACCCTGCCGCAGGTGCGCGGCATGTACCACGGCGATCGCTCGCGCAAGCAGACGCTGGTGGACTACGGCTTCCGCCTGCCCAGCGCGCTCGACAACCGTCCGCTCACCTTCGAGGAGTTCGACGCCCGCATCGGCCAGCGCATCTACGTGTCGGCGACCCCGGGCCCGTGGGAGCTGGAGCGCACCGGCGGCGTGGTGGTCGAGCAGCTCATCCGGCCCACCGGGCTGCTCGACCCGCCGATCGAGGTGCGGCCGGCCAAAGGCCAGGTGGACGACTTGGTGGCGCGGGTGCGCGAGACCGTGGCGCGCGGGCAGCGGGTGCTGGTCACCACCCTCACCAAGCGCATGGCCGAGGAGCTGACCACCTACATGACCGAGATCGGCCTGCGGGTGCGCTACCTGCACAGCGACATCGAGACCCTGGAGCGGGTGGAGATCATCACCTCGCTGCGGCGGGGCGAGTTCGACGTGCTGGTGGGCATCAACCTGCTGCGCGAGGGCCTGGACCTGCCCGAGGTCGCCTTGGTGGCGATCCTCGACGCCGACAAGGAGGGCTTCCTCCGCAGCCAGACCTCGCTGATCCAGACCGCCGGCCGCGCCGCCAGGAACCTCGACGGCCGCGTGGTGTTTTACGCCGACGCCTCCACCGACTCCATGCGCCGCGCGCTCGAGGAGACGGCGCGCCGCCGTACCGCCCAGGAGGCCTACAACCGCGAGCACGGCATCGAGCCGCGGACCATCCTCAAGGACGTGCACAGCCCGCTGGTGGCGATGAGCAATCTGGACCTCTACCCGATCGCTCCCGGCCTCTCGATGGAGATCGCCGATGCGAGCGAGCTGCCGGTCGCCGAGCGCATCGCCCGCCTGGAGAAGGATATGAAGGCGGCAGCCAAGGCGCTGGAGTTCGAGCACGCGGCGGCGCTGCGCGACAAGATCCGCGAGCTCAAGGAGCTGCAGATCTACGCCGGGTAGGACACGGCGCCCGGCCCGCTCCCGGCGGTTTCCTCAAGAATCGTCACGCTCGAAGACCAGCAGCGCGCTGGTCACCGAGCGGTTGCCGTCGAGCACGAAGGAGAGCAGCACCTCCTCGCCGGGCTCGTAGGGCACGTTCTCGACGATTGCCCGCACCGGCACGGTGCTCCCCAGGTTCAGCGGATAGCTCTGCCTCCCGACCTTGAGGGTCGGAGCGGAGAGCCGCCCTTCGAAGTCGGGATCGATCTCCACCACCAGAGTGCCGGGCGAGCCCGACCCGAAGCCGCACGGAGGGCAGGGGTCGGAGCCCGGCTGCGGCCCCAGCGCCGCCGACGCGTAGACGCCCGGGAGCTGCCAGTAGGGGCACGGGTAACGCGAGGGCCCGGTGCCTCGCGGGTGGTGGACCTCGGCGAGCTCGCCTCGAGGCCTCGCGGCGACGCGTGCCAGCCATGGCGGGGGGCACGCCTTCGAGCGCTGGTCGCGGCGGAGAGCCTGTAGATTGCGGACGCGCACGCCGGCGAAGCCTGGGAGGTCGCGAATCTTCAAGCGCAGCCTGCCGCCGGCGGCGGCTCCTGCGGAAGCGGAAACCGAGGGGGCTCCTGCGCTGCCAGGCGGGCATCCCTGATCCAGGCTGGCGCAAAGATAGACGCGGCTGACCTCGAACCCAGGGGCCGGGCAGGGCTCCTCCCCCGGATCGCCGCTGCCCTGGCAGAAGTCGGCACCGCGTCCCCCCAATCCCGGGCCGCGGCGGTAGAGCCGGTCCAGCACGGCGCGGGGCTCGAGCCTCGGGTCGGCGGAGAGTACCGCGGCGGCTGCCGCCGAGACCACCAGCGTCGACACCGAGCTGCCGGTGAGCACGGCGGTGGGCTCGCCGGTCCGAGCATCCTTGACCACCCCGTGATCGCCGAATGCCACGAGCCGGGGCTCGGCCCCGAACCGCGCGTTGGCGAGCGGTTGGCCGCCGGCATCGACAGCGCCCACGGCGCCGAGCAGCGGCCGGTAGGACCAGGGATCTGGATCGGTAACCGGGAGAGCGGCGATACCGAGGGCTGCGATGCACTCTGCCACGGAGGGAGCGGGGCTCTGCTCCCAGGCGGCAGGAAGTAGCGGCCCCGTGTGGAGCTTCTTGTCCGGCCCCCACTCACGATTGCCGGCCGCGGCCAGGGCCAGGGCGCCGCGGCAGTAGGCATCCTGGAGCGCGGCGCGCACCGCCTGGTCCGCCGGCGGGAGCGTGCCGCCGACCCCGCGTCGCCAGCCGACCGAGAGGTTGAGCACCAGGCGCTCCTCGCCCGACCCCTGCCAGGCCACGACCTCCTCGCGGATCGCTTCCGCCAGCTCGCCCACGAAGCCCACGTAGCCGCCGCGCGCCTCGTCCCGCGCGCTGGCCGCCTTCGACCGCGGATCGAAGCCCAGGTAGGCGAGGGCGAGCCGCGCCGTGACCCTGAGGTCGCAGGCGCTGCCGGAAGCGCCACAGAGGAGGCGCTTCGCCATGCTTGCCAGCGTGGGGCCGTGCGGGGAGTTTGCCGGCCGCGCTTCCGGGTCGTCCGGGTTCGTAGGGGCCGTGTCCAGCAGCGCCAGGCGCACCTTTCGGGGCGCCCCCGGGTCGGCAGGCACAGCCACCGGCTGCTCCCGCGGCTGTCCCGCCTGGTCGAGGAACTGAGCTTCGAGCACGGGCAGGAGGCGTTGCGTGAGCGGGGTGGCCTGCGGGTGGACGGCCATGCAGTCGCGGGCAACCGAGGCGAGCCCTGCGGGCGGCTTGGTCTCGAGGTTTGCTCCTGGTACCAAGGCCTCGTAGAGGCAGAACGGTTGCAGCCCCGGAGGCAGAGCGTCCGCTCCGCAGTCCTCGGCGGCCCGAGGCTGCTTGGTGTCGCCGCCGCCGCCGCGGGCCGGCCTGGTCTCGGGGCAGAACAGGTGTCGCACCGCCCAGCCCTCCGCCGGCGGGCAGGGGTCCAGGAGCGCCGGCTGCTTCGGGTTGGCCTCCGGCGAAGGGCGCTTGATGCCGATCCAGCGCCAGTCGGCGCAGGCGCCCGCGTCCTCGACCGAGAGCACCGGCACCGGGCACTCCGGGCACGGGCGGGGCAGGCGCTCCTTGCCGCACCCGAAGAGGATCAGGGCGAGGACCACGAGCCCTCGCCAGGGGACTTTCGCGGCACGGGTGCTCGACATGGCGGCCTCTCCGGGGATCTCAGGGAACGACGGCGCGGAAGCTCGCCCAGTCGGCGTCGGGGTCCGCGGTGCGGAGCGCGAGCTGGGCGCGGCGCAGGGCCTCGGGCGGAGGAGTCTCCGGGCCCCACTCGCGATAGAGGGCCGGCATCAGCGCGGCTGCGACCCGGTCCGGGACCGGCCGCATGGCGGCGATCACCGCCCGCGACCCGGCGGCCAGGAAGGCATGGGCGAGCCCCAGGGTCTCGACCCCGCCGTAGGGTGAGGTGGCCGCCGTCTCGCAGCCGGAGAGCACTACCCACACGGGCGCCGGGTCGAGGGCCAGCACGTCGTCGAGCATGAGCCGGTTGCCCTCCGCCAGGGGCAGGAAGCTGTCCCAGCCGTCGAAGGCGGTGTGGCCCGCGAAGTGGAGGAGCCCGCTTGCCGGGAGCGCCCCGCGCGCCGCTTCACTCGTGGCCCGCGGGCCCACCAGGTGCCGGACCGCCCACCCGGGGCGCCGCGCGCGCAGGGCGTCGGCCACACTCTCCGCCTCCTTGCGTGCTCCCGGAAGGTCGCCCGCAGGGTCGGCGAGCAGCAGGGCCGTCGAGGGCTCCGCAAGCTGAGCTGCGCGAGGCTCCGGCAGGTCGAGGCCGTAGACCACCGACTTCGCCGCCAGCAGCACGTCACCTCGGAACGGCAGCGCGTGGAAATCCACGCCGGCGAGCGGGCCGGAAGCGAGGACGCGCACCGTCCGGGCCCGCTCGATCTCCGCCGCGAAGGGCGCGAGCAACCGCCTGGCCAGCTCCTCGTGCTGCGCCAGGCCTTCGTCGACTCCCTCGATCCGCTGCGCCACGGCGCCCTGTGCGTCGGCTGCGAAGCCCACCCAGTCCTCGGCCAGCGGGTAGTAGGCGAGGATCACCTCGCCAGGGTCCGGCCGGGGGAGTGGCTCCGGCCCTCGGCCGACGCTTCCGCCGAGCTCGGCGAGCAGCTCGTCCAGCTCGGCGACCTGGCCGCGGAGGGCGCGCGACCATCCTGCGAGCGCCGTCCCCAGCTCCTCGCCGGACAGGCGCCAGGCGCCGGCCACGGCGCGGTCCAGCTCCTCGCGAAGAGCCTGGCGCTTGGCCAGGGCCTGGTCCCAGCTCGCTCGTTCCTCGGCGCTCAGGTGCTCGACGCGCACGAAGCGCCGCAGGCTGCGCAGGTAGCGCGAGCTGGCGCGGCGGGCGACGGCCAGGGCCTCGGCGTCCTCGCCGGCCTCCAGCAGCAGCTCGAGCTGTCGCTGCGTGGCGCGCCGGCGCTGGCCGATCAGCGTGTCGCGGCCCTGGTGCATCGGAACCAGGAGCGCTTCCCGATCGAGGAGGTCTTCGGCGTGGGCATAAGACGCCAGCGCAGCGCCGACGTCTCCCATTGCCTCCAGGGTCTGCGCTCGCCAGTAGGCGAGACGCCACTCGGCCTCCGGCGAGAGCGCGTCCCGGGCGCGGGCCGCGAGCGCGTCGTACAGGGCCAGCGCCTCTTGCGGCCTCGCCTCGGCGAGACGGATGCGGGCCTCGATGTCCCAGGCCCAAAGCATCAGCTCGGGGAGCGGCTCGGGAGAAAGCGCACGGGCCTGGTCGAGCCAGGTGCGGGCCACGCCGAGCCGGCCCTCCTGCAGGTGGGCCAGGGCGAGGTTGATGCGCACGTTGATCCGCTCCTGCGGAAAGTCCCGGCACTCGCCGTCGAAGAGCTCGAGGGCCTGGCGGAGCAGCGGCTCGGGAGAATCGACCTCGAGGCCGGCCTCGCGAGCCAGGAGCAGGCTCCAGGCGTGATTGTTGGCGATCTGCGCGCCGAGGCAGGGCCGCCGGGAAGCGGCGACCCCGCCGAGCGGCAAGCGGGCGAAGAGGGCGGCGGCCTCCTCCAGGCGTCCGAGGCGGTGGAGCTCCCGCGCCAGCACCTGCTCGGCCTGGATACGGTTCTCGTCGTGGCCGGCGCGCTCGGCCTGCTCGGCGGCACTGGTGAGAGCGCGCAGGGCGGTCCGCAGATCGCCGCTCTTGCCGGCGAGGAGGCCCTGGTACAGGGCGAGCAGGTACGCCGACTCCGCGTGGCCTTCTACGACCTGAAGAGAAGCTAGCAGCGCGCGCACCTCGGCCAGCCGCCACTCGGGCAGCCACAGCGAGGCGAGGACGATCGAGTCCTCGAGCGCGTCGAACACCAGGCCGCTCTCCTCGAGGGCAGCGACCGCCTGCCGCAGATGGCGCTCCTCGTCTTCGCGTTTGCCCTGGCGGCGATCGAGGCGAGCCAGCAGGCGCAGCGCCAGGCCGCGCTCGGCGGCCGAGGCCGATGTGGCCCGCGGCTCCACCAGGCGGCGCGCCGCGGCGTCGTCCCCGGCCCGCGCGCGACCGCGCGCCTCGTGGTACCAGGCCGGCCGGGAGGACTCCGCGAGCGACCACTGAAAGCGGGCCACGGCGGGCCCGCGCCTCGCCTCGACCAGCAGCTCGCCGATGCCCTCGCCGATCTCCACCTCGAAGCGGCTGCCCCCCAGCAGGGCGGGGGAAACGGGCCGCGGGCTCTCGCCATTGATCGTCAGATCGCTCTCGGGGTCGGCCGCCACCCACAACCTCAGCCGTCGATCGTCGGGCACCACGCACCGCGGCCCGCGCAGCACAGTTTGGCAGCCCGCTACCTCGACCCGCAGCGGCAGGGGCTGCGAGCCGACGGCCTCACCGCCGGCGCGGCAGGCCCCGCTCGCGGCCGCGCCGAGCCCACAGGCGGCGAGCCCGAGGAGGAGGCGTCGTCGGTGCACGCCCGGAGGCAAGCTAAGGCGCATGCTCCTCCCCCTCGACGCTCACCCGCACCTTCCAGGCGGACCAGTGCTCGCCCTGGGCGTGGTCCCGCGGGCCGAGGAGCACCGCCAGCTCCCGGGCAGGTGGCAGCGAGCCGGCACGGCCGATCACCACGAGGAGCGTGGTCTCCCCGCGTTGGAGATCGATTGCCTCTCCAACTCGGCCCGCGATACGCACCGCCCCCGACTCCGCGGTCTCCACCGGTACGGGCAGGGGGCGGAAGTCCCCACTGCGACCCGCGAGGATCTGCACCTCGAGGCCGCCTGCGGCCGGCTGCCGAGGCGTGAGCACCAGCTCGAGAAGGTTGCCGGGAGCGAATACCGGGATCGAATGCGGCGGGCTCTCTGGCTCGGCCGAGCGCATCTCGCGGACCGCGCCACGGAGGTTCAGGCTGTACTCGGGCAGAGCAGTCTGCTCGACCCCCGGCCGCAGGATCAGCATCAGGGCCGCGGCCGCCAGCCCTGCCACGGCCCCAAACCCTGCCCAGCGCAGCGGGCCGCGACGGAGCCTGGCGAAGCGTTCCAGGCGAGGTGCCCGCCGAGCTGGCAGTGAAGGCAGCCTGGCCGGGGTCGCGCGGACATCCTGGGAAGGCTCCGCGCCGAGGCGGCCTCGCAGCTCCTTCACCATCCGGGCGCGGAACTCCGCACCGAGCGGCGAGAACGCTTCGTACGCTTGCCTGGTTTCCATCGAGGTCTCGGCCTCCCGGCGCAGGGTTTCTTCATCGGCCGGCGACAAGGCCCCGGCGCTCAGCGCGTCCCATCGGCCATCGAGCCGCGCGCTCTCCGCGGCCTCGTCCTCCCGCGCCGCCTCGGCAAGGCGCCGCAGGAGCTCGTCGTCGTCGCTCACGCGCCCTCCTCCCCGTCTATTCGCCGTTCGGCGCCGATTTCTGACCGCAGCTCCTGGCGCAGCCGGCGCGCGAGGTGGCGCAGGCGGCTGCGCCAGGCATAGAGCGCGTCGCGGCTCATGCCCGTGGCGCGCTCGACCTCTTCGACCCCGCGGCCCCGGATCAGCAGCAAGTCGAAGAGCCGCCAACCGAGCGGGCTCAGCTCCTCCCGCAGCCGCTCGAGCAGCAGGCGCAGCTCCTGCCGCGAGGCCGCCTGCGTCTCCGGGTCCGCCTCCGGCGAGGGCTCCTCCTGCACTTCGTCGAAGGTGGGGTCTTGCTTCCACGCCTCGTTTCGGCCGGCGCGCAGCAGCGAGATCGCCCGCCGGCAGGCGACCAGGCCGACGAAGTTCTCGAGCGACAGCCCGCGCTCCGGCTGCCAGGTGCGCAGCACCCGCCCGCGCTCCGCGAACAGGAGGAGGAAGACCTCCTGCGTGAGGTCCTCGACCTGGGAGCGCACGCCGGAGGCCGCGCCGCCGCCGAGACGCGCCAGCACCGCGCGGGCGACTCGTGCCTGGATCACCGGCGTCAGGCGGTCGACCAACCGAGCCAGGGCCTGCTCGTCGCCGGCGAGCGCGGCCGCGAGGAGCACGGCGGAGCCAGCGTCCGCGGGCCCCGAGGCGCCGGGCCCGGCGCTCTGAGGCCGCGTTTGGGATGTCGCGCTCTGGGCAGGCCACATCTCTCTGCCGGTCCCGGCAACCCCGTGTTCTTGCTTCGAATAGCGACACTCGCAGGCTAGCCGAAAAGCAAATCCTTGGCTAGGCGAGCCGGCGCGCCGTCGGGCAAGGCCGACGCGCGGAGCGTTGTCAGGTTTCCACGCCGCGCGGCGAAAGCCAGCGCTGAGGCCAGGCGAGCCTGGCTGAGAGTCGCGGCACCAGCGCCGCGACCTTGTGATCTGCACGAAAGGAGCTACCGATGTCCAAGGAGCCACCGGCCAAGCGAACACCGTCTCGTGCCTCGACGGGCGACGTGAGTCGCCAGGCCATCACCCAGTTCGGCCGGCTCATCGAAAAGGTGGTCTCGGAGTTCGAGGCCGAGACCTGCCCGGAGAGCCAGGCCGAAGTTCGACCGGCGCTGATCTCTCTGCTCGAGACCACCACGCACGTCGCGGTGCGGGATGCGGAGCGGCTCATCGCGACGCTTCCCGCCGCCGCGGTTTCCGCGCTCGACCGCAGCGTTTCCGACCTCTGCCTGATCGACACGACGGAAGGGGTGCTCGCCGACGAGGGCGATGGCGTCAAGGAGAAGGCGATCGCCGTGGCCAAGGCCCTGCTGCCGCTGATCCCGAAGAAGTTCGAGTGGGTGAAAACGCTCCTCGAGGCGGTCTTCGCGGTCATCGAGGCGCTGCAGAAGGAGAAGTAGCGCCAGCCCGCCTCCCAGACCGTAGCCCGGCCTTCCGGACCGTGGCCCGGCCTTCCGGACCGTGGCCCGGGGATCCACCTGGAGTGGAGCCGGCGGGGGCCCTTCCCCCGCCGGCCTTGCGCCTCGCGGTAGCATCGCGGGCGTCATGGCCGCCCACGACGCTGTCGCCGCCCGCATCCGCGAGCTTCCCGACCGGCCCGGCATCTACGTCTTCAAGGACGGCGGCGGCAAAGCGCTCTACGTCGGCAAGGCCAAGTCGCTGCGCAAGCGCGCCGCCAACTACCTGGCGCGCGACCATGAGCCGCGCCTGGCGGCGATGCTCGACGAGGCGGCGGAGCTCGACTTCGTGGTCACCGACTCGGAGGCCGAGGCGCTGCTGCTCGAGAACAACTGGATCAAGCGCCGCCGGCCGCGCTACAACGTCCTGCTGCGGGACGACAAGACCTACCCCTACCTCAAGCTCACCGCCGACCCTTGGCCGCGGCTCGGCTTCACCCGCCGCATCCGCAACGACGGCGCCCAGTATTTCGGCCCTTACCTGCCGGGCGGCCTGGCGCGCAAGGCCATCAAGCTGGTGCAGAAGCTGTTCGGCGTCCGCGTCTGCCACCTCGAGATCGACGGCTCGCTGCCGCGGCCTTGCCTCTACTACGACATGCACCGCTGCCTCGGGCCTTGCGTCGCCGGGCTGACCACGCGCCAGGAGTACGACGAGGCGCTGGCGCAGGCGCGGCTCTTCCTCTCCGGCCGCAGCGAGCAGCTCATCCGCCGGCTGCGCCGCGAGATGGGGGAGGCGGCCGAGGCGCTGGAGTACGAGCGCGCCGCGCGGCTGCGCGACACCCTGGCCGAGGTCGAGGCCACCTCGCAGCGCCGCAAGCTGTCCTCGGTCGACGAGGAGGACTTGGACATCTACGGCGTCTACGTGGCCGGCGGCAACGCCACGGTGATCGTGCTGGTGATGCGCGGCGGGCAGGTGCTCGACCGGCGCGAGCTGTTCTGGGAAGGGGTGGGCGACGTGGCAGCCGAGCGCCTGCTCTCCGAGGTGCTGCCGCAGATCTACGACCGCACCACCTTCATCCCCAAGGAGATCCACCTGCCGCTGCCGGTCGAGGGGGAGGAGGCGCTGGCCGAGTGGCTGGGCGAGAAGAAGGGCGAGCGGGTCTACGTGCGGCTGCCGGCGCGCGGCCCCAAGGCGGAGCGCATCGAGCTCGCCCGGCGCAACGCCGAGCTGGCACACCGCCGCCGCTTCCGCGGCACCGAGGCGCACGCCGCCGCGGTCGAGGCCCTGTGCCGACACCTCGAGCTCGCCGAGCCGCCGCGGCGCATCGAGGGCTTCGACATCTCCAACTTCCAGGGCGCCGAGGTGGTGGCTTCGATGGTGGTGTGGGAAGAGGGCAAGATGCGGCGCGGCGAGTACCGCGGCTTCAACATCACCGGCCTCGTGGGCCAGGACGACTTCGCCTCCATCCAGCAGGCGGTGCTGCGTCGCTACCGGCGCCGGCTCGAAGAGGTCGGCGCGATGCCGGACCTGATCCTGATCGACGGCGGCCGCGGCCAGCTCAACGCGGCGCTGGCGGCGCTCGCCGAGCTGGGCGTCGAGGAGACGCCGATCGTGGGGCTCGCCAAACGCGAGGAGGAGGTGTACCTGCCGTCGCGGCCCGAGCCGCTCACCGTGCGGCGCGACGACCGCGGCCTCCAGCTCCTGCAGCAGATCCGCGACGAGGCGCACCGCTTCGCCGTCTCGCACCACCGGCGGCGGCGCGACAAAGCCACGCTCAGGAGCCGGCTCGACGAGCTCGCCGGCATCGGCCCGCGGCGTCGCCGCCTGCTGCTCACCCGTTTCGGCAGCGCCCAGGCGGTGGCGCAGGCGGAGCTGGCCGTGCTCGCCGAAGTGCTCGGGCCGACGGTGGGCGCCAAGGTCTACTTGCAGCTCCATCCCGTGGCGACGGGCGAAGAGAGCGCGGACGCACTGGCGGTCGATCCGGTAAGATAGAGGCAGTTAAGCACTTGTGCCATGGATCGCTTCGCTGGAGACCTCGCCGCTCAAGACGTGACCGGCGTCGTACGCGCGCTCTTCCTGGAGCGCGCGACCGGTGTGCTGGAGGTGACGGTCGACAGCGGCAAGCGGCGTCTGTTCTTCGTCGACGGCGAGCTGCACCTGCCGCCCTCCAACCCACTCGCTCTGCAGATCACCCGGCGCTTGCAGGAAGGCGCCAATGCCGCCGAGATCGAGGAGCTGATGGGCCGGGTCGCGGCGGTGATCCTCGGCTGGCGGGAAGGGGCTTTCACCTTCGACCCCGGTCGCGCCGCGGTGCCGCCCGATGCCGTGGGCCCGCTGCCCACCGCCGCGCTGGTGATGTCGGCGGCGGTGCTCGACCGCGGCGAGGCCGACCTGATCGAGCGCCTGGGAGGCGAGCGCGCACGCTGGGGCGTGCGCTCGGCGAGCGGTGACGAGACCGCGTCGCTGAGCTCGACCTGGGCCGCGCGGGTGCCGGCCTACCGCTCGGCCCGGCTGTCCCCCGGCGAGCTGGCGCTGCGCGAGATGCTGGGGGAGCCCCGCACCGTGGGCGAGCTCCTGGGCGGCGCGATCGACCGCCCGAAGCTCCTCGCCAGCCTGTCGCGCCTGGCGGCGGTAGGGGCCATCGAGCGCAGCGAGCTGCGGGTGCGGGGCGAGACGCCGCTCGACTCCGACGTGCTGAGCCGCTTTGCCGAACGGGTCGGCAAGGAGCTCATGGAGCGGCCGGTGGCGCTCGACGCGGCCGCGCACCGCGCCCGGGTGGGGGAGCTGCTGGGCCGTCTCGGCGAGGTCAGCCACTACGAGCTGCTGGGAGTCATGGCCGACGCCGGCACCGACCAGGTGCACGCCGCCTACGACGAGCTGTCGCGGCTGGTGCATCCATCGCACGCCACGCGCCTGGGGTTCAAGGGCCGCGAGGAGGGGCTCAGACTGCTCTTCGAGAAAGCTACCGAGGCTTATCTCGTGCTTTCCGACCCCGAGCGTCGCAACCGCTACAACCTCGAGAGCGGGATCTTCTGGACGCGGGCGGGGGTCGACGCCGCCGACCTGCCGAAGCGCTCGCCCGAGGTGGCGATCAAGCTCTTCACCCAGGCCAGAGACATGGTGCAGCGCGAGGAGTACCACTACGCCTACGAGCTGCTGCGCCAGGCCCTGCAGGTGGACCGCCGGCCGGAGTACTACGCGCTCCTCGCCGAGGTGCAGAAGAAGAACCCCAACTGGCTCCACCACGCGGTCGACAGCCTGCGCGAGGCGCTCAACCTGGCGCCCGACGACCTCGCCTACCGCCGCAGCCTGGGCGAGCTCTACGAGGAGATGGGCGACCTCGGCCGCGCCCGCGCCGTCTACCGCAGCATCCTGATCCGCGCCCCCGGCGACCGCGAGGCGGTGCAGGCCATCGAGCGCCTGGAGGGCAAGCCGCGCAAGCGCAAGGCGGGCTTCTTCGGGCTGTTCGGCGGGGAGTGAGGCGGGCGGCTTGCCGCTGCCTTCCCGGCGGCCCTCGTCTCACTGACGGGTCAGCGCCCAGACCTCCAGCGTCGCCGGGTCGTTGGGAGGGGTCGCCGGCTCGGCGTGGCTCGTGGTGTTGACGAAGCCTCCGGGTGCCGGGTACGTCGTGAGATAGGCCGCGAGGGGTCCTGGGAAGGTGACCGACTTGCTCTTGAAGCTCAGCGCACCGAGGTTGGTGACGTCGTCCCGCGACGCCGGCACCTCCGCGTCGTATAGGACCCAGACCGCGTCCGCGCTCTTCTCCGGCTGGAAGCGCACCTCCTTATAGCCCGATCCGGCGTTCGAGTCCGAGGCGGTGAGGTACTGCCCCGTCTGCCGGTCTCGGATGTAGACCTCGTCACCGAAGCTCAGCCGCTCGCCTGCCGAGGTGGTGGTTCCGGTGACGCTCAAGTAGGCCGGGTCCGTCGACTGGACGGCACGACCGTGCGAGCTCGCGATGTAGCTCTTGCTGCCTCCGTACTCGAAGGTGTTGAGGAAGGTGAAGGTCCCACCCGACAGCAGCGGCTGGTTGGTCCCCAACGGCGGAACGAAGCTGTGGGCGGTGTCGGGGTCCGCGCCCGCCTGCCCGCCGAGCAGGACGAAGCTGAACGAATAGCCCTTGATCTGCGCCACGCCGTGGCAGCCCATGCAGCCCCCCATGTTGAACGAGGTCTTAACGTTGTTGCCGGGCACGCCGAAGCGCAGGTTCGAGGCCAGGTGATCGAAATTGCCGGTGGGGTTGCCGGCGATCCCACCCAACTCGAACTGCGGGGCCGGCAGGGCCCCCGGCGGCAAGCCCTGGAAGTTCTGCAAGCCGAGGTTGGTCTCGATGACGAGGTTGGCGAGGTACACCGGCAGGCCGCCACGGTCGTTGGTGCCGGGGTGGGTGGGAACGTCGGGATCGTCCGTGATGTCGAAGGGCATGAACTGCGTGCCCACCAGGCGGTAGTTGAGCCATACCGAAGGCTTGTTCTGCTGACCGCACTTCATCGGACGGAGCTGGTCCCAGAGGGCCTGGGTGGCGACGTTGGTGTGCTCCAGGATGGGGTAGAAGCGGCTGACCGTGTAGGGACTGCTCAGCGGCGGCGAGGGCACGAACTTCCCGTCCCGGGAGAGGTAGTAGTTGGTGTAGAAGTAAGGCTGCCGCGGCACGGTGCCCGGCGGGGGATTCTCGATCTCGACGTGCTCCCAAGTGGAGTAGATAAAGGTGCCGCCGATCGGCACGTTGTTGAGGTTGGGAACGGGTTCTCCCCCGGGCACCTCCGAAGTCGCGATCTTGATGCGCTGGATGATGTGGAGCCCGACCAGGCCGAAGAGGCCGGTCCTCGATTGTGGCTCACCGTCATCGCCGGTGACGAAGTACTCGGCTTCGCGGCTGATGAAGTGGTCCGCTTCACCCTCCGTGATGGGCACCCAGGCGGCCTTCAGGTGGATGGCGCCGAGCCGCGGCGGCGTGCCGCCGGTCACCGGGCGCTGGCGATAGGTGGCGAGGGTCGCGGCGGCGTTATAGCCCGAGACGTAGTTGGTCTCCGCCGGCTTCTGGGTGTAGAACTTGACGCCCGGGTCGGCCAGGCTCGTCCGCCAGGGAAGCTGGACCGGCGGCAGCTTCAGCGAGCGGGCGTAGGTGTTCGGGTCGAAGAAGAGCTTGTTGTCAACCACGTAGTCGTAGAAGTCGTAGTTGACCTTGACCTCGTAACGGACCCCGTTCGTGGGATTGTCCGACGGCGCAGGCTTGCCGCGGAAGACGCGCGGGACCACGGGGGTGGACTGGGGGTCGGGGACGCCGGTGCCCGGCTCGCGGGCCTGCGACGCCACCTGCACGGTCTCGTCGAGGGTCACGAAGTTGGTGCCGAAGAAGAGGCGCTTCGCATCCTCCCCGTCGGGCGTGTCGTTCTCGGCCCCGTACAGGAAGGGGAAGTTCCAGGGGTTGGGCGTGGCATCCTGCTCGGTCGCCGCGCCATGGCGGAACATCTCGCGCTTCTCCTTGAAGGTCTCCCACACCAGCGGTCCCTCGTAGACGCCGGCGCAGGCGAAGTCGACTCCCGGGGCGAGGTTGGGCCAGCCGCGCTGGTACCCGTTGCCCGGCGTGGGCACCACCGCTGGCCAGTTCATGGCGATGAAGGTCTGCCAGGCGAATTGGTCCCAGGCGTTCGACTGGTCGCCCGGCAGGATGGTCGGCAGGCTGGTGGTGTTCGGCGGCGCAGGCATGTCGAGGTCGAACTCGATCGACGCGGGCTGCGCTGCACCCACCGCGGGCGAATGGCCGGCGATCAGCAGCACGGCGGGAACCAGAAGCGCGAGGGCGATCCAGAGCACGAGACGCGAGGTCTTCATGGCGAGATCCCTTCTCCACGGCGCCCGCGGCGCAGCACTCCTGCTCCGAGTGCCGATTCCGGCCGCGGGATCGTAGCGTGTCGAGGCGAATGTGGCGGGGATCGTAGCTCGTTCTGGAGGCCTGTCAAGCTAAGAGGATCATCCGCATAGTGCCATCCTTCAAGGCCAGTGGTGCTCTCAAAGAGCGTGGGCTCGCGCCCCCGGCGACCGCGAGGCGGTGCTGGCCATCGAGCGCCTGGAGGGCAAGCCGCGCAAGCGCAAGGCGGGCTTCTTCGGGCTGTTCGGAGGGGAGTGAGGCGGGCGGTTGCCGGTGATAACACGCGGTGGTAAGGTGTTATCACCATGGTCCGGACCCAAATCAGCCTTGCCGAGGACGAGTACGAGGCGGCGAAGCGCGAGGCCCGGCGCCTCGGGGTGTCGCTTGCCGAGTTGCTGCGGCGGTCGTTGCGGCAGTCCCTCGCAGTAGACGAGTCGAGTCCCTGGATGCGCTACGCGGGGATGGTGGAGTCCGGCGATGCGCGCTCGAGCGAGCGCATCGACGACGTCGTCTATGGCCAGAAGGACTGAGGCCTACGTCGACACCTCGGCCCTGATCGCCTTCGCCGATCGGTCGGACAGCCACCACCCGCTCTTCCGTCGCCTGTTCGCCGCGGCGCCACCGCTCTTCACCTCGTCGCTGGTCGTCACCGAGGGCCATGGGTGGTTCCTCAAGCGGTACGACCGAGAGCGAGCGCGCCAATTCCTGGCGATGATCGAGGAGATGCACTTCCTCACGCTGGCCGCGGTCGGAGGTCCCGAAGTCGAAGCCGGGACCGAGATGTTGCGGCGCTACGCGGATCAGAACCTGACGCTCGTCGACAGCGTGGGCCTGGCGCTGATGGAGGAACGGCGAACCCGATCCTGCTGGTCGACCGACTTCCACCTGGGGCTGACCGGCGTATCGCTGGTGATCCACGCATATTGAAGGCTGGTCCAGCGCCGGGGCTCGATTTTAGCCAGGCTACCGGCCTGGTAGGAGCTCTCGCTCGCGTGGATCTGAGTAGAGCGCCGGCCGCGTGCCGGGCGACCGCTCGCGGCACGGGCGCTACCGCTGGCGGATTCAGAGGATCGACCTCCGTCGGGTTGGCAGTAGCGTTGCTCCGGGCGAGCTTCAGGAGCCGCTCTGACCGACTTTCACCCACAGGAAGGAGATCCCTATGTCCATCCGTCCCATCGTCCTCGCGCTCGGGTTGTTGCTGGCTGGCGCCGCCGGCGCCGCGGCGGCCGAGCTTCCCCCCACCTGGAAAGACGACCTCTTTGCGGCCCGGGAGGCCGCCTGGCGGGGCTACTTCGGAGACCCCGATGCTCTGGAGGCCCTGCTCACCGACGACTTCGTCGGCATCGGCGGCAGCGGCAACCCCTGGCGCACCAAAGCCGTGGCCGTGGCGGCGTCGCGGCAGCTCACTGCCCAGGGCGTTCGTCTCGCCACCCTGAGCTTTCCCGACAACGTCGTGCAGCAATACGGCGAGGTGGGGATCATCTACTCGACCTTCTCGTACTCGACGACCCAGGACGGGAAAACCGACCCGGTGATCACCGGCCGCGTCACCGAGCTCTTCCGCTGGGACGGCAAGCGCTGGCTCCACACCGGCTGGCACCTGGGGCCGATGGCGCCCTGAGGGGGAATCCTCGATCGCGTCGATCGGTTATGCTCCTCACGCCGGAGAGTCTCTGGCGGTCGCTCCCGAGGCCGCGAGGCCGAGGGGGAGGAAAGTCCGAACGCTCACGGGCGGCATGCTCGCTAACGGCGAGGCGCGGCGACGCGACGGAAAGTGCAACAGAAAGCAAACCGCCCGGCGGCGGGGCCGCGAGCGATCGCGGCCCGGCAGTCGGGTAAGGGTGAAAGGGTGCGGTAAGAGCGCACCGCTCCGCCGGCGACGGCGCGAGGCACGGCAAACCCCATGCGGCGCAAGACCAAATAGGGGGGCGGAACGCGGGCTGCCCGTCCCGCTCCGACGGTCGCTCCGGCGACCGGCGGACCGTTCCCGGGTAGGTTGCTCGAGGCCGGCGGCAACGCCGGTCCCAGAGGAATGACCGCCCGCCCGGCTTGCCGGGCCGACAGAACTCGGCTTACGAGACTCTCCGGCGCTTCTTCGTCCCCTTCCACGCATGCTCGCGCCCGCCCGGCTCCCGCCTCCCGTCCGCCCCGGCGACTCCCTCCGACCCGGTGACAGAGTTGGGGTGGCGGCGCTCTCCGGCCCGGTGGCCGCGGAGCGCCTGGAGGCCGGCCTGGCGGCGCTCGCCGCCCTCGGTTTCGAGCCCGTGCCGGCGGCCAACCTCGCTTCGCGCCACGGCTACCTCGCGGGTTCCGACGACGAGCGGCTGGCGGCCTTCCACGAGCTCGCCGCCGATCCTTCGCTCACCGCCATCTTCTTCGCCCGCGGCGGCTACGGCGTGCCGCGGATCCTCGAACGCATCGACTGGGACCTGCTCGCCGCGCACCCTCGCGCTTATGTCGGCTACTCGGATCTGACGCCTTTCCTGCAGCAGGTGCTGCGCCGGTTGGGCCTCGCCGCCTTCCACGGCCCGATGGCGGCCGCCGACCTCGCCCGGGGCCTGTCGCCCGAGGAGGAACGCTCGCTGCTCAGCGCCCTGGCCGGTGAGCTGCCGCTGGCCTATCCCGCCGCCGAGGCCCTGGTGCCCGGCATAGCCGAGGGGCCGCTCGCCGGCGGCTGCCTCAGCCTGCTGGCGGCCGCGGCCGGCACGCCCTTCGCTCCCGACCTCGAGGGCGGCATCGTGTTGCTCGAGGACGTCAACGAGCGCCTGTACCGCATCGACCGCATGCTCACTCAGCTCCTCCAGGCCGGCCTGCTCGGCGGGGTGGCCGGCATCGCGCTCGGCCGCTTCGACCTCGCAGCCGGCGAGGACGGCGGGGCGCTCCCGGAGCTGTTCCGCGATCGGCTCGGCGGCCTGGGCGTGCCGGTTGCCCTCGGTTTTCCCAGCGGCCACTCGGCTCCCAACTGGACCTTTCCGCTCGGCCTCACGAGCCGCCTCGACGCCGGGTCGGCCCTCACCGTTGCCGGCTCGGCCCTGAGCGTTGATGTAAGCTAAGCGCCTCGTGACCAAGCCCGTCTTCAAGAGCACGGCCAAGAAGCCGCTAGGGGAGTACTCCGTCGAGCTCAAGGCCGGTGACCACGTGTTCAGCGAGGGCGATCTCGGCACCGAGATGTACATCATCCACGAGGGCCGGGTGGGCATCTTCCAGCACGTCGGCGGCGAGGAAAAGCAGCTCGCGGTGTTCGAGAAAGGCGACTTCTTCGGCGAGATGTCGCTGCTCGAGGACCTGCCGCGCACCGCCTCGGCGGCGGCCCTGACCGACATCAAGCTGCTGCAGATCAACGGCGCGACCTTCTCGCAGATGCTTCGCGATCACCCGGAGATCGCGATCCGCATGATGCGCAAGTTGTCGCGCCGGCTGCGCGAGACCGACCGCCTCCTGCGCGAGGCGCTGGCCGCCTCCGGGGGGCCGCCGCGGCCGGAGAGCGACGTGCCTTCGCCGGACGAGGTGGCCAGGCCAGGCGAGCGGCCGGAGATGGGGCCCGAGCGGCTGATCCACGTCAAGTCGGGCATGGAGTTCCCGTTCGCGTTGGGCTCCGAGACCACCATCGGGCGCAAGGACCCGGTGACCGGAATCTACCCCGACATCGACCTGACGCCGGTCGACGGCCAGCGTTCGATCAGCCGCCGCCACGCCAAGATCTACCGCCGCGGCAACAAGTTCTTCCTCTCCGAAGAGATCGGCACCATGAACGGCACCTACCGCAACGGCGAGCGGCTGGAGACCGGCGTGCCGGTCGAGATCAAGCCCGGCGACGAGGTGCGGCTGGGCATGGTGATCACCACCTTCCACCTCGATTGAGGGCTCCTCCGCCGCGGCCGGCGGCGCCGCTGCGCTTCGATACACCGCTCTCCGCGGCGCCGGGTGTGGGCCCGGTGCGGGCGCGCCAGCTCGCCGAGGCCGGCTTCGAGACGGTCGGCGACCTGCTGCTGCACCTGCCCGCGCGCTACGAGGACCGGCGCCGGATCTCGACCGTGGCCGGCGCCACTCCCGGGCCCACCACCTTCTGCGGCCGGCTCACCGGCCTCGCAGCCGTGCGCACTCGCCGGCGCGGCTTCTCGATCGTGCGCGGCTTCGTGGTCGACGCGACCGGCCGCCTGCCGGTGGTGTGGTTCAACCGCCCGTACCTGCCCAAGCAGGTACGCGACGGCGAGGACTACCTGCTGCACGGCGAGGTGCGATTGGGGGAGGACCGGGCAAGCGCGGGCGGTCGCCTCGAGCTGATGAACCCGAGCTGCGAGCCGGCGGCAGAAGCGCTGCACGGCGGCCGCATCGTGCCGGTCTACCCGCAGGCGGGCGGCCTCGGGCCGGCGCTCTTCCGGCGCCTCCTCTCCCGCCTGTTCGCCGGTCGCCCTGCCCTCGACATCTCGCTCGATCCCCTCGCCGGAGAGCTCGCCGCCGGCCACGGTCTGCCGCGGCTCGATGCGGCCCTCCTGGCCCTGCACCGCCCGGAGGATGGGTGCGACGTCGAAGCGCTGAACCGCGGCACCAGCCCGGCGCATGCGCGCCTGGCCTACGGCGAGCTCCTGGAGCTGCAGCTCGAGCTGGCGGCGCTGCGGGCCCGGCAGGTGGGGGCGCCGAAGCGCCACGCCTACCGCGTGGACGACCAGGTGCGGCAGGTGGCGCGCGAGGTGCTGCCGTTCCCCCTCACCGCGGCCCAGAAGCGGGTGCTCAAGGAGATCGTCGACGACCTCCGGCGGCCTCAGCCGATGCTCCGCCTGCTGCAGGGCGACGTGGGCAGCGGCAAGACCATCGTCGCGGCGCTCGCCTTGGTGGTGGCTCTGGAGAGCAATCTGCAGGGCGCGCTGATGGCTCCCACCGAGCTGCTGGCCGAGCAGCACTTCCGTACCCTCGAACGCTGGCTCGGACGGCGCTACCGCCTGGCCCTCTTGACCGGCAGCGCCGCCCGTGTCGGCCTGGCCGAGGCCGTGGCCCGCGGCGAGGTCCAGCTCGTAGTGGGCACCCAGGCGCTGATCCAGCACGGCCTGGCCTTCCACCGGCTCGGCCTCGCCGTGGTCGACGAGCAGCACCGCTTCGGCGTGGCGCAGCGCGGGCTGCTGCAAGCCAAGGGCGACCGGCCGGACCTGCTGGTGATGACCGCGACGCCGATCCCGCGCTCGCTGGCGCTCACCGCCTACGGCGACCTCGACCTCTCGCTGCTCGACGAGCTGCCGCCGGGCCGCCTTCCCGTCGCCACCGAGGTAGTACCGGCGGCGGGCCGCGCCGCGGTCTATGCACGGCTCGCCGAGGAGCTGGCCGGCGGCGCTCAAGGCTACGTGGTCTTTCCGCTCATCGAGGAGAGCGACGCCGCGGGCGCGGCCTCGCTGGCTTCCCTGGGCGAGTCGGTGCGCGGCCTGCTCGCCGGCCACGCCTGCGCCGTGGTGCACGGCGCCTTGCCGGCCGCCGAGCGCGAGCGGGTGCTCGCTGCCTTCGCCGCCGGCGAGGTGCGGGTGCTGCTCGCCACCACGGTGATCGAGGTCGGCCTCGACGTGTCGGCGGCGACGGTGATGGTGATCGAGGGCGCGGAGCGCTTCGGCCTCGCCCAGCTCCACCAGCTCCGGGGACGGGTGGGGCGCGGCGGCCGGGCCTCGCGCTGCGTGGCGGTGCACGGCGAGGCGAGCGAGGAGGGACGGCGCCGGTTGGAGATCTTCGCCGCCACTACCGACGGCTTCGCCATCGCCGAGGCCGACCTCGCGATCCGCGGGCCGGGCGATCTCGCGGGCACCCGCCAGACTGGATTCACACCGCTGCGCGTGGCGGACCTCATCCGCGACCGCGGATGGCTGGAGAAGGCGCGCGAGGACGCCCGGCGGCTGCTGCCGCGTTTGTCGGAGCCGGGCTCTACGGCCCTGCGCGAGCGCCTGGAACGGCGCCTCGCCCGCCGCGCGAGGCAGGAGCTGGCCGGCGGGTAGAATGACCGCCATGATGGGGCGATCGGTGCTGGTGGTGGGTGGGCTCGCCGGGGCCGGGCTGGCGGCAGCGGGAGTGGCGGCGTATGCCAAGGCGCCGGTCGAGACCCATTTGATGCTGGCGGTGCTCTCCATCCTGCTGCTGGTCTTCGCCCACTCGTGGACTGTGCTCTATCTCTTCGGGACGGCGCGAGCGATCCGCGACCTGGGGGTCCGGGCGGACCTGCCGCCGGAGCTGCTGGAGCCTGGCAGCGGCGCCGCTCGGCGGGCGCTGCCGTGGGCGCTGGCGGTGGTGGCGCTGGTGGCGGTCAACACCGTGATCGGCGGCCGGGTGTTCGCGCACGCCGCACCGGGATGGGTGCACGCGGCGCTCGCCTGGGGGACGTTCGCGGTGCAGGCGGTCGCGGTCTGGGCCGAGGCCCGGCTGCTTTCCGCCAACCACCGGCGGATGGCGGCGGTCAACGCGCTGCTGCGGGCGTGAAACCGGCGCCAGCAGGCCGGGCGCGTTGTCGCGGGTCCTCCCGGGAATCCTCGCGTACTAGCGTGTACGCTCCGGTTCCCGGGTCCTCCCGCTCCTAGCGCGCGGCCCACTGGCGCCGGTTTCGCCGCCCGCGCCGGGCGCGCGCCTGGAGTGCTATCCTCTTGCGCCGGCTCGACCGGGCTGCTGCTTTAAGAAACCTCTACGATGACCACTTCCCAAGCGCCCGCCACCTCCGCCACCACGCCTGCCGGGGAGATCGTCCTCTCCGGCCTGCGCTCCACGGGGCCGATCCACCTCGGCAACTACTTCGGGGCGGTCAAGAACTGGGTCGAGCTCCAGGACCGCTACCGCTGCTACTACTTCGTCGCCGACTGGCACGCCCTGACCAGTGAGTACGCGGACCCGTCGCGGGTGTCGCGCAACACCCTCGAGGTGGTGGCCGACTGGCTCGCCGTGGGCCTCGACCCCGAGCGCTCGACGCTCTTCGTGCAGTCGCTGGTGCCGCAGCACGCCGAGCTGCATCTGGTGTTCTCGATGATCACCCCGCTCGGCTGGCTGGAGCGGGTGCCGACCTACAAGGAGCAGATCGCCAACATCGAGAACCGCGACCTGTCGACCTACGGCTTTCTCGGCTATCCGGTGCTGCAGGCGGCGGACATCCTGATCTACCGCGGCGACTACGTGCCGGTCGGGGAGGACCAGGCGAGCCACCTCGAGCTGACGCGCGAGATCGCCCGCCGCTTCAACGGCCTCTACGGGCCGGTGTTCCCGGAGCCCAAGGCGCTGTACACGCCGGCCCGCAAGGTGCCGGGCATCGACGGCCGCAAGATGTCGAAGTCCTACGGCAATGCCATCTACTTCGCCGACTCTCCCGAGGTGGTGCGCAAGAAGTGCATGGAGATGTTCACCGACCCGCAGCGCATCCGGCGCGCCGACCCCGGGCGGCCGGAGGTCTGCAACCTGTTTAGCTTCCACGGGCTGGTCTCGGCGCCCGGCGTCGCGGAGCGAGTGGAGCGCCAGTGCCGCGCCGCGGAGATCGGCTGCGTGGACGACAAGAAGCTCCTCGCCGAGCAGATGAACGAGTTCCTGGCCCCGTTCCGCGACCGGCGCCAGACGCTGCTGTCCGATCCCGATACCCTGATCGACGTCATCGCCACCGGCTCGCGGCGCGCCGCGGAGCGCGCCGAGGAGACCATGGACCTGGTGCGCGGCGCCTTGAACCTCGACTACCGCCGCCTGGCGGCCGCCGCGGGGGCGCTCGCCGGAGAGGCACAGTGAGCACCCCGGCCGCGACCGGTGGGCTGGCGCCCGGCCTGTTACCAGAGTCCTGGCGGGTCCACCTGCCGATCTTCGACGGTCCGCTCGACCTGCTGCTGCACCTGGTCAAGATCAACGAGGTCGAGATCGCCGACATCCCCGTGGCGCGGGTCTGCGACCAGTTCCACGAGTACCTGATGCTGATGGATGAGCTGAACCTGGACATCGCCGGCGAGTACATCTACGAGGCGGCGATGCTCATCCACCTGAAGTCCAAGCTCCTGCTGCCGCGCCGCGAGAGCGAGGAGGGTCAGACTGGCGACGACCCGCGCCAGGAGCTGGTGAACCGCCTGCTCGAGTACCGGCGCATCAAGGAAGCGGCGCAGTCCCTGGCCGAGGTCGACCGCATGCGGCTCGGCATCTGGACGCGCTCGCCGGGCGAGATCGCGCCCGCCCCCGAGGACCAGGAGCTGGATCTGGGCGAGGTGTCGCTGTTCGATCTGCTGGGCGCTTTCCGGCAGGCGCTGTCGCGCTACGACCGCGAGCACCCCCCGGCCCTCCACCTCCACGGCGAGGTCTACACCGTGCGCCAGCAGCTCGACAGGCTGCTGGCGCTGCTCGACGCCGCCCGCCCCTACGATCTGCTCACCGACCTGCGCACGCTCTCCTGCCGCGCCGAAGCGGTGGCCGCGTTCCTCGCCGTGCTCGAGCTGGCGCGCATGTCGCTGGTGCGCGTGCACCAGACCTCGGCCGGTGAGATCGTGCTCTACCGCACCACGCGCCGCTTGACCGAAGAGGACCTGGAGGCGATCCAGGGATGAGCGAGGAAACCCTGGCCACCGAGCCGATGGTTACCGAGCCGGCGGCCCCCGAACCCGTAGCGCCCGCAGCGCCGGCCCCCGAGCCCGCGGCCCTCGAGAGGGCTGCGCCCGAGAATGTCCTCACCGCGCGCGGCGAGATGGAGGCGGCGCTCGAGGCCATCCTCTTCGCCTCCTCCGAGCCGGTGGCGCGCGACAAGCTGCTCGAGCTCTTCGCCGAAGAGGAGAGGGCGGAAGCGGCGGCGGCGCTCGAGGCGGTGCTCGCCCGCTATGCCGGCGACGAGGGCCGCGGCGTGATGGTCGACGAGGTGGCCGGCGGCGTGCGTCTGGTGACCCGCCCCGAGCTCGCCGGCTGGCTGCGCCGGTTCTTCGAGGTGCGGGGCGGCAACAAGCTGTCGATGGCGGCGCTCGAGACACTGGCCATCATCGCCTACCGGCAGCCGATCACCGGCCCCGAGATCCAGGAGCTGCGCAGCGTCAACCCGGTCGGCGTGCTGAAGACACTGCTCGAGCGCCGAATGGTGAAGATCGCCGGCCGCAAGGCGGTGGTGGGCAACCCCTTCCTCTACCGCACCACCCGCGAGTTCCTGGTCCACTTCGGCCTCTCCTCGCTCGAGGACCTGCCGCCGCTCGAAGAGTTCGAGGAGGCATTCGGCGAGGGCGGCGGCACGCCGGCCTCCAGCTTCGCGGCGGGCGCCGAGGCCCTCGGCGAGTTGGAGCACGCGGCCGCGGGAACGCCGGCCCCAGACGAGCCGGGGCAGACCGAGCTCGAGAGCGACGGGCCGAGCGGCGAGGACCGCGAGGAGGCGATCCTGCGCCAGGCGGCCGAGCTCGAAGAGGAAGAGCTGGCGGTCGAGGTCGAGAGCCGGTGAGCGCCGCACGGGCGAAGCCGGCCGCCGAGCCCGGCGAGCGGTTGCAGAAGGTGCTGGCCCGGGCGGGAATCGCCGCCCGCCGCAAGGTCGAAGATCTGATCCGCGAGGGCCGGGTGACGGTCAACGGCGCGGTGGCCGAGCTCGGCACCCGGGTCGATGCAGAGCACGACGCGATCAAGGTGGACGGCAAGCGGGTGCAGACCAAGGCCGCCGAACACGTCTACCTGCTGCTCAACAAGCCGCGTGGCGTGATGTCGACCGCCGCCGACCCCGAGGGCCGCCGCACGGTGCTCGACCTAGTGCCCGCCGCCTGGCGCAAGGCGCTGGTGCCGGTGGGCCGCCTCGACTTCAACACCGAGGGTCTGCTGCTGCTGACCAACGACGGCGAGTTCGCCCACCATGTCTCACATCCTCGTTACGGCTGCACCAAGACCTACGAAGTGAAGGTGGCGGGCGCGCCGGAAGAGCGCGCGCTCGACCGCCTGCGCGCCGGCATCGTGCTCGAGGGCAAGCGCACCTCGCCCGCCCGCATCGAGCGGCGCAAGGCGCCGGCCGCGGCGCGCGCCGGGAGCGGCGAGAACAGTTGGTGGACGGTGGTGCTCTCCGAGGGGCGCACGCGCCAGATCCGCGACATGTTCGCGCGCGTCGGCCACCCGGTGCAGAAGCTGCGGCGCGTGGCCATCGGCCCGCTCGCCGACCGCGACTTGCCGGTGGGCGCGCTGCGCGAGCTGACGGCGGCGGAGGTGGAGCGCCTGCGGCGCAGCACGCGGCACCCGAAGGCGAAGCCGGCGCGTCCCGCCGCCGCCCACGCACGACGAGGTCCTTGAGCTCTCCTACCCTCATGCTCACCAAGTCCACGGCCCCGGAGCACGTCCGCCGCCTGCGGCCCTACCAGCCTGGCAAGCCGGTCGACACCCTCGCCCGCGAGCTGGGGCTGGATTCGATCTGCCAGCTCGCCTCGAACGAGAACACCGCCGGCCCGTCGCCCAAGGTGGCGGCGGCGATCCAGGCCACCGTGGGGAAGGTCCAGTTCTACCCGGACGGCTGGGGCCACCACCTGAAGGCGCGGCTGGCGGCCCTGCACGGCGTGGCCCGCGAGCAGATCGTGCTCGGCAACGGCTCGGGGGAGCTCGTGGACCTCATCTGCCGGGCTCTGGTCGCCCCTGGCGAGCGGGTGGTGATGGCGCGGCTGGGCTTCGTGCAGTTCCGGCTGTCGGCCCTGGCGGCCAACGCCGAGCTGGTCGAGGTCGAGCCGCGGGCGACCAGCCGCGCCGACGACCCGGAGGCCATGGCGCGCGCCAGCCGCGGCGCCAAGGTGGTGTTCCTCGCCAACCCCAACAACCCCACCGGCACCTACTGGACGCGCACCGAGGTGGAGCGCTACTTCGCGGCGGCGGACCCCGGCGCGCTGACCGTGATCGACCAGGCCTACTTCGAGTACGTGGAGGCGCCCGGCTACCCCAACGGTCTCGAGGACCTGGCCGCGGGCCGCGACGTGCTGGTACTCCGCACCTTCTCCAAGATCCACGCTCTGGCCGGCCTGCGCATCGGCTACGGGATCAGCGCCGCGGAGCGGATCATGGACCTCGAGCGGGTGCGGGCGCCGTTCAACACCAATGCCGTGGCGCAGGCCGCGGCCCTGGCGGCGCTCGACGACGAGGCGCACGTGGCCGAGGCCCGGCGCCGCAACTCCCGCGAGCTGGCCTTCTTGAGCGCCGAGCTGGAGCGGCGTGGCGCGGTGCTCACTCCTTCGGTCACCAACTTCGTGCTGGCGGACTTCCCGGGCTACGGCGGCGATCTGGCGGCAGAGCTCGCCGCGCGCGGCGTCCTGGTGCGCGGCATGGCCGGCTGGGGCCTGCCCGGCAGCGTGCGCATCACGGTCGGCACCAGGCCGGAGAACGAGCGGCTGCTGGCAGCGCTCGACCAGGCCCTACGACCTTGACCGATCGGCCTCCGCACGAAGCAGGCGGCGCCGGCCCGAGCGCCGGCGGCCCAAGCGCCGGGGATCAGGGGCTGATCGTCGCCATCGACGGCCCGGCGGGGGTGGGCAAGAGCACCGCGGCGAAGCTCCTCGCCCGGCGGCTCGGGGTGCCCTATCTCGATACCGGGGCGATGTACCGGGCGGTGGCGCTCAAGACCCTCGAGCTCGGCGTGTCGCCCGAGGACGGACCGCGCGTCGAGCGACTGGCCGCCGAGGCCGAGGTTTCGCTCGCGGCCGAGGCGAGGAGTGGCGAGATCGAGCTCGTGGTGCTGCTCGACGGCGTGCCGGTCGGGGAGCGCATCCGCACCCCGGAGGTGAGCGCCGCCACCTCGCGCATCGCCACCTACCCCGGGGTGCGCCGCCGCCTGGTGGCGTTGCAGCGCGAGGCGGGAGAGCGCTGGGGAGGGGTGGTCGAGGGTCGTGACATCGGCACCCGCGTGTTCCCCGACGCGGCCTACAAGTTCTTCTTCGAGGCGACGCCCGAGGTGCGCTCCCGGCGGCGCCACGAGGAGCTGGCGGCGGCCGGCAGCACCCTGAGCCTGGAGCAGGTGCGCGCCGAGATCGAGAGCCGCGACCGCCGTGACTCGAGCCGCGATCACTCGCCCCTGACCCGCGACGCGAGCTACCACCCGATCGACACCTCCGAGCGCTCGGCCGAAGAGGTGGTGGAGGAGATGCTGGCGGTGGTGCGGGGGCGGGCGAATTTGTAGGCGCAGGCCTCGTGCCCGCCCAGCCGAGGGCGACCACGAGGGCCGCCCCTACGGCAGCCCCTCGACCTGGACGACCCTGGTGGCGCCGAGCCCCGCCGGCGACCAGGTGCGCAGGGCCAGCGCCGGCTTGCCTTCGGAGCGGAAGCAGTCCGACAGCAGCACCCACTCCCCGGCGTCCTTGCGCAGCAGGTGGACGAGCTCGAGCGGCTCGGCCGTGGTCTGGAGGTCGGCGGGCACCTCGCCGCGGAGCCGCCACTCGCCGCCCGGCTCGAGCTCGGTCAGGAAGACCTTCCCGGAGCGGCCGCCGCGGCGGTCGAACCAGGCGAGCGGCAGTGGCTCGCCGTGGGTGCCGAGCGGCAGGTCCACGCTGTAGTCCACGCCGTAGGCCCAGATCTCGGTGCGTTCGACACCCCAGGGCTTGAAGCGGGTGCCGCGCCAGGCGGCGCCACGGTCGGCGCTCCAGTACAGGGCGCCGTCGGCCGCCATGTACACGGCGCCGGTCTCGCCGTTGGGCACGATCTGGCCGTGCTTCTCGGGCGGCAGCGTCGGCAGGCCCGCGGCCCAGGTGACGGGCGGCGCGCCGGCCGAGAACAGGCCGCTGCCGCTGACCACCGCGTCGCGCTGCCAGCTCGCGGGTGCCACCCCGAGCGCGGTGGGGCCGTGCACCGCGAGCTCGCCCTTCGGTTTCCAGGCGCCGTCCTCGAAGCGCCAGGCGCGGGCCTCGATCCAGCGCTCCGGGCCCGGCAGATGAGCGACGATCCAGGGCCGGCCGGAGCGGTCGTAGGTGGCGTAGAGGTTTGCCGACCCGGGGATCTCGAGGGGGCTTCCGAGCGGCTCCCAGCGGCCGCCCTGCCAACGCTCGGCCGCCAGGCAGCCGTCGCCGCAGCGGGCGAGCGCGAAGATCGGCCCCGGCCCCACGGAGCCGGCGTAGTGGGCCGCGGCGGGAGCGGCACGGAAGCTCCGGGCGGCGTCCGGCCCGGCCGCGCCAGGCTCGCCGGCGGCGACCCGGCCGAGCGCCACCTCGATCTGCCTCGTCCTGCCACCCGCGACCGGCAGGTCGAAGAGCAGCAGGCCGGCCTCGGTGTCGAGCCCGAGCAGGGCGAGCGGAGTGGGCTCGGCACAGAGGGACGCCTGGGACGCCGGCGCGGCGGCGGCGGGGTCCGGTGCGCCCAGGGCGGGCAGGGCGAGCGCCGCGCAGGCTGCGGCGAAGATCGATCCGCGAACCCGGTCGAGCCCGCGCACCGCTCTCACCTCTGGCGACGGTCGGTGAACATGCGGCTCCAGTGGCGGGGCCGGATGGTCTTGAGGCGAGCGATGCGCTCCTCGGCCACGCGGTCGGCCGCCACGGTGCTCGGGATGCCGTCGGCCTTGGCGATCTCGAACACCCGCATCATGTTGCGATAGATGCCGCGGGTCTGGCGCAGGGCACGGTCCTGGTTGTAGCCGTTCTCGTTGAGCTCGTTGTAGACGTTGATCAGGCCCCCGGCGTTGATCACGTAGTCCGGCGCGTAGAGGATGCCGCGCTCGTCGAGCGCCTTGCCGTGCTGGGCCTCGTTGGCGAGCTGGTTGTTGGCGGCGCCGGCGACGACGGCACAGCGCAGGCGGGGGATGGTGTCGTCGTTGAGCACCGCGCCCAGCGCGCAGGGCGCGAAGACGTCGACCTGGGCGTCGAAGATCTCCTCGCTCCCCACCACCTCGACCCCGATCTCCGCCGCGGCGCGCTCGGCGGCCTCGCGGTCGACGTCGCAGCCGAAGACTTTGGCGCGCTCGTCGTTGACCAGGTAGCGGGCGAGGTGGCTGCCGACGCTGCCCAGGCCCTGGATGGCGACCGCCTTGCCGGCGAGCGAGGGATCGCCCCACCGCCAGCGGGCCGCGGCCTTCATGCCCTGGAGCACGCCGTAGGCGGTCACCGGCGCCGGGTTGCCGCTGCCGCCATGGCTCGAGGAGACGCCCGTCACCCAGCGCGTCTCGGCGAGGATGAGCTCCATGTCGTCGGTGTCGGTGCCGCTGTCCTCGGCGGTGATGTAGTGCCCGCCGAGCGAGTCCACGAAGCCGCCGAAGGCGCGGAACAACCCCTCGCTCTTCTGCTTCTTCGGGTCGCCGAGGATCACCGCCTTGCCGCCGCCCAGGTTGAGGCCGGCGGCGGCCGCCTTGTAGGTCATGCCGCGCGCCAGGCGCAGGACGTCGGTCAGCGCCTCGTCGACGCTCGAGTAGGGGAGCATGCGGCAGCCGCCGAGGCTGGGGCCCAGGACCGTGGAGTGGATGGCGATGATGGCCTGGAGGCCGACCTCGGGGTTGGAGCAGAAAACGACGCGCTCGTGCCCCATCTCCCGCACCTGCTCGAAGACGTCCATCGGCTCTCCTTGGTTGGATTGACCTTGCCGCCGGCCGGCGCGGGAGTCTACCGGATGCCCAGGGCAGGCGCCACCGACCGCTACAATGCGGCCGTGGAGCCAGAAACCACCGCCGCGCTGCTCAAGCGCTGGGCCCTCGAGGCCGGGTTCGATCGCGCCGGCGTGGCGCACCTCGAGCCGGTCGATCGCGCCGCCACGCTGGACGCCTGGCTCGCGCGCGGCGATCAAGCCGGCATGGCCTGGATGGCGCACAAGGCCGAGGTCCGCCGCGAGCCGCGGCGCGTGCTGGCCGGGGCGCGGAGCGTGCTCTGCGTGGCCTTGCAGTACGCGCCACTGCTGGACGAGGAGGGCGGGAGGCGGGCGGAGCCCGAGGGCGACCTCTGGCCGCGCGTGGCCCGCTACGCCCGGGGCCGCGACTACCACGACCTGATGGGGAAGCGCCTCCGAGGTCTCGCCGACCGCGTGCGCGAGGCGTTCCCGGGCGCGGACGCCCGTCCCTACGTGGACACCGGGCCGGTGCTGGAGCGCGAGCTCGCGGCCCGCGCCGGCCTCGGCGCCATCGGCAAGCACACCAACCTGCTGTCGCGCGACGCGGGCTCGTGGTTCCTGCTCGGCGAGCTGTTCCTGACGCTGGACCTGGCACCGGACCCGCCGGTCGCCGACCTCTGCGGCCGCTGCACCCGCTGCCTCGAAGCTTGCCCTACCGGGGCGCTGCCCGAGCCCTACCGGTTGGACTCGAACCGCTGCATCAGCTACTGGACGATCGAGCACCGGGGTGCGCTGCCCGAGGCGGCACGGGAGATGGTGGGGGACTGGGTGTTCGGCTGCGACCTCTGCCAGGAGGCCTGCCCGTGGAACCGCAAGGCCGCGGCGGGCACGGACCCCGAGCTGGCCCTACCGCCCGAGCGCGCCGGGCTCGGCCTCATCGGGATGCTGCTCCTCGCTCGCGAGGAGTACACGGAGCGTTTCCGCGGCAGCCCCATGAAGCGCGCCAAGCTCTCCGGCCTCAAGCGCAACGCCGCCGTGGCGATGGGCAACCGCGGCGACACCGCGTATCTTCCGGCCCTGGCGAAGGCGGCGACCGACGACGATCCGGTCGTCCGCGAGCACGCGGCCTGGGCGATAGAGAAGATTCGGGGCGGCGAGGAGCACCAGGCGCAACTAAGGCGGCCTCGCGGTGGTTGACACCTCGCCGCCCCCCTTCTATACTGCCAATCCCCTAGTTCTCAAGGGTTTACCGGCACCCTACCGCGCACCCGGAACCTTGGGGATACCAGGCCTTCCGGCCTGAGTCCAAATCAAGGAGGAAGTTGTCCCCATGGAGTTAACGGAAGAACACCGCACGCCTCAGCCCGAGGCCGAGGCAGGCGGGGAGGCGTCCGTCAAGGGCGGTGCCCGGCTGGTCGCGGCCGGCGGACGCGCAACCCAGGTCATCGCGGAGGCCGACGACGACGAGTTTGGCGACCCGGCCGACCGCGCCGACTACAAGGCCCTCGTCACCATGTACGACGAGAGCATGCGCAACCTGAACGAGGGTGAGATCGTCACCGGCCGCGTCATCGGCATCACCGCCAACGACGTGGTGGTCGACGTCGGCTACAAGTCCGAAGGCCTGGTTCCCAAGGCCGAGTTTCTGGACCGCGAAGGCAACCTCAAGGTCAAGGTCGGAGAAGAGATCGACGTTCTGCTCGAAAAGGCGGAGGACCAGGAGGGGCACGTCCTGCTCTCCCGCCAGAAGGCCGAGCGGCTGCGCCGCTGGACCGACATCGAGCAGGCGTACAAGGACGGCACCATCATCAACGGCCGGGTCATCGACCGCATCAAGGGCGGCCTGACCGTGGACGTGGGCCTGCGCGCCTTCCTGCCCGGCTCGCTGGTCGACATCAAGCCGGTCAAGAACCTCGAGTCCCTGAAGGGCGAGGAGCTGCAGTTCAAGGTCATCAGCCTCGACCGCCGGCGAAACAACATCGTGCTGTCGAGGAAGGCGGTACTGGAGAAGGAGTTCGCCAAGCGCAAGGCCGAGACCCTGAAGCGGCTCGAGCCCGGCGCCCGCCTCGCGGGCGTGGTCAAGAACATCACCGACTACGGCGTGTTCATCGACCTCGGCGGCATCGACGGCCTGCTGCACATCACCGACATCTCCTGGGGCCGCGTCAGCCATCCCTCCGAGCACTTCTCGGTCGGCGACGAGGTCGAGATCGTGATCCTGAAGTTCGACCCCGAGACCGAGCGCGTGTCGCTGGGCTACAAGCAGAAGAGCGACGACCCCTGGACCCTGGTGGACAAGAAGTACCCTCCGGGCTCGCGGGTCAGGGGCAAAGTGGTGAGCCTGGTCGACTACGGCGCTTTCGTCGAGATCGAGGAGGGCGTCGAGGGCCTGATCCACGTCAGCGAGATGTCGTGGACCAAGAAGGTGGTCAATCCCTCGAAGCTGCTCAACATCGGCGACGAGGTGGAGGCCATCGTCTCCGAGCTCGACATGGACCAGCGCCGCATCAGCCTGTCGCTGCGGCAGACGGAGCGCAACCCGTGGGAGGAGCTGTCCGACACCTTCCCGGTGGGCACCGTGATCGAAGGCAAGGTACGCAACTTGACCGAGTTCGGCGCCTTCGTCGAGATCACCGAGGGCATCGACGGCCTGATCCACGTCTCCGACATGAGCTGGACCAAGCGCGTCAAGCACCCCAGCGAGGTGCTGAAGAAGGGCGACACGGTACGCGCTCGCATCACCCACATCGACGCCGAGAACCAGCGGGTGTCGCTGTCGATCAAGGAGTTCATGCCCAACGAGTGGGAAGACTTCATGGCCAGCCACAAGGTCGGCAACGTGGTCACTGGCCGGGTGGTCAACGTCACCGACTTCGGGCTGTTCATCGACATCTACGAGGGGCTGGAGGGCCTGGCGCACGTCTCCGAGATCGAGACCTCGGGCGGCAAGCTCGAGGACCACTTCTCGGTGGGCGAGTGGGTGAGCGCCAAGATCCTGCGCATCGAGGACGACGAGAAGAAGGTCGGCTTGTCGATGCGCGGCGTGCTGCAGCCCGACGCGGAGGAGATCGCCGAGCTCGAGGCCAAGGCGAAGGCCAAGGCCGGGAGCCACGGCGAGGACGACGCAGCGGAGGCGGAAGCCGAGGCGGAAGAAGACGAGGGATAGCCAAGCAGGGAACCGCAACGCGCGGCCCGGAGGCCAGGAGCGGGAGGACCCGCGACACGGCGGCCGGGCCGCGTAGTAGATTCCCCGGGGGGGCACGGTGTCGATCAAGGACGGCATGACCAAGGCGGAACTGGTCGAAGAGGTGGCGCGCACCACGCAGCTCACCAAGAAGCACGCCGAGATCATCGTCAACACGGTCTTCGACTCCATCGTGCAGTCCCTCAAGGTGGGGGAGAAGATCGAGCTCAGGGGCTTCGGCAGCTTCCGCATCCGCCATCGCGGCTCGCGGCTGGGCCGCAACCCCAAGACTGGCGACCAGGTGAAGGTGCCCTCGAAGAAGATCCCTTACTTCAAGCCCGGGAAAGAGCTGCGCGAGCTGTTGAACGGCGACTAGCCACCGCGTTTTTCGGGCGCCGAATCGCACGTGGCGAACAAGCCCTTCATCGCAGGCCTGCTCGCCTGGCTGGTGCCCGGCGCCGGGCACTTCTATCTCGGCCGCCGGGGCCGAGCGGCGGCATTCTTCTCGATCGTCCTCGCGGCGATCGTGGCCGGCTGGCAGCTCGACGGCCAGCTCTACCACTTCCTTGCCGGCAAGCCGCTGTGGAACCTCGGCGCCGTGGGCGAGATCGGCTTCGGCGTCGCCTACTTGGTGCTGCGCTACGGGCTGGGCTTCGAAGGCGACCCGGGCGCCCCGGGGTTCGAGTACGGCAAGGCCTTCCTGATCACCGCCGGCCTGATGAACTACCTGCTGGTGCTCGACGCCTGGGACATCGCCCGGGGAAAAAAGACCTGAGAATGAGCCACTTCCTGCTGATGCTCTTCCACGCCCTGCTGACCGCTCTGTTCTTCGCCCTGCTCTGGCGGCGCCAGCGCCGCGAGCAGGTCAAGCTCTTCTTGCAGGTCTTTCTGGGAATGGTGGGCGGCGGCCTCGCCCTCGCCTGGCTGATGTATCCGTTCCCCGCGGGTCCGCCGGCGCAGTTTCCATGATGCCTCTCTTGGTGGTCGCCGGCGAAGCCTCGGGCGACCTCCACGGCGCGCGCCTCCTGGACGAGCTGGCGCGGCTCGGCCGTCGCGTCGCTGCTTTCGGCTTGGGCGGCGGGGAGCTGCGCAAGGCAGGCCTCGAGACGCTGGCCGACAGCGCGGAGATCTCCGTGGTAGGGCTCGCCGAGGCGCTCAAGGTGGTGCCGCGGGCGCGGCAGATCTTCCGCCACCTGCTCTCCGAGGTGGAGCGGCGCCGCCCGCCCGCCGCCGTGCTGGTCGACTTCCCGGAGTTCAACCTGCGCCTCGCCCGCCAGTTGAAGCGCCGCGGCGTCAAGGTGATCTACTACGTGAGCCCGCAGGTATGGGCCTGGCGCCGCCGACGGGTGGAGACCATCCGACGCGTGGTCGATCGCATGCTGGTCCTGTTTCCTTTCGAAGAAGAGTTCTACCGGCAGCACGGCGTGCCCGCGGTCTGCGTCGGCCATCCGCTGGTCGACGAGGTGCCGCAGCTCCCGCAGGTGTGGGACCGCGAGCCTGGTGCCCGCGCCGCGGCCCCGGGCGGCCCCTTCCGCGTCGCGCTGCTGCCGGGATCGCGCCGCAGCGAGATCTCCGCGTTGCTGCCGCTGATGGTGGCCGCGGCCGAACGCCTGGCGGCACGGTTGCCGATCGAGGCCAGCGTGATACGTGCGCCGACCGTGGAGGAGGCGGAGCTGACCCGGCTGACCAAGGGCGCCCGCCTGCCGCTGCCGATCGTGGCCGCGGACCGCTTCGAGCATCTGGCGAGCTGCCATCTGGCGCTCTGCGCCTCGGGCACCGCCACCCTGGAGCTGGGGCTCCTGGGAACGCCGCTCCTGGTGCTCTACCACCTCCACCGCTGGACCTACTGGTTGGCGCGGGTGCTGGTCAAGCTGCCGCACATCAGCCTGGTCAATCTGGTGCTCGGGAGGGTGGTGGTGCCGGAGCTGCTGCAGCACGACGCCGAGCCTGACAACGTCGCCACCGTGGCCGAGTCGCTGCTCACCAACCCGGCCCGCGTCGCCGCGCTTCGCGAGGGGCTGGCCGAGCTGCGCGGCAAGCTCGGCGAGAGCGGCGCCGCGGCGCGGGCGGCGGCAGCCCTGGCGGCGGAGCTCCCCGCGGAGGCGGCGTGAGCCTCCCTTCCTTCCTCTTCCGTTACTTCCGCCGCTACACGGCTTGGGCCCTCCTGGCCGGCGCCGCGGTGCTGGTCTACGCCGCTGCCACCACCGCCATCGTGGCGCTGGTGGAGCCGATCTTCGGCGAGGTGCTGCTGGCCGGCGAAGAGGACGTGCCCGCCAGCCTCGGGTTCCTGCGCCAAGGCGAGGCGGAGTCGAAGCCCGCCGAGCCTGCCACCGGCGCCGAGCAGGTCCCGGCGAGCTTCCTCGAGCGGCTGGGCAAGAAGTTCAACCTCAAGGAGCACTTCAGCGCGAGCTACGAGAGCGTCAAGCGCCGGCTGGGCATCGGCCCCGACGAGGTGGTGATCTTCGTGCCGCTGCTCTTCGTGGCAGTGTTCCTGATCCGCAGCTTCGCCGACTTCGTCTCCGGCTATGCCTTCCAGAAGATCGGCCTCGGCGTCACCACCGACATCCGCGACGAGCTCTATCGCCACGTCCTCAACCAGTCGAGCCGCTTTTTCGCCGCGCACTCCTCGGGCGAGCTGGTGACGCGGGTGGTGAGCGACGTCTCGATGATGCAGAACGCGGTCTCCAACCGCCTGCTCGACCTGGTGCAGCAGTCGGTGACCCTGCTGCTGCTGCTCGCGCTGTTGCTCTCCACCCACTTCCAGCTCGCCTTGATCTGCCTGGTGCTGGCGCCGATCCTGCTGCTGCCGATCGTGCGCTTCGGCAAGAGCATGCGCAAGACCAGCCACCGCAGCCAGGAGCGCCTGGCCGATCTGACAGCGCTGCTGGCCGAGGGGGTGCGCGGCTACCGCGTGGTCAAGGCCTTTGGTATGGAGGATTTCGAGGTCGGCAAGTTCCGCCAGGCCACCCGCCGTCACTTGCGCGTCAACCTGCGGGCGCAGATGCTGGCCAACCTCTCGGGTCCGGTGGTCGAGTCGCTCGCCGCGGTGGGCTCAGCGGCGCTGGTGGTCTACGCCGGCCAGAGCATCCGCGCCGGCACGCTGACGGCGCCGATGCTCATCGCCTTCCTCGGCAACCTGCTGCTGATGTACGACCCTATCCGCAAGCTCAACAAGGTCAACCTCATCCTGCAGCAGGCCGCCGCCGCGGGCCAGCGCGTGGCCTCGGTGATGGCGCTCGAGAGCGAGGTGCTGGAGCGGCCGGGAGCCGTGCCGATCGACGGCGTGTCGGAGTCGATCGTCTACGAGGACCTGTGGTTTTCCTACGACGGCCCCGAGGAAGAGTCCGGGCAGCGCGTGCTCGCCGGGCTCGACCTCACCATCCGCGCCGGCGAGGTGGTGGCCCTGGTCGGGCCCTCGGGTGCCGGCAAGACCACGCTCGTCAACCTGTTGCCGCGTTTCTTCGACCCCGACCGCGGCCGGGTGATGATCGACGGCCGCGATGTCCGCGACCTGCCGCTCAAGAACCTGCGCTCGCTAATCGGCATCGTCACCCAGGAGACGGTGCTGTTCAACGACACCATCCGCAACAACATCGCCTACGGCCGCTCCGACCTGCCGATCGAGCGGGTGCGCGAGGCCGCCGCCGCGGCCTACGCCGACGAGTTCATCCAGCAGCTCCCGGCGGGCTACGACGCCCAGGTGGGGGAAGCCGGCCTGCGCCTCTCGGGCGGCCAGCGGCAGCGGCTGGCGATCGCCCGCGCGCTGCTCAAGAACGCGCCGATCCTGATCCTCGACGAGGCCACCTCGCAGCTCGACGCCGAGTCCGAATCGCTGGTGCAGAAGGCGCTCGGCAATCTGATGCAAGGCCGCACCACGCTGGTCATCGCCCACCGCCTGTCGACGGTGATGCGCGCCGACCGCATCGTGGTGATCGAGGGCGGCCGCGTGGTCGAGGCCGGCCGCCACGAGGAGCTGATCCAGCGCGAGGGGCTGTACAAGCGCCTGTTCGATCTTCAGTTCCAGGTGTGAGCGCGGGGAGCAGAGCCCCACCTCCACCCGCGGGCCGCGGAGACGACGCGGGAGTGCTCGGCTAGGGCTTGATCTCCAGCGCGTAGTCGGCGAGGAGAGAGGTGCCGTCCGGGCGGGCGCCTTCGATGCGCAGGCTGTAGGAGCCGGGGGTGAGGCCGCGGAGGGAGAGGGTGGTGCCGGCGTCGCCGAGGAGGGAGCCGGCGGGGCGGCGGGCGGTCCACGCGATGTTGCCGGAGGCATCGAGCAGCTCGAGGCGGTACTCGGCGAAGGTGGGGCTGCTGGAGAGGTCGAGGAGCAAGGTCAGGGGCTCAGCGACGGCTGGGAGCCGCACGGCGTTGCTAGCGTCTGGGTTGAGGAAAGGGATGGCCGGCCGGCCGGGCTCGCGCAAGGCGAAGCGGGGGGCGACGGAGACCTCGACCTGATGCGCGGCCAAGCGAGGCCGATCGTCCGTCGCCGGACCTCGCTGCCGTCGCAGCCTCTCGACCTCGGCGGATAGTTCCGCGACGCGAGCCGCGAGCTCGTTCCCGCGCTCGGGAGCGCGGTCCGCGGCTTCTAGCTCGAGAAGCCGGAGCTGCTCGTTCGCTGCCTCGAGCTGGCGCCGGGCCTCGTCCAGGGATTGCTCGAGAGCAAGCAGGCCCTGCTGCCGCTCCACGAGCCGCTGCTCGAGGTCCGCCACGTGGCGCCGCTCCTGCCGTACGCGGGTGGCCGTCCAGGCCGCGAGCCCCACCGTCACCAGCAGCAGCGCGACGGCCGCCGCATAGCCGAGCCAAGGGGCGAAGTTCTGAGGCTGGCGGGGCGCCAGAGGCTCACGGTTTGCGCGGCCAGCCGCCGGCGCCCGTGACGCGCTCTCCGCCGACCTCGTCGAAGCGGCCGGCAGGCGCTCCAGGAGCGCGTTCCACGCCTGCTCGCGCTCCGCGGATGGAACCGCTGAGCCCGCCGTGGCGTCGGCCTCGAAGTCCACGAGCCCGCGGAGGAGGCCGGTGCAGCGGCGGCAGAGCGACAGATGCTCCTGCACCGCCTCGCGCTCCGCGGCCTCGACCGTCCCTTCGCGGTAGGCGAGCAGGCGCTTCCAGCCAGGGTGCGGGCCGATCCCCTCCGCCGGGCCCGCTGCCGGCCCGTGAAGGGCGTCCTTCAGGTCGCTCTGTCGCTCGTCCACGTCACTGGTCCTCGGTCACAGCTCGAAGTCCGCCACCCGGTCGCCCAGCTCCATCTGCAGCCGCTTGCGGGCCTTGAACAGTTGCACCTTCACGGTCGACGGCGAGAGCTGCATCAGCTCCGCGATCGCCTCGTAGTCGAGCTCCTGGAGCACCCGCAGCCGCACACAGCGCCGCATCTGCGGTGGCAGGCCGGCAATGGCCTGGCCCAGGCGCACCGCCAGCTCTTTGCCCAACAGCCGCCGCAGCGGGGCCGGGGTCTCCGCGTCTCGGGGGCTGCCGCCGGCGGCCGAGGGCGGCGAGTCCGCCTCCTCTTCCTGCCAGGGCACCACCTGCCCGGCACGCTTGGCGGCGCCGCGGTGGCGCACCACCTTGGAAGCCGTGTTGGCTGCGATGCGGAAGATCCAATGCTCCCACCGCGACTCGCCGCGGAAGGACTCGATGCCCCGATAGACCCGAAGAAACGTTTCCTGGATTAAGTCCTGGCTTTCGGCGACGGAGAAACCGCGGCGCTCGAAGAACCGGCCCAGAGGGCCGTAGAAGCGCTCGAAGAGGGACTGGAAGGTCTCCTCGCGCCCCGCGAGGTCGAGCAGCCGCTCCGCCCGAGGTCCGACGGGCTCGCCCTGCTGGCTCATCGCCAGTCGCCGAAGACCTGGAACGCGGCCCAGAAGAACGGTGAGGAGGCGTCGATGTCGACCGCTTGGCCCGCGGCGGTGACGATGCGGATCGGCTGGTGGATCAGGTCGACCTGGGCCACCCGCAGCGCCTGGTCGGTGGACAGGCCGGTGGCGCGATGGCGATGGAAGCGGGCCATCAGCTCGGAGGTGACCTGGTCGGCGACGCTCCACAGGCTGGCGACCACAGAGCGCGCGCCGGCGTGCTGGAAGGCCCGGGTGAGGCCGATCAGCCCCTCGCCGGAGAGCTCGCGCCCGAGCGCCGACTCGCAGGCCGAGAGCACGACGAGGTCGGCGTCGAGCCGCACGCTCTCGAGAATCTCCCAGACCTGGAGCAGGCCGTTGTCGCGGCCCGCGGCGATCTCGTCCGGGATGGCCAGCACCAGCGCCGAGTCGAGGGGCGTGCGGTCGTCGGTATAGCCGTGGGTGGCGAAGTGCAGGACGCGCACGTCCCGGGCCACGGACTTGGCTCGCTCCTCCGTGGCTTCCTCGCCGAGCAAGAGGCTCGCCCCGGGGTAGACCTCGGCGATGCGCTCGACCTCACGCCGGCTGTGCGGCAGCGCCCGCCAGTCGAAGCTGCGCAGGCCCGGCCCCAGGCGGCGCGAGAAGGCATGGCGTTCGCCGCCGGCCGGCGCCAGCGCTGCCGGGTAGCGCGGATCGGCGAAGGCGACGAGGCGCGCGACTCCGGGCGGCGTGTCGGCGCGCGAGGCTCCGGTGGCGGCGCCGCGCAGTGCCCCGTACACGGTCAGCGACAGGGCGGAGTGCAGGGGCTTCCATTCCGCCAGGTACTGCCCGCGGCCCGACACCGCTCGATCCGACTCACGGATCAGCGCGCCGAAGGGCAGGCGGTGGAGCGGGCCGTCAGAGAGGATCAGCAGGCGTTCGCTCGACTCGACCAGGCCGGCTACCGGGGCGATCAGCGCGCGGTAGAGCGAGCGCCCGAGATCGGAAGGCATGGCCTCGCCGCCGGTGGTGGATTCGGTGAAGGGCGTGGGCTGGCGCATTGCTGCCACGAAGCGCTCCACCTCGCGGCGCAGCTCGCCGCCGCCGAGCGGCAGGGTCTCCACCTGCAGCTCGCCGTCCCGGGTGAGCGCGAAGAGCGTCGTCCGCTCCTCGCCCACGCTGTAGGAGAGCGCCAGCGTTCCGGGGTCCAGCACCTGCCGGGCGGCCGCCAGGTCGAAGGGCTCGGGCTGGCGCAGCGCGGCCAGGCGGGGCGAGGCACGGCGGATATCCGCGGCGATCTCATCGCGCTCGCGGCGCAAACGCGCGAGCTCGCGATGGAGACCGGCCCTCGCTTCCTCGCCGTCCTTCTCGGTCCAGCGCGCCAGCTCGCCCAGGGCCTTGTCGTAGCGAGCCGCGTTGTCCTTGCGGGAGCGCTCGAGCGCCGCCGGCAACTCGCTCCCGAGCGCCAGGTCCCGCTGCGCGAGCAGCGCCAGGAAGCTCCGTGCTCGCGAGCGCTCCACGAGGTGAAAGGCCTCCGCGGCGTGGCCGCGCTCCAGCTCGATCTCGATGGCGTCCCGATAGATCTCCGCGTACTGAGCCCGAAACTCGGCCTGCAGGTCCGGCGAGCCGCCGAGCCGCCCGATCTGGGACTCCAGCGATTCGACCGCCCGTCCGAGATAGGTCGCCGCCAGATCGAGACGAGCGGTCCGGTGCAGCCGCCCGAGGTGCTGCAGCGTGAGGGCCTCCTCGGTGGTGCCCGGCGCCACCCGCTCGAGGATCGCCAGGGCTCGCTCGAGGAGCGCCGGCGCCTGCAGGTCGTCCCCGCGGGCCGCGGCGATCATCCCGAGGCGCCGCAAGTCCTTGGCGATGTCGACGCCTCCCGGCGCGATGCGCTCGCGGATCTCCAACGCGCGGTGATACAGCCTCCAGGCCTCGTCCAGATCACCCCGCGCTTGCGCCACGGTTCCCAAACTGGAGTAGCCTCCCGCGACGCCGTTGCTCTCGGGCGCGGCCTTGCTCCAATGGCCCAGGGCGCGCTGGAAGAGCGCCGCCGCCTGCTCCAGGTCGCCGCGATCCCGGGCGAGCGCTGCGAGGTTGTTCAACACACGGGGGACTCCGACCGCTTCTGGGGCCAGCTTCTCCCAGAGCGCCAAGGCTTGCCGGAAGTGCTCCGCGGCGGATTCGGAGTCGCCGCGCGCCCTGGCCACCGCTCCCAGGTTGAGGAGGCTCGATGCCCGCGCCAGGCTGTTGCGAGCACGGCGCTCCTGGATCTCGAGCGCTTGCAGGAGCATCGTCGTGGCCTCGTCGAGCCGGCCACGCTCGGTTGCCACGACGGCCAGAGAACCCAACGTCCTGGCCATCTCCAGGCTGTCCGGGGACCAGCGCTCCTGGATTGCCAGGGCACGGCTGGCGAGCTCGGACTGCGTCTCCAGGTCGCCGCGTGCCCAGGCCACCGTGCCGAGCTGGTAGAAGCTCTCGGCGATCTCCAGGCTGTCTGGCGCCCAGCGCTCCTGGATCGCGAGCGCCCGCTTCTGCAGCGCGGCCGACTCGTCCAGCCGATTCCGAATTCGTGAAAGGTTGGCCAACCTGGTGAGCGTGCGAGCCACCACCAGGCTCTCGTTCGAGATGCTCTCGGCATTCTCCAGCGCCGAGCGATAGCTCGCTTCGGCACGGTCCATCTGGTTGGCGAGCTCGTAGCTCCTGCCCAGCGCCTCTCCGACCGCGACCCGGGCTCGCGCATCGGGCGCTGCTTCGAACGCTGCCAGCAGGGAGGCCCGCGCCTGGTCGCCACGCCCGACCTTCGACCAGGCCTCGCCGGCCTCGAAGCGGAGCCAGCACTTCAGGTGCGAAGCAGGCTCGGGCTCGAGGCTCTCTGCGAGCTGGTCCCAGAGGGCGACACCTCCTTCCACGTCGCCTGCCGCAACCCGCTCCCGCCCTTGCTGGTAGGTGGCGAGCAGGTTCGCCTCCATCACCGGCCGTACGCGGGCCTCCCAGGAGCCTTTCGCGACCTCGAGGGCCCGCTGCGAGCCGCTCCGTTCTGCGTGGAGCTGCAGAGTGCCTCGCGGTGCCTGCTCGGTCTTCAGCCACAGCCAGTCGAAGACAGTCCGGATCTCGCCCTCGCGCTCGGCGGGAGCCGGCGGATCGGGCGATCTTTCCCAGGCGACGAGAACATCGCCTGGCTCGAGCCCCGCGGCCGCCAGGGCGGAGCCCGCGCCGACTTGCTCGACGACCACCCCCGGCCCCCTCGGAGCCGCGAGACGGCCCCCGGCCTCCGCGAGCGTCTCGGCGCCGGCCGGCGCGAGGAGGAGGGCGGCGACGAGCGGTAGCGGACCTCGGGATCTCATCGCACGCCTCGCTGGCTATCCAGACTGGGCGATCAGCCTATACGAGGACGGAGGAACGTCGTCGTGTAAACCACATCCACTTTCTCGGGGTCCTGTTGGGTGAAGCAGAAGCCGCATGCCTGTTCCCAAGAAGCCGCTTCCGGTTTCCGGGATCTTCCGGGAGGGTCTGCCTTCCCAAGGAGTGAATCGATGCTTGCAAAGAACAAAGTGAGGTTGGCCGCCCTGGTCGCCGTGCTGGTGCTCGCCGCCGCCGGGCCGGCGAGCTCCACGACGCTGATCCGGCAGAGTCTGGAGGACCTCGTCGGGTCTCACGGCAAGATCGTGGTCGGCGAAGTCCGGGATGCCCAGTCCTACTGGAACAAGGACCACACGCTCATCCTGACCGACATCCAGTTCGTCGCCACCGAGGTCCTCAAGGGGGAGCCCGAGGAGACGAGCTTCACGGTCACCCTGCTGGGAGGCACCTTCGGGCAGGAGACTCACTTCCTCGTCGGCGTGGCCGAGCTGGTCCCGGGCAGGTCGTACGTGCTCTTCCTCCGGCAGGCAGACCTGCCGGGCGGCGGTCGCGCATGGACAGTCTCCGATCACGTCCAGGGCGCTTTTGACCTCACGCCGGCCCGAGGCGAGGTGCTCGCTGTGAGCCAGGCGTCCCGCCATCCGCTGATGCCCGACCGGCTCGGGAAGGCAGAGCCTCCGGGAGGCCGGGAAGGAGTTCCGCTCAGCACCCTGATCAGCTCGGTGCGCGAAATCGCCGCCCGCCAGGAGGTGAAACGATGAACAGGTCAGCTCGGAAAGTCGCCTTCGCCGCCGTGATCCTCGCAATGCTCGCCTCTGCATCCCCATCCCAGGCCTACCGGATGATCTATGTCGGCAGCGTCGGCCGTACGTACCTCAGCACGCTGGTGCAGTGTGACCACCTGAACGGCTTTGCGCACTGGTACAGCCCTGAGGGGACAGGTCTCAACTGGTTCCACAACACCCAAGGCCAGGGTGCGGGCAAGGCCGCCGCTCTCCAGGCCGCCCTGGCCACCTGGACCAACGTCACCGGCACGAGCCACGTGCTGAACTACGCGGGGACCACGACCAACTCGCCCAACTTCCGGTTCAACGACGGCATCAACATGCTCTTCTGGGGCGTCGACTCCGCCTGCGGGGCCTCCTGCCTGGCGCTCACCATGCTGAGGATCAACACCGGGGAGGTCATCGCCGAGGCGGACATCCTGTTCAACGCCTCCAAGACCTGGAACACGAACGGGTCCGACTACGACGTGCAAGCGGTGGCCACCCACGAGCTCGGGCACTCCCTGGGCCTTCACCATACCGAGGTGACCAGTTCCCCCACGCCGACGATGGCCGCCGTCTACTTCGGCACCGGCGGGCGCACCCTCGAGAACGACGATCGGCAGGCCCTGCAGTGCTCGGAGGACTGGTACGTCACGCCCGGCTACTACGGCGAGCACCAGGTCACCAACTGCCGCGAGATCTCTGGTTGGGCCTGGAACTACAAGCGACCCAACGGTACGACCCGGGTCGAGATCCGGAACGGCGGCAGCTTTGTCGATCAGCTCCCGACCCAGGGCCCCTCCGGGCACGCCTTCAGCTATACGCCCTCCTGGTCCCTCAAGGACGGCCAGTACAAGGAGGTCAACGTCAACCACAAGTGGAGGAGCAACGCCTGGCTGGCCAACACCGGGCACAGCCTCATCTGCCAGGTCCCCGTGTTCACCGGCGAGTCGCCCGGCGAGTTTCTCGGCACCGGGGGCACGAGCTGGTCGGTAGGCAACGTCTTCTACTCCTCGATCCCCGGCTACGTGACGCACCTGCGCTACTACAAGGCGGCGGCGGAGGCCGGCTGGCACGAGCTCATCCTGTGGACCGAGGGCGGCCAGTATCTCGATTCGGTAAACGTGGACTTCGGCTCCGGCGGCTGGGCCGGATGGGTGGAGGGAGCGCTGTCCGGCGACGGCTACGAGATCCAAGCCAACACCAACTACGTGGTCTCGGTGACCACCTACACCCAGCAGAGTAAGACCGCGTGCGGTTTCTCGACCCCGGTGAGCAACGGCCCCCTGACCGCGCACGGCGGCCTCTGGGTGCAGGGAGCCGACGTCTTTCCCACCACCGGGAGCTGCAGCAACTTCTGGACGGACGTGCTCTTCGACCAGTAGCGGCGCGAGGCGGCGGGGCGCACGCCGTGCGCCCCGCGCCTCGTCGCTCCGACGTTACTCCCCCTCGAAGTTCCAGGTGTAGGGCCCCACAGCGCGGCAGCTCGCGCTTCCTGATCTTGTTGATCCAGAAACTAAACTGACCGACCGCTGGGCGTGTCTGTTTCCATGGCGGTAGCGCCGGCAGCAGCCCCAACCCCCCGGCGCTTCGAGGAGGTGGTGGGAGACGGATACACCTTCGGCATCGGTTCGGTCTTGCGTGGTGAAGCACTGAGCGCCTTGCCAACCTACCTGTGAAGGAGACGGCGATGAGACGATCTGTGTGTTGGCCCCTGCTCTTCCTTCTGTTCTGCTCTGTCTCGGCTTCTGCGGAGCCCGACAAGCCCTTGTTCGTGGATGGCGTGCGCTACGAAGCCTGGGAGCTGTCATCGCTCATGGAGCAGGTGAGGTACACGGTGGTGGAGAAGGACGCAATCTACGGCTTCACGACCGTGGAGGGCGTGCAGGAGCACGGCCGCTCGCGGGCCGAGGCGCGCGAGGTCGCGGGCAGCCCTGGCGAGCGCAAGCCGGCGATGGGCACCCGCGTCGGCTCCGGCTGCTCGGCGTTCAACAAGAACGTGGGCTGCGGCGGAGTCGACTGGCTCATCCTCTGCCCCCTGTCCCAGTATGCGTACCTTCCCGACTCCTGGAACGACGTGATCTCGTGCGTGGAGACGGGGAGCGACGTCGGCTACTACACCGTGCTCTACAAGTGCTACTACTTCAGCCCGTACCCGCTGAACAACTGCTACCATCAGATCAAGTGGGTGGCGCCCGGGGTCACGATCACCGATCTCACGGCGCCGATCGACAACATGAACAACGTTACGTCGTCGATCCGCTTCTGCAGCAACATCGACCCCTACTCCTGCACCCAGTAGAACGGTCTCGGCCGAGAGGCGGAGGCCCCGCGCTTCCGCCTCACTCCCCTTCGATCGCCAGCTTCGCTCCCGCCGAGTAGGCGTTGAACTCCGGCGCGTACATCGACTGGAGCGTCGCCGGCCCTACCTTGAAGGCCCCCGCGAGGTTGGCGCGCAGCCGGTACTTGAATGTGTACTCGCCGGCCGGCAGCCAGTCGAAGAAGAAGTTGGTGCCGCTGTCGCGCACCTCCTCGTACCAACCCACTCCGTAGTCCCACTTGTAGCCGGAGGTGGTGGTCTCGGGCTCGAAGCCGGCACCGCGCGGGTCGCGCAGGTGTACGTACTCGGCGGCGTGCTTGGCGCGGATCGAGAGCTGCACCTCGACCTGGTCGCCGACCTCGAGCTTGGCGCCTTCGGCGAGCGGCTGGAGCACCCACTCCTTGCCGGTCTGCACCCGCTTGAAGATGCGGCGCGAGACGACGAAGAAGTCGCCGCGCTCCTCGGGTGGGAGCTGCTCGGTCGAGAAGTGCCAGGTGGCCGAGGCGAAGAGGAAGCCCGGGGTCTGCTTCTCGACGGTGATCGCCGACATCGAGGCGGGCTCGATCTCGGGGCCGGGGACCACGATCTGGTTCTTCTTGCCGGTGTAGCGGTCGGGCTCGAAGACGAAGCTCTGCACGCGGTCGCCGATCGTCACCTTGGCTTCCTCGCGCACCGCGAGAGTGCCCTCGTGCTCGAGGTAGTGCACCAGGGCGTAGATCACCTCGGCCGTGGCCCGCGTGGACTTCCAATGGTTGAGCTTCTTGTTGAGGAGGAGCCACTGCACCAGGCCGTGGCGGCGGGCGTCGGCGGGCTCGAGCTCGGTCAGGGTGCGCAGGGCGAAGGAGTGGCCCTCGATGGTGTCGTTGTACCACAGCCAGGCGCGGTCCTCGGGCGCCCAGTAGGTGCCCAGCTCGTCACTCGTCTTGGCGGAGTCCATCACGCTGTCGAACACCAGCTCGGCGTCGGCCGCGCGACCCGCCCGCTTCAGCGCGAGGGCGAGGTAGCCCTTGAGCAGCGGCGAGTGCTGCTTCCAGTGGCGGAAGGAGAAGTCGAGCATCCGCCGGCGCTCGTCGGCCGAGAACACGCCGCCCGTCCACTCCTCGTCCGGGTAGCTCGACAGCACCCAGGAGAGGAAGGTCACGAGCTCCCAGCAGCAGTCGTCCTTGACCAGCTCGCGGGCGATCTCCTCCACGTAGTGGCGGTGCAGGTAGCCCCAGGCGGCGACTGTCATGTCCTGCGGCACCTCGATGCCGAACTCGCGGGCGCGGGCCATTCCCTGCAGGATGTAGAGCGTCATGTAGGGCGAGGGTGGCCCGCCCGGCCACCAGGGGAAGCCGCCGAGCGAGGTCTGCGACTGCCGCAGCTTGGCGAGCGAGGACTCGCGCTGCGCGCGGGCGATCCGCGGGTCGAGCACGTTGATCAGGTGCTCGGCCTCCGTGCCCCCGCCTTTGGCCTCGACCAGCCACGGCGTCTCCTCGAGCGCCATCTTCCGGTTGGGGTCGGCGCCGGCGAAGGATTCGTACTGGGTCTCGCGCTGGGACATCTCCTTCGCCATCCGCGCCACGGACGGGTAGCGGTCGAGGAGCGAGGAGACGATGCCGGTCGAGACGAAGCGGTTCAGAGTCTGCTCGCTGCACTCGTAGGGGTAGTCGACGAGATAGGGCAGGGCGGAGAGCACGCCGTAGAACAGTTGCGCGTCGAGGGTCACCACGAGCTGCTCGTCGATGCGCGTCGGGTCGCCGCCCGCCGCACCCTGGGCGGTCATATCCTCGAAGCGGAGCGTCTTGCTAGCACGGTCCTTGAGCGTCACGAACCGCGACTGCGCCAGGTGATAGCGCCCGGGTAGCAGCGGCACGGGCCGCTGCTCGCCGTCCGAGAGGTCGCCGGCCCTCGCCACCACTTTGAACGCCACCTGCCCCACGCGGCTCGGCGCCTTGATCGGGAAGGTGAGGCTGGTGCCCTTGCCGGGCTCGACAGAGAAGCTCACGCCACGCGCCTGGGCTTCGGGCAGGCCGAACTCGGCGAGCAGGCTGCGGTCGGTCTCGGGATCGAGGATTTCGAAATCCAGGCGACCGGAGAGCGGCGCCTCGCCGGCGTTGTTGACCACCACCTTGATCGCCGCCTCGTCGCCCTCGCGCAGGAAGCGGGGCAGGTAGGGCCGCACCATCAGGTCCTTGACCGAGGCCGTCCTCTTGGTCAGCGAGCCGGCGCGGAAGTCCTTGGTCAGGGCGTGTACCCACACGTTCCACTCGGTGACCGAGTCCGGCACCGTGAACTCGAAGGCCACCGAGCCGTCTTCCCCGGTGAGCAGGTGCGGGTACCAGAAGGCAGTCTCCGAAAAGTCGCTGCGGAGCTCCGCCGCGGGGGGCGGCGGAGGGGGCGGAGGAGGCGGCGCGGCCCCGGGGATGCCCTGTGCCACCAGCGCCCCGGTCGCAATCTTGGCCGGGGCCGGAACCTCGGCCGGGGCGGCGCTGTCGAGCGCCACCGACTCCTCGACCGCCATCGGCTGCGCCACCCCAGCCATGACCCCACCCGGCATGCGCATGCGCCGCATGCCGGGACCGCCGATGCCATAACCGTCGAAGAACTTGAGACGGTCGGGGGTGAGGCTCGGGTACTCGAGGTGCCGAGCCAGGCCGTCGCCTTCCCGCCACACGATCGAGGTGCCGCCGAGGTTGGAGCGCACGTCGAACGGCGCGACCGGCCCGGGGTAGAGGTCGAGCGGGTCGGCCGGCAGGTGCGGCGCGAAGAAGTCGAGGCTGCGGTCGTACATGTAGGCCAGGACCTCGGCCGCGCCGGCGGCGAGCGCCTTCTGGTCGTGGCCCTTCACCGTCACCCGCCAAGTCTCCTTGGCACCCGGCTTCATGCGGTCGCGGAAGGTGGCGAACTCGACCTCGAGCTCGCGCTCGTCCCACGGCACGAGGACGGTCTGCTGGGCAGCGAGCAACTGGTGATCCCGCAGCCCGGTGAGCGACACCGTCAGGCTGCCGCGGTCGCGCTCGGTGACCGGGATCTCCAGCACTTGGGCGCCGCTGCCGGAGGCCATCTCGCGCCGCTCCAGGCGCTCGGCGCCGCGGAACACCTCGAGGGCGAGGGCCTGGTCGGAGAGGCCGGAGTGGAGGAGGAAGCGCGCCATGCCCCCCACCGGTACCGAGGTGGCCTCGGCGGCGACGATCACCGGCACGGCGAGCGGGGTCGCCCCCTGGCGCGCCACCACCAGCTCGTGGCTGGCCTCGAAGCGGGCGCCGAAGGCGTCGGTGGTCTCGTAGCGCAGGCGGTAGGCGCCGGGCGCCAGGCCGCCGAGCTCGATCTTCGCCTCGCCAGAGGCACCGTGCTCCATGCTGCCACGCTTCGCCTCGGCGCCGTCCGGCCAGAGACTGAGCACGGTCGAGGCCGGCAGGCCGGAGTCCCAGCGTGGCCGCAGGCGGTCGCCCGGGGTGCGGTAGGGCGCTTCGCCCTCGGTGTCCCCGGTGGCAGGCTCGGGCGGCAGCGGCTGGTCGGCGGGGAGCTGCGCCGCCGGCGGCTGCGCCAGGGCCATCAGCCGCCAGGCGCCGGCGCCCGGCTGCGGAGCGCCGTCGAGGTTGGTGCGCTGGACGGTCAACACCGCGGTCTGGCCGGCGCGCACGAAGCCGGCCGCGGAGGAGATCGTCGCCTGCACGGCCACGAAGCCGACGCGGAAGGTGCGCTCGGCCGAGCGCGTCTCACCGCCCTCGTCGGTGACGTCGACATCGAGCCGATAGGCGTACGACAGCCCCAGCGTCGACGCCTGGCGCTCGTCGGCCTCGGGCGTGAAGGTGAGGCGGAACTTGCCGTCCGCGTCGAGGGTCTCGCGCCCGGTGGCGATCACCTGCGGCGGCTCGGCCGGGCGGCCCCACCACCACCACCAGGGTGGGTACTGGGGTGCGCGCGTCACTCGCCAGGCCACTTCGCCGGCGGTCACCGGCAGCCCGAAGTAGTAGCGCACCGAGCCCTCGAGCGTCGCCGGCCGGTTGATGCGCAGCGGCGCGGCCGGATCGTCGATCGTGGCCTCGAAGGTGGGCCGCTTGTACTCCTCGACCTGGATCATCGCGGCGGCCCCGCCCTCCGCGGTGCCGACCGACCAGCCGCCGAGCAGGCGGCCGGACGGGATGCGGAACCGGCCCGAGGCCGAGCCGTGGGCGTTGGTGGTCACTTCCGCGGTCGCCACCACCTCGCCGTTGGCGTCCGTGAGCTGCACCTCGAGCCGCTTCCTGGGCTCCACCTCGAAACGCTTGTGGTTGGACCGCGAGCCGTAGGCCACCACCTTCCACAGCACCTCCTGTTCGGGCCGGTAGACGCTACGGTCGGTGTAGATCAGGGCGTCACTGCCATCGTCGGGCTCGTAGGGCCGGTTGAAGCCCACGGAGGTGAGGTCGGCCGTCTCGTCGGCGCCCTTGGCGGCGAAGAGGAAGTACGCGCGGTCGCGCTGCACGCCGGCGCCGAAGCTCACCCGGCCGTCGGCGGCGGTGGTCTTGGTCTCGACCGCGTGGTGGCGGCTCTGCCAGTCGAAGGCGTAGAGGGTGACCGCGGCGCCCGCGACTGGTTCCCCGGTGGCGCCGGAGCGCACCGTCACCTCGTGGCTCTGGCCGTGCTGCCGGGAGACCAGCACCAGGTCGCTGACGATCATGTTGAGGGCGGAAAGCGCGTTGCCGGCGCGCACGAAGTCCTGCCGCGCCGAGGCCACCACCACCCACAGGCCCGGCTCGGTGAAGGGCGGCGTGACGTAGGTCACGTGGGTGCGGTAGTCCGGCGTCGGCGGCAGCTCGACCACCCACTCGCGATCGGGCCTCTTGCCGCTCACGATCGCCGGCACCTCGCGGTAGGCGGGCAGCAGGTTGTAGTCCTGGCCGGTCTCGATGGTCTGCTCGAGGCCCAGCCGGTAGGCGCGGAAGTAGAGCCTGGCGAGGTTCTGGTGCCGCACCTGGAGCGAGCGGTGGGCCGGCCCGTCGGTCGCCATGGCCGTCAGCTCGTAGAGCGGGGCCTCGATCTGGGCGACGATGGCGTCGCAGCGCTTGCCGCCCACGGAGCCGGGGAAGGCCTCGGCGCCGGCCAAGGCGATGCGTCGAGCTTCGACCAGGGCGTTGGGCCGGTCTTCCTCGCGCACCCATTCCGCGAGCTGGGCCTGGCCCACCGACCACCAGGCATAGGAACGGCCGAGGGCCTTGGACTTCGCCTCGAGATCGGCCTCGAGCCGCTTGCGGTCCTCCTTCTGGGTGAAGGAGTTCGCCAGCCGCCGCAGCCGTTCGAGGCGCGCTTCGAACGCCGCCTCGGGCTGGCGGCGGCCCTGGTGCCAGGCCTCGAGGTCGGCGAGGATGGCGGCGATCTTGGTCAGCGGGTGGACCTCGGGCGCCGCCAGGCCGGCCTCCTCGGCCAGGGGCCTGGGGCCGAGCAGGCTCTCGAGGTCGAGGCGGAAGACATCGTTCGATTGCTCCGGCCGCCACAGGTTGGTGTTGGCCAGCAGCTCGACCCACAAGTAGCTGACCGCGTCGCGCAGCGTGCCGCGGATGCGCGGCGGGTAGTCGTTCTGCTCGATGTACTCGGCGAGCGTGCCGATCGACTGCTCGCCCCAGGCGCCGCGGTCCTTCCACACCTCGAGATAAGCGGCCTGCGCCGCGGCGAAGATCTGCTCCTGGGTCCAGGCTTTGAGATCGACGGCGCCCGAGGTTTCCACCCGCTCGCGCTGTGCGATCTCCCAGCTATAGGCTTGTAGATAGAAGACCAGGGATTGGCCGTAGAAGAGATTGAGGATCGAGCGGTAGAGCGGCTGGTCGGGCCAGGGTTGGTCCTTGAGGGTGCGCACCGCGGTCTCGAAACCCGAGAGCGCGGTTTCGAGCTGCGCCTGGCGGATCAGGGCCCGGGTCCAGTTCTCCTGGTCGCCGGCCTGGCGCGCGGCGTCGCGGATCGCGATCACGCGCTGGAGCGCTTCCTGCATTTTCTGCTCGGAGATGAGCTTGTCGATCTCCTGCCAGGCTGGCTGCTCGGCCATGACACCCCCTTGGTGGCCTTTCCCCGCCCCGCCTGAAGGCCGCACCGAGCCGGAGACAGCCGACGCTCCGGTGTCGCCAGCCGGAGAGGACGACGTCTCGCAGGCGGCGGGGACCATCAGCACGAGGAGCAGCGCGGCGGCGGGGGCGAGGCGTCGGATCGAGGTTCTGGCTCGCATGGTGCTGATTAGACCGTGGCGTCCCGCAAAAAGAAACCCGGCAGGCGGGCAAACCTAGACCTATGGCCACTCCACACTAGAATGAAGAGCGTCCCTGGACCGATGACCACCGACGACATCACGACGCTCCTCGGCCGCTGGCGAGGAGGAGACCGGCGGGCGCTCTACGAGCTCTTCCCGCGCGTCTACTCCGAGCTGCGTCGCCTGGCCCAGAGCGCCATGCACGGCGAGCGGGACGAGCACACACTCCAGGCCACGGCCCTGGTGCACGAGGCCTATTTGCGTCTCGCCTCCGGGCAGGCCCCGAGCCTCGACGACCGCGGCCACTTCTTCGCGCTCTCCGCCCGGCTGATGCGCCGCATCCTGGTCGACCATGCGCGCGGCGCCCACGCCGTGCGGCGAGGAGGCGGCGCGCTCAAGGTGCCGCTCGAAGAGGCGGCTTCCGCCGCCGAGGCGCCGGCGGTCGATCTCCTGGCCCTCGACCAGGCGTTGACGGCGCTCGCCGCCATCGACCGCCGCAAGGCCAAGGTGGTGGAGCTGCGCTTCTTCGGCGGCCTGCCGGTGGAGGAGACCGCGGCGCTGCTCGGGGTCTCGGTGCCGACCGTGGTTGCCGATACCCGGTTTGCACGCGCCTGGTTGTTCGCCCGCCTCGAAGGCCAGCTCGATCCATGAGCGAGGAGCCCCCTCGCCGGGCCGACCTCTGGGCGCGGGCCGAGGAGCTGTTCGGCGCCGCGCTGGCGAAGCCGGAGCCGGAGCGCCGGGCCTTCCTCGCCGCCGGGGCGGGTGGCGACCCCGAGCTCTGGCGGCTGGTCGAGGCCCTGCTCGATGCCGACGCGAAGGCAGGGACGTTCCTCGAGCAGGCGATCGGCGCCGGCTGCCGGGCGGTGGCGGCGGCCGAGCTCGACGCCCGCATCGGGCAGCGGGTGGGGCCCTATCGGCTGGTGAGCCTGCTGGGGCGAGGCGGCACCAGCGCCGTCTACCTCGGGGTGCGGGCCGACCAGGAGTTCGAGCAGGTGGCGGCGGTCAAGCTGGTGCGCGGCGGCATGGACAGTGCGGAGATGCGCCGCCGCTTCAAGGGCGAGCGCCAGATCCTCGCCCGCCTCGAGCACCCGGCGATCGCCAGACTGTTCGACGGCGGCACCACCGACGACGGCCTGCCGTACTTCGTGATGGAGCGCATCGAAGGGCAGGCCATCGACCGCTACTGCGACGGCGAGCGGCTGCCGATCCGCCGCCGGCTGGAGCTCTTCGAGACGGTGTGCGCCGCGGTCCACTACGCGCACCGCAACCTGGTGGTGCATCGCGACCTCAAGCCGGCCAACGTGCTGGTGACGGCTGACGGCCAGGTCAAGCTGCTCGACTTCGGCATCGCCAAGCTGCTGGCCCCCGACCTTCAAGACGGCTCCAACCGCGAGGCGTGGGCGGAAACGGCCTTGCTGGCCAGGCCGATGACCCCGGCCTATGCCAGCCCCGAGCAGGTGGCGGGCGGGCCGATCACCACCGCCAGCGACGTCTACTCGCTGGGCGTGCTGCTGTACGAGCTGCTGACCGGCCGGCGCCCGTATCCGGCGCCGGCGTCGCCGGCCGAGCTCGAGCGCGCCATCCTCGAGCTGGAACCCGAGCGGCCGAGCGCTGCTGTGCGGCGCTCTCCGGAGAGGGAAACGGGGGCCGCTGTGCGGCGCTCTCCGGAGAAGGAAACAGGGGTCGTGGCACGGCGCTCGTCTCCCGATGGCGCCGAGGCGCTGGCGGCGATGCGGAGCGAGCGCCCGGAGTCCCTGTCCCGGCGCCTGCGGGGCGACCTCGACAACATCGTGCGCATGGCGCTGCGCAAGGAGCCGAGCCGCCGCTACGGCTCGGCCGAGCAGCTCGGCGAGGAGGTACGCCGCTACCTCGAGGGCCGGCCGGTGATCGCGCGCCAGGACTCGGTGCCCTACCGCGCCGCCAAGTTCGCCCGCCGGCATCGCGCCGGCCTGGCCGCGGCCTGCGCCGCGCTCGCCGGCGTGCTGGCCTTCGCCGTCTCGACCGCGGTGCAGAAGGCGGAGATCGGCCGGGAACGCGACCGCGCGGAGCAGGTCTCGTCGATGCTGGTGCGACTCTTCGAGCTGGCCGGCCCCGGCGGCGGCCCGGGGCTCACCGCTCGCGAGCTCCTGGACCGGGGCAGCGAGGAGGTCGCCGCGCTGGGCGGCCAGCCGGCCACCCAGGCGATGCTGCTCGAGACCCTGGCCCACCTCTACGAGGAGCTCGGGCTCTACGCCGAGACCGAGCGGCTGCTGCACCGGGCGCTCGCCGCGCGCCGTTCCACAGCGGGCGCGGAGAGCGCCGAGGTGGCGGCCAGCCTGCACGGCCTGGGGCGGGCCGTCGCCCAGCAGGGCGAGTACCGCCGCGCCACGGGCCTGTTCCGCGAGGCCCTCGCGCTGCGCCGGCGCTTGCTGGGCGACGCCAGCCCCGAGATCGCCGCCAGCCTCAACGCGCTGGCCTTGTCGCTCCACGAGCAGGGCCAGATGGAGGAGGCGGAGGCGCTCTATCGCGACGCCCTGGCGCGCGACCTGCGGCTGCTCGGTGAGGAGGCCCGCCACACCAAGGTGGTGCGCGGCAACCTCGGCCTGCTGCTGCTCGACATGGGCTCCTACGCCGAGGCCGAGCGCCTGTACGAGCAGTTGGCCTCCGCCGAGCGAGGGAAGACCGACGCCGAGGCGCGAGCGCAGGCAGCCGAGTTCCTGGACGGGCTGGGCAAGGCGCAGCACGCGCGCGGCGAGCTGGCGGCGGCGGCCGCGAGCCTCGCTGAATCACTGGCCCTGCGGCGAGAGGTCTTGGGCGAAGAGCACCCGCTGGTGGCGCGGTCGGCGAACCACCTCGGCATGGTGCTGGTGGCGGCCGGCGATCTCGCCGCCGCCGAGCCGCTGATCCGCACCGCCGGCGAGCAGCGCCGGCGCCTGCTCGCACCCGGCCATGACGAGATCGCCGAGAGCCTCGAGGGCCTGGGCGCGCTCCACGCGGCGCGCGGCGAGGCCGCCCTCGCCGAGGCGGCCTTCGAGCAGGCGATCGCGGTTTACGAGCGGAGCTTCCCGCCCAGCCATCCGATGCCGTCGCGGGCGCGCGGCGACCTCGGCCGACTGCTCGCCGCGCAGGGCGACTGCTCGCGAGCCCGAGTGCCGCTCGAGCATGCCCTGGCCCACCTGCCGGCCGCGGACTGGCGCCTGGCCGGGGTGCGCGAGGCGCTGGCGGCCTGCAGCTATCTCTCGAGCCGCCTTTCACCGCATTGGTAGTGACGGCGGCCGGTGGTCGGTAGCCGCCAAAGGAGGCTCCATGCCACGAGCGGCGGCTCTCGGGATCGCGATGCTTTCGCTCCTCGTCACCCTGCCTGCCGCTGCCGCCGAATGCGCCGCGGGCCCGCCGCGGCTTGAGCTCGCCAGCGGTGAGGTGGTCGACCTCGAGACCGTGGGTCTGGGGCAGGCCACGGCGAAGGGAACGGGCGAGCTCCGGCCCTACATCGTAGCCTTCGACGGCGCGCCGGGTGGCGAGCGCATCGCAGCCCTCGAGGCGGCGGGCGCGCAGGTCGCCGGAGCCATCCCCCCGAGGTACTACCTGGTGCGCGCCCGGACGGAGGTGGCGGCTGGTCTCCTGGACCTGCCGTGGGTAGCCGCCGTGGGGGCTTTCGAGCCGCGCTGGAAGCTGGCGCCCCCGCTCGCCACCGAGGCCGCGAAGGCGGCGCCCGGCGAGCGGCTGCGGCTCGAGGTCGTGCTCTACGAGGGCGAGGGCAGCGAGCGGCTGGAGGCCTTCCTCGGCGAACGCGGCGAGAAGCTCGCGAGCCTGGCCGCGCTCGGCGGCCGGGTGGTGACCGTGGAGGTGCCGGCCGCGGCGGTGGGGGAGCTGGCGATGCTTCCCGAGGTGGCCTACGTGCAGCCGGCGTCGGAAGGCGTGCTGTTCAATAACGCGGTGCGGGTGGTGATGCAGACCGAGCGCGCCCACCACACCGCCAACCAGGCGTTCTACTACCCAATCTACGGCATCGGCGTCCACGGCACGGGTCAGATCGTGGCGATCTCCGACACCGGGCTGCGGGACACCCACGAGCAGTTCGCGACCGCGAGCGGCAAGCTGGCCGGGTACATCAACGGCGCCCCAGGCTGCGCCACCATGGGCGACCCCCACAGCCATGGCACGGCGGTGGCGAGCACCCTGGCGGGCGACGGCCCGGGCGCCAATGGCTCGGCGGGCGCTCCCAACGGCCACGACGGCCTCGCCTTCGGTGGCCAGATCCTGATGCTGGACATCTTCGACGACAGCCCCGCCGCCGGGCCGGAGCTCTGCGACGGCTCGTTCGTCACCACCGAGCTGCTGCAACTGGCGCAGGACTCCGGCGCCTTCGTCCACAACAACAGTTGGGGCCACATGACCCCTGGCCCGAAGCCATACGGCACCTACACCTGGCGCAGCCGCGAGCTCGACCTGTATCTGAAGCAGCCCGGCCAGCGCGAGAGCGTGGTGGTGTTCGCGGTCGGCAACGAGGGCGGGAACTGGAAGCGCGACTGCCCCACCTGCCCGTTCTACTTCGACACCTTCCCGCGCGGGCTGTCGGAAGAGGCGCACGCCAAGAACGTGCTCTCGGTGGGCGGTTCGCGCAACGGCGCCCAGCGCCACGTGATGTACCTCTTCTCGAGCCGTGGGCCGACCAACGACTGCATCCCGTCGGGAGGCTCGACGTGCTCCACCCTGGGCCGCATCAAGCCCGACCTGGTAGCGCCGGCCTCGACCACCCTTTCGTCCGCGGAGTCGTCGAGCAACACCGCCTACTGCCCGCTTCCGGGCGTCTGCCCGCAGGGCTACTTCGGCACCAGCCACGCGGCGCCCGCGGTGTCGGCCGCGGCGGCCCTAGTGCGTGACTACTTCGCCCAGGGCAAGTACCCGAACGACCCCTCCGACCCGCCGCTCGGCGGGCCGCCGAGCTCGGCGCTGATCAAGGCCATGCTGGTCAACGCCTCGGTGTTCCTGACCGACACCACGGCCTACGCCGCCACCGTCGAGGTGGGAGGCACCACCACCACCTATCCCAACTACGACCAGGGCTTCGGCCGCCCGGCCCTCGACACGGTGCTCGAGCCCGCCGGCTTCCGCACCCTCAAGGTGTTCGAGGACGCGACCACCCAGGTCGCCACCGGAGACCTCTGGTCGCGCCGGGTCCAGGTCAGGGACATCTGGCAGTCCGCCTGCAACGTGCTGCGGGTCAGCCTGGCGTGGACCGACGAGCCCGGCACCCTCGGCATGCACCCAGTGCTGGTCAACGACCTCGACCTCGAGGTGATCTACAGCGGCCAGACCTGGCGTGGCAACCACGGGCTGACCGGCGGCGCGGTGGCGGACGCCTACAACAACGTGGAGGACGTGTTCGTGCCGCTCGGCAGCTACTCGGGGTGGCAGCCGCTCCAGATCCAGGTGCGGGTGCTGGGCACCAGGGTGATGAGCGCCGCCGAGCAGCCCTTCGCGGTGGTGCTCACCTACGGGCCGTGCTTCGACAAGACGCCCTGCAAGCAGAACCTCGCCGGTGGCTGCTACCAGGGGCCGGGGGACGTGGTGCCCGGCTCGCAGCCGCCTCCGACCAACGGCTGCAACAGCCAGCAGTACTCGATCGAGGAGTGCCTGGGCTGCGGCGAGGAGCCGTGGCCGACCTGCTCGCCGCCACCACAGATTCGGCCGCCGTGGCCCGTCCAGCCGGAGGAGCCCATGGAGCTCGACCCACACCTACTGGGCGAGCCGCAGTAAGGAGCCGCGCTGCTAAGCGGCCCGGGCTCTCGACCGAGAGCCCCGGTAACGCCGCGCGCCGGTAAGCCGACCAATGGTGCATGGAGTATTTCAGGCGCCTTGGCAGGTTCTGGGGCCCGGAAGGCGCGGCCGTCGCCTGGCTCTTCCTCGCCCTCCCGGTGCTGCACTTCTTCCAGACCACCATCCACGAGGGCACGCACGCCCTGTCGGCCGTGGTGTCCTCCGGGGGTTCCCCGAAGCTGGTGACCTATCCGCACACCTCGGCGGCCGGCTTCCGCAACGGCGTGACGATCCCCGACGCCAAGTCCACGGTCAGCCCCGTCGAACGCACTGAGTGCAACAGCCGCGCCCGGGTGCGCAACCCGCGGCTCGCCGGCTTCATCGGCATGCCCCAGTTCGTGGCCCTGGGGCTGATCATCCTGTTCTCGACGGCGTTCCTCATCGGCGCTCCCGACAACCCGCTGGTCCGCTTCGGCTTGCGCTCCTGGTACCTCGCGGCCTGTATCGACTTTCTGTACAGCACGATCCGAGGCCTGATCGGCGGCTGCAACAAGTTCGCGGACTGGAGCAAGTTCATGCTGCGCAGCGACATCCCGGTCGCCGGCTTCGTGGTGATGACCTGGCTTCTCTGGCTGCTCGTCCTCGCCCACTTCGTGTGGGTCTACTGGTCGCCGTGGAGCCGCCCGCCCGCCTCTCGCCCCGGCTTCTGGGACTACCGCTGGATCGCCCTGATCCTGGGCAGCCTGTCGTTCCTGGCCGTGCTGCTCTCCTTCGCGGTCGGCGACCCGTCGATCGACAAGAGCTCGGTGGCGTTCATCCTCCCGCTGGTGATCCAGATCCTGGCCCTGATCTGGTACTGGCTCTACTTCGGGTTGACGTTCAAGTACGGCCGGTAGCCGGCGGCGGAGGTCTCCCGCAGCAGCGGGAAGAGCGAGGCACGAGTCCGTCTCATCGCATAACGGAGGGTGAATGCGATGAGATCGAAGGGCCGTATCCTCTTTGGACTGGCTCTCGGCTTTCTGGTGCCGCTTCTCTGGCTGGGCTTCCGGACGCTCTTCTTCGACGAGAGCACCGTGACCAGCGCGTCCTTCGAGCGAAGGGAGGACTGGTTCGACGGCGCGGCCACCGCTCTACTGGGCTGGATGGTGGGCAGCATTTTCGCTGGCGGTTTCAGCCTCCAGGCGCTGGGCGACCTGTTCAGCGACCCTTCGAAGAGGCTGCAACCGGCGATCTCCAACCTCGTCGGCAGCAGGCTCTGGCACGGGGTGGGGCTGCTCGTACTGTCGATCGAGATCCTCGGCGTGGTCCAGTTGGTGCCCCGGAGGCTGCCTGACGTCACCGTGGGGGGATTCGCCTGGTATCACTCAAGCCGAGGAGAGATCGCCGAAGACGCCAGCGCGCAGCGGCGTGCTCTCGGCCGGATCGGCGCATACCTCAAGTCCGGCGCCACAGACACCGCAGGGCGACAGGTTCCGCTCGCCACCGTCAGCTCGCCGTCACGGTTTGGGCGCCTGGAAACAGACTTCATCGAAGTCACGGTGCGGAACGACAAGTCAGCGGGATGCGCTTCCCTGGGTGCGGGGCCGATCCCGGTAAACCAGCTCCTGGATGACCCGTGCCTGGCAGGTTCCCGTGTCGAGCTGGCGGCCGCTATCGCGGCGGGCATGCCGAAGACCTTCAGCCGAGGCAAACTTGACCTGGACATCGCACCCGGCGCAACGCCAGTTCTGACGATCAAGAAAGCGGGGGTAGTCGCGAACCAAGAGCTCGATTCGTTGCTTGCCACATGGCTGGGGCAGGCGCTTCTCACGCAGCGGGACGAACGCCAGGCTCTCGACGAGACGGCGGCATTGCTCGGCACAGAGAGCCTGACTGGCGAGTTGGTCGATCGAGCCGTGGAGAGTCTTCTGCCAAGTGGTCCCGCCTGGGCTCTTCCCGCTGCGATCAAGGCCGGCCGCCTTAGCAGTTTGCTGAGGCTGATCTACTCGTGCCGCACTTGCAGCCCGGCAGCGATCTCCCGTCTCCTCGACAGGCTGGTGGATCCGGTGCGTGCCAAGCTCGTCAAGTCCGGACCCAAGAACCGGGTCCTGCTTGCCGATGTCGAGTTGGCGCACGATTGGGCTCGGATCGCTGCGTGGTGGGCCGAGGAGCGCAAAGACTCCAAGATGCTTCACGTAGCACTTGCGACACTCGATCTCTGCGGGGCTGAGGTTCATCGGACCCTTCTCGAGCACCTTGGCAATGCGGCATCGGACTACCTGGAGCCCGAAACCCGCGCGGTGCTGAGGATGCGTGTCGCGCGCTACTCGAAATCTAGCGAGGCCTTCTGCGAGGCCGTGGTGGCCAAGGCCCAGGTCGAAAATCTGGCGTTGCGATCGCTCGTCACCGAGTGGATGACGGAGGCCGCAAAGAACCACACGAGCTGCGACCTGCGGACGGTGCTCTATGGAGCCGCCGGCGGCGCGCCTTGACCCTGACCGAGTCGAATGGCCGCGGCTGAAGCTCGACCGCGGCCCGGCTCAGCGCCCCGGCTCGAAAGCCGCGAGCCTCGCCAGGCGCCGCGCGGCGGCACGCAGCGGCAGGGGCAATCGCCGCAGCGGACTCCGCAGGGCGCGTTCGGCATGGTGGGGTAGTTCTTCGTAGAGCAGCCTGGCCCAGCGGTCGGTGGTGGCCTCGAAGCTGAACTCGGGAGCGCGGGCCCGGCCGTGCTCGACCATGGCCTGGTACAGGCCGGGGTCGCGGGCCAGCCGCAGCACCGCCTCCCGCGCCTCGGCCAGCGAGGAGACCTCCAGGTAGTCGAGCGGCGAGCGCCGCAGCTCGCGGTAGGCGAACTCTGGCCCCAGCACGGCCGGCACGCCCGCGGCCCACGCGTTGAACAGCTTGGTGGCCGGCTTGCCGGTGTGCAGATGCCGATCGGGAGGCCGCAGCGCCACGATCAGGTCCACGCCCGAGTAGTCGTTCCAGGCCAGGCGGCGCTCCTCGGTGGCGGTGCCGGCGTAGGCTGCCATGTCCTCCTCCCACTCGAAGCCGAGCTCGGCCACGAACGAGCGCCACCCGGGCGCGCGGAGAGCGGGATGGAGGTTGGCAGTGAAGCCCTTGAAGGCCAGCCGGCGCACGAC
>JBIOXV010000054.1:0-51888 GCA_044869805.1 Thermoanaerobaculia bacterium | reverse complement strand
GAGACGCGGAGCAAGCTCCGGTGCCTTCGCTCCCTCACGGTGCAGAGACTGGCTCGCTTCCGGCCCCCTCGCCCCGCGAGAGCGGGGAGAGGGCCGGGGTGAGGGGCGCCGCCACGCAGGAGTCCCTCCGTCATGCCCTGCGCTCGACGCTCCCCGACTACATGGTGCCGGCCTTCGTCACCGCGCTCGACTTCTTGCCGCTCTCTCCCAGCGGCAAGGTCGATCGCAAGGCCCTCGCGGCCCTGCCCGCGCCGTCGGCGGCAGTCGCCGCCCCAAGCGCCCCGGCCTCGCCGCTCGAGGAGCTGGTGGCGGGGGTCTTCGCCGGTCTGCTCAGGCTCGACGCGGCCGGCCGCGAGAGCCACTTCTTCGCCCTGGGCGGCCACTCGCTGCTCGCCACCCAGCTCGTGTCGCGGCTGCGCGAGGCGGCCGGCGCCGAGCTGCCGCTACGCGCCGTGTTCGAGGCGCCGACGGTGGCGGCGCTGGCCGCGCGGCTCGACGAGGCACGGCGCGCCGGCGCGGGCTTCGGCGCCGCGGCCGCGCCGCAGGTGCCGATCGCCCGCCGCGGACCGCTGCCGCTCGCCTTCCCGCTCTCGTTCGCGCCCCTCTCGTTTGCACAGGAGAGGTTGTGGTTCCTCGACCAGCTCGAGCCGGGGAGCGCCGCCTACAACATCCCCGCGGCGGTGGTCATCGAGGGCGACCTCGAAGCCGCGGCCCTCACCACGGCGCTCTCCGCCGTGGTGGCGCGCCACGAGAGCCTGCGCACCACCTTTGCCGACGCCGCCGGTAAGCCGGCGCAGGTGATCGCGCCGCCGTCGCCCTTCGTGCTGCCGGTAGTGGACCTCGGCGCGCTCGCCACCGCAGAGGGCGACCGCGAGCTGCGCCGCCTGGCCCAGCGCCACGCCGGCCGGCCCTTCGATCTCGAGACCGGGCCGCTGCTCTCCGGCGCGCTGGTGCGGCTGGCGCCGGCAGGAGACGCGGCGGACGCGGGAGCAGGGGCGCACGCTGGGCACGGCCTGCTGCTCTCCATGCACCACATCGTCTCCGACGGCTGGTCGATGGGCATCCTGGTGCGCGAGGTCGCGGCCCTCTACAGCGCGGCGGCCGCGAGCCGGCGTGGGCTCGATCCCTCCGCGTGCGATCTCTCCGGGCGCGATCTCTCCCAGGTCCTGCCGCCGCTCCCCGTGCAGTACGCCGACTACGCGGCCTGGCAGCGGAGCTGGCTCGAAGGCGAGGTGCTGGATGCCGAGCTCGCGCACTGGCGGGGCAAGCTCGAAGGCGCCCCGGCGGTGCTCGAGCTGCCCACCGACCGGCCGCGCCCCGCGGTGCGCGGCGAGCGCGGCGGCAGCCTCGCGGTGGGCTTCTCCGCGGCGCTCACCGCGGCGCTCGAGCGCTTTTCGCGGCACAGCGGCGCCACCCTGTTCATGACTGTGCTCGCGGCGTGGAACGTGCTCCTCGCCCGCTGGAGCGGCCAGCAGGACGTGGTCGTCGGCACGCCGATCGCCGGACGCACGCGGATGGAGATCGAGGGCCTGATCGGCTTCTTCGTCAACACCCTCGTCTTGCGCACCGATCTCTCGGGCGAGCCCTCCTTCGCCGAGGTCGTGTCCCGCGTGCGCGAGGCGAGCCTCGACGCCTACGCCCACCAGGACGTGCCGTTCGAGAAGCTGGTCGACGAGCTCGCTCCCGAGCGCAGCCTCGCCACCACGCCGCTCTTCCAGGTGATGCTCGCCCTGCAACCCGCGCCCGACCTCGGCGGCGAGGCGAGCAGCGCGACGGGCGGCCTCGCGATGCGGCCGCTCGGCACCGAGGCCGAGGCGGCGAAGTTCGATCTGCTGCTGGCGCTGGAGCAGGGCGGCGGCCGGCTGGCCGGGGTGCTCGGCTACGCCGCCGACCTCTTCGACCCGACCACGCTGATGCGCCGCGTGGACGAGCTGGAGCGCCTGCTCGCCGCCGCCATCGCCAACCCCGAGCGGCGCGTCGCGGAGCTCTCCACCCTCTCGCCCGCCGAGCGGCAGCAGGCCGTGGTGGAGTGGAACGAGCGCCGGCAGACCTTCCCGCGGCGCGGCCTCGCCGAGCTGGTCCGCATCCAGGTGGAGCGCCGGCCGGAGGCGGTGGCGGTGGTCGACGGCGAAGCGCACTGGAGCTACGCCGCGCTCGACCGGCTGGCGAGCGGCGTGGCACTGGCGCTGGCGCAGCACGGCGTGGGGCCCGAGGTGCGGGTGGCGCTCTGGGCGCCGCGCTCGGCGGAGACGGTGATCGCCATCCTCGGCATCGTGAAGGCCGGCGGAGCTTACCTGCCGCTCGAGCCCGTCTACCCGCCGGAGCGCCTGCGCTTCATGCTCGAGGACGGCCGGGCGGCGGTGTTGATGGCGCCGGACGAGGCCCTCGAGCGGCTGGGCGAGCCGGCCGGGGTGCCGGTCGTGCGATGGCCGGCGCCCGCCGGCGCGGGAGCGGCCGGCTTCGCCGTTCCGGTCGACTCCCGCAACCTGGCCTACGTGCTCTACACCTCGGGCTCGACAGGACGGCCGAAGGGGGTGATGGTAGAGCAGGCGAGCGTGGCGCGGCTGGTGCTGGGCGTCGACTACGTGCGCCTCGGCCCCGAGGAGGTGATGCTGCAGGTCGCCTCGGTGCCCTTCGACGCCTCGACCTTCGAGCTCTGGGGCGCGCTCCTGCACGGCGCCAAGCTGGTGGTGGCGGAGCCCGGCGTGCCGTCGCTCTCCGGGCTCGCCTCGCTCGTCGAGCGTGAACGGGTCTCGGTGACCTTCCTCACCGCCAGCCTGTTCCACGCCCTGGTCGAGCAGGAGGGCGAGCGACTGGCGGCGGTGAGCCAGATCCTGGCCGGCGGCGAGGCGCTCTCGGCGCCCCACGTCCGCCAGGCCCTGGGGCGCGCGGGCGGCGTGATCATCAACGGCTACGGGCCCACCGAGACCACCACCTTCGCGGTGACGCGCCGCTTCTCGGCCGCCGGCGAGGTGCGCGCCTCGACGCCGATCGGCCGGCCGATCGACGAGCACGGCGCCTTCGTGGTGGACGCCGAGGGCCGCGCGGCGGGAATCGGCGTGCCCGGCGAGCTCCGGCTCGGCGGTGCGGGCCTGTCGCGCGGCTATCTCGACCGCCCGGCGCTCACCGCCGAGCGCTTCCAGCCCGACGCCTGGAGCAGCCAGAGCGGCGCCCGCCTCTATCGCACCGGCGACCTCGTGCGCCGGCTGCCTTCCGGCGAGATCGATTTCCTGGGTCGCCTGGACTTTCAGGTCAAGCTGCGCGGCTTCCGCATCGAGCTGGGAGAAATCGAGGCTGCCCTCGCCGCCCAGCCAGGCATCCAGCGCGCGGTGGTGATGCTGCGCGACGACCTGCCGGGCGGACGCGGCCTGGTCGCCTACGCGGTGGCCGGCGACGGCGAGGCCACCTCTGCGGCCGCGCTGCGCGACGCCCTGCGCCAGCGCCTGCCCGAGCACATGGTGCCGAGCTTCGTGGTGGTGCTCGACGCGCTGCCGCTCACCGCCAGCGGCAAGGTCGATCGCCGGCGCTTGCCGGCCCCGGCGGCGGAGGCGCCGGCCGTCGAGGCTCCGGCCTCGCCGCTCGAAGAGCTGGTGGCCGGCCTCTACGCCGACCTGCTGGGCAGCGAAAACGTGGGCCGGGACAGTCATTTCTTCGAGCTGGGAGGCCACTCGCTGCTCGCCACCCAGATCGTCTCCCGCCTGCGCGAGGCGTTCGGCGTCGAGCTCCCGGTGCGCGCCCTGTTCGAGGCGCCCACGGTGGCGGCGCTGGCCGCGCGGCTCGGCGAAGCGCGCCGCGCCGCGGCCGGCGAGGGCGGGCCGCGCCGCGCTCCGGTGCCGCCGCTGGTACCGGTGTCGCGCGAGCAGCCGCTGCCGCTCTCGTTCGCACAAGAGCGGCTGTGGTTCCTCGACCAGTTCGATCCCGGAAGCGGCACCTACAACGTCCCCGCCGCGGTGGTGATCGGCGCCGGCCTCGACGCCCGCGCCTTGCGGCAGGCCTTCGGCGCGGTCGTGGCCCGCCACGAGAGCCTGCGCACCACCTTCGCGGTCGTCGCGAGTGCTTCTGTGCAGAGAGAGCCGGTGCAGGTGATCGCGCCACCGGCACCCTTCGCGCTGCCGCTGGTCGACCTCGGTGCGCTCGGCAGCGCGGGCGGCGGGCGCGAGCTCAAGCGGCTCGCCCAGCGCTACGCCGGCCGGCTCTTCGACCTCGCGGCCGGGCCGCTGCTCTCCGCCGCGCTGGTGCGGCTGGCGCCCGCGGCAGCCGATGCGCAGGCCGAGCACGGCCTGCTGCTCTCCATGCACCACATCGTCTCCGATGGCTGGTCGATGGGCATCCTGGTGCGCGAGGTCGCGGCGCTCTACGGGGCCTTCCTGGCCGGCGAGCCTTCGCCCCTGCCGCCGCTTCCCGTGCAGTACGCGGACTACGCGGCCTGGCAGCGGAGCTGGTTGACCGGCGAGGTGTTGGAGGCCCAGCTCGCCCACTGGCGGGCGCGGCTCGCCGGCGCCCCGGCGGTGCTCGAGCTGCCTCTCGACCGGCCGCGGCCGGCGGTGAGGAGCGACCGCGGCGCGAGCCTTTCGGTCGGCTTCTCGGAAGAGCTGACCGCGGCGGTCGAGCGTTTCTCGCGCCACAGCGGGGCGACGCTCTTCATGACCGTGCTCGCGGCCTGGAGCGTGCTCCTCTCGCGCTGGAGCGGGCAGCAGGACGTGGTCGTGGGCACGCCGATCGCCGGCCGCACCAGCGTCGAGATCGAGGGCCTGATCGGCTTCTTCGTCAACACCCTGGTGCTGCGCACCGATCTTTCGGGCGAGCCTTCCTTTGCCGAGATCGTGCGCCGCGTGCGCGAGGCGAGCCTCGACGCCTACGCTCACCAGGACGTGCCGTTCGAGAAGCTGGTCGACGAGCTCGCTCCCGAGCGCAGCCTCGCCACCACGCCGCTCTTCCAGGTGATGCTCGCCTTGCAGGCCGCGCCGCGGCTCGGCGACGAGGCGGTCGGCCGCGCGGGTAGGCTCGGCCTGCGGCCCCTGGGCACCGAGGCCGAGACCGCCAAGTTCGATCTCGTCCTGGAGCTCGAAGAGGGCCCTGATCACTCGACCGACAGCCGCCTCGCCGGGGTGCTCAGCTACGACTCCGACCTCTTCGATCCGACCACCCTGATGCGCATGGTCGAGCAGCTCGAGCGGCTGCTCCAGGCGGCGATCGCTTCGCCCGCGGAGCGCGCCTCCGAGCTGCCGCTGGCCTCGCCCGCCGAGCGCCAGCAGGCGATGGTCGAGTGGAACCAGCGCCCGCAGCCCGCGGCCTCGGGCCTCCTCCTCCACCAGTTCGCGCTCGCCCGCGCCGCCGAGCTGCCGGACCGCGTCGTGATCGAGAGCGCAGACCAGCAGTGGAGCTACGCCTGCCTCGCGGCGCGCGCCTCCGACTGGGCCGCCCACCTGCAGCGCTTGCAGCTCGGCCCCGAAGCCCGCGTCGGCGTGATGCTCGACCGCCGGCCCGAGATGGTGGCCGCTCTGCTGGGCATCCTCCAGGCCGGCGCCGTCTACGCGTCCCTGGACCCCAACTATCCCTCCGACCGCCTCGCCTTCCTGGTCGAGGACTCGGAGGTCTCCGCCGTGATCGTCGACGACCATCACGTCGACAAGCTCCCGGCGGGCTCCTCCACCCTGATCTCCCCCTCTTCTCTGCCTCCGCTTTCTCTCCTTTCGCGAGCTGGCGGTGGAGACGGCGCCTCCCCCGACCAGCTCGCTGCGGCCGACCTCGCCTGGCGGGTGGCGCCGCTCGGGGACCCCGCGAGGACCGCAGCGAGTCCGCGAGCGAGGACCACAGCGGGGTGGAGCGGCGACAGGACCCGCCAGCCACAGCCGGCCACTTCAGGCCTCCGGGCCGCCGCCGTCTCCCCCGACCAGCTCGCGTACCTGATCTATACCTCCGGCTCCACCGGCCGCCCCAAAGGCGTGGCCATCACCCATCGCAGCGCCGTCGCCATGCTGCAGTGGGCCGCCACGGCGTTCTCCGCCCACGAGCTCTCGGGCGTGCTCGCCGGCACCTCCATCAACTTCGACATCTCGGTCTTCGAGCTGTTCGCGCCGCTGGCGCACGGCGGCCGAATCCTGCTCGCCAGGGATGCCCTGGCCCTGATCGAGCTGCCGGCCCGGGAGCGCGTCACGCTGCTCAACACCGTGCCTTCCGCCGCCGCCGCTCTGCTCGAGCGCGACGACTTCCCGGCTTCCATCACCACCGTCAACCTGGCCGGCGAGACGGTGCCCGCCGAGCTCGTCGAGAGCGCCTACCGCCGGCCGGGCGTGGGCCGGGTCACCAACCTCTACGGCCCCTCCGAGGACACCACCTACTCGACCATCGCCGAGCTCTTCGCCGGCGAGCGCATCACCGTCGGCAAGCCGCTCCCCGGCACCGCTGGGGTGGTGGTCGACCGCGCCGACCGGCCGCTGCCCCAGGGCGTGCCCGGCGAGTTGCTGATCTCCGGACGGGGCCTGGCCCGCGGCTACCTGGGCCGCCCGGGCCTCACCGCGGGCCGTTTCGTGCCCGACCCGTGGAGCGGCGAGCCCGGGGCGCGCGCCTACCGCACCGGCGACCGCGTGCGGCTGCTGCCCAACGGCGAGATCGACTTCCTCGGGCGGCTGGACTTCCAGGTCAAGCTGCGCGGCTTCCGCATCGAGCTGGGGGAGATCGAGGCCGCGCTCCGCGCCCAGCCGGGCGTGAAGCAGGCGGTGGTGGTGCTGCGCGACGACCTGCCGGGCGGCCGCGGCCTGGTGGCCTACGTGGTGGAAGAGCCCCTCACCCTAACCCTCTCCCCGCAGGCGGGGCGAGGGGACCAGAGGGAGAGCGGGGAGAGGGCCGGGGTGAGGGGCGCTGCCACGAGCGAGGCCCTGCGCCGTGCGCTCGGCTCGCGGCTGCCGGACTACATGATCCCGGCCTTCGTCGTGACGCTCGACGCCCTGCCCTTGAACCCCAGCGGCAAGGTCGACCGGGGGCGCCTGCCCGCACCGGCGGTCGAAGCTGCTCCCATGGCGCCTCCCGCCTCGCCGCTCGAGGAGCTCGTGGCCGGCCTCTTCGCCGGCGTGCTGGGCATCGAAGGCGTGGGCCGCGACGATCACTTCTTCGAGCTCGGCGGCCACTCGCTGCTCGCCATGCAGCTCCTCTCGCGGCTGCGCGAGGCGTTCGGCGTCGAGCTGCCGGTGCGCACCCTGTTCGAGGCGCCCACGGTGGAGGCGCTGGCCGCGCGGCTCGCCGAGGCGAAGCGCGACGAGGCCGGCGAGGGCGAGCCGGCGCTCGCCCCGGTGCCGCCGCTGGTGTCGGTGCCGCGCGACCGGCCGCTGCCGCTGTCCTTCGCCCAGGAGCGCCTGTGGTTCCTCGACCAGCTCGATCCCGGGAGCAGCACCTACAACGTCCCCGCCGCGGTGGTGATCGGTGCCGGCCTCGACGCCCGCGCCTTGCGGCACGCCTTCGGCGCGGTGGTGGCACGGCACGAGGCGCTGCGCACCACCTTCGCCAGCGCGGCGGGTGCTTTTATGCAGGGAGGGCCGGTGCAGGTGATCGCGCCGCCGGCGCGCTTCGCGCTGCCGGTGGTGGACCTCGGCGCGCTCGGCACCGCGGGCGGCGAGCGCGAGCTCCAGCGGCTCGCCCAGCGCCACGCCGGCCGGCCCTTCGACCTCGCGGCCGGCCCGCTGCTCTCCGCCGCGCTGGTGCGGCTCCCGCCCGCCGCAGGCGAGACGCCGGCCGAGCACGGCCTGCTGCTCTCCATGCACCACATCGTCTCCGACGGCTGGTCGATGGGAGTGCTGCTGCGCGAGGTCTCCGCCTTCTACACCGCCTTCCTGGCCGGCGAGCCCGCATCGCTGCCGCCGCTCCCCGTGCAGTACGCCGACTTCGCGGCCTGGCAGCGGAGCTGGTTGACGGGCGAGGTGCTGGCGGACCAGCTCGCCCACTGGCGCCAGAGGCTCGCCGGCGCCCCCGCGGTGCTCGAGCTGCCCACCGACCGGCCGCGGCCGGCGGTGCGGAGCGATCGCGGCGCGAGCCTCGCCGTCGCCTTCTCCACGGAGCTGACGGCGGAGCTCGAGCGCTTCTCACGCCACCACGGGGCGACGCCGTTCATGGTCGTCGCCGCGGCCTGGAACGTGCTGCTGGCGCGCTGGAGCGGGCAGCGCGACCTGGTCGTCGGCACCCCGATCGCCGGCCGCACGCGGGTCGAGATCGAGGGCCTGATCGGCTTCTTCGTCAATACCCTGGTGCTGCGCACCGACCTCTCCGGCGAGCCTTCCTTCGCCGAGGTCGTGAGCCGCGTGCGCGAGGCGAGCCTCGACGCCTATGCCCACCAGGACGTGCCGTTCGAGAAGCTGGTCGACGTGCTGGCCCCGGAGCGCAGCCTCGCCACCACGCCGCTCTTCCAGGTGATGCTCGACCTGCAGGCCGCGCCGCAGCTCGATGGCGAGGCGGGCGGCCCGGAGGCGAGCGCACCGGGTCCCGGCGGCATGGGCCCGGGTGGCCTCGCCATGCGCCCGCTCGGCACCGAGGCCGAGACCGCGAAGTTCGACCTGCTGCTGGCGCTGGAGCAGGGCGGCGGCCGGCTGGCCGGCGTCCGCATCGCCGGCGTCTTGGGCTACGCCGCCGACCTCTTCGACGAAACGACCGCGATGCGGCTGGTCGAGCAGCTCGAGCGGCTGCTCGAAGCCGCGCTCGCCTCGCCCGACGTGCGGGCCTCCGAGCTGCCGCTCGCCTCGCCCGCCGAGCGCCACCAGGCGAGGGTCGAGTGGAACGAGCGCCGGCAGAGCTTCCCGCGCCAGGGCCTGGCGAGCCTGTTCGCGATCCAGGCCGGGAGCCGGCCGGAGGCGGTGGCGATCGTCGACGGCGAGGCGCACTGGAGCTACCGCGGGCTGGACGCCGAGGCGAGCCGCGTGGCGCGGGCGCTGGCGGCGCGCGGCGTGGGGCCGGAGGCGCGGGTGGCGCTGTGGGCACCCCGCTCGGCGAAGACGGTGGCGGCGATCCTCGGCATCGTGAAGGCCGGCGGAGCGTACCTGCCGCTCGATCCCGCCTTCCCCGGCGAGCGGCTGCGCTTCATGGTCGAGGACGGCGGCGCCGCGGTGCTGATGGCCGGCGACGAGGGCCTGGAGCGCCTCGGCGAGCTGCCGGGCGGCGTGCAGCTCCTGCGCTGGCCGGAGCCGTTCGGCGGCGGGTACGCCGCCGAGCCCGGCTTCGCGGTCGAGGTGGACGGCGGCAACCTCGCCTTCGTGCTCTATACCTCGGGCTCGACGGGCCGGCCCAAGGGTGTCGCCATCGAGCAGGCGAGCGTGGCGCGGCTGGTGTTGGGCATGGACTATGCGCGCCTCGGCCCCGGCGAGGTGATGCTGCAGGCCGCCTCGCTGGCCTTCGACGCCTCGACCTTCGAGCTGTGGGGCGCGCTCCTCCACGGCGCCAAGCTGGTGGTGGCGGAGGCCGGCGTGCCGTCGCTCACCGGGCTCGGCGCGCTGCTCGAGCGCGAGCGCGTGTCGGTGACGCTCCTGACCACCGGGCTCTTCCACGCCCTCGTCGAGCAGGAGGGCGAGCGCCTGGCGGCGGTCGGCCAGGTGCTGACCGGCGGCGAGGCGCTGTCGGCGGCGCACCTGCGGCAGCTCCTCGCCCGGCGCGGCGGAGTGGCGGTCAACTGCTACGGGCCGACCGAGGCCACCACCCTGGTGGCGGCGCGTCGCTTCGTGCCGGGCGAGGAGGTGCGCGCTTCGGTGCCGATCGGGCGGCCGATCGACGAGGCCGGCGCCTTCGTGATCGGCGGCGAGGGGCGCGAGGCGGGGATCGGCCTGCCGGGCGAGCTCTGGGTCGGTGGGCCGGGCCTGGCGCGCGGCTACCTCGACCGCCCGGCCTTGACCGCCGAGCGCTTCGCTCCCGACGCCTGGAGCGGCCGGCCCGGCGCGCGCCTCTACCGCACCGGCGACCGCGTGCGCCGGCTGCCGGGCGGCGAGATCGAGTTCCTGGGGCGGCTCGACCTGCAGATCAAGCTGCGCGGTTTCCGCATCGAGCTGGGCGAGATCGAGGCCGCGCTCCTCGCCCTGCCCGCGGTGGCCGAGGCGGTGGTGGTGCTGCGCACCGACCTCCCCGGCGGCCGGGCGTTGGCGGCCTACGTAGTGCTCGAGGCCGCCGGGGGCCCGGAGCCCCTCACCCCGGCCCTCTCCCTTCCGGCCCCCTCGCCCCGCGGCAGCGGGGAGAGGGCTGGGGTGAGGGGCGTTGCCACCCAGGAATCCCTGCGCGCCGCCCTGCGCTCGACGCTGCCGGACTACATGGTGCCGGCATGGGTGACGGTGCTCGACGCGCTGCCGCTCACCCCGCAGGGCAAGGTGGACCGCCGCGCCCTGCCACGGCCCGAGGTGTCGCGCCCGGCGGGCAGCCTGGCGGCGGAAGCCGCGGCACCGCGGACCCCGGTCGAGGCGCTGGTGGCGGCCGCCTACGCCGAGCTGCTGGGCACCGACGGCACCGGCCGCGAGGACCACTTCTTCGAGCTCGGCGGCCACTCGCTCGCCGCCACGCAGCTCGTGTCGCGCCTGCGCGAGTCGTTCGGCGTGGAGCTGCCGGTGCGCGCGGTGTTCGAAGCTCCCACCGTGGCCGGCCTCGCGGCGCGCGTCGAGGAAGCGCGGCGCGGGGCGACGGCGGCCGCGCCGGCGCCGCCGCCGCCGCTACTGGCTGGCGAACGGCAAGGCGCGTTCCATCTCACCTCCCCGCTCTCCTTCGCCCCTCTGTCGTTCGCACAGGAGCGGCTGTGGTTCCTCGACCAGCTCGAGCCGGACAGCACCAGCTACCACGTGCCGGCCGCGGTGCTGCTCTCGGGCGCGCTCGACGTCGCGGCGCTCGGCGCTGCGTTCTCCGCGGTGGTCGAGCGTCACGAAGCACTGCGCACCACCTTCACCAGCGCCGAGGGCCGGCCGCTGCAGGTGATCGCGCCGCCCTCGCCCTTCGCGCTGCCGGTGGTCGACCTCGGCGCGCTGGGCCGCGGCGCAGAGGACGGCGAGCTGCGGCGGCTGGCCGAGCGCCACGCCGGCCGGCCCTTCGTTCTCGCCGCCGGCCCGCTGCTCTCCGCCGTGCTGGTGCGGCTCGCCGGGGAGCAGGAGCACGGCCTGCTGCTCTCCATGCACCACATCGTCTCCGACGGCTGGTCGATGGGCATTCTGGTGCGCGAGGTCGCGGCCCTGTATGACACGGCGACTGGGGGCGCGGCGACCGAGCGCCCCGGCGACCTGGCCGCGGTGCTGCCGCCGCTCCCCGTGCAGTACGCCGACTACGCGGCCTGGCAGCGCGGCTGGCTGACCGGCGAGGTGCTGGAGGCCGAGCTCGCGCACTGGCGGGGCAAGCTCGAGGGCGCCCCGGCGGTGCTCGAGCTGCCCACCGACCGGCCGCGCCCCGCGGTGCGCAGCGAGCGCGGCGCGAGCCTCGCGGTGGGTTTCTCCGCGGAGCTGACGGCATCCCTGGAACGCTTCTCGCGCCGGAACGGGGCGACGCTGTTCATGACCGTGCTCGCGGCCTGGAACGTGCTCCTCGCCCGCTGGAGCGGCCAGCAGGACGTGGTCGTCGGCACGCCGATCGCCGGACGCACGCGGATGGAGATCGAGGGGCTGATCGGCTTCTTCGTCAACACCCTCGTGCTGCGTACCGATCTCTCGGGCCAGCCTTCGTCCGCCGAGCCTTCCTTCGCCGAGCCCTCCTTCAGTGAGATCGTGCGCCGGGTGCGCGAGGCGAGCCTCGACGCCTACGCCCACCAGGACGTGCCCTTCGAGAAGCTGGTCGACGTGCTCGCTCCCGAGCGCAGCCTCGCCACCACGCCGCTCTTCCAGGTGATGTTCGTGCTCCAGAACACGCCGCCGGCCGAGGCCGAGCTCGGCGGCGCGCTGCGCCTGGCCGCGCTGCCCCTGGCGGGCACCGCCGCCAAGTTCGACCTCAGTTTGAGCCTCGGCATGACGGGGAACCTCGGCACCACGGACGGGCGGCTCGAAGGCGGCCTGACCTACGGCGCCGATCTCTTCGACCGCACCACGGTGGAGCGCATGTCGCAGCAGCTCGAGGCGCTGGCGGCGGCGCTCCTTGCCGAGCCCGGGCGGCCCGCGACGGAGGTCGCCTGGCTCTCCGCCGCCGAGCGCCATCAGCTCGCCGCCGAGTGGAACGACTCGGCGCGGCCCGCTCTCGCCGAGCCGGTCTTCCATCGCCAGGTCGAGGCCGCGGCGCGCCGGGCGCCCGACGCCGTGGCGGTGGTCGCCGAGGAGAGCTTCCTCACCTACGGCGGCCTCGACCGCGCGGCCGACGCGCTGGCGCGCGAGCTGCTGCGCCGCGCCGTGGCGTCCGAGGAGCCGGTGGCGGTGTCGCTCGAGCCGGACGAGACCGTCGCCGTGGCGCTGCTCGCGACCCTGAAGGCCGGCGGCGCCTACCTGCCCCTCGACCCCGAGGCGCCGAGGAAGCGGCTCGAAACCGTGCTCGCGCAGAGCGGCGCGCGGCTGCTGCTGACGCAGCGGGCGCTGGCTCCGCGGCTGCCGGTGCCACGGGGCGGGGCGATCGTGCTCGATGGAGCGGAGCTCTGGGCCGCGGCCGATGGCGGCGCCGAGCCTGCGCTCGCCGGCGAGGCGCCCCTTCCCACCGTGACTCCCGAGAATTTGGCTTACGTGATCTTCACCTCGGGCTCGACCGGCGTGCCCAAGGGCGTCGGCGTCGAGCACCGGCAGATCAGCCACTACGTGCGCCGGGTCGGCGAGCGGCTCCCGGCCGGCGAGGGAATGTCCTTTGCGGCCCTGGCCACCTTCGCCGCCGACCTCGGTCACACCGCCACCTTCCCGGCACTCGCCGGCGGCGGCACCCTGCACGTGATGTCGCGGCGCCGCGCCACCGATGCCGATGCCGCGGCCGAGTACTTCGCGACGCGGGCCGTGGACGTGCTCAAGATCGTGCCCTCGCACTTGCAGGCCCTGCAGGCCGCGGCCGGCGGCGACCGGGTGCTGCCGCGGCGCGCCCTGGTGCTGGGCGGCGAGGCGGCCGAGCCGGCCTGGCTCGCCGGGCTGCAGAGCGAGGCGCCCGAGCTTGCCCTGCTGAACCACTACGGCCCCACCGAGACCACGGTGGGCGTGCTCACCCGCAGGCTCGACCACGGAAGCGCCGGCGTGGCCTCGCCGTCCCCGCCGCTCCTGTCGCCTCCTCTGGGCCGGCCGCTCGGCGAGGTGCGCGCCTACGTGGTGGATCGCGGCCTGCGCCCGCAGCCGCTCGGCGCGCCCGGCGAGCTGCTGATCGCCGGCGACGGCGTGGCCCGCGGCTATCTTGGCCAGCCGGGGATGACCGCGGAGCGATTCCTCCCCGACCCGTTCTCGGCGGCGCCAGGGGCTCGCCTCTACCGCACCGGCGACCGCGCGCGGCTCGGTGGCGGCGGCGAGGTCGAGTTCCTGGGCCGCATCGACCACCAGGTCAAGCTGCGCGGCTTCCGCATCGAGCTGGCCGAGATCGAGGGGGCGCTCGCCGCCCTCCCCGGCGTGCGGCAGGCCGCGGCCGTGGTGCGCGACGACCTGCCGGGCGGAAGGGGGTTGGTGGCGTACGTGGTGGAAGAGCCCCTCACCCTAGCCCTCTCCCCGCAAGCGGGGCGAGGGGACCAGAGAGAGGGCGCGACTCCCAGCGAGGTTGCGGAGACCGGCTCTCCTCCGGCCCCCTCGCCCCGCGCCGGCGGGGAGAGGGCCGGGGTGAGGGGCCTTGCCAACGCGGAGGCCTGGCGCCTGGCGCTTCGCGAGCGGCTGCCGGACTACATGGTGCCGGCGTTCTTCGTCACCCTCGACGCGCTGCCGCGCAACCCCACCGGCAAGGTCGATCGCAAGGCCCTGCCCGCGCCGGCGGTCGAGGCCGAGGTCGTCGCGCCGCCTTCCGGCCCCGTGGCCGAGCTCGTAGCGCAGCTCTACGCGGATCTGCTGGGGCTCGACACTGTCTCCGCCGCCGGCCACTTCTTCGAGCTCGGCGGCCACTCGCTGCTCGCCACGCAGCTCCTCTCGCGCCTGCGCGAAGCCTTCGCCGTCGAGGTGCCGCTGCGCGCCGTGTTCGAAGCGCCGACGGTGGCAGAGTTGGCCGGCGCGATCGAGGCCGAGCAGTCCAGCACCCGAGGCGTCGCCGCGCCGCCGGTCGTCCCCGTGCCGCGTGGCGAACGCCTGCCGCTGTCTTTCTCTCAGGAGCGGCTGTGGTTCCTCGACCAGCTCGAGCCGGGCAGCACCGCCTACAACGTGCCGGCCGCCGTGCGCCTGCGCGGCCGGCTCGATGCCGCGGCCCTCGCCGCGAGCTTCAGCGCCCTCGCTCGCCGCCACGAGGTGCTGCGCACGCGCTTCCCGGGCGTGGCCGGCGAGCCCGTGCCGGTGGTGGAGCCGCCGCGGCCGTTCCCTCTGCCGGTGGTCGATCTCACCGCGTTGCCGGAGAGCGGGCGCGAGCCGCTCGTCCGTCAAGTGCTCGCGGCGGAGGCCAGCCGGCCCTTCGACCTCGCGCACGGCCCGGTGCTGCGCGCCGCGCTGCTGCGCTCGGGGGCCGAGGACCACGCCCTCGCCTTCACCCTCCACCACATCGCCAGCGACGCCTGGTCGCGCGGCATCCTGGTGCGCGAGCTGGGAGCGCTCTACGCCGTGGCGACCGCGGGCGCGGCCAGCGGGCCGGTGGCCGAAGGGAGCGTGCCCGCGGCGGCTCTGGCCCACCGCGACCTGGCCTCCGCCGACCTGGCCGCCGTTCTGGCGCCGCTCCCCGTGCAGTACGCGGACTTCGCGGCCTGGCAGCGCGGCTGGCTGACCGGCGACGTGCTCGCTGCCCAGCTCGCTCACTGGCGAGCGCGGCTCGAAGGCGCCCCGGCGGTGCTCGAGCTGCCCACCGACCGGCCGCGGCCCGCGGTGCGCGGCGAGCGCGGCGGCAGCCTCGCGGTCTCGTTCTCGGAAGAGCTGACGGCTTCCCTCGAGCGCTTCTCGCGCCGGCGCGGCGCCACGCTCTTCATGACCGTGCTCGCGGCCTGGAACGTGCTCCTCTCGCGCTGGAGCGGGCAGCAGGACGTGGTGGTCGGCTCCCCGATCGCCGGGCGCACGCGCCTCGAGGTCGAGGGGCTGATCGGCTTCTTCGTCAACACCCTGGTGCTGCGCACCAACCTCTCGGGTGAGCCTTCCTTCGGTGAAGTGGTGCGCCGGGTGCGCGAGGCGAGCCTCGACGCCTACGCCCACCAGGACCTGCCGTTCGAGAAGCTGGTCGACGAGCTGGCTCCCGAGCGCAGCCTCGCCACCACGCCGCTCTTCCAGGCCGCCTTCATCCTGCAGAACGCGCCGCGCGAGCGGCCGGCCCTGGGCGAGCTGGCGCTCGAGGCGCTGGCGGCCGAGACCGACACCGCCAAGTTCGACCTCACGCTGGCGCTCGAAGAGGCGGGCGGCCGCCTCGGCGGCGTGCTGAGCTACGCCGCCGACCTCTTCGACTCGACCACCCTGATGCGCAAGCTGGGAGAGCTCGAGCGGCTGCTCGCCGCCGCCGTCGCCTTCCCGGAGCAGCCGGCCGCCGAGCTTCCGACCGCCGCACCCGCCGCGCACCACCAGGCCCTGGTCGAGTGGAACGAGCGGCCGGTGCCGCCGGCCTCGGCCGGGCTCCTCCACCAGGCCGCCCTGGGCCAGGTCACCACGCTGCCCGAGCGCATCGCCGTGGTCGGCGGCGACGAGCACTGGAGCTACGCTCACCTCGCGGCTCGCGCCGCGGGCTGGTCGCTCCGCCTGCGTGGCCTCGACCTGCCCAGCGAAGCTCGCGTCGGCGTGATGCTCGACCGCCGCCCCGAGCTCGTCGCCGCGCTGCTCGGCGTCCTCCAGTCCGGCGCGGCCTACGTCCCTCTCGACCCCACCTACCCCTCCGACCGCCTCGCCTTCCTGGTCGAGGACTCCGAGGTGTCCGCGGTCGTCGTGGAAGACCACCACATCACGAAGCTTCCCCAGTCCTCTGCTCTCCGCCTTCTCTCCCCCTCGCGAGGTGGAGACGGAGACGGGGCCACGCTGCTCGACGAGACTCCGAGCGACCTCGCATGGCGGGTGGCGCCGCCCGGGGACCCCGTGAGGACCGCAGCGAGCCCGCGAGCGAGGACCACAGCGGGGTGGGGCGGCGACAGGACCCGCCAGCCACAGCTCTCTCCGGCTCCGGTCGTCTCCGCTTCCAACCTCGCCTACCTGATCTATACCTCCGGCTCCACCGGCCGTCCCAAGGGCGTCGCCATCACCCACGCCAGCGTCGTCGGCCTCCTCGCCTGGTCCGCCACCGCCTTCACTGCCCGCGAGCTCTCCGGCGTCCTGGCCTCCACCTCCATCAACTTCGACCTCTCAGTCTTCGAGATCTTCGTGCCGCTCGCCGCCGGGGGCCGCGTGGTGCTCGCGGCCGACGCGCTCGCCCTGCCCGAGCTGCCCGGCCGCGATGCCGTGACCTTGCTCAACACCGTGCCCTCGGCGCTCGCGAGCCTGGTCGAGGCCGAGCTCCCTGCGTCGCTCGCGACCATCAACCTGGCGGGCGAGGCGCTGCCCGCCGAGCTCGTCGAGCGGGCCTACCGCCGGCCGGGCATCGGCCGCGTGCTCAACCTCTACGGCCCCTCCGAGGACACCACCTACTCGACCTTCACCCTGGTGCCGCGGGGCGAGCGCCGCGTTTCGATCGGCCGGCCGCTGCCCGGCACCTCGGCGGTGGTGGTCGATCGCGCCGGCCTGCCGGTGCCCCAGGGTGTGCCGGGAGAGCTGTTGCTCGCCGGCGGCGGCCTCGCCCGCGGCTACCTCGGCCGGCCGGCCCTGACCGCCGAGCGCTTCGTGCCCGATGCCTGGCGCGGCGCGCCGGGCGGCCGTGCCTACCGCACCGGCGACCGCGCGCGCCTGCTGCCGGACGGCGAGATCGAGTTCCTGGGGCGGCTCGACTTCCAGGTCAAGCTGCGCGGCTTCCGCATCGAGCTCGGCGAGATCGAAGCCGCACTGCTCGCCCAGCCCGGCGTGCGGCAGTCGGTGGTGGTGCTGCGCGAGGGGATGCCCGGGGGCCGCGGGCTCGTCGCCTATGTGGTGGCGGAAAGGGAGCCCCTCACCCTAACCCTCTCCCCGCAAGCGGGGCGAGGGGACCAGAAGGAGGCGCCCCGCGCGAGCGGGGAGAGGGCCGGGATGAGGGGTGTAGGCACCAGCGAGGCCCTGCGCCAGGCGCTCGCCGAGCGGCTGCCGGACTACATGGTCCCGGCCTTCGTCGTCGCCCTCGACGCCCTGCCCCTGAACCCCAGCGGCAAGGTCGACCGCAAGCGCCTCCCGGCGCCGGTGGTGGAGGCCGCGGCCGGTGCCGCCCCCGGCTCGCCGCTCGAGGAGCTGGTGGCCGGCCTCTTTGCCGGCGTGCTGGGCCTCGAAGGCGTGGGCCGCGAGGGCCACTTCTTCGAGCTCGGCGGCCACTCGCTGCTCGCCACCCAGCTCGTCTCGCGGCTGCGCGAGACGGCGGGCGTCGAGCTGCCAGTGCGCGCCCTGTTCGAGTCGCCCACGGTGGAGGCGCTGGCGGCGCGGCTCACCGAGGCGCGGCGCAAGGTCTCGGGCGACGGCGAGCCGCCGCACGCTTTGGCGCCGCCGCTGGTCCCCCGGAGCCGAGCGGAAGACGATCGCGACCCGCCGCTGCCGCTCTCCTTCGCCCAACAGCGGCTGTGGTTCATCGACCGCCTGGGGCCGAATGGCCCGCTCTACACGCTGCCGCTCGCCTTCTGGCTCCGTGCCGAGGCCGGCGGTGCGCCGCTCGACGTCGCGGCCTTGGGGGCCGCCCTGACCGAGATCGTGCGCCGCCACGAGGTGCTGCGCTCGGTCCTCGCCGTCGAGGACGGCGAGCCGGTGCAGCTCATCCGGCCGGCCGGCCCGGTGCCGCTGCCGGTGGTCGATCTCGGCGGCCTCGATGGCGGCGCGCGAGAGGCGGAGCTGGCACGCCTGCGCGCGACCGAGGCCGGCCGGCGCTTCGATCTGGCCCGCGACCCCATGCTGCGTGCCGCGCTCGTGCGCCTGAAAGCCGCTCGGCCTTCGGCGCAGGGCGCGTCCGCCGGTCAGACCGAGCTCTCCGCGCACGACGACCACGCCGTGCTACTCACGCTGCACCACGTGGCGGCCGACGGCTGGTCGCTCGAAGTGCTGCGCCACGAGCTCGCGGCGCTCTACGGCGCCTTCGCCGAGGGGCGGCCGTCGCCACTCGCGCCGCTGCCCGTTCAGTACGCGGACTTCGCGATCTGGCAGCGGCGCTGGCTCGCCGGCGGCGAGCTCGACCGCCAGCTCGCCTACTGGCGACGGCGCCTGGCCGGGGTGCCGGTGCTCGAGCTTCCCGCCGACCGGCCCCGGCCGCCGGTGCAGGGCTTCGACGGCGGCGTCGAGCGCGCCACCCTGGGACCGCTGGCCACGGCGGCGATCGGGGCGCTCGCGCGGCGCCAGGGGGCGACCCCGTTCATGGTGCTGCTCGCCGCCTTCGAGGCCCTGATCGGCCGCTACTCCGCGCAGGCGGACTTCGCGCTCGGCACCCCGATCGCCGGCCGCACCCGCCGCGAGGTCGAAGGCCTGATCGGCTTCTTCGTCAACACCCTGGTGCTGCGCGCCGACCTCTCGGGCGACCCGACGCTCCCCCGGCTCCTGGCGCGCGTGCGCGAAGACACGCTCGGCGCCTACACCCACCAGGAGGCGCCGTTCGAGCGCTTGGTCGAAGTGCTGGCGCCGGAACGGGACCTGGGCCGCACGCCGCTCTTCCAGGTGCTGGTGGCCTGGCAGTCGAGCGGGAGGCTGGAGGCGGGCGGCGAGGCCGAGGCGGCTCGGGCCCTGGCCGGGCTGTCGCTCTCGGCCCTCGGCGCGGCGCCGGTCGAGGCCAAGCTCGATCTCGGGCTGGCGGCCGTCGAGCGGGGCGGCGGCCTCGAGCTCGCGCTCGAGTACCGCACCGATCTCTTCGACCGTGCGCGCGTGGCGCGGCAGATGCGCCATCTCGTGCGCACCCTCGAGCAGTGGCTGGCCGAGCCGGAGCGGCCGCTGTCGCGGCTCTCCTGGCTGACTACGGCGGAGGCGCAGCAGCTCGCCCGCGAGTGGGCCGCGGGCGAGGCGCCCGGGGGGCCGGCGGCGCTCTTCCATCGCCAGTTCGCAGCTTGGGCCGAGCGGCAGCCGGACGCGCTGGCCGTGGTGCAGGGCGAGGCGCGATTCTCCTACGGCGAGCTCGCGGCGCGCGCCCGGGCGCTGGCCGCGAGCCTGCGCGCCGCCGGGGTCGGCGCCGAGGCGCGGGTGGCGCTCCTGGCGCAGCCCTCGGTGCACCAGATCGCCGGCGTGCTCGGCACTTTCGCCGCGCAGGGCACCCTGGTGCCGCTCGATCCCGCACTGCCGCCGGCCCGGCTGGCGCAGATCCTCGAGGACTCGGCTCCGCGCGCGGTGGTCGCCGATGTCGCGAGCCTTTCCCGCCTGCCCGTCGAAGCGCTGGCGGCCTCGACCACGCTGCTGGTGCTGGAGGACGGCGTGGCGCGGCCGCCGGGGGCGAGGAACGGCAGGTCGGGCCTCGGGCCGGCGCCCGCGGGCGGCGAGCAGGCCGCGGGGCTGGCCTACGTGATCTACACCTCGGGCTCGACCGGCGTGCCGAACGGCGTCGAGGTGGAGCACGGGGGCCTGGCGCGGCGCATTGCCGACGCGCGCGCCGACTTCGGCGCGGGCGCCGGCAGCCGCGTGCTGCGCTTCGCCTCGATCGGCTTCGACGCCGCGCTGCTCGAGATCGGCCTCGCGCTCACGGGCGGCGGCTCGCTCGCCATCCCCGAGCCCGAGGAGGCCGTGCCCGGCGCCCCGCTGGCGCGCTTCCTGGCGCTGCGCGAGACGACGATCGCCGTGCTCGTGCCCTCGGCCCTCGCCCTGCTGCCCGCCGACGCCGAGCTGCCGGCGCTCGAGGTGGTGAGCGTGGGCGGCGAGAGCTGCCCGGCCGAGCTCGCGGCGCGCTGGAGCCCGCGCCTCTCCTTCCTCAACTGCTACGGGCCCACCGAGGCGACGATCTACGCCACGCGCGAGGCGCTGTGCGAGGCCGGCCTGGTCGAGGCGATGGCGGCGGCGCCGCCCATCGGCCGCCCCATGCCGGGGGTCGAGGCGCGGGTGGTCGACCGGCGCCTCGTGACCGTGCCGGTGGGGGTGCCGGGCGAGCTGGCGCTCGCCGGGGCCGGCGTGGCCCGGGGCTACCTCGGCCGGCCGGTGCTCACCGCGCAGCGCTTCGTGCCCGATCCCTGGAGCGCCGAGCCCGGCGCCCGCGCCTACCGCACCGGCGACCTGGTGCGCCTGCTCGGCGACGGGCGGCTCGACTTCCTGGGCCGCATCGACGCGCAGGTCAAGGTGCGCGGCATGCGCATTGAGACCGGCGAGGTCGAGTCGGCGCTCCTCGCCCGTCCGGGGGTCGCCGAGGCGGCGGTGGTGGCGACCGGCGAGGGCGAGGAGCGGCGGCTGGTGGCCTACGTGGTGCCGGCCGATGCGGCGCTCGCCGCCGCGGGCGAAGCGGGCGCGGGCGCCGCCGCCCGGGAGAGGGCCGCGCGCTTCGTCGAGGGCTTGCGGGCGAGCCTGGGAGAGCGCCTGCCGGCCTACATGGTGCCCTCGGTGGTGGTGCTCTCCGCCTCTCTGCCACGCACCTCGACCGGCAAGCTCGACCGCCGCTCGCTCGCCGCGCCCGTGCTCTCGGTGGGAGTGGCGGCCGGCGAGCGGGTGGAGCCGCGCGACGAGCTCGAGGCTCTGGTGGCGTTCGCCTGGCGCGAGGTCCTGGGCCGGCGCGACCTCGGCGTCACCGACGACTTCTTCGCCGCCGGCGGCCAATCTCTGCTGGCGGTGCGCCTGGCCGGCCGCCTCGGCGAGGCCCTGGGCCGCGAGCTGCCGGTCGCGGCGCTGTTCGAGGCGCCGACCGTCGAGAAGCTGGCGCGCTGGCTGCGTGGCCGCGAGCGCCAGGCCGCCGAGCCCGAGGTCTCCTCCCTCGTCGCCCTGCGCGAAGCCGGCTCGCGGCTGCCGTTCTTCTGCGTACACCCGGTGGGTGGCTCGGTGTTCTGCTACCGCGAGCTCGCCCAGCGCCTGCCGGACGATCGGCCGTTCTTCGCCTTCCAGGCGCCGGCGCTCTCGAGTGGCGAGCCGCGGAAGAACGTCGAGGACATGGCCGCCGACTACCTCGCCGGCCTGCGCCGCGTGCAGCAGAAGGGGCCCTACCTCCTGGGTGGCTGGTCCTTCGGCGGCCTGGTGGCGCTCGAGATGGCGCGGCGGCTCACCGACGCCGGCGAGGAAGTGAAGCTCCTGGCGCTCCTCGACTCGACCCTAGCCGAGCCCGCGATGCCGATCGACGACCTCGACGCGCTATCGCTCCTGGCCCGCGACCTCTCGGGCCTGGCGGGGCGCGAGCTGCCGTTCTCCCGCGACCTCCTCGTGCGCGTCGCACCCGGCGAGCGCCTCGGTCACCTGCTCGAGGAGGCGCGCCGCGCCGGGGCGCTGCCGCCCGAGGTGGCGCCGCAGCAGGCACGGCGTCTGGCTGAAGTCTTCCTCGCCAACCTCCGCGCCGGCTTGAGCTACCGGCCGGGCGCCTACCGCGGCCGCATCGACCTCTTCCTGGCCGACCAGAGCCCGGCACGCGGCGGCGCCGGCCGCTGGACCGCCGTCGCCGGCGAGGGCCTCGCCGTGCGCCAGGTGCCCGGCGACCACTACTCGATGATGCGCGAGCCCAACGTGGGCGCGCTTGCCGGGGAGCTGGCGGAGCGGTTCGAAGAGATTGGCTGAGGCCCGGCGAGGCCCTTGCGTGCCCTTCTCCAGGGCTCGACCGGCCAGCTTCGTCGGGTAGCATGCCCGCTATGACACCGCACGCTGAGACCGTGCTCCAGGAAGCGATGACACTGGCCGAGCAGGAACGGGCTGAGATAGCTGGTGCTCTCCTGGAGAGCTTGGAGCCCGAGCCGGAGGCCGACTTAGAGGCCGCATGGCGCCAGGAGGTCGCGGCCCGGGTGGCAGCCCTGGAGGCCGGGGAGGTGGAGACGACCCCCTGGAAAGAGATTCGCGACGGCTTCCTGGCGAGACGAGTGAGCGCCGCGCGGGTTGAGTTTCTCCCGGAGGCTCGCCGGGAAATCGATGACGCAGCGGCCGCGACTGAGGGCTCGCTCCATGTTGGGTAAGCACAACGTGGGCGCGCTTGCGGGGGAGCTGGCGGAGCGGTTCGAAGAGAGCGAGTGAGGAGGGGCCGCGCTCCACTCGCCCGCGCCGGAGCAGCCGAGCCGGCGTTTCTCTACCGAGTGGCTGGCAGGAGGAATCGGCAGCGGGGGCCGGAGGCGGCGGCAAGGGACCGATCGAGGGTTGCGAGGGGCATGTCGAGCTCTTCGGCCACGGCCACGTACCAGGCGTCATAGCTCGTAACGTTGGCTCGGAGCTCCCACACCCGCTGCGCGAAGGGGGCGAAGGGGACCAGCTCGAGGTCGAGCAGCAGTAGGTCCCGCGCGGCGGCGCCAGCTTCGAGGCGGCTCAGGCGGCCCCCGAGCTCCAGGCGACGGAGGATGTTGGTGGCTTCCACCTGGGCAAGGTGGGGGGCCACCAGCTCACCGGCGCCGAGGACTTCCTCGGCCCATCTGCCTGCCGGGCCGTCGTCGGTCAAGGCGGCGACCAGCACCGACGCGTCGACGACCGCGCTCACCGCCGATCTGCGTTCCGATGCGCCAGGATCTGCTTCGCAGAGACCCTGGTCGCTGCCGTTCTCTTGCGCTCGCGAACCCCCGCCAGCAGTGTCTCGATCGGCGGGCGAGCCGCCAGCCGCTCCAGCTCGCCGCGCAGGTACTCCTGCATGGACTTCCCTTGCAGGGCGGCGCGCGCGGCCAGCTCGTCCCTCACCGCGCCCGGAACGTCACGGATCGTGATTTGGACTCCCATGCCCGCATGATGATGCCGGTGACTGCAAAATGCAAGCGCTCGCGGCCCGCGAGGGCCCGGCCGTGCGCCAAGTGCCCGGCGACCACTACTCCATGCTGCGCGAGCCCAACGTGGGCGCGCTCGCCGGGGAGCTGGCGGAGGGGTCCGAAGAGATCGAGTGAGGGTGCCCGGGGTGCATGAGGAAGCCTGACCTCCTGTTCCTCTTTTAGCTTCTTCGCTGCGGGCTGCTCTCCGACTACGGGGCCACCTTCAACGGCTTTCCGGGAGGAGGCTTGACGGGCGCTGGAGGCGCCGCAGCGAGTGAGAGCAGGAGTACACCAAGCCAACAGAGTTGCCCCAGTTGGGCACCTTTGCTCGGGCCATGTGGGTTGTGGCGTCTCATTGCGCTGACCCTTCTCACGATGGCTCCGTCGTCTTCCTCTACTTGGGAGCAGCCTCTATCGTTCTGCGGGGCTGACTCTGACCCTGGGTCTCCTGCTCTGTAGTCGCCCAAAGGCCGTGGTTGACCGGGCGCGAGGGTGTTAGATGTACCATACGAACCTTGATATCGCGCTCCGGTCGAACCGTTTGTTAGACGTTCTGTTGAAGCGGTCTACCTCTTCCAATGCTCGACTCCCCACAATGATTCGGAATCTCGAATGTACTCTTCCCGACTCTCCTCGTCCACTTTCTCTGGAGTCGGTATGAAGTAGAACCAGGGTAGCCCGGCCTTCTCCAATTCCGGCTCATTTGGCTCGTACCAATCTAGTTCTCCCTTTATCGAATCAAGTCTCTTACAAACTCCGAATCTACATCCGCAAAAATCATCCTGGACATAGGATGCGTGCTTGATGGCCTCTTGTAAGCTCTCGTATAGGCCATTCGCGAAACTAGAGCCCTTCTCTATCCAGAAGAAACAGAATCGTCTCGGGCATTCAACCGGATTCGGCTTCTTGTTTGGCATTCCTTCTTCTGCTTCCATAGTGTGCGACTAAGAACGTCTTACTAGGGCTTCTGCATTGGACGAACCCAACGCTCCAGGATCCTTGAAACCCTTCCTCCTCCGCTGAAGCTCACTGAGAGCCAGGGCGCTGCCCGCTCGAAGCTCTTTCGGATGCCAGTAGTTAGCGGTATTCTACGCCAACTTCAATAGGGGTCAACGCGGCGCGGGGGGCCGGCTCAGCGCGAACCTCGGCTGCCGCAAGGTTCGCCGGGGCGAGGTCGTTACGCGGGGGTAAGGCGGCTTCGTGGAGGCGCCGGTAAGCCTCGCCGATAGAGTGAGATACGGCTGGCCTATCCGGTCCCGGGGCGGCTTGAGACTCACCGACCTGTGGTCTCGAAGAGGGTGAAGGGCGCCTTGTCCGGCCGCCCTCGTTCGCTGAACCTCCAGAAGCTCGCGGCGCTCCAACCCGGCGATTCACCTGAGCTGCGAGCGCTTGTGGGCCACGCGGACCCGAAAGGCCTCAGCGCTTCACCGGAGTGCCGCCGGCCGTTCAACGCTTGGGAGCTTAGGCGGCGAGAAGCTCAAACGTCCGGCCTGAAAGGGGCCGCGCTCGAGGCACCCCTTGCGCGAGATGTCCTCCGAGCCCGCCCCGCAGCCGACGGGTCGCGCAGGAGGCTCCCTCGCGTCCCCTCAGCTCACCGCCAGCGCCGCCCGGCGCGCCACGCCCAGCACCTGCAGCAGATCCAGGTGGTCGACGGGCTCGCGGCCGAAGCAGCCGGCGGCGGCGGCGTCCTCGTCGAAGCGGGTGGTGCTGTCGCGGTGGAGGCCGTCCCACACGGCGAAGGGGCTGGGGTCGATCGAGTGCGCCTGGGCGCGGTGGTTGCCGCCGCGGGCGACGGCGAAGTTGGTGTAGTGGTCCGGCACCACCATCACGCCGCCGAGCTCGTGCGGCCGTGCCAGGAAGTGCTCCACCACCGGCCCCACGATGTGGGTGTCGATCTCCTCGATGCAGAAGATCTTGAGGTCGCGGTCGCCCTCGTGGGCGGCCTCGTCGGGGCCGTTGACGTGGCAGACCACGAGCTGGTGGCCGCTCGCCAGCAGCTCGAGGACTTTCCGCCCCTTGCCGGCGTAGTCGGTGCGAGGCCGGCCGTTGCCCACGTGGTGGAAGTCGATGCCGCCGGCCTTGGCGATGCCGTGCAGGAAGTCCATGGCGCCGACGATAGCGGCGGGCCCGTCGACGCCGGCGACCTCGCGGAACGGCGGCAGGGTGAAGTGCCGCGAGGCGCTCCACGGGAAGAGCATGTTGGCTTCCTCGCCGTCGAGCGCCCGGGCCACGGCCGCCAGGTACTCGTTGAGGCGGCCGGCGAGCGCGCGGCCGGCCGGAGTCGAGCCGCTGATCAGGTTGGCGAGGTCGAACTCCTGGCCCTGGTGCTCGTGCGGCTCGGGGCAGGAGAGCTCGTGCGGCCGCACCCCGGCCCGGCGCACGACCAGGCAGTTGCGGAAATCGGAGTTGTGGAAGAGGTCGAAATCAGGGAACGCGCCGTCAGTGGCGCGGCGGACCTTGTCGAGCAGCAGGCGCGAGCGCTCGCTCTCGATGTAGCCGGCGTTGTAGCTCGCCAGCCGGGAGCCGTCCATGCGCACCAGGTTGGCGCGGAAGGCGAGGTCGCCGGGCGCCAGGCTGACGCCGTCCAGGGCCAGCAGCTCGCAGGAGGCGCGCCCGTCCGGGTGCCAGCGGTGCGGCTCCCAGCCGAGCATGCCGAGGATCGCCACGATGCTGCCCGGCGGCAGGTCGGGGTAGAGCGTGCGCATGCGGCCCGAGCGGCCCTCGCGCGCCACGAAGTCGAGCCAGGGGGTGCGCGCCTCGGCGAGCGGCGAGAGGCCGGCCATGCGGTCGAGGTCGGCCGCACCGTCGGGGACGATCAGCACCCATTGCTTGCCGTCGTTGGGGGCCTGCACAGAGCACTAGTGCTCGCGCCTCGCGCTTGCGGGACTTGCAATTTGGAGGTTGCGCGAGGTGCAGGAGGCAGGCCGCGGCGACCGCGTTTCGCGCTCAGGAAAGAACCAGCTCCGGCTCCAGCTCGAAGCGAATGGAGCGCGACCCGGCCTCGGCGGCGGCGGCGACCGCATCGCGCCCCGGGCCGGCCGCGATGACGTGGCCGAGGCGGCCGTAGGCGTCCTCGGCCGGCGCCAGGTTGGCGCCGGGACGAGCGGTGACCAGCACCTCGGCGACGCCGGGGACCGCCCTCGCCTCCTCCTCGCCCTCCACGTGCACCAGGCGCCCGCGGGCGGGCGCGGTCAGGAAGCGGATCGATGCGAAGCCGGAGCGCGAGGCCTCGAGCGCGGGCTCCCTGCCGGCCAGCAAATCGAGCCAGGCGCGCGACAGGTCGACGCCGGTCGCGAGGGCCACTAGCTCCGGGATCATGCCGCCGGCCAGGCGGGCGTTGATCTCTACCACCACCGGGCCGCGCTCGGTGAAGCGAAGCTCGGTATGCGCCGGTCCGAAGTCGAAGCCCACGGCCGCGAGGGCCGCGAGGGCGGCCGCTTCGAGCGCGGCGCGGCGCTCGGGGCCCGCGCCGGAAGGGAAGTCGTGGCCGGTCTCGACGAAGTGGGGCGGCGGCGAGAGGTGCTTGTCGGTCACCCCCAGGACGCGCGTCTCGCCTTCCGGCAGGGTGAAGGTCTCGACGCTGTGCTCGCTGCCGGCGAGGAAGCTCTCCACCAGCACGTGGCCGTCGAGCTTCTGGCCGCGGACGTTCTCCTGCCAGCCGGACAGGGTGCGGAACTGCGCCAGGAGCTCGGCCGCGTCGTCCACCCGCCGCACTCCGGTGCTCGAGCTGTCGGCGATCGGTTTGACCACCGCCGGGAAGCCGAGGTCGGCGGCGGCGAGGAGCGCATCCTCCTCGCTAGCCAGTCGCCGGAACTCCGGCACCGGCAGCCCGGCGCGGGCCAGGGCGAGCCGCGTCGCGTGCTTGCTGCGGCAGATTGCGGCCGCGGCCGGGTCGAGGCCGGGAAAGCCCAGCCGGCGGGCGGCCTCGGCCACCCGGTCGACGTAGAAGTCGGAGAAGGTGAGGACGGCGTCCACCTGTTCGCCGGCCATGATCTCGCGCAGGCCGCGCACCACCTCGTCCACGTCGTTGGTCTCGACGTCGAGCACTACGAGGCCGGGATGAGGCCCGGCCAGGAACGGGTACTTGTCGCGGCTGCGGGTCAGGAAGGTGACGCGCTCGCCCTCGGCCAGCAGGCGCTCCACGGCCCGCCGGCCGGTACCCGTGGTGTTGCTCTCGACGAAAGCGTAATGCGTCATGGCTGGATGCGGCTGCTGCGCCGGCTCTGCTAGTTCTGCGCCAGCCTGTGCATCCGGTCGATACACTCCTTGAGAAACTTCTTGCTGGGTTTTTCGCCCCAGATGGGCATCAGGTTGAGGATGTCGCCGACGTCCCAGAGCGCTCGGAACGCCGAGCACGAGCTGAAAAGCTCCTTCTCGGGCTCGGAGAGGGGGCGCACCGATTCGTAACCTTTGAGGAAGGCGGTCCAGTGGTGGCCGCGGAGGATCTCGCCGAAGATGCCCAGGTCGTAGGCGCGCCAGCCGAAGGCCGCGTGCTCGAAATCGAGCAGGGTGAAACCGGAGTCCGGATGGTAGAGGATGTTGCTCAGGTTCAGGTCGGCGTGGATCAGGCCGTAGGCGGGCGACGTCTTGGGCAGACCCCGGGCGACCTCGCGCAGGGCGTCCGCACAGGAGCGGAAGAAATTCAGGTCGCCCAGCTTGCTCTCCTCGAGGTGCTGCCCGAGGCGTTCCAGGGGCTCGTCGACGAGGTAGCGCAGGTCCAGGTGATAGCGGGTGTAGGGGCTCTCGAACTCGTCGGCGGCTTGGTGGACCTTGCCGATGATCTCTCCCAGGAGACGGGCCTGGCGGTCACGGAGGCTGCTGATGCCCTTCCCGGGCACGAGCTCGAACAGCGCCATGTGGCGTGTCTCGCCGCCGACCTCGAAGGTCGAAAGGCGTTCCCCCAGGACGTTGGAGATCGGCTTGGCGACCGGGATGTCCCGATTGGAAAGGAAATGCAGCAGGTCGAGCTCGAAGCGAAAATCGTCGGGGCCCTGGATGTAGTACTGATGGTTCAGGTAGACCCGCAGGACGAATTCCTCTCGGCCGGCGCGGATCCGGTAGTTGTGGTTGGACCCGGCGCGCAGGAGATCGCAGCAAACCGGCTCGGGAAGGCCGTAGGTTTCGGTGAGCAGGGGGACCAGGGTCCTGGGCCGCAGCTTCCTGTTGGGCTTGCGGATGGGGAGTACAGTGCTCCAGAAGGGTGGAGCGTTCGCGGCCTGCCCCATCAGCCGCCTCACGGTGTCGGTGATCATGCTCGCGGCTACCCGACGTTGACCTGGAGCGCCGCCTCGGTGAGGCCGAGCTCGGCCGCGAGGTCGGCGGTGCGGCGCGCGGAAGCGGCATGGTACGGCACGCCGCCTCCGTGGGGCAGCTCGGCGTAGCTCCACGCCTCGGCCACCTCGGCGCCGTAGCAGATCGGCCGCGGCTCGGCCGCGGCGGCCTGGCCGGCGATCCCCTCTCGCTCGAGGTAGGCGTCGGAGTAGATGGTCTTGGCGTAGCGGTCGCCGCGGTCGGGCAGGATGGTGACCACGTGCTGGTTGGCCGCGAGCCTCCCCGCCACCCAGGAGGCGACCAGCCAGGCGGCGCCCGACGAGCCGCCGCCGAACACTCCCGCCGCCCGCGCCAGCTCGCGGCAGGCGTGGAAGGCCTCGCCGTCGGAGAGCCAGTGCACCTCGTGGATGCGCTCGTAGCGCACGTTGCCCGGGACGATGCTGTTGCTGTGGCCGGACTGCAGGCGCCGGCGGTCCGGCTGGTGGAAGAGCACGGAGCCCACGGCGTCGACGGCCACCACCTTGAGGCCCGGTACCAGCGGCGCCAGCGAAGCGGCGATGCCGCACAGCGAGCCGCCGCTGCCCACGGTGCCCACCAGGGCACCGATCCCTGGCCCCAGGAGCTCGACCAGGGCCGGCCCCACTCCGGCGTAGGCGGCGCCGTTGGCCGGGGTGTCGTACTGCATGGTCCAGTAAGCGCCCGGGATCTCGTCCAGCATCTCGCGCAGGCGCCGCAGGCGCGAGCTCTGCCAGCCGCCCACCGGGTCGTAGTCCTTGACGATCTCGAGCCGTGCGCCCAGGGCCTGGAGCTTGGCCACCATCAGCTCGTCGAGCCGGGGGTCGGTGACGATGATCACCCGGTAGCCCTTGAGCAGGCCGACCCGCGCCAGCCCCTCTGCCAGGTTGCCGGAGGAGCTCTCGATCAAGGTGTCGCCGGGCCGGATGTCGCCCCGCGCCTCGGCCTCCTCGATCATGCGCAGGGCCACGCGGTCCTTCATGCCGCCCGGCAGCCCCAGCTCGAGCTGGGCCCAGAGCTGGGCGCCGCCCGCCCCGCCGCCGCGGCGGGGCAAACGGACGATCTGGAGGTCACGGATCGGGTCGAGAAGCGAGTCGTGGCGGGTCGGCATCGCGAGCAGTCTCCAGGGCTACGTTTTCGTCGCTAGCTCTAAGAATGCGCGAAACCGCCGCGGTGAGACGTTCCGCCGCTTCTTTCTGCCGTTTCTCCGCACCTACGAGGCCCTGACGCAGGGCCGAGAGCTCGCGGCCGAGCGCGGCGACCTGGGCGCGCACGGACTCCGGGGCCGGGCCGCCGCCGTACCTCGCCGCCGCCAGCAGGGCGGCCGGGTCGAGGGCCAGACGCAAGCGGCCGGCATCGAGCTCGACCCGCCGGCCGCAGAGCTGCTCCACGATCTCGGGCAGGCGCCGCGCCACCTCGCCGGGCTCCGCCTCGGCGTCCGGCCGCTCGGCCGCCAGGCGGCCCACCGCGCCGTGGGCGGTGCGGAAGGAGAGGCCGTGGTCCTCGACCAACAGGTTGGCGAGCGCGGTCATGGTGGTCTGCCGGCCGGCGACGAAGCTCGCCATGCGCTCGGCGTCGACCTCCATGGCGGCGAGCATCAGCCGGGCGAGCTCGAGGGCGAGGCCGGCCGCCTCGGCCGCCGGCCAGAGGTGGGCCGTCGCCTCCGAGCTCACCTCCACGCTGTTGGTGAAGGGCACGTTCTTCAAGCCCACGAGGACGTTGACCAGCAGGCCCACGGGACGGGCCGCGCGCCCACGCAAGTTCTCGAGCGCGAAGAGGTTCCGCTTCTGGGGCATGATCGAGCTGGTGCTCACCAGCTCGTCCGGCCAGGCCAGGAAGCGGTAGGCGGCGCTCCCCCAGACCTGGAGATCGGAGGCCAGGCGGGAGAGGGTCATGCCCAGCATGGCGAGGCCGCTCGCGGCGTGGACGGCGTAGTCGCGGGAGGCCACGGCGTCGAGCGAGCTCTCGATCACCCCGGCGAAGCCCAGCAGCTCGGCCACCCGCTCGCGATCGATGGGCTGCGAGGTGCCGAAGCCGGCCGCCGCGCCCAGCGGCGAGCGGTCGGCGCGCGCGCCCGAGTCGGAGAGCCACTCCGCGGTGCGGGCGAGCTCGGCGGCGACCGCCGCCAGGTAGTGGCCGAAGGAAGCGGGCTGGGCCGGCTCGAGGTGGGTGAAGCCCGCCATCAGCGTGCCGGCGTGGCGCTCGGCCAGGGAGAGCAGGAGCTCGAGGAGGGCCAGCGCCTGCCCTGAGACCGCCGCCAGCGCCGCCTTCGCCCGCAGCCGGGTCAGGGCGGCGTTGATGTCGTTCCTGCTGCGCGCGAAATGGGCCGCGCCGCCCGCCTCGGCTCCCAGGCGGTCGATGTAGAGCTGCTCGTAGAGGGCGTAGAGGCCGCGGTGGGAGGGCGGCCGCCCCAGCGGGTCCTCCCCCGCCGCCACCCGCGCCGCGAGGTCGCGGTTCACCGCCAGGAGCTGCGCGGCGCCGGCGGGCGCCAGCAGCCCGCGCTCGGCGAGCATCACCACGTGCGCCGCGTCGACGGCCAGGAGAAGGGGAAGGAGCGCGCCCTTGTCGGCCTCGAGCTGCGGCTCGTAGAGCAGCCGGAAGAGCTCCGGGTGAGGCGGGCGGGCGAGGCGCCCCATGGTGTCGGCGCTCATGTCTCGGTTTCGCCCAGCGGGCACACAAGAAAGCGGGCGCGGGCTGCCCAGTATAGCGGCAGCTCCGTCGCATCCTGAAGACGAGGAGGAACCGGATCTTGAGCAAGCCCGAGCGGAGTCTGCGGTGGATCATCGTGCTGGCGCTGGCGGCAGCGTCGGCGTTCCTGTGTGGGGTCCCCACGAGCGTTCTCTGGGCCTCGCCGCCTCTCACCCTGGAGTCCTACCAACGCGCGCGGCAGGTCCTCGACGCCGCCATCGGCGCGATGGGCGGCATGGAGCGCATCGACTCGATCGAGACGCTGGAGATCGAGGCGGAAGGCGAGACCATCCTCCGCAACCAGAGCCCGCAGCCGGAGCCGCCCTTCGCCACCACGCCGCTCTGGGACCACTGGGCGTTCGACCTCGAGGAAGGTTGGGTCTACGACGACCGCACCTACTCCAACGCCGGCGGCATCGTGACCTCGGGCAGCGTCTGGGTGCGCGGCGACGAGAAGATCGAGACCAACCACGTGGTGCGGAAGTTCCGCAAGAACGAGCGCCTCGCGGTGGAGGACTTCGAGTACCTGGAGCGGGTGTTCCCAGCCCTGATGCTCGGCCACGTCCAGCGGCGGGCGCGTTCGTTGCGCTTCCTGGGCGAGACCGACATCGACGGCCGCAAGCAGGAGGTGATCTCGTTCGCCTGGAGCAACGGCCGGGTGTTCACGCTCTACTTCGACGCCGCCACCCACCTGCTCACCCGCTACGACGGGGTGGGGACCGACAACACCCACGGCGACACGGCGACCGAGACCACGTTCCTGCTGCCCTACGGCCCGATCGACGGCTGGATGGTGCCGGCGGGCTTCGAGACGGCGAGCGCCGGCGAGGCGGCGCAGCGCCTGCGCTTTCGCAAGGTGAAGGTCAACCAAGGGCTCGACGAGGCCCTGTTCAAGGTCCCGGCCGGCTACCAGGAGATCCCCTACCAGGAGCCTCCCAAGCCCAAGCTCACCGAGCTGGCGCCCGGCGTCTACCTGGTGGACGGGATGGCGGACGGCTACGTCAACGTGCTGTTCGTGGCCTTCGAGGACCATCTGCTGATGGTGGACGCACCGCAGAACAGCGGCATGACGGCCACCGCCCTGCGGATGGTGCGCGAGAAGGTGCCCGACAAGCCGGTGCGCTACGCCGTGATGACTCACCACCACGAGACCCACTCCGCGGGCGTGCGGGCGATGATCGCCGAGGGGGCCACGATCGTCACCACCCGCCGCGCCCAGCCGCTCCTCGAGCGCATCGCGGCGGCGGTGCGCACCGTCGATCCCGACGTCCTCTCCCGCAACCCCAAGCCCGCGCGCTTCGAGCTGGTCGACAAGAAGCGGGTGTTCACCGACGGCAAGCGGGTGGTGGAGATCCTGGACCTGGGGCCCAACCCCCATGCCGAGGAGATCCTGGCCGCCTACCTGCCCAAGGAGAAGATCCTCTTCGAGGCGGACCTCTTCACCATCCCGCGGGTCGGCGGCATGGAGGCGGCGAGCGACGCCGCCGTGGCGCTGGCGAGCCGCCTGCGCGAGCTCGGCATCGAGATCGACACGCTGGTGGGGGCGCACGGCAGCACGGGGACGATGGCGGACCTCGAGGAGGCGCTGCGCCTGCGCGAGGCCCAGGGGCCGCCCTCCGGGCCGACGCCACCGGCTGCCGCTGCCGCCGCTCCCGCCGCGAGCGCCCCGGCAGCCGCCACGGCGCCGCCCGAGCCGCCGGCACCGCGGGCCGTGCCCACCGAGCGCGTCTTCGAGGGCCACCGCTGGACCGACGAGTACGCCTGGTTGATGAACCGCGACGACCCCGCGGTGAAGGCGCACCTCGATGCCGAGAACCGCTACACCGACGCCGTGATGGAGCCCCTCGCCGGCCTCGAGCAGCAGCTCTACGACGAGTTCATGGAGCGCGGCGCGGAGCTCGACCCGGCGCTCCCGTTCCAGCAGGACGACTACTTTTATTACTCGCGCGCCGAGCCCGACAAACCCTACCGCACCTACTGCCGCAAGAAGGGGAGCATGGACGCTCCCGAGGAGATCGTCCTCGACACCAACGCCATGGCCGAGGGCCACGAGTACTACCGGCTGGGCCGAGTTCGGACCAGCCCCGACCACAACTGGGTGGCCTACACCCTCGACACCGCCGGCGACGAGCGCTACACGCTGCTGGTCAAAGACCTGCGGACGGGAGAGACGGCGCCCGACCGGATGACGGACACCTTCCGCGACTTCCAGTGGGCCAACGACAACCGCACGCTGTTCTACATCCGGCGCGACGCCGCGAACCGGCCGTACAAGGTGTTCCGGCACCGCGTGGGCTCGGACCCGCGGTCCGACCCGCTCGTCTACCACGAGCCGGACGAGGCCTTCCACCTCGGCGTCGAGAAGACCAAGAGCCAGCACTACCTGATGATCCGCGCCGACAGCGCCACCACCAGCGAGGTGCGCCTGCTCGACGCCGCGCGGCCGGCTGCGCCGTTCCTGATCTTCGCGCCGCGCCGCCCGGGGCTCGACTACTTCGTGCAGCACCAGGGCGATCGCTTCCTGATCCTGACCAACGACGGCGCGCCCAACTTCCGTCTCATGGAGACGCCGATCAGCGACCCTTCGCCCCAGAGCTGGCGCGAGGTGATCCCCGAACGCCCGGGCACGCGCATCGAGTCCTACGAGGTGTTCGCGGACTACGTGGTGCTCTTCGTGCAGAGCCGCGGCCTGCCCCGCGTCACGATCTTCGAGAGCGCCACCGGCAAGGAGCACGAGGTCGTCTTTCCCGAGCCCTCGTACACCATCTGGCCGCAGGACACCACGCAGTACCGCTCCAAGGCGATGCGCTTCCGCTACACCTCGCTGGTCACCCCGATGTCGATCTTCGAGTACCGGATGGACACCGCCCGCCTGGAGCTGCTGAAGCAGACCCCGCTGCGCGGCTACGAGCCGTCGAAGTACCTCTCCGAGCGCATCTCGGCCCGCGCCTCCGACGGCGTCGAGGTGCCGATCACCCTCGTCTACCGGCGCGGCCTGGAGAAGAACGGCGACAACCCCTGCCTGCTGATCGGCTACGGGGCCTACGGCCGCAAGCTCGAAGCGATGTTCTCGCCGGAGCTGCTGAGCCTGCTCGATCGTGGCTTCGTCTACGCCATGGCCCACGCGCGGGGTGGCGGCGAGATGGGCCAGACCTGGCACGACCAGGGCCGTCTGCTCAACAAGAAAAACACCTTTACCGACTTCATCGCCGCCGCCGAGGAGCTGGTCCGCCAGGGCTACACCAACCCCAAGCGCCTGGCCATCGAGGGCTCGAGCGCCAGCGGCCTGCTGGTGGGCTCGGTAATCAACATGCGCCCGGACCTGTTCCGCGCCACGGTGGCGAACGTGGCGCTGGTCGATTTGATGACGAGCATGACCGACGCTTCGCTGCCGCTCACCGTGATCGAGTACGAGGAATGGGGAAACCCGAGCGACCCGGCGACGTTCGACTACATGCGCTCCTATTCGCCTTACGACAACGTCCACCCCACGGGCTACCCCCACGTGCTGGTCCTCACCTCCTACAACGACCAGCGCGTGCCCTACTGGGGCCCGGTGAAGTGGGCGGCGCGGCTGCGGGCCGCGAACACCTCCGACACCCGGGTGCTGGTGCGAGTCGAGATGGAGGGTGGCCACTCCGGTGCCTCGGGACGCAATGCCCGGTTCCGTAACACCGCCTTCCACTACGCCTTCCTGCTCGACGCCCTCGGGGTGGCGGCGGAGCCCGCGGCCCAGCGGGCGGCGAAGTAGGCCCCGGGCGCCTCGCCGGCGCCGAAACGCGTGCTAGAATGCCGACTTATCAGCCGACCTCGCTCCGCGGAGGTGCCCATGACCAGCTCTCGCATCCGCGCCGTGCTCCTCGCCGCAAGCGCCCTGGCGCTCCTCGCCGGGCCGGCCCTGGCCGAGACCTACACTGTCTCTCTCAGGGGCGGAGGCACCATCCTCACCCGCTATCAGCCGCAGGAGGCGAGCTGGGACCGCAACATGATCCTGGTGTTGTCGGACGTGGGCAACTGGGCCGCCCTCCCGCGCCAGGACATCACGAGCATCAAGTCGGACGCCCTCAACCGTGGCTTCGGCAGACGCGTCGACGCCACCACCGTGGTGCTCGGCTGGTCGGCCAACGACTACGACGAGACGACGGCCGGCGGCGCCCAGAATCTCGGCCCGCCGGAGCGCTCTTACGACCAGAACCAGTTCGTGGACCCGGAGGATCTGCGCGGCGGACTTCCGGCCTCCCTCCCGGGCTCGTACTCGGGCAGCTCCGGGGGATTCTCCATCACTCAGCCGGCCGTCCCCCCGCCGGCACCCGCGGCCCCGCCCGGCGAGGGCGGGTCCAACCAGTAGGGCAGCACTCCGGCGCGTTCGCGTAGTCGCGCCGGTCTTTGACAACGTTTGCCAGCGCGGCGGTGCGGTCGGAGCCCTTCGGGCCCGGCCGCCGATGAGAGGGAAGCCGGTGTAATTCCGGCGCGGCCCCCGCCACTGTCACCGGGTACGAAACCGGGAGCACCACTGCGCGGCTCGATCGTTCACCCCGCGGCATCCGACGGATGCAGCCGGGCGGCGGTTGGCCGCGTGGGAAGGTCCGGGAGTAGAGAGATCCGGAAGCCAGGAGACCTGCCGCTCGCGCTCGACGATCCACCGGCCGCTGCGGGGTGCAGCGGGAGAACGTCGCCCCGCAGCCCGGTTTTTCGCTGCCCCGCGTCTCCTCCCGCCCCTCCCGTCTCGCCAGGGGGTCGTCGGTCCACGACCGAAAGGAGCGCGCCATGCGCATCACCCTGTGGGTCTCGACCCTGGGGCTCGCCGGCATCCTCGGGGGAGCGATGCCGGCCCCGGGCCAGACCGTTTCCGATCCCCCTCCGGCGGCGGAGACGACCGCCGCTCAAACCTCGGGCGGAGCGGCCGTCGATTCAGAGCCCGCCGAGCCGCCTCCCGCCGAGCTCGGTAGAGGCCGGCCGCGGTATGCCGAGAAGCTGGTGGTCACCGCCTCCGCCGTGGCCGAGGAGCGGCACGAGCTGCCGGTCGCGGTGACGGTGATCGACGCCGAGGAGATCGAGGCGCGGCAGGCGCCGTCGGTCGGCGATCTCATCGCCTCGGTGCCCGGCGTCACCGTGGCCACCGCCGGCCCGCCGGGCCAACAGACCTCGGTCTTCGTGCGCGGCTCGGAGTCCGACCAGACGCTGCTGCTGTGGAACGGCGTGGAGCTCAACAGCCCGTACTTCGGCGCCGTCAACTGGCAGTTTCTGGGCAGCGAGGGCGTCGAGCGCATCGAGGTGGTGCGTGGGCCGGCGAGCGCCCTCTACGGCGGCAACGCCGTCGGCGGCGTGGTGCAGATCCTCTCCGGCCGCCGCGACGGCGGCCAGGTGCGGCTCGAGGGCGGCGAGGACGGTTACTACCGCGCCGGCCTCGCCGCCGGCCACGGCTTCGGCCGCGCCCGGCTCGACGTGGCGGGCTCCATCCGCCGCGGCGATAGCGAGCTCGAGAACGGCTTCTTCGACAGCGACGAGGTGGTGGCGAAGCTCGAGGTCCCGGTGGGCGGCGACGCCTCGGTGGGGCTGGTGGCGTGGGTCAACGATTCGCAGACCGGTATCCCGTTCTCCGGCGGCGCCGTCAACCGCACGGCCTCGATTGCCTGGCGCGAGCGCGTGCTGGCGGTGCCCTTCTCGGCCGAGCTGGGCGATGCCTGGACGGTCAGCGGCCAGTTCTCCCACCTCGAGTCCGAGTACGGCTTCCGCGACCCCGCGGACGCTTTCGGCTTCGTGCGCTCGGACACCGACGCCGAGGCCCAGCAGGGCCGGGTGGTGGCCGCCTACCAGCCGAGCGAGCGCCTGTGGCTCGCCTTCGGCACCGAAGCCGAGCAGCTCGAGGTCACCGACGGCAGCAACTTCGGCCCCAACCTCGAGGGCGCCGAGCAGCGCACCTGGGCCGGCTTCGGTGAGCTCAACTACGCGCTGGGCCGGGTGCGCTTCGACGTGGGATTGAGGCACGACGACAACGACGTGTTCGGCTCCGAGACCAGCCTGCGCGCCGGAGCCTCGGTGCGGCTCACGGCCGAGAGCCGGCTCAAGGCTCACTACGGCGAGGCATTCCGGCCACCCACCCTGGGCGAGCTGTTCTTCCCGTTCAGCGGCAACGACCGCCTCGAGCCCGAGCGCGCCGAGAGCTGGGAGCTGGGCTGGGAGCTGGACCGCGGCGCCTTCAGGCTGGAGCTCTCCGCCTTCGAGCTCGAGCAGGAGAACCTGATCGACTTCGATCTCGCCGACTTCCGCTTCGAGAACGTCGCCCGCGCCCGGAGCCGTGGCGTCGAGGCCGCTTTCGGCTGGGGCAACGAGTGGGTGGACCTCAGGGCCAATGCCACCTACCTCGAGGCCGAGAACCTGGATTCCGGCAGCGACCTGCTGCGCCGCCCGCAGGAGAGCGCCAACCTCTACCTGACGGTCAAGCCGGGCCGCTTCGCGGTGACTGCCAGCGCTCGCTTCGTAGGCGAGCGCCCGGACATCGACGCGGCGACCAGCGCGCCGCTCACCAACCCCAGCTACGTGCGCTTCGACCTCGGCGCCCGCTTCGAGGCGAACGAGCGCTTCTCGCCCTACGCTAGGGTGGAGAACCTGGCCGACCGGCGCTACGAAGAAGTGGCCGGCTACCCGGCGCAGGGCCGCGCCGTGGTCGGTGGCCTGACGGTCGCGTTTTGAGGCACGCCGGCCCGGGGCGCGATAGTTTGTACTTCGTGCGCTCGGGCCGGCTCCTCGGTCTAGAGCCTGTGAAGGAACCGTCGCGAGCAGGGCCGTCTGCTAGAAGCGGGAGGACCCGGGAACCGCAGCGTACACGCCAGTACGTGAGGATTCCCGGGAGGACCCGCGACGACGCAGACGGCCCGCGCAGCAGGTTCATTCGCAGGCTCTTCGCCGCCGCCGTCCTCGCCCTCGGGCTGGGCGGCTGCGGCGACACCCCTCGGCCCGCGAGCCAGGCTGACGCTCCCGAGCCGAAGCCCTCGAGCTCCTGCCAACGAATCGTGGCCCTGGCGCCGAGCTCGGTCGAGATCGCCTTCGCCTTGGGGCTCGGGCCCCGCGTCGTTGGGGTGGGCGACTACTGCACCTACCCGCCCGAGATCGACTCCCTGCCCCGGCTGGGCGGCCTCGTAGATCCCAACCTGGAGGCGATCGTCGCCCTCTCGCCCGACCTCGCCGTGGTGCTGCCGAGCGAATCGAAGCTCGCCGGCCAGCTGGCGCGGGTTGGCATCGACACCCTGGAGGTGGACAGCGACTCGCTCGCCGACGTGGAGGCGGCGATCGCGGCCGTGGCCCGGCGCTGCGCCGCCGAGGAGGCCGGCCACGAGCTCCTGGCGCGCTTTCGCGCCGGCCTGGCGCCGGTCGAGCGGCCCAGCGGCGCGAAGGTGCTGCTGTCCCTCGAACGCGAGCCCGGCAAGATCGAGGAGGTGCTCTCCGCCGGGCTGCGGAGCTCCTACGGCGAGCTGCTGGCCCGGCTGGGAGCGGCCAATGTGTTCGCCGACGCGGCCGTCCCCTTCCCCAAGGTCGGGCTCGAGTCGGTGCTGGGCCGCGCGCCGGAGGTGATCCTCGAGCTGCAGGCCGAGGCGCCGACCCCCGAGCTGGCGCGGCTGTTGGCGGCCGACTGGCGGCGCTTCCCCGAGCTGCCGGCGGTCGCCGCGGGCAGGATCGCGGTGATCGGCGGCAGCCACACCCTGGTGCCGGGGCCCCGGCTAGTGCAGCTCTACGACGAGATGAAACGCGCCCTCGGCGAGGACGGCAGCCCCCGGTGAGCAGGACTTCGGCGAGCAGGCCGCCGGTGCTCGCGGCGCGAGGGCTCTCCTGGCGCGCCGGCGGCCGCACGGTGCTCGGGCCGCTCGACCTCGAGCTGGCGCACGGCGAGTGCTTCGCGCTGGTGGGCCCCAACGGCGCCGGCAAGACGACGTTGCTGCGGCTGCTGGCAGGGGTACTGGCCCCGGCCTCGGGCGAGGTGCGCTACGACGGCCGGCCCTACTCCGCCCTGTCGCGCCGCGAGCTGGCGCGGCGGGTGGCCTACGTACCGCAGGTGCGGCCGGCGCGGGTGCCGTTCACAGTCGAGGAGCTGGTGCTCCAGGGTCGCTTTCCCTACCTCTCGACCTTCCAGCTCTCGCCCCGCGAGGCCGACTTCCGCGCCGTGCGCGAGGCGCTCGGCCTGGCCGGCGTGGAGCACCTCGCCGGCCGCCGGCTCGACGAGCTCTCGGGCGGTGAGCGGCAGGCCGCCTACATCGCCGCCGCGCTGGCCCAGGAGGGAGAGACGCTGCTGCTCGACGAGCCCACCACCCATCTCGATCCCCGCCACCAGCGGGACGTGGCCTCGATCCTCATCGCCTTGAAGGCCCGCGGCGACAAGACGGTGGTCTTCGCCACCCACGATCTGAACTTCGCCTCGCGCCTCGCCGACCGGGTGGCCGCCCTCCAGGAGGGGCGCCTGCTGGCCTGCGGCCGGCCGGCGGAGCTGCTGGCGCCGGAGCTGCTGGCGGAGCTCTTCGCCGCTCCCTTCACCGTGGTCGCGCCCGGCGAGCGGCCGCTCACCCTGCTCGCCTTCGACGGCGAGGGCGGCGCCGAGGCGGGCCCGCCGTGAAGCACCGCGGTGTCTTCCTGCTGCTCCTGGCAGTAGGCTGGCTGGCCACCCTGGCGCTGGCGCCGCTGGTCGGCAGCCAGGCCATCGACCTCGGCGCGGCGCTCGCCGGCGAAGGCCAGGGATCGATCATCGTCTGGCAGCTCCGGCTGCCGCGGGTGCTCCTCGCGCTCTTCGCCGGCGGCATCCTGGCGAGCGCCGGCCTTGCCTTCCAGACCTTGTTCAGGAACCCGCTGGCCGAGCCCTACACGCTCGGCGTCGCCGGCGGCGCCGCCCTCGGCGCGGTGGCGGCGATCGCCTTCGCCGGCGAGGGGCTGGGGCTCTCCGTCACCCTGTCGAGCTTCGCCGGCGCACTCGCCGCGGCCGGGGTGGTGGTGGGCCTGGCCTTCCGGCGGGAGCGCTTCGAGACCTCGACGCTGCTGCTCGCCGGCATCGCGATCTCGCTCTCGACCTCGGCCTTGATCCTCTTCCTGCAGTACACCGCGGACGCCACCAAGACCTTCCGCATGGTGCGCTGGATGATGGGCGGCCTGGCGGTGGTGGGCTACCGCGAGGTGGCCTGGATCGCCCCCTGGTCGCTGGGGCTCGCCGGTCTGCTCCTCGCACTACGCTGGCCGCTCAATCTGTTGCTCACCGGCGAGGAGACGGCGGCCGCCCGCGGCGTCGACCTCGCCCGGCTGCGGCTCTGGGTGCTGGGCGGCGCCTCGCTGGCGATCGGCGCGCTGGTGGCGGTCACCGGGCCGCTCGGCTTCGTGGGTCTGATCGTGCCCCACATCCTGCGCCGGTTCGTGGGCCACGATCACCTCTACCTGGTGCCGGCCTGCGTGGCGGGCGGCGGCATCTTCCTCGCCCTCTCCGATCTCGCCGCGCGCACCCTGATGGCGCCCGCCGAGCTGCCGGTCGGCATCCTCACCGCGCTCGCCGGCGGGCCGTTCTTCCTCTGGCTGCTCGTGGGGCGGCGCGTGCCGGGATAGGGGGCGGTGGACCCGGGCTGGCGAGCGGGCTCGCCGGAGCCTTGTACAATCCGCGCGATGCTCCTCTACCGGCTCTCTCCGGAGGGCTTCTATGCCGCCACCGACCCGGAGGGGGAGGCGCGGGTGCTCTACTCCGACCCCTTCGAGACGGCACCCGGCGGGTTCGAGTACGGGCGGCGGGTCGACCCGGCGCGGGAGAGGCTGCTGGCGCCCCTCTCCCCGGGGAAGATCGTGGGCATCGGCCGCAACTACCAGGATCACGCCGCCGAGCTGGGCAATGCCATGCCGGCCGAGCCGCTGGTGTTCTTGAAGGCCATCTCGTCGATCGTCGGCCCCGGCGCGCCGGTGGTTCTGCCGCCGGAGAGCGAGCGGGTGGAGTTCGAGGGCGAGATCGCGGTGGTGGTGGGCCGGCGCCTCAGGCGGGCCTCGGCCGAGGAGGCGCGCACCTCGGTGCTGGGCGTGACCTGCGCCTGTGACGTGACGGCCCGCGACCTGCAGAAGAAGGACGCCACCTTCGCTCGCGCCAAGTCGTTCGACACGTTCTGCCCGCTGGGCCCCGCCGTGCTGCTGGGCGCCGACCTCGAGGAGCTCGAGGTCACCACCCGCGTCAACGGCGAGGAGCGCCAGCGCGGCCACGCGCGCGACATGGCGTGGGGCATCGCCGAGCTCCTGGCCTACGTGTCGCGGATCATGACCCTCGAGCCGGGAGACCTGCTGCTGACCGGTACCCCGGCGGGCGTCGGGCCGCTCGCCGACGGCGACGCGGTCGAGGTCGAGGTGACGGGCGTCGGCGTGCTCGCCAACCCCGTGCAGGCGTGGCGGCAGGGATAGGCGCGCCGCCCCGAGGAGGAGCCACGGTCCGACTGCTTCGCTCGTCGCTCTCGGCCGTCACCTTCGACCTGACGGGCACGATCTTCCACTCGCCCCAGCGCGGCGAGATCTACGCCGAGGTGCTGTCGCGCCACGGTGTGACCGCCGATGCCGACGAGCTCGAGCGGCTGATCTCGACGGTGTGGAAGGAGCTCGACTGCACGGCGGTGCTCGGCCGCGACCGCTTTGCCTCCCACCCGCAGGGAGCCCGCGGCTTTTGGGCGCGGTTCCTCGAGCGCGTGCTGGAGCACCTGGGGGCGGGCGAGCTCTCGCCCTTCGCCGCCGCCGAGCTCTACGCCCGCTTCGGCCGCGCCGAGGCGTGGGAGATCTACCCGGAAGCTCTGCCCGCGCTCGACCGGCTGGCGGAGTCGGGCCTCAAGCTGGGCGCCATCGCCAACTGGGACGAGCGGCTGCCGGTCCTGCTCGAGCGCCTGGGGCTCGCCGGGCGCTTCGAGGCGGTGGTCTACTCCTCCGAGGTCGACTGCGAGAAGCCGGACCCGCGCATCTTCCGCATCGCCCTCGACCGGCTGAACCTGCCCGCCGAGGAGGTGCTGCACGTGGGCGACCGGCGGCGCGAGGACCTGGAGGGGGCGGTGGCGGTGGGCATGCACGCGCTGCTGCTCGACCGCCGCCGCGGCCAGGGGGACCTGACGAACTTGAATGCCTTGCCGGCGATCCTCGGCCTCTCTCGAGCTGGCGAATGAGCCTGCTGCGCGGGCCGGGCGCTGTGTCGCGGGTCCGGGCTACCCGCTTTCGGCCTGGCGGAAGTAGATCTTGACGCCGTCGGGGTCGTGGGTCTCGAAGAGCAGGGTGCCGTCCAGGTCACGGCGCAGGCCGCCGGGGATGTTCTTGTCGCGGAACAGCAGCTCTTCGTAGGCTTTCTCCGCCGAGGGCACGACGAAGGCGAGGGTCATCTTCTGGGCCGGGCCCGCGTACTCGTAGACCTCGTCGCGCAGGTCGCCGAGCTCGCCCTTGACACGGCCCAGTACCTCCACCACCGCCTGGCCGGCCTGGAAGCAAGCACCGCGGCCGTCCCCGCGGTCCCAGTTGGTGAGGCGCGGCAGCGCCAGCGTCTCGCCGTAGAACTGCGTGGTGCGCTCGAAGGTCTTGGCCCTGAGCACGACGCGGGTCTGCCTGATCTCCATCCCTGTCCTCCCGGTAGACGCCAAGCATACTTGAGAAGCGGGCCCCACCCAGCGCTGGCCCGGGGGCGGTCGGCGCTCGCCGCCGATGGTATCCTCGCCCGCCGTGAACGCGCGCGGCGCCGCCTTTGCCCTCGCCTTCTGCCTGGCCTGGGCCGCCGTGCTCGCCCGCGCCCAGAAGCCGGAGCCGCTGCCGCCGCCGGTGTTCACGGCGACCGGCACCGCGACCTTGAAGTCCGGCGGCCGCACGCTGGCGATCGCCTTCGCCACCACCGCGGAGGGGCCGCTCTTCGCGCTCGAGCCGATCGCCAGCGAGATGGGGGCGAGGCTCTCCGCGACCGGCGGACAGGGGTACACCCTGACGGTCGACGGCGTGAGCTACCTGTTCGGCACCTCCAGCACCCAGCTCGTCATCGGCCAGCAGATCATCGCCCTGTCGCAACGCCCGGTGATGGCCGGCGCGGGCGAGCCCGATGGCACCTTGCTGGTGCCGCTCGACCTCTTGGAGAAGTGCTTCGGCGAGCGGGGCTGGATCTTCCAGTGGAACGCCGAGCTCCACGAGCTGGCGGCCGAGCGGCCGGACGTCGAGGAGATCGAGGCCGCGGTCGAGGTGGTGCACCTGCAGGGCACCACCACGGTAGTGCTGCGCTTCCCGGCTGGGGAGCCCCGCTACCGCATCGAGCAGGAAGGCCAGACCATCGAGGTGCGCCTCTTCGGCCAGGCCTTCGCCCGCGGCACGGCGGTGCCCAAGGTGGAAGACCCGCTGATCCGCTCCCTGGCGCTCGCCGGCGACCGGCTGCGGCTCACGCTCGCGCCGGGGGTGATGTCCGAGAGCTACGCCCTGCAGCAGCCGCCGTTCCGGCTGGTCTTCGACCTCCACCGCGGCACGCTGCCCGGCGCCGCCGTCCCCGAGCTGCTGCCGCTGCCACCGCGCCGCGGCACGCCCACCATCGTCCTCGACCCCGGCCACGGCGGCGGCGAGACCGGCGCGGTGGGCAAGAACGGCGCGGTCGAGAAGGAGCTGACGCTGCTGCTGGCGCAGGAGATCAAGCGCCAGCTCGAGGCGGCGACGCCGGTGCGCGTGCTCCTGACCCGCGGCGAGGACGTGGCGGTGGCGCTCTCCGAGCGCACGGCGATCGCCAACGAGAACCAGGCCGAGCTGCTGGTCTCGATCCACCTCAACTCCTCGCTCGGCGGCCGGCCCTTCGGCGCCGAGACCTACTTCCTCTCCCTCAAGGCCTCGGACCGCCAGGCGGCCGCCGCCGCCGAGGCGGAGAACCGGCTGGGCGAAGCGGGGCTCGACGAGGCGGCGAGCGACCTCGAGCTGATCCTCTGGGACCTGGCGCAGAGCCGCTACCTGGCGGAGAGCCAGCGCCTGGCCGGCTTCATCCAGGGCGAGCTCAACCTCGCCCTGGGGCTCAAGGACCGCGGCGTCAAGCAGGCGCCGTTCGCCGTGCTGCTCGGCGCCGAGATGCCCGCGGTGCTGGTCGAGCTCGGCTTCCTCTCGAACCCGGACGAAGAGGCCAAGCTCCAGCAGGCCGCCCACCGCTCGGCCCTGGCCTCGGCCCTGGTGCGCGCCATCGTCCGCTTCCGCGGTGCCGGCGCCCCGCAGGCCGGAGAGCCGGAAGCGGAGGCGGCCGGAGAGAACCAGGGGGCCGAGTCGCCGCCGGAGCCTCGCGTCGAGCCGCCGCGCCTGCCGCGCGGGGGCGTGCGATGAGCCGCGGCCTCGCCGCCCTGGCGCTCGCCGCGACGCTCACCCCCCTGCTCGCCGGGGGGTTGGCCTGCCGCGGACGGCAGGACGAGCCGGAGACGCCCCAGCCCACCGACCGCGACTCCTACACCCTGCCGGTCGACGTCTACTTCCCGGGAGCCGACGGCCTGCTCCATCCCGAGCGGCGCGAGATCGAGACCACGGGCGACCCGGAGGCACAGGTGGAGGCGGTGGCGCGCCTGGTGCTCGCCGGCCCCAAGGGCGGCGAGCTCGCGGCGCCCTTCCCCGAGGGCGTGGAGCTGGCGACGGTGCAGCTCTCGGCCGAGGGTATCGCCTTCATCGACCTCACCAGCAGCCGTGGCAACGAGGTGCCGCCCGCGGGCTCGACCGAGGAGCGGCAGCGGGTGATGAGCCTGGTCAACTCGGTGTCGCTCAACGTCTCCGAGGCGCGGCGGGTGGTGCTGCTGTGGAACGGCGTGCAGCCGGAGACCTTCGGCGGCCACTTCGACTCGACCCGGCCCTTCGCTCCCGACCTCTCGCTGGTGGCGCGCCGCCCCGGGGAGGCCGATGGCGGCCGGTGACGGGCGGCCGATCGGCGTCTTCGACTCCGGGGTCGGCGGCTTCACCGTGGTCGCCGCCCTCAGGCGCCACCTGCCGCACGAATCGATCCTCTACCTGGGCGACACCGCCCGCCTGCCCTACGGCAGCAAGTCGCCGGCCACCATCGGCCGCTACACGCGGCGCAACGTGTTCTTCCTGGTCGAGCGCGGCGTCAAGGCGGTGGTCATCGCCTGCAACACCGCCTCGTCCGTGGCCATGGGGGAGGTCTACGCCACGGTGCCGGTGTGGGGGGTCATCGAGCCGGGGGCGCGGGCGGCGGCGGCCCTCGCCCGCCGCCGGGTCGGGGTCATCGGCACCGAGTCCACTATCGCCTCGGACGCTTACGGCCGCGTGCTGCGCGCCCTGCGCCCGGACCTCGAGGTCCTGGGCCACCCCTGCCCCCTCTTCGTGCCGCTGGTCGAGGAGGGCTGGCTCGACGACCCGGTGACGACCGAGGTGGCGCGCCGCTACCTGGCGCCGCTCGAGGCGGCGGCGATCGACACCCTGGTGCTGGGCTGCACCCACTACCCGCTGCTCGAGCCGGTGCTCGCCCGCGTGCTGGGGCCCGAGGTGACTCTCGTCGACTCCGCGGAGTCCACCGCCCGCGCGGTGGCCGAAGGCCTCGCCCAGGCCGGCCTCGCCGCCGGCGTCGATGCCCGGCCCGAGAACCACTTCTGCGTCACCGACGCCGCCGAGCGCTTCGGCAAGATCGCGCGCCTGATCCTGGGGGAGGCGGCGGAGACGCTGGAGCTTGTGGACGTGCGGTAGGAATGCCGATGCGGAGCCGCGGCGTCAGGTCACTTGGCCGGGGCTTGCTCTCTCGCCAGGCTCAAGAGCAGCCGCAGGGTGGTATTCACCGCGGCCGAGTCCTTGAATACCGCCGCGACATCGGGGTCGAGGAACACGACGTTGGTGCCCTTCCGGTAGGCTTCATAGTGCTTCCCACGCACTCCTCCCGAGAAGTCGTACTCCGGCAGCAGATCGTCGTCCGCGCTAGCCGCTTCCTGACTCATAGTCTCTTCGCTCCTTGGGCGACGCTTGGCGCACGCTGATGATGCGGATCTTTCCTGCGCGTTCTGCGTAGGCCACGACGAGAAGCCTTCCAGCCTCCGACATGCCGAGGCTCAGCAACCTGGACTCACCCTCGGAGTGCCTCCGGTCGGAAACCGTGACTTCCAGACTGTCGCCGAAGACCGTCATGGCCTCGGTGAAACCAACCCCGTGTCGCAGGAGATTTCGCTCTGCCTTCGCGGGGTCCCACTCAAACTCCACTGACGCAGTCTACAGCGAGTCGGCCGTCGCCCGGCTGCGACTTCGCCTAGGCCGCTACCAAGCGGCAGGAGGCCGATGTCGGCATGCGCACGGCTGCGAGCACCGCCGCCTACGCGGGATTCGCGCACCGGGCCGCCTGTATGTCGTTGCTAGGCACCGGCCTCCGGCTGAACGATGACGATCCACGTCGTCTGCCCGGCTCCGCGCTTGCTCGGGCGCTTCTCCGTCTTCCAAGCGGCCGGCTGTGTTCCGAATGCGGCGTTCATCGCCTTAGGGACCAGGCCGTAGGCAATCTGATCGCGGTCAGAGAGAACGTCCGGCAGTGCTTCCTTCAGGCGCTCCTGGACGCCTCGCCACGGCATACCATTGCGCCGGAGTTTTTCGAGGTGCTGTCGGTCGGACCGGAACGCCTGGATGGCCGCGTCTTCGTAGGAGCCGAGGGCGTCCGGCTCTTCGTCTGATTCAACTTCGCCTTCACGCGGCGCCTCCGGCTTCGCCGCCACCTTCCCCCCAGGTACTGCCTCCGGCCGGACTGCGCCCCGCGCCGACGCAAGCGCATTCGCGAACCGTTGCCGCAACTCCGCCGCCGCCGTGTTGACCCCAGGTCTGTTGTACTGCGGATCCTGCGCCTGGTACTGCCCCTCAAACGAGAGCACCCGGATCGGGATCGGGTAACTCTTACCACTCCGCGATGCAGGCGCGGGCACGCTGCTCCAGAACACGCCGTGACCAGGGATGGGTTCGTTCAGCAGCGACGAGAGGATATCGTCGCTGAAGTGCGCATTCGCGCTCTTGATGGCTCTGAGGTCCCCAGCCGATAGCAAGTGGAAGCAGAACCAGTTGTCGCCCTGGCTTAGGATCTCGCCTGAGATGGAGCCGGGCTGCTGCGTGATGAGCACGGCGCCGAGGTCGTACTTGCGGCCCTCTTTCACCCATGAGATGTAGGGGCCTTCGCCGGAGCTTCCGCCGCTACCCAACACCGCCTGCGCTTCCTCAACCACGGCGATCACGGGGATCGTCTGAGGCTGAGCGTTGGTGAACTCTTGCTGGTTCGTATCGAAGATGCGTCGCAGAATAAGCCCCGAGAGTACCAACGCGGGCGTGCCGCGCATCTGGGACACGTCGATCACGCAGAGCTTGCCCTCCCGGAGCGCGGCCAGGAGCATGTCCATCATCTGGCTCGCCGGGTCGTGCAGCATGCGGACAATCGTCGTCATGTTCGCCCGGGCGGCAACCATCTCAGCATCCTGCTGACCTGACTCGAGCCGCAACAGGGTCTTGATCGTGTCGGCGTCGGCCGCATTGCCATCGCGGTAAACCAGGTCAACGAGCTGTTGCCAGTCTGCGTCGTTCATCCCCTTCAGCTTTCGCACGTTTTGCTGGTCCTGCTTCTCCGGAGCCAGAGCAATCGAGATCACGTCACCCGGCCGGAGCCGGCGAATGTCGAGCCGGATGTCACCGGCGACGAACGACTGGTAGAAAGGGCTCGGACCGCTCCTCGGTGTGAAGACCACGACCTTGTCTTGCAGAGCAGGCACGTCGCACAGACCCGGGCGGTTCTTATCATCGGGCCAAAAGTACTCGCCGTCTGGATCGAAGATCACCGAGCCAACCGGAACCTCACGCGAGCCTCGCTTCTCCACCGTCGGTGTGGCCTTGTAGAGGTCTGCGAATAGCAGCTTCACGAGATTCGACTTGCCGAAGCCGGCCCGCGCGAAGACGAGCGTCCTCCGCGCCACCAAGTCGAGCACCCGAAACTTCGGGACCACGCAGGGGCTCTTCACCTGCATCCACGGCTCAGGCTTGAGCCGCGCATCGCCGCTCGCATAGATGAACTCCCCCAGGGCGAAATGGCCGAGTTCGGCGCCGTTCCTAATGTTGTGCCCGGCGACTTCTCGGAGGAGGTCCGGGCTCAGGAACGCCACTTTGCTACCGACGTGAGGCAGCCGTCGGTGAGATGCGGCGAAGACGACGTCCTCGCCGGAGTTGCGGAGGACGCCGAGAACACGCATGTGGACCCGGTACTTCAGGTACTGCTCGCGCAGGTCCTCCGGGATCGGGCGCTCCTCTGCGACGGCGCGGATACCGTAGTCCTCGCCGACCGAGGATGCGAGCCGGCCTTCGGATGAGATCGCTGTGATCCGCCCGAGCACGGCTTCGTCTTCGTCCTCTAGCTGCACGACGAGGAACTGACCATGCATCGGCGCGCTCTGGAATTCGTTGCGGTAGGGCAGAACGAGATCGGCGTGAAACTCTAGGCCGCCCTCGCTGAATCCCCGGAAGATACCGACGGTGGTTTCTCTCGTGAAGAGCTTCATTCGTACCTCCGAGTGGACACGTCGCCCTGAAGGCGGAGAGCCTCCAGGGCCGGCACCTCTTTGTCGCTGAGCAAGCCGCGGACGGCGCCGATTACCTCGTCCTGCAAGATGTCGAGATCGAAGTCGACGATCTGAGCGAACTCGTGCGCGCGCTGGAGGCAACGCGGGTAGAACGGCACTGGGAATCCATCGGTGGCATCCGCGAGCAGGTAGCCGAAGATCTCAGCCGCCTGGCCGACCTGGCTGGTGAGGATGTCGACGGTCCAGAGCGGATCGCCGCTGCGGCCGCCAAAGCGAACGAAGTACATGTCGCCGGCCACGAACTTGGGGGCCTCGCCGCCGCCGCCTTCGGTTTCGGCACCCCTGGCGTACTCAGGCCACACGTAGGCCTTGGCCTCGAGCGAACGTGGCACCCTCACGAAGCGAGGGGCACCGGCCATGAACGTCCCTTCGAGCGCTATCGCCAGGTTGTACCGGGCGAGCACCTTGCTATGCTTCGCGACACCAACCAGGAAGACCCTTCGTCGCGTCTGTTGCCGGATGCGCTCGATGGCGGCCTCGATCCGCTTCCGGAAGGTAATGAAGTACTCGCCACGGAAGAGCTTGCTCCGCAGGAGGCCGTCTCGAACCAGCAGCGTGTCCGTTGCGAAGCTGCGGTAACAGACGCGCTCATACAGAGCCGCCCACTCGCACAGGTCCCGATAGACGAGTACCCAGGAAGGCGAGACCTCGTCGGGCGTTTCGCGGATCTTTCGGCCCTCCGGGATCATGTGGCTCAGCCTGGCGAGGGTCCGCGATTCGACGCCGACGTCGATCATCACGCGGCCAAGTGCGGTGCGAGGCGTCCCGTCGTCATTGAACTGCGCACGGCTGAGCACATCTGTGTCCGTCGTCGGCGTGACGGCGTCCAGGCAGAGCTGCTCGCCATACGAGTCGACCACGCGTACGAGCTGGACGTGGAAGGGGTCGAACACGAGCTTGTTGTTCCCGCCGTCGCTGGCCACCAGCGACACCGAGGTGGTGGTTCTGGGCTGGATCGCGCGCACCTGCGGGGCGAGCACGAGCACCTCCCTGCGAAGGTCGTCGAGAAGCCGACGGTCCCGGATGGTCGCCTCCCGGATCGTGTGCCGCAGCTCGGGTAGCTCCTTCGGGTCGAACAAGGTCAGGCCTCCAGTCGCGCGTAGGCGTCGATCTCACAGACGGCGGCTTCGGTACAGCAGCCAAACTGGTGCGACTGCCGCTTGCCGTTGCTCGAGGAGCCGGCGTCCGCCCAGCGTGTGATCCGCCATCCGGCGTCCGCCTTGGCGATCGAGGAGCGCAGTAGCTCTCGAGCGTCGACCGGGCAGCTCGGCAAGTTCCCAAAGCGCACGACCAAACGCGCTCCATGATGACAGCGGCGAGCGACAGCTCGCCACACAGCGGCGAGCTCGTCGGCGAACTTGTCGGCGTGGTGAGCAAGCTCGCCAAAATGCGCGTAGTCGACGCGATCCTTGCCGCCCAGGAACCAGCTGCGGAGCCATTGGTCAGGTCGGTACGTTCGCATCCCGAAGTACGGCGGCGAGGTGATTACCCAGGAGAATCGTCGTCGGCCGGGGAGCAGTTGGTGCGCGCGTCGCGCATCGCCCAAGTGAACTTCGCCAGCAGCAACCGGTGGAGGTGAGGTGAAGGTGTGGCGCGCGCGCCGGCTGATGGCATCGAGAACGTTAACCGCTGGTGGCTCGGTGAGTCCTTGTTTTCTCCAGAACCGGACCGCCGCGTCGGGCTTTGTGGCATAGGTGCGCGGCATCTGGTTCGACAGGTAGGTCGGCAGCGTCTTGTGCCTTGGTCCGTGGAGGAGGCCGAGTATGAGCGCGCGCAAGGCCACTTCCTCATCCGTCGAGCACGATCGAAGGAGCTGCTCCCGCAGAATGCAGATATCTCGGAGGGTACCTGGGTGGAAGCACATCTGCCAGAACGACCCCTTCGGAACTCTCGCTGAGTCGCGACCGTTGGCGAGGATGCGTCGAGCGAGCTCGATAATCGCGGCCGGCATCGGATCGGTAAGCTTTGCAGCGGCGATTGCCGCCGCCACAGGATTGCTGTCGATGCCAACGCACCCGAGCCCCCGGAGGCGTGCGGCAAACATGGTCGTCCCCCGCCCGCAAAACGGGTCCAGTACCCACTCGCCCTTCCGCGCTCGCGCGAGTCGCTTGAGCGGGAACTCCAGTGGAAACATCGTGTAGTAAGGGCAAACCGTGTTCAATGCCAACATGGGCGTGTCAGAGCCAGTATTGGTGTCGCGCTCGCTCCCGGAGGAGCGGCGGCGTTTTCGGTAGACGAGTTTTCCGGACACGCTGTCAGCGGCCAAGAGTGCGCCGGTCGGCTTGCGCCGTCCGCTTCTACGAACTGACACTGAGTCCGCATCCCATCGTTGTGCGTGCTCTGGCATCCCGCTGTCTAAGGCATTTGCGCGGTGTAGTTGTCCAATGCAGAGTGAGAGGCCGGTTACGGTAGCGTTCGCTCGACCTTCAGCGGGGCGTCCGCCGATCCTGTCTCCAGCACCCTCAACCCCTTAGGCTGGCTTCACTTGCGGTCATTCTATAGCAATCGCTGGAGTAAGCTGCCTGAGGTAGCACTCTCCAGAGAGGTGTGTTGGGTGCGCTCCGCTTGGCAGTCCAGCCTCAGCTCCGACTTAGGCCTAGATCACACGCCACCGCGATGGCTCTGCCGAGCTTCGCCAGAGCTTCATCCGGTAGCTGCGCGAGCGGTGGGTCGATCTTCGCACGGTCGAGCGTCGTGATCTGGTGGCAGAGAGCGAAGGAGGTCCGAGGAAGGCCGGTCTCGGCGGCGGCGAGCTCGACAATGGTCGGGGGGCGCTGCGCCTGGCGATCGGAGGTCGAAAGTGGGACGACGATCACCGAGCGCCAGGTCGGGATCTCGTTGAAGCTGTCGTGCGAGACGATCACCACGGGGCGCCGACCGCGCTGCTCCGAGCCCGAGCGGGGCTCGAGGTCGGCCCAGCAGACGCTACCCCGCTTCATAGGCTGGAAGCTTCCGCAACACTTCGAGACCGGCCTCTTCCAGCTCTGGATCAAGGTCGAGCTCGGTGCCACCGAACTCCGCAGCGAAACGGCGGATCTCGGCCGCCTCGCGCTCCCGCTCCTGGTCTTGCACCCACTCCTCGAGGACAGAGCGGACGAGCCTGGTGGTGGGCATCCGTCGCCTCCTGGCTTCGCCGAAAAGGGCTGTATGGAGTTGCGGTGGCAGCGGCAGGTTCATCTTCTTGACCATCATGTCTGTCACTCCTCGATGCCACGAAAGGTTACCACTTTCTCCACCACAAGCACGGAAGCAAAATCCACGGAGGCAGCGCGTCGCGGGCTACAATCTCGACTTAGTCATGACTACCGCTACCCCCCGCCCCCACGGCCGGGCCGCGAACGCGCTGCGGCCGGTAGCGATCGAGATCGACGCGCTCAAGTACGCCGAGGGCTCGGCGCTGATCGCGGTCGGCGACACCCGCGTGCTGGTGGCGGCGAGCGT
>JBIOXV010000053.1:0-10931 GCA_044869805.1 Thermoanaerobaculia bacterium | reverse complement strand
CGCCCGCCGGGCGACCACGAGGGCCGCACCTACTCCAGCCGGATGTGGCCGGCGCCGGCCAGGCGCCAGAAGACCAGCAGGCCGTCGAGCTGCTGCATGGGGCTGATCTTGAGGATCGACTTCAGGTCGTACTGGCCGTTGATGCGGGTCAGGATGAAGCCTTCCTGGGGCGTCAAGTCGAGGGCGGTGATCTCGTTGAGGTCGACGTTCAGCTTGGGCACGGCGTCGAGCCGCACGCCGGCCGCCTCCACCGCCTCGCGGATGCGCTGCTCGGCGCGCTCGATGGCCCGCTGCACCTCGCGGTTGTCGGGCTCCAGGCTCTTGGCGGCGCGCAGGTGGCGCAGGGTGGCCTGGTAGTCCTGCTTGCCGAGGTGCTTCTCCGCCGCCTTGACCAGGGCGGTGACCGACACCGCGGGGGCGCCGCCGCCCTCGGCTTCCGGCGCGGCGGCCTCCGGTGTCACCACCGGCGGCACCGCCCAGCGCGGTTTGACGATCTTGATACGGCCGCGTCGCACCTGCTCGAAGAGCACCTTGCACACCCGGTACTCGCTGGAGTGTGTCTGCAGGCAGATCTCCTCGATGGTGCGGTCGTCGTTGACGAGCTGCAGGATCGACAGCGCGCCGGCGTCGATGCCGGGATCGGTGAGCTGGTCGACCAGCACCGGGATGGCCTGGAACGAGGGGATGATCTCGCGGATGCGGCGCCACTCGTCGGCCCGCCGCGCGCCCTCCATGATGATCGCCGCGACGTCGAGGTCGATGGGAATCAGATTGGAGCCGGGGAGCTGGGCGTCTAGGAAGCGGAACTCGGCCTCCGCCCAGGAGAAGATGTCGTAGATCGACTCTTCGGCCTTGACCCGCAGCAGCCGTTGCAGGTCGGGCTCGGAGACGGCGCCGATGGTGACCAGGATCTTGCCCAGGAGCATCTGGTTCGACTCCTGCATCTCGATCGCCTTGGCGAGCTCGATCTCGGTGATCAGCCCATGGCTGACCAGGAAGTGGCCGAGGTACTCCTTGGGGTCGGTCGAGGAGGAGGAGAAGATGCGGCCGGAGCGGAAGTAGACCTTTTTTTCGACCTCGCCGTTGTTCATCACCAAGGTGCCGGTCTTGCTGCTGTGCGACAGCCATTGCAGCAGCTCGGCCACCTGCATCGTGTTGAGGTTGCCCGCGATGCTCATTTCGGCGGCGAGATTATAGAACTGTGTCGATGAGTGCGGGGCCGCTCTGCGCAGAGTGCGCGAGGGAGTGTTTCACGAGCGGGCCCGAGTGGTGCCCGTCTGGCCCTGATAGTGGCTGGAGGAGCCGGGCTCGCCGTAGGCGACCTCGGGTTCGCTCTCCATGGCGATGAAGATGAGCTGCGCGATGCGCCGGCCGGCCTCGAGCACGAAGGGCTCGGGGCCCAGGTTCTGGAGCTCCAGGGTGATGTTGCCCTCGAAGCCGGGATCGCACCAGCCGGCGAGCGAGTGGTTGATCCACACCCGCCCGAGGGTGGACTTGAGCTTGAGGTCGCAGGCCACCTGGCGCGGGATCCTGACGTACTCGATCGTCGAGGCGAGCACCACCTCGCCGGGGAAGAGCTTGACCCGGGGCGAGGCGAAGGCCTCCGGGTCGCGGGTGGGGCAGATCCACTGGTCGGAGACCCGCACGTCGTAGCTCGCGGCGTTGACCTGCTCGGGATGGAAGGGCTCGGCTCCTCCCGCCATGCCCCAGGCGCGGATCCAGCTGTCGGGCTTGATCATCGGCTCAGCCGGCGGAGGTGCGCTTCAACGAAACTGCGCTTTAGCGAAACTGCACTGGGAAGTGCAGCCCGTCGCGGTGGATGGTGTCGACGAAGCGGACGATCCGCCGCGGCAGCGACATGAAGAGCGTCGAGGTGCGGCAGCCGCCGCCGAAGAAGCGCACTCCCTTCAAGAGCTGGCCGTCGGTGACGCCGGTGGAGCTGAAGATGAGCTGCTCGCCGGGGGCGAGCTCGTCCGTGGCGTAGACCTTGTCGAGGTCGTTGTAGCCCAGCGACCGCAGCCGCTCGCGCTGCTCGTCGTCGGTCGCCACCAGCCGGGCCTGGATCTCCCCGCCCAAGCAGCGCATGGCGGCGGCGGTGATCACCCCCTCGGGCGCGCCGCCGATGCCCATCACCGCGTGTACGCCGGTGCCGCGCACCGCCGCCGCGATGCCGGCCGAGAGGTCACCGTCCGGGATCAGCCGGATGCGGGCGCCGGCGGAGCGGATATCGGCGATGAGCTGCTCGTGGCGCGGCCGGTCGAGCACCACCACGGTCAGGTCGTTGACCTCACGGCCGAAGGCCTCGGCCAGGTTGCGCAGGTTTTCGCCCACCGGGGCGTCGATGTGCACCCGGCCGCGGGCGGTGGGGCCGACCACGATCTTCTGCATGTAAGTGTCGGGGGCGTGCAGCAGGCCGCCGCGCTCGGCGGCCGCCAGCACCGCCACCGCGTCGGGGGAGCCGGTGGCGCAGAGATTGGTGCCCTCGAGCGGGTCGACGGCGATGTCCACCGCTGGCACCCCGTCCGGCGGGCCGCCGTCGCCGTGCTTGAGTGCCCCCACCTCCTCGCCCACGAAGAGCATCGGCGCCTTGTCGCGCTCGCCCTCGCCGATCACCACCCGGCCGGCGATCGGCAGCCGCTCGAGCTCGGCGCGCATCGCCTCCACCGCCACGTGGTCGCTGGTATGCCGGTCGCCGTAGCCCATGGTGTGGGCGGCGGCGATCGCCGCCTGCTCGGTGACGCGGATGAAGTCCTGCTCCAGGACGCGGTCTAGCCCCAAGACTCCGTTGGCCATCAGCGGCGCTCTCCCGCCAGCGCCGGGGCCGGCTCCTCTCTCCTCGCCGGCGGGTTGTACGCCGGGATGCCGGTGACCTGCTCGCCGATCACCAGGCCGTGGATGTCGTGGGTGCCCTCGTAGGTGTAGACCGATTCGATGTTCAGCAGATGGCGGATCACCGGGTAGTCGTCCACGATGCCGTTGGCGCCCAGGATCTCACGCGCCAGCTTGGCGCACTCGCGGGCCACCCACACGTTGTTCCGCTTGCCCATCGACACGTGGTAGTGCTTGAGCCTGCCGGCCTCCTTGAGGCGGCCGAGCTGCAGGGCGAGGAGCTGCCCCTTGCTGATCTCGGTGATCATCCAGGCCAGCTTCTCCTGGATGAGCTGGTGCGAGGCGATGGGCTGGCCGGCGAACTGCACGCGCGCCTTGGCGTACTCGAGGGCCGTGTAGTAGGTCTGCATGGCCGAGCCGATGCCGCCCCAGGCGATGCCGTAGCGGGCCTGGTTGAGGCACATCAGGGCGCTCTTGAGGCCCTCGGTGCCGGGCAGCAGGTTGTCGGCCGGGATGCGGCAGTCGAGGAAGCCGAGCTCGGAGGTGGTCGAGGCGCGCAGCGAGAATTTGCCGTGCTGGTCGCTCGAGGTGAAGCCCGGCGTGCCCTTCTCGACCAGGAAGCCGCGGATGCCGTCGGTGGTCTGCGCCCACACCACGGCGACATCGGCGAGCGTGCCGTTGGTAATCCACTGCTTGGAGCCGTTGAGCACCCAGGAAGAGCCGTCGCGCCGCGCCGTGGTGCGCATGCCGCCGGGGTTGGAGCCGAAGTCGGGCTCGGTCAAGCCGAAGCAGCCAATCGCCTCGCCGGAGCCCAGGGCGGGGACCCAGCGGTCCTTCTGCGCCTGGGAGCCGAAGGTGTAGATCGGGTACATCACCAACGAGCTCTGCACCGAGACGAAGCTCCGGAGCCCCGAGTCGCCGCGCTCCAGCTCCTGCATGATGAGGCCGTAGGCGACGTTTCCGAGGCCCGGCAGGTCGTACTCGGCGATGGTCGATCCGAAGAGGTTCAGGCGGCCCATCTCCGGCACCAGCTCGAGCGGCGTGCGGCCTTCGCGATGGCACTCCTCGATGATCGGCATCACCCGCTCGTCGACGAAGGCGCGCACGCTGTCGCGCACCATGCGTTCCTCCTCCGAGAGCAGGGAATCGAAGTCCAGGTAATCGACGCCGGGAAAGCGGTTCACGGAGATCTCCTCATGGTTGCTTGGGAGGCGGGAGGGGCCGGAAAAGGCGCCGCCGGATGATAGCACGGCGGTTGCGACCGCCCTGAACTATCATCGCGCTCCATGGCCTCATTTCCAGGGGGAAGCGCCTGGGCGATGGCGCGCGACGTCGCCGACGGCTACTACCTGCTCACCGAACGCTCGTTCCGTCCCTTCAGCCGGCCCGAGCTGGACAAGATCCAGTTCGAGCTCGACCGCAAGCTGCGCGAGCTGCGCGGCGAGCAGCCGGCCTTGGAGGACCTGCCGGCGATCCAGGCCAGGAACCGCCGCCTGCAGCGTTTGCAGACGGCGCAGGTGATGCTGCAAGCCTATAAGGTGAAGATGAGGATGTAGACCCGGGGAAGGGCGACCACGAGGGTCGCCCCTACAGAGTGTCCGAGGTAGGGGCGGCCCTCGTGGCCGCCCTCAGCGCAACCTCCACATCCCCACGAAGGTCACTGCCAACCCTCCGAGATCGTCCTCGCCGAAGAAACGGCTGATGCCGGCCTCGCCGATCGCGTCCGGCACCGTCGAGTAGCGCAGCTCGGCGCCCCACTGGAAGCCTTCGCCGGCGCGGCGCAGCCCCAAGACGGCGTGCGCCCCGGGGTCCGTGCCGTCGGCGCTGCGGCTGGCGCCCTCGTCCTTCCAGAACAGCAGCGTGGCGCCGCCGCCGGCGTAGAAGCGCCAGCGTGCCTCGCGGTTGAAGACCCACGCGGCGGTCAAGGACAGCGGCTGGTAGGTCAGGGTCTCGTCCACGCCGGTCGGTCGCGGTGGCCGGGACGGTAGCACCTGCTCGCCTTCGACCCGGCCGTAGTCGAAGCTCAGGCCGAGCAGCAGGCGCCCCCGCACCTCCGCTTCGAGGGCGAGCCCGAGCTGGGGCATCGGCTCGCCGAACACCGCATCGTAGCTGTCGGCCGAGTTGATCATCTCGAAGGCACCGAGCCGGCCTCCCAGCCGCCACTTCCAGGGCTCGCGGGGAGGCTCCGCGGTCGGCTCCTGGGCGGCGAGGGACACGGGAAGCAGGGCGATCACAACCGCCAGCGGCACGCTCCGATGCATGCGAACCCTCCTGTTCAGAGACAAGACACGGTTGCTTCCATCTCGTGACCGATCCTCTCCGGCAGCTACGTCCGGAGAAGAGCCCTGGGGCGTGGCTCAAAACGCGATCCCCAGACCTTCGTGCGCCGCCGCCACGTCCAGCAGGCCGTGGGCCGTACTCGAGTCCAGACCCCGCGCCTCGAGGTCGCGAGCGGTGCCCTCGAGCAGGGCGCGCACCGCCTCCGGGTCGCGTACGTCGAGGGCGATCAGCAGCGCTGCCACTCCCGCCACCTGCGGCGCCGCGAACGAGGTCCCCGTCGCCCAGAAGGAGGCATAGACCGCCTGGCCGGTCACCGGGTCGAAGAGGAAGCTGGGCGCCAGCGCCGCGTCCCGGCGCTGGCCGTCGACGAAGCTCGCGTCGTCGCCGGCCGGCGCCATCAAGTCGAGGCCGGGGCCGAAGTTGGAGTAGCTGGCCCGGCGGTCGGCGAAGCTGGTGGAGCCCACCGCGATCACCTGGGGATAGCGGGCAGGGAACGAGACGTCGTCCGGCGCATCCGGGTCGCTGGCCTCGTTGCCGGCCGCCGCCACGATCACCACCCCGGCGCGATCGGCGCGTTCGACCGCCTGGCGCAGGAACTCCGGGCCCTGCGGCCCGCCGAGGGAGAGGTTGATCACCCGCGCGCCCTGCGCCACGGCGAAGTCGATGCCGTCCGCCACGTCGGAGAAGAAGCCGAAGTTGTCCTCGCCGATCACCCGGATGGGCAGGATGGTCACCCGTGGCGCGATGCCGGCGCCCGCGATGCCGTTGTTGGCGGCGGCGGCGATCTGGGCGGCGACGAAGGTGCCGTGGCCGAAGCGCGGCGCGCTCGGATCGTCGCCAATCCCCACGCCGCGGTCGAAGGGCGCGCCGCCGGCGACCAGGTCGAGCCCCGGCAGGAAGCGGGTGGCGCCAAGGTCCACGCCGCGGCGGGCGGGGAAGGCGGCGCCGTCGCCGAAGGCCACGCCGCTGTCGATCACCGCCACGATCACCCCGTCGCCGCCCGTGGTGTTGGAGTCCAGGGCCTGGGGCAGGCGGATGCGGTCGAACCACCACTGGAAGAAGATCTGCGGGTCGGTGGGAGTCGCCTTGGATACCGTGCCGGCGAGCGGCCAGGCCAGCGGGTCGAGCTCGGCCGAGAGCACGCCGGGCAGCCCGGCGAGGCGCCCGGCGAGGGTCTGCGGGGTGTCGGTGCCCGCCACCCCCACGCGGGCGAAGGCGCCCGAGTGGGCGAGCTTGAAGTTGGTGCCGCCGCCCGCGGCGGCGATCTGCCGGCGTTGCCACACGGGGAGGTCGCTCTCGAAGCGGACGATCACGTGGTCGCTCGCCACGGCGGGTAGGCTCGGCCTGGTGAAGCGTGCGACGACCGCGGCGGCGGGCACCGCCGGCGTCGCCGGCCCGGTATCGTCGCCCGCCGGCGGAGAGGCGTGCGGGCCGGAGCCGGCGATCGGCCGGCCGGCGAAGTCGTCCCGCGGGGCGTCGCCGTCGCCGGGCGGCTCGCCGCGGCTGGTGCCGTTCGAGAGGCTCAAGGCGACCGTCACCAGGGCGAGGAGCAGGCGGCGCGCAGGGATCGGCATGGTGTGCTCCTTCCGTCGAGCGCTCATCGGTGTATGCTCCGCGGCACTCTCTTGAGGTGCCGAGACCGGCTCGGCGGTTTAGGTCGGTCTTCCCGCCTTCCATGGACCTTATCTCGACTCTGGCGCAGATTGGAGCCTTGCTGGCGGCGGTGGGCGTGGCGCTGTTCCTCGACCGCGCCACCGTGCGCCGCGGCCTCACACCGCCGGGCTTCGCCAACCCCGTGCGGCGCACCCTGGCGGCCGGCCTGGTGGCGGCGCTGTTCTACTTCGCGGTCTTTCTGCCGATCACCGCCGTCGGCCGCACCGACCCTGCCGAGATCGTCGAGCAGCCCATCCCGCTGCTCTTCACCATGCAGGTGCTGCTGGCGAGCGTGGTCGGCGTCTGGTACCTGCTGGGCTTCGCGGCCCGGGCGCCGGCCGACCCGGCGCGCCGCTTCAGCGTGCAGTTCGGGCTGGTAGCGGCGCGCCCGCTGGAAGAGCTGGGCCTCGGCCTCGTGGCCGGCGGCGTCGCCTGGCTGGGCTTGATCGCCGTGATGCTGGCGGTGGTCGGTGCCTTCGTGCTCTTCGGCGGCGAAGACGCCCTGCCCCAGCAGGCGCCCGAGGTGATCGCCTGGATCGCGGCGCTGCCGGTGGCGGTACGGGTGGCGCTGTCGCTCGCCGCCGGCTTCGTCGAAGAGCTGTTCTTCCGCGGCTTCCTGCAACCGCGGGCCGGCATCGCGCTCTCCACCGGCCTCTTCGTGCTCGCCCACTCGAGCTACGAGCAGCCTTTCATGCTCGTTGGCCTCACCTTCCTGTCTCTCGTCCTGGCCCTCGTGGTGCGCTGGCGGCAGAACATCTGGCCGGCGATCGTGGCGCACGCCGCCTTCGACCTCTTCCAGCTCCTGGTGATCATCCCGACGGTGCTCGACCTGGTACCGTCGGGCGGAGCCGGTGAATAGACCTGCTGCGCGGGCCGGGCGCTGTGTCGCGGGTCCTCCCGGCAATCCTCACGTACTGGCGTGTACGCTGCGGTTGCCAGGTCCTCCCGCTCCTTGCGCGCGGCCCGCTCGCGACGGTCTCTTCACCGGCCCTTGGGGCATGTAAGGGCCTCTTAGGCTTCTGTTAGACTCGCCGGCCGGGAAGAGCGCATGGAGCCCGGCCAACTCCTCTTCCATCTCGCCATCGACTCTCGCTTCGAGAGCATCGAGGTGGTGCAGGTGGTCCTCTGCGACGTGCTGGAGAGGTTCGGGGTCGAGGAGGACGGCCGTCACTGGATCGACATCGCGGTGCGCGAGGCGGTCGCCAACGCCATCAAACACGGCAACCGCGAGGACCCGGTCAAGAAGGTGGAGGTGGACCTGCTGCTCTCGGGGGGCGAACTGGTGATCCGGGTGATGGACCGCGGCGCGGGCTTCGACCCGGCGCTGGCCGGTGACCCGCTCGCTCCCGCCAACCTCCACAAATCGAGCGGCCGCGGCCTGTTCTTCATGCGCAAGTTCATGGACGGAGTCGACTTCGCGCCGCGCCCCGGCGGGGGCATGGTGGTGACTCTGCGCAAGAAGGGCCCGTTCTCGCAAATCAACCTTGGTTCCAAGTCGGAACAGTCCGAACACGGGGAGGAAAGAGCGGTATGAAGATCAATGTGCGGAAGAACGGTGGCGTCACCATCCTGGACGTCTCGGGCAAGGTCACCATCGGCGAGGGCGACATCGCTCTGCGCCAGGCGGTGCGCGAGCAGCTCGCCGCCGGCAACAAGAACCTCCTCGTCGACCTCTCCAACGTGAGCACCATCGACTCCTCGGGCGTCGGCGAGCTGGTGTCGAGCTACACCACCGTCACCCAGCAAGGCGGCAAGCTCAAGCTCCTCAACCCCCCGCAGAAGGTGGGCGACATCCTCCAGATCACCCAGCTCATCACCATCTTCGAGGTCTTCGACGACGAAGAGAACGCGGTGGCGTCGTTCTGAGGAGCGGCTCGGTCCCTGCCGCGGGGCGCCGTCGAGAAGCGCGGCTCGGAGACCTAACCATCCTTGAAAGCCCTTCTGCCCGGGGATATCCTCGCGGCAGCATGGGGAGATGAAACAACTGGAAGCGACGCCGGAACACCGATCGGCGCCCGGCGAGGCCGGCGCCTCCCTCGGCCCGGTCGCCGGGGTGCTGCTCGCCGCCGGCACCTCGAGCCGCATGGGGGGCAACAAGCTCCTGCTCGAGCTCGAGGGCGAGACGCTGCTCCGGCGGGTGGCGAGGCGGGCGCTGGAAGGCGGGCTCTCTCCCGTCCTCGTGGTGCTCGGCCACCAGGCCGAGCGGGCGCGCCAGGAGCTCGCAGGCCTCGCCTGCCATGCCGTGCTCAACCCCGACTACGAGCAGGGCATCACCTCTTCGATCGCGGCCGGCCTCGCGGCCGTTCCCGCGGAGGCACCGGCGGCGGTGATGCTGCTCGGCGACATGCCGTTCGTCACCTCCGAGATGATCGCCGCGCTCGTCGCCCGCTATCGGGAGACCCGGGCGCCGCTGGTGGTTTCCGACTACCAGGGGGTCGCGGCCCCGCCCATGCTCTACGACCGCGGCCTCTTTGCCGAGCTTGCCGCCCTGGCCGGCGGGAGCTGCGGCCAGCGGGTGGTGAAGCGCCACCGCGACGAGGCCGAGGTGCTCGCCTGGCCGGCCTCGGCGCTCGCCGACCTCGACCAGCCGGACGACTACGAGCGCCTGCGCGCCGTCGAGCCCGTTGGAGCCGGCTAGCCGTGCGCGCCGACCTCTTCCAGATGGCCGCCGACCTGGCGAACCAGGGCGAGCCGTTCGCCATGGCCTTCGTGGTGCGGCGCCTGCCGGCCAGCTCGGCGCGCGAGGGCGACATGGCGCTGGTGCGCGCCGACGGCGCCTTCCTGGGCTGGCTGGGCGGAAGCTGCACGCAGCCCACGGTGGTCAGGGAAGCGAAGCGCGCGCTGGCCGACGGCTGGCCGCGGCTCCTCGCCCTATCGCCCGACCCGGAGTCCGAGCGGCGGCCGGGGGTCGTCGTCTCGCCCATGACCTGTCACAGCGGAGGCAGCGTGGAGATCTACATCGAGCCCGTCCTGCCGGCGCCTCGGCTCGTGCTGTTCGGCGGCTCGCCGGTGGTCGCCGCCCTGACCCAGCTCGGCCAGGCCATGGGGTACTCGGTGACGGCGGGCGAGGCCCAGTCGTCCGGCGCGCAACCCACCGGCCACGGCCAGGTGTTCGCGCTGGTGGCCACCATGGGAGAGAGCGACGAGGATGCGATCCGCGCGGCGCTGGCCGCGAAGCCGGTCTACCTCGGGGTGGTGGCGAGCGCCCGGCGCTTCGAGCAGATCCGGGAGACACTCCTCGCTCGCGGCCTGACGAGGGAAGAGATCGATACCTTTCGCTGCCCGGCGGGCCTGCGCATCGGGGCCAGGAGCCCGGAGGAGATCGCGGTCAGCATCCTGGCGGAGATCGTCGAGCGACGCCGCTCCCTGGCGGCCGCCGCCGAGGCGGCCCCGGAGCCCGTATCGACGCCGGCGAGCGCCATGGAGGCCATCGACCCGGTGTGCGGCATGACGGTCGACCCCGCCAAGGCCAAGCACAGCGCCGAGCACGCGGGCCGCGTCTACTATTTCTGCTGCGGCGGCTGCCGCGAGCGGTTCCAGGCGGCGCCCGAGCGGTATCTGATGCCAGGCATCCCCGCATGAGCGCCGACATCGCGACGGGGGGTTGAGATGGGAATGCAGATCGAGAAGAGCTTCGTCGTCCAGGCGCCGCGGGCCGCGGTGTGGGACTTCCTCACCGACCCGCACAAGGTGGCGAAGTGCCTGCCGGGCGCGGCGGTTACCGAGCAGGTGGACGAGACGACCTACGCCGGCACCATCACCGTGAAGGTCGGCCCGGTGACGGCGAGCTACCGCGGCAAGCTCAAGTTCGAGCGTCTGGACGAGGCGGCGGGGGAGGCGGAGCTCCAGGCGTCGGGCCAGGAGACGCGTGGCAAGGGTGGCGCGGAGATGCGGATGAAGAGCCGCGTCGCCGAGCTCGCGCCGGGCGAGACCGAGGTGAGGGTGACCTCCGAAGTCAACGTCTTCGGCGTCCTCGCCCAGATGGGCCGCGGCATGATCCAGGACGTCTCGGACCAGCTCTTCCAGAAGTTCTCGGACGCCATGCGCCGGGAGCTGGCGGTGCCGGCCGCCTCCGAGGCGCCGGCGCCTGCGAGCGCCGTGGGGTCGGCGTCCGGCGCCGGCGGACCTTCCGCCGCCGCTGCCCCTGTGGCGAGCCCGGCGTCGGCGCC
>JBIOXV010000052.1:0-23702 GCA_044869805.1 Thermoanaerobaculia bacterium | reverse complement strand
ACCGCCGCAGCGATGGCGAGATCCATCACCCCTGCCCCCACCGATTTGAAGGCCGTCCGGCCTGTGTTCCTGGCTTGTTCCCGAAGTGAAGCCTCGCGGGCCAGCCGTGCTAGCGAGGGGAGGCTTGACCAGTCGACCGCCGATCCCATCGCCATCAGCTCCCCGGCCTCGGTGGCTGCTTGGGCGGGGTCGTCCGCCGCGACGAAGCCGCTCGGTGGGAGGAAGGTGCGCATCAGATCCTGATCAATCTCCCGCCGGTCGCGATGGTTGGAGCCGACTAGGTTGAGATGGCGCAGGCGGGGCATCAGCGCTCCCCTCGGGATCACGGGCGTCTTGCTGCTGGTCGCTGTGGTCACGATGTCGGCTTGATCAAGCACCGCATCCGCAGAGGTCTGACCGATCTCGATGCCTGACGGCAGGCGATGCACCCAGTCCGGCAGCGGCGCCTCGGCCTGCCGCCGCACCAGGAGCACCCGCTTCAGCGACGGGCGGACGATGAGCAGTGCCCGCACCAACTGCTCCGAGATCTTTCCCACCCCGAAGTGCGCCAATGTCTCTGCCTCGTGCGGCGCCAGCAGGTCGGTGGCCACCGCCGTCACGGCCCCGGTGCGGACCCGGCTCAGGTAGTCGGCCTCGATCAAGGCGATGGGGAGCCCGGTGGGAAGCGAGACGACGGTGACCCACATGGCCGGGGTCTCGAACCCGAGGCTCGTATAGTCCTTGCCACCCGCGATTCCCAAGCGCGGCAGCGCCGCACGCAGGGTGTGCAGCCAGGCTTGATCTCGCTCCGGCGGTACCACCCGCACTCGGGGCCGGCTGATCAGGCCTTCCTCGGGAGTCTGGCGCAGGATGGCACCCAGCGCAGCGATGGCGTCGCCCAGGGGCAACGCGCTCTCGACATCCGGCTCGCGAATCAGGCTGAAGCGGCCACGCGCGAAGTCAATCGACTCGACAGGATCGGTCAACGGAAGCTCCGATCGATAAGGTCGTTCGACCTTACCACCGACCGCCCCGAAGCCAGGGCCAGCGCGGCGCGTCCAGCCCGCGACCTCGCCCCGAGAGCGCTCTTACGAGGTGCTATCTTTCGCGCGCGCCGTTTCTGGATCGAGCTCGTCGCAGCCCTCGTCGCGGAGGAGAGACCTTGGAACGCCTCGTCGAAATCGTCCTTCAGTCGGGCAAGTCGGCGGTCGATCTGACCCTGTACGTGCTCTTGCCCGTCATGGTCGTGATGATGGCCGTGATGAGACTGCTCGAGGCGAAGGGGGCCTTGGCGTTCGTTGCCCGGCTGCTGGCGCCACTGCTCCGGCCCTTCGGCGTTCCCGGCATCGGCGCATTCGCCATGCTGCAGATGCTCCTGGTGAGCTACGCTGCGCCGGTCGCGACGCTGGCCGTGATGGAGAAGGAGGGCACGTCCCGGCGCGAGATCGCCGCCACGCTGGCGATGATCCTCGCTCTGTCGCAGGCCAACGCCGTCTTTCCGCTGCTTCCCGCCGGCCTCTCTCTGCCCCTGATCTGGCTCACCTCGCTGATCGGTGGTTTTGCCGCCTCGGCGGTGACCTACTACCTGCTCCATCGTTCCGACGAAGGTGAGGCCCTCGAGGCGCCCGCCGCCGAGAGGGCCGCGACTCCGACAGGTGCTCTGGCCCTGCTGATCGAAGGCGGTCAGGAGGGGGTGCAACTCTCCCTCCGTTCGATCCCCGTCCTGGTGCTGGCCGTCTTCCTGACCAAGACCCTGGAAGCGACGGGAGCCGTCTCACTGCTCAGCCAGGGGCTCTCGCCAGCGCTCGAGAGCATAGGTCTTTCCGGCGTGGTCGTGCTCCCGCTCGCCACCAAGTACCTGGCGGGAGGCACGGCGATGCTGGGGGTGACGATGGACCTGATCCAGGGCGGCGGGATGAGCGCCATCGACCTCAACCGGGTGGCCGGATTCATGATCAATCCGCTCGATCTCGTCGGCGTCTCGGTGCTGCTCTCGGCAGGGCCGCGGGTCGCGTCGGTGGCCCGCCCGGCCATCGTGGGCGCCGTCGTGGGCATCCTCTTACGCGGGATTCTCCACCTGGCCTTCGTCTGAGCGCTGGTCACCGCCTCGGCGCCTCTGGCTCCAAGGCCTGCAGCTCTTGCTCGGCCTCCCGGCTGCGGAGGCGGTACCCCTGCTCCTCCCCAAGCTTCTTGGCCAGCCGCAGGTAGGCTGCCCCCAGAGGCATCTGGCCGGCCTTGACCGTCGCCCTGCCGAGGAGGACCAGGCTCTGAGTCTGGCGCAGCCCCAGCCCCAGCTCGTTGGCGATCCCCAGGGCAGCCATTGCCCTCCGTCTCGCCAGGGCCGTGTCGCCCAGCGCCAGGGCGACGCGCGAGAGCCCGGTCAGGACTTCGGCCTCCAGCCGGCGGATGCCCAGCCGGCGCGCTTCGCCCAGCGCGGCATGGAGCTCGCGGTTGGCGAGCTCGAACGAGCTCTTCTCGCGATAGAGCCGGCCCCGCGCCGTGCGGGCGTAGGCGAGCAGGTCCTCCGCCCGGATGCTCGCCGCCAGGGCGTGGCTCGACTGGAGATACTGCTCGGCCTCGTCGAGGCGCCCCGAGACCATGGCCAGCTTGGCCCGGTGATTCAGGAAGAAGCTCTGAGCGCGGGGGTTGCCCCCGGCTCGTTTCAGCTTGCGGAGCGCCTTTTCATACGTTTTGTCCGCCTCTTCGACGTGGCCGCGGTACTGGCTGACCAGGGCCTGGTAGCCGAGGATCCGGCCGGCGTAGTCGAGGTCCTCTACCTGGTGATTGGTCCGCTCGGTCGCCTCGAGGTACTGCTCCGCCAGGTCGAGCTGTCCCAGCTCCAGGAAGGTGTGCCCGAGATGGAGCTGCGACTGCAGGGTGTACCGGGGCACTTCGGCGGTGCCCTCGAGGACGCGGTTGATCTCGTAGCCTTCCTCCCAGACCTCCAGGGTGTCCTGCATGTAGCCCTCGGCGCAGAGCGTGAGGCCAATGTCGTTGTAGACGAAAGCCACCTCGTCGGCGTAGAGCGGCGCGGCGGCGTGCTCGACCTCGGCCAGCTCGTGCGGCTCGCGAAAGCTCCACCGGCCCGGCGACAGCCGCTTTGCCAGGTTGACCAGGCGCAGCCCGAGGCAGATGTACTCGCCGTAGGTCGTCCACCGGGACACCGTGTTGCTCTCCATTCGCGAGCGCATCATCCCGAAGAGGCTGCGGCAGAGATCGCGGGCCACCTCGTCACGACCGCCCAGGAGCTCTCTTTCCGCCTCGCCTTGGAGACGGTCGAACAGCTCGCGCACCATCTTGGCGCTCGCCGGGGAGCCCGGATGCACGGCCGCCCGGCTGGAGGTGAATCCGGCGAGGGTGAAGTTCGGCAGCACGTCCTGCCCGACTTCGTCGGCCTGCTTGAAGAGGTGGCTGCGGACGGTCGGATGGGCGGTGAAAGCGGGCGGCTCTTGCTCGCTCGGCCCCGAGGCGACCCTGAAGAGGAGCCCGCCGTCCTCCAGCCGCCGGATCACCTCGGCCGCCGAAGGCCCCGCGGTGCCGTCGCCTTCCTTGTCCTGCGCGGCGAGCGCCAGGCAGCGTTCGACGGTTGCGGCGCTGACCGGGCTCATGAAGACCGCCAGCCGCTCCAGGAGCGCCCGCGCCAGGTGGCCGGACTCCTGGTCCGCTGCCGCCACGGCGAGATCGATCATCGGACCCAGTCGAAGGCCAGGGTGGGCCTTGGCGAGCTCCCGCCGGAGGTCGTGGAAGCGCTTCGGAGCATCGTCCCGCGAGCCCTGGCGGAGGAACCGGCCGGCCAGGAAGAGGGCATATGCGTGCCCTTCGAGCAGGGAACAGAGCACCGAAACCTCGTCCCGGCTCAGCCAGTTGAACGGCTCGACGCCGGCGAGGTCGTCGGTCCGCATCGGGGTGAGAAGGTGCCTGCGAATGCTGGGATCCCTGCGATCGAGGTCCTCGGGCCATAAACGGCTGGTCAGAACCAGCGTGCTGTGGCTGGTCGGCTCGGCGAAGATCTCCAGCATCCGCTTGGTGCCGGGGTCGGCGGTGCGCCCCATCTCGGGATCGTCGGCCTGGCGCAGAAGGCGTTCGAAGCCGTCGAGGACGATCAGGTAGCGGCTCTTGGCCAGGGCCTCGCGGAGCCGGGTGAGCCGGGAGACGGTGCGGTCGCCGCCGTGGTCGATGTATCCCAGGAGCCGGTCGATGCCGGTGAGCGAGTCGTCGGCGTAGTAGGAGCTCCAGAAGAAGAATCCGCTGAAGGTGTGGCTCTCACGCTGCATTTCCTCGAGCAGCCGCATCGCATGCCAGGATTTGCCGGTGCCTCCGGGGCCCACCAGCCCGACGACCCGGGCGCCGGCCAGGGCCTCCTCCTTGAGCTGCTCAACCTTCCGCTCGACCTGCGCGCGCCCGAGGGTCTCGTGGCCTCTCGGGTCGACGCTGTAGTGCCGGTAGGGCTCCGGGGGCCGGGCGCGAACGGTGACACTGCGAAACATCGGCTTATCGTGCCAGCCGTCCCGCCAGCGGAGGCGCTCCTCCTCGAGGTTCTCCAGTGCGGCGCAGAGCGTCTTGCCCCAGGTTCTCGTGCGGCTGCTCGTGGGCAGAACGAAGGGGATCACGTTCAGGCCGTAGCGCTCGAAGAGCTGCTCGTGGCGGCTCCAGTCCTCGCCCTCCGACGCCTCGGGCATCAAGGCGAAGAGGGGCCGGAAGGGCGCTCTCTCCGGCGTGGTGGCGGCGAGCCGCCGCAGGGGGCGCAGCAGATCCTCGTCGCCCAGCCCGTAGCCCACGAAGAGGATCGGGTTCGAGTTGAAGAGCAGATCGAAGGTCTGCAAGAAAGCCGGCGCTGACTCTCCCTCTCCATCCCCGGCCAAGTACCATCGCTGGTAGTCCGTCTCCGTGGCGATGACCGAATCGGGGCGGTCGTAGCGGCCGTGGCAGTGGAAGACCATGTTGTGGGCGTCGCTCACGCCGGCCAGCGCGAAGCGCGCGAGCTGCTCGAGGTTGGCGTCCTCCTGGGTAAACGAGAGCGAGGGCCCGGCTCCCCCGGGGGTGCCGGCCGGCAGCTCGATGCCGAAGTCCTTCCACGCGATGGTCCGCTCGTCGCGGAGCGCGAGCTCGACCTCGCAGTCGTAGTTGGTGGTCACGAACCGCCGGATCGGCAGCCGGAGCAGGGCCCGGTGCGGGTTGTGCTCCACCGGAGGAGCCGAGGCCGCGGGCCGGAAGCGATCCGAGAGGTAGCCATGGTAGCGGTTGCCCGCGCCCGGGTTGCGAGTGAGCGCTCGCTTCGCCAGGCCGATCGCGAACATCAGGTCCGGCGATGCGATGCGCTCCTCCTTCGCCAGCCGGCCCTGGAGGGCCAGCAGCCTCTGACGCTGACCACCGGGGTCGTCGGTGGAGCCGGAGCCCGCCGGCCTGTCGAGGGCCCGGTCGACCAGCTCCTGGGCGAAACCCTTCCAGTCGGGGTAACCGAGCGGCGTCGAGCTGCCGCCGCCCACCACCGCCACGGTGTTCCCCTGAGTCAGCGCGTGCGAGAGCATCTCGCGGCTGCGCCGCAGCCGTTCGTCGCGGGAGGCGTCAGGCGGCAGAGGTAGGCGGTGAGCGCCGAGGGCGACGGTGCGAGCCACGCTTCCACCCCGGCTCAACGGCTGCCGGGCTCGGGGGACTGGAAGCGGAGGGCCTTGCAGACGAGCTGCGTCTTCGCCGCGTCATAGGCCAACCAGGCGAGAACGAGCCGCTTCTTGTCATGCTGCTCGGTGATCGTCTTGAAGGTCTCGAAGTCGTCCTTGCCGGAGATCGGGCTTACCGGCCACCACACCGCCTCCGGTCGTTCCCGATCCCCCTTGAGCTGCACTTCGCAGCCTCCGGGTTCGCCTGTCCCGTAGCGAATCTCGGCGACCTCCAACCAAATCCCGCGATGGGCCTCCTGCGATGATGTAGGCATGACGATCCTCCATCCAACTTTCTCGGCCGGAAGTGTCCGCAGCGCTCGACGACGCCAGGCTCAAGTGAAGGGGCAGCGAGAGAATACAGTAAATCGAGGAGATCAGAAAGTTCGGAGAGTGGGCTTGCTGCGGAGCCGCAGCAACGATCGAACGCGGGTGGACGAGGGCGCCGCCGGGCCCTTGACAAGGGCAGCCATGGCACGCGATCTGCTTCATCATTCGCTAACGAAAGGAGGCAGCCGTGTGGACCTATTTCGCGAAGGGCGGTCCGGTGATGTGGCCGCTTCTGGTGTTGTCGATTCTGGGCGTCGCCGTCACCATTTGGCGATGGTGGGTGCTGCGCGGAGTGAGCAAGACCGTGCCTCGCTTCCTCAGGGAGCTGCGCTCGCGGCTGGTCGCGGGAGACATCGAGGGCGCGATTCAGGTCTGTGAGCGCCACCCGAGCCCGGTGTCGTCGATGGTCAAAGCCGGGCTGCTGCGCCACGGCCGGCCGCAGGACGAGGTCGAAAGGGCGCTCGAGGATGCGTCGGCGCACGAGCTCGCGGTGCTCGAACAGGGGCTGCCCGTGCTCGCGACGGTCGCGGTGGTGGCGCCGCTCCTGGGTTTCCTCGGCACCGTCACCGGCATGATCGACTCCTTCGAGGCGCTGGCCGCTGTCGGCCTGAACAACCCGTCGGCGGTGGCCTCGGGGATCTCCGAGGCGCTGATCACGACCGCCGCCGGCCTGATCATCGCGATCCCCATCCAGATGGCCCACAGCTTCTTCGTCACCCGCGTCAACGCGCTGGTCCGCAGCCTGGAGTCGGCGGCCCTGGTGGTGCTCGAAGCGGTCTCGGACGCTCGCGGCCTGCGCGTCGTGACTCCCTCAGCCGGTGCGCCGCCGGCAAAGGCGGCGCCGGTTCCCTTGGCGTCGCGGGCCTGAGGTGGCGCGATGAAGATCCGCCACAACCGGCGCTTGCTGGCGGCCGGCATCCCGACCGCCACCATGGCGGACATTGCGTTCCTGCTCATCATCTTCTTCATGGTGACGACCGCCTACACCCTCGACCACACGCCGATGGAGCTGCCGGCGACCGAGCTGCAACAGCAGGCGGCGAAGGGCGCGGCGGTGATCGCGATCACCCGCCACGGCGAGCTCCGGTTCTCGGCCGGCGAGGCGGACACGCGGCCGGTCGAGGGCATCGAGGGTTTGGCGGGAGAGATCCGCTCGGTGACCGCCGTCGACAGCCGCCACCCGTTCCTCATCAAGGCGGATCGCAACACGCCGTATCAGGTGATCGATCAGGTGCTCGACGAGCTGCGGCGCGCCCACGCCCGGAGCGTCACGCTGCTGTCGCGCCAGGAGGGCCGGCCATGAAGCTCCGGCGCACCCCGTTGTCGGCCGAGATCCCCACCTCGTCAATGGCGGACGTGGCCTTCCTGCTCGTCGTCTTCTTCCTCGTCGCCTCCTTCTACAGCGTCACGCGCGGCATCCAGTTCTCGCTGCCGCGCAACGACGAGCCGGCCCTGACCGCCGAGCCCGAGGCGGCGGTGCTGATCGAGATCGCATCCACCGGCGCGCTCACGGTCGACGGCCGCCCGCTGGGCTTGGCCGAGCTCGCGGGCTATCTCACCCCCAGGCTGCGGCGCAACCCGACGAAGTCGGTGATCCTTCAGACCTCCCTCGCCGCGCCCTACGGCGCCATGACCGACGCCTTCGATGAGCTGAAGAAGGCCGGCGTCCAGAACCTCGTCATCCCCACCAGCAGCGAGCTCGAGCTCTACGGCCTGCGGAGGCTGGAGTAGGGAGGCCCGCCATGACGACCGAGCGAACCACGGATCACGCCGCGATGGAGCTCGACCTGGCCGACCGCAAGCCGTTCCTCGCCGCGATCTCGATCGCCATCGCCCTGCACGTGGGCCTTCTCGCCGCCCGCCTTCCGGAGGGGCCGGCGCGGATCGAGACGCCGGTCGAGGAGCTGGAGATGACGGTGCAGTTCCTCGAGCCGTCCCCGCCGCCGCCCGAGGCCCCACCGCCGGAGCTGCTGCGGCGCGAGCCGAGGAGGGTGCCCAGGCCGGACCCCACGCCCGAGGAGCCGGAGCCCGTGGTGGTGCCGCCACCTCCAGCACCGAGGCCGCCGAGCGCCTTGTCGCCCCTGCCTGCGCCGCTGGCGGCGCCTGCCCCTGCCTCGCTGCCGGTCCCTGCGCCACCTGAGCCGGCGTCGCCCGAGCCCGGACCGATTCGTGTGTCGCTGGGGCAGGGTCCGGGCATCGTAAAGAAGGTGGAGCCACTCTACCCGCCGGCGGCGCGGGCGGCCCGCCAGGAGGGCACGGTAGTGCTCGACGCACTCATCTCGAGAGCGGGCACGGTCACGGGCGTCACCCTGGTGCGCTCGGCAAGGCCGATGCTCGACAAGGCGGCGATGGAGGCCCTCGGGCAGTGGCGCTTCTCGCCGGGCGAGCGGGACGTGATCATGACCTTGACCGTCCACTTCAGGCTCGACTGACCGCGTGCCCGCGTTGCGCTGCGCGCCCGGGCAGGCACCAAGAAAAAGGGCCCCCGTCGCCGGGGGCCTCGCATAGAAAGAACGGTCGATCGAAGCGGCTCTAGAAGATCATCTGGAGCTGGAGGCGGATCTCGTTGTCCTTGCGGTTGGTGGCGTCGTCCTCGATCTGCCGGTAGTCGCCCTGCAGCTTGTGGTTGTGGCGATCGAAGTACCAGGACAGCGCGACCCCGGTCTCGGTGCGGTCGGTGTTGGAGGCGGTGTCCGGCATGATCTCGGCGAGGCGCGCGGCGAGCTCGAACCGCTTGTTGGGGAACAGGTAGCCGGCCTGGAGGTAGTAGCCGTCGGTGTCCACCTCGGCCTGGTTGATGCGTTGCGAGGTCTCGGTGAAGTACTCGCCGACGGCATTGAAGCCCTGGTACTTGAAGGCCACCTCGGCGCTGATGCGATCGACGTCGGTCTCCGAGGTGCCGGTGCCTGTGGTGTTCTGGAGGAAGCCGCCGCCGAGAGCGAGCTTGGGCGAGGTCGGGTAGTCGAGCGAGGACTCCTCGAGCCGGTACTCGCCGAACGGCGTCCACACCACGCGGCCGATGTAGAGGAAGTCGTCGTTGTCGTTGGCCGTGGTGTTGATGCCGTTGCCGTTGTAGATGCCGAGGTTGTACTCGAGCGTCTTGCCCTGGTTGGCGCCGATCAGTCCGACGCCGATCTGGCGCAGGCCGGCGAAGCGGTCGGAGGTGATTGAGCGGTCGACGAACTGCTGGCGGCCCGAGGAGGTGAGCTCCTGGCGGCCGAAGTAGGACTTGCCCTGGCCTACCCAAAGCGTGGCCAGCGGGTTCTTGGCATACCACAGCTCGGCGTCCTCGAGGACAGGGCCGCGGCTGCGCGACTGGGTCACGGTACCGTTGCCGGCCTGGGTGACGTTGGTCACCACGTCCCCGCCCACCCAGTTGGCCTGCAGCTTGAAGCGCCAGAGGCTGTTATAGGCGTTGCCCTCGATCGTGGTTTTCATGCGCCGGATGCGGAAGGAGCCCACCTCGTCGCCGACCTCGGGGTCGGTTTGGGTGAAGCGGGCCTGCACGCGGTTGCTGATCTGCACCGTGCCGGCCTTCATCACGATGTTGGTCCTGCCGTCGCGGTAGAAGATCCGGTTGTCGAAGGGCGTCTCCGGCTTGGGAGTCGGCCGGTCGTAGCCCGGAAGGTTGTGTTTGAAGAAGAAGAGGTCGGCGGCGGTTTCGTTCTCGGCGATCACCGTCTCACCGGCCGGGCCGCGGCCGACGAGGGTGATGGCGGTGCCCACCTCGCCGGAGTCGCTCCACGCCTTGTAGCGCTCGGGCGTATTGAAGACGTAGATACGGCCGTCCTTCGCGACCTCCTGGTAGTAGAGCCCGGTCACCTGCGCCTGAGCGGCCGGCAGGGCGACGAGCGCCAGGGCCAGGGCGCAGAGGCAGGCGATGAGTGCTGCTGGTTTGCGCATACGGATCTCCTCTATTTGGATCTCGATTTCCAAGACCAGAGTTGCGGCTAGTTTGCCGCTCGAAACGAGCGGGATCGGGCAAGAGGCTAGGCGGGTGCGGCCGCGTTCCCGCGGCAGGGTTGTGACGGAGGTGCGACAGGGGTCTGGGCGAGCGGCTCCCGATTTGAGGAGCGAGCTCCCGAATTGAGCAGCCCCGACCTGCGTCGGGCGCCGGCCGGGAGGCGATCTCGTGGGCAGGATCGCTGTGGCAACCGCCTTGCTAAGCCCGCCGTCGGGACCGCTCTCGTCACTCGGGAGCCATGGAAAGGCGGGCACAATGCAGGTGACGGGCAGAGCGTTCCTCTTTGTACTCCTGGCGATGGCCGGCCTGGTGGCGCGAGCCGGCGCCGCCGAGACCTCCTTCGAAGCCGCAATGCGCCACGGTCGGGCGCTGGCCGAGCTCTACGCGACGGGCGTGGAGCCATCCGCCGCGGCGCGGTTCGTAGAGCAGCACTACGCGGCCTCGGCCCTGGCCGAGCGATCGGCGTCGGCGCGCGCCAACACCTTCGTGCGGGTCGCGTCCGACCTCGGGCGGGCGACTGTGGTGAGCATCGAGCGGCTGGGCGAGCGCGGGGCCCGCGTGGTGCTGAAGGCCGGGGAGCGGCCCCTGTGGGTCATCTTCGAGCTCGAGGTCGAGCCCACGCCCCCCTTCGGCGTGCTCGGCATGCGCATCCAGGCGGAAGACTCGCCTCCCGAGGCGGTCGCGGCCGGGCCCTTGACCCGCGAACAGGCACTGGCAGCGATCGGCTCGCGGCTCGATGTGCTGGCCAGGGAGGACCGGTTCTCGGGCGTGGTGCTGGTGGCCAAGGACGGCGGCGTGGTGCTGCAACGGGCGGCGGGCTTCTCCGACCGCGGCCTCGAGGTCCCCAACCGCGTCGATACCAAGTTCAACCTGGGCTCGATCAACAAGCTCGTCACCGAGATCGCCATCCGGCAGCTCGAGGCCGCCGGCAAGCTGGCGCTCGAGGATCCGCTGATCCGCCATCTTCCGGACTACCCCAACCCGGAGGTGGCGCGGCGGGTGACGATCGCGCGGCTGCTCAACCACTCCTCCGGCATGGGCGACTTCTTCGGGCCGCGCTACGACGCGACGCCGCGGGACAAGCTACGGAAGCTCTCCGACTTCCTGCCGCTGTTCGTGGATCAGCCGCTCCTGTTCGAGCCGGGGACGGACAGCCGCTACTCGAACGCCGGCTTCGTGGTGCTGGGCCTGGTCATCGAGCGGCTTTCCGGCGAGAGCTACTTCGACTACGTGAGGGAGAACATCTATCAGCCCGCCGGGATGAACGACACCGGGCACTTCGCCTCCGACGAAGTGGTGCCCGACCGGGCACGCGGCTATGCGCGAATCAGCGAGCGACTGGAGGAGGGCGAAACGAGCCAGCCGCTGCCGCGGCGCGACAACGTGCTGTCGCTGCCCGGCCGCGGGTCCTCGGCGGGAGGCGGCTACTCGACGGCGCCGGACCTGCTGCGCTTCGCGCAGGCGCTCGAGGCCGGGAAGCTGGGCGTGGTCGAGACCTTCCGCTCCCGCGGCGGCCTCGGCATCGCCGGCGGCGCGCCGGGCCTCAACGCGGTGCTGGAAGACGACTGGAAGTCCGGCTGGACGGTGATCGTGCTGGCCAACGAGGACCCGCCCGCCGCCGAGCGGCTGGCACGCGAGATCCGTGGGACCTTGGGGCGGGTGCGCTGATCCCTCGGAACGCCTGAAAAACGAGCACGATACATTGTAGATCCAAGGTGAATAGAGTTATTCTACTGCCAACCTAATGCCTGTTAAGGCAGAAAGGAAGTCCGAAATGATGCGTCACAATCGGGCTTGGTTGGTAGCGGTGTCGGTGTTCGTGCTGGCGGCCTTCCTGGGGGCGGCCGCCCTCGAGGCGGCGAACGAGTCCGGCAAGATCGTGCTCACCCGCAAGGCGGTCACGCTGGGCAGGTCGGTGGTCAATCCCTTCGGCAGCAGCATCGAGACGGGCTCCTGCTACGGCGCCTGCAACTGCTCGACCTGTGTCTGCAACGGGTCGCTCGGCTGCTGCATCGATGGCTGCGAGGCCTGTTGGGAGTTCCTCGACGACGGCGGCGCCTGCGGCGCACAGCAGTAACCCGAGGCCGAGAGCCGGCGGGGCCGCCAGGCCGCGCTGCCCCGCCGGCCGTATGATGGGCTGGTGCCGCCCCGGCCGCGTTTTGCGTTTTCCTCGCTTGGCCTTGCCCTGCTGTGCGCCGCCTGTTTCGATCCCGCCATCCGCGAGACCCTCTACCTGGACTTCGCACCGAACGGCATCCTCCGCATCACGGCGGAGGTCGAGCTGTCAGCGCTCGAAGCCGAGACCAACGCCGCCCTCAAGCGCCGCCTGGAAGAGGCCGAGCGGGCGCTGCTCGACGGCACGGACCCTTGGTCCGCGCGGTTCGGAGCGCTCGATCCCGCCGCCGAGCGCTTCGGCTGGGAGAAGCGACTCGGCCAGCTTCGCTCGATGCGCCGCGCGGCGATGGTGATCGAGCCCGAGGATCTGGCGCGCTTCTTCGACCGCACCGACGTCGCCGCGAGCTACCGCATCGATGCCGAGCTGGGCCTGGCGGAGCTCACCTTCGCGCCGGGCTCCTCCAGCCGGGCAGGGCGCCGCGAACGACGGGCGGTGGAGGAGGCGCTCGCGCAGTGGTCGGAAATCCTCGCCACCTACCTGCGAAGGGTCGCAGAACTCTACGCCTATCTCGAGGAGCATCCCGAGCGGGACCACGCCTGTCTCGGCAACCTCTACGAAGACCTGCTGGGCGAGAGCGACAAAGCAGCCCTGCCGGCTCCCACCGCCGGCGAGGAGGAGCTGCTCGACCGGCTGGGGGAGTCCATGGTCCAGGTGTGGTCCGTGCTCCAGGTCGGTGAGGGCGAGGAGATGTCGCTCGACGAGCTCGCGCGGCTGGTGTTCGATCCCTTCCCGGCGCGTCTCGAGGTCTCCCTTCCCGCGGCGGCCCTCGAGGCCGAAGGCTTCGCGGAGCTCGCCGAGGGCCGGCTCGAGGTGCCGGAGCTCGGCCTGTGGGCCGCCTTCGGCCGCCTCGCCGGCCGCTGGGCCCAGCCGGACCCGGCCCTGGCCTTCATGCAGCTCCGCAAGCAGGCCGAGGAGGAGCCCATCCCGCTCGCGACGCTCCTCGCGCCCGGCCGCTCCTTCGCCTCCGATGCCGAGCTGCCCTCCTCCGGCGACCTTCACGACGCGCTCGCCGCCGAGCTCACGCCGGCCTTCCTCTACCGCGCCGTGTGGGCCGTGCAGCCGGAGGTGGAGCCGCCGGTCGAGTGGCGGGAGTAGCCGGCTGCAACTGGTGCTGGGACACGTTCTTCCCGATGTAGCTCCCGCCATGAGCCGCCTCCGGGCCACGGCACTCCCGGCCCGGGGGCGAGCGCGCTCGAGTCCGCTTCGAGTAGGTGCTGCTATCCTTCCCGTCCCGTCTCCGCCTCACGGGGACTCTCGGGCCTCAAGAAATCATGACCAGCTCCGACGTCCGCCAGTCCTTCCTCGACTTTTTCGCCGAGCGTGGCCACCGGGTGGTGCCGAGCGCGCCGCTGGTGCCGCACGGCGATCCCACGCTGCTGTTCACCAACGCCGGCATGGTGCCGTTCAAGAACTTCTTCTTGGGGATCGAGACGCCGCCCGCCCCGCGTGCGGTCTCGGTGCAGAAGAGCCTGCGAGTGTCGGGCAAGCACAACGACCTCGAGAACGTCGGCCCCAGCCCTCGCCACCACACCTTCTTCGAGATGCTGGGCAACTTCTCCTTCGGCGACTACTTCAAGCGCGACGCCATCGCCTTCGGCTGGGACCTGGTGACCCGGGTGTGGGGCTTGGCGCCCGAGCGGCTGTTCGCGACCGTCTTCGAGGAGGACGACGAGGCCGAGGCGCTGTGGCTCGAGCTCTCGACCTTGCCCAAGGAGCGCGTGGTGCGCTGCGGCGCCAAGGACAACTTCTGGGCGATGGGCGAGACCGGGCCCTGCGGCCCGTGCAGCGAGATCATGGTCGACCTCGAGCCGCACCTGCCGGCCGTGGGCTTCGCGGCCGGGGCGGACAGCGGCCGCTACCTCGAGATCTGGAACCTCGTCTTCATGCAGTTCGACCGCAACGCCGCCGGCGACCTGACGCCGCTGCCCAACCCCTCGATCGACACCGGCTCCGGGCTCGAGCGGGTCACGGCGGTGTTGCAGGGCGTGGCCTCGAACTACGACACCGATCTCTTCCAGCCCATCCTCCGCGCCGCGGCCGAGCTGGCGAAGACTCGCTACGGCGCGGCGCCCGAGGCCGACGTCTCGCTGCGGGTGATCGCCGATCACCTGCGCGCCGTCGCCTTCCTGCTAGCCGACGGCGTCATTCCCGGCAACGAGGGCCGCGGCTACGTGCTGCGCCGCCTGCTGCGCCGTGCCGTGCGGCACGGCATGCGGCTGGGCTTCGAGGAGCCATTCCTGGCCCGCCTGCTGCCGGCGGTGGGCGGAGTGCTCGGCGGTGCCTACCCGGAGCTCGCCGCCACCGAGCGGGCCTCGGCGGCGACGGTGAAGAGCGAGGAGGAGAAGTTCCTCACCACCATCGCGGCAGGGGCGCGCGAGGTGCAGGAGGGCATCGAGACCGCGCGCCGCGAGGGCAGGACGGTGCTCTCCGGCGCCGTGGCCTTCCGGCTCTACGACACCCACGGCCTGCCGCTCGAGGTGATCCGCGAGATCGCCGAAGAGGAGCGCTTCACGGTCGACGAGGAGGGTTTCGCGGCCGAGCTCGAACGCCAGCGCGAGCGCTCGCGCAAGGCGACGGGCGAAGGGCAGAAGCGTCTCGCGGCCCTGGCCCAGACGCTGCGGGACGACGGCGCCGCCACCGCCTTCGAGGGCTACTTCCAGACCGCGCTCGACGGTGCCACCGCGCTCCGCCTGGCGAGGCTCGACGGCACCCCTACCGATCGCCTCGCGGCCGGCGAGAGCGGCGCCGCGGCGCTCGACCGCACGGTGTTCTACGCCGAGGGTGGCGGCGAGGTCGGCGACCAGGGGGCGATCACCTGGCCCGGGGGCTCGGCGCGGGTGACCGATACCCAGAAGGACGGCGCCGGCCTCTTCATCCACCTGCTCGAGGTGGGCGAGGGGTCTCCTCTCGAGACTGGCGCCCGCGTCGACCTCGCCGTCGACGCGCCCCGCCGGCGCGCCATCCAGCGCCACCACACGGCCACCCACCTGCTGCACGCCGCCTTGCACGAGGTGCTGGGCGAAGGCGCCCGCCAGGCCGGCTCGTTGGTCGCCCCCGACCGTCTGCGCTTCGACTTCACCTTCTCGCGGCCGATGACTCCCGAGGAGCTGGCCAGAGTCGAAGCGTGGGTCAACGAGGCGGTGCTGCGTGCCACACCGACCCGCATCTCCGAGCGGCCCTACCGCGAGGCGCTGGCCGCCGGGGCGATGGCGCTGTTCGGCGAGAAGTACGGCGAAGTGGTGCGCACCGTCGAGGTGCCCGGGGTGTCGCTCGAGCTCTGCGGCGGCTGCCACGTGGCCAACACCGGTGAGATCGGCCCTTTCCTCCTGACTGGTGAGCGCGGCATCGCCTCGGGCGTGCGCCGCATCGAGGCGGTCAGCGGCGAGGCGGCGCTCGCCGCGGTCAAGGAGCAGCAGGGCCGCCTGGCGCGGGTCGAGGAAGCCCTGGGCGTGCCGGCCGAGCGTGCGCCGGAGGAGATCGAGCGCCTACGCCGCGGCTTGAAGGAGCGCGACGACGAGCTGGCGAAGCTCCGCCTGGAGCTGGTTCTGTACGCTCGCGAGGGGGGGGCGCGGTCTGCCGAGGGCGGTGGCGAGCTCTTGATCGACGGCGTCAAGGTGCTGGTGCGCGAGGTGCCCCACGCGCCGGCCAACGAGCTGCGCAACATGGCCGACACCCTGCGCGGCAAGCTCGGCTCGGGCGTGGTGTTCCTGGGCGCCCGAGAGGGCGAGAAGGTCAGCCTGGTGGCCAGCGTCACCAAGGATCTGGCCGGCCGGGTGCACGCCGGCGAGCTGGTGAAGGCGGCGGCGGCGCTGGTGGGCGGCGGTGGTGGCGGCCGCCCCGACTTCGCGCAGGCCGGCGGCAAAGACCCCGCGAAGCTCCCCGAGGCGCTGGCCGCGGCCGAGAGCCTGGTGCGCCGCCAGCTCGGAGGGTAGCCACCGCTCGCTGCGATCTGGCGCTACGAACTGGATTGGGCGCTCCAGCCACGCCTTTCCGTACCCGCGCAAAGTCTGCGTTTCCCCTCGCACCGCGGTCGGTGTAAGATCCGTCTCCCAAATCGGGTTTCGATCGCGAACGGTTGATGAAGCGCGGCAGCGTCGTCCTCTGTGCCTCGGTGCTCGCCCTGGCGGCGTGGGCCCCCCTGCCGGCAGGTGCGGCCCTTCCGCCAGGAGCGGGAGTTCGTGTCGAGACTCGGGCAGACGGGCTCAAAGTGATCACCAACGAGGGCGCAGAGCACCGCGCCCGGCGGTTCGCGATGCAGCTCGTGAAGGTACCCAACCAGGAGCTGGGGCCGATGATCGAGCGCCACGCGCAGGCGCAGGGCCTCGAGCCCAAGCTGGTCAAGGCGGTGATCCAGGTCGAGTCCGGCTACAACCCGCTGGCGCTGTCGACCAAGGGAGCCATGGGCCTGATGCAGCTCACCGCGGCCACCGCGCAGGACCTGGCGGTGGACGACCCCTACGATCCCGATCAGAACCTGCGCGGCGGCACCTCCTACCTGCGGCAGATGCTCGACCGCTTCCAGGACCGGCTGGAGGTGGCGCTCGCCGCCTACAACGCCGGCCCCGGCGCCGTGGAGCGTCACGGCGGCATCCCGCCCTACCGCGAGACCCGCGATTACGTGCAGCGCGTGCTCCAGCTCTACCACGGGCGCGAGGTGGAGGTCCCGTCGGTCAAGCTGGCCCACAAGGGCCGCACGCCGTTCGTGGTCCGCGACGCCTCCGGCCGCGTCCTGATCACCACCGACCCGCCGCGGTCCCACTGAGCGGGGCCGCACCGCCTCGGGCTCCCGGCACGGCTGGCAAAGGCCATCCGGGCGCGGTATCTTTCGCCACGAGCTCCCGGCCACGTATGCTGAACCTTCCCAACCTGCTGTCGCTGGCCCGCATTCTGCTGGTGCCGATCCTGGTCGTGGTGTTGCTCACCAAGTTCGAGAACAAGGAGTGGTGGGGCCTGGGCCTGTTCCTGGTCGCCGCCCTGACCGACGTGCTCGACGGCTTCCTCGCCCGGCGGCGCCACCAGATCACCCGCCTGGGCAAGCTCCTCGACCCGGCGGCGGACAAGATCCTGACCTCGGCGGCCTTCATCTCGCTGGTGGAGATGATTCCCGAGGCGGTGCCGGCGTGGATCGTCGTCACGCTGGTGGCCCGCGAGCTCGCGGTCTCGGCGTTGCGCAGCTTCGCGGCGAGCGAGGGGGTGGTGATCGCCGCCGGGTTGTGGGGCAAGGTCAAGACCGTGGTACACGTGCTGTCGATCTCGCTGCTCATCGTCTACGACCAGCTCGGCGAGTTCAGCCACCTGGCCCCCGCCTCGCTGTGGCTGGCGCTGGCGGTGTCGGTGTACTCGGGGGTCGAGTACTTCGTGCGCTTCGGGCGCCTGATCCTCTATCCCACCCGCGCCAACCCCTAGCGGCCAGCGAGCGCCCCGCACCTTGGACCAGCCATCCGCCGCCTCGGACCGGGGCCTGATGCAGCGCCTGGCGCGCTACGCCCAGCACCACTACTACCAGGTCTTCGCGGCCACCGCCGTGCTGCTGCTGGTCTCCGGCGTGCTCATCTCGCGGCTGCGCTTCGACACCGACGTCTTGAACCTGCTGCCCAAGAACGACCCGGCCCTCAATGCCTACATCTCGACGCTCGCCGACTTCGGCACCTTCGACTACCTGCTGATCACGGTGGCGATCCCCGAAGGCACGGCGGTCGATCCCTACGAGTCCTTCGCCGACGCGCTCGCCGCCAGGCTGGCCGTCATCCCGGAGATCGAGGCGGTCGAGCATCGCATCGACGATCCCGACAAGCTGATCGCGGGCTTCCTGCCGCAGGCCATGCTCTTCGTCGCCGACGAGGACCGCCCCGAGGTGATGGCGCGCCTCTCCACCGCGGGCCTCCAGCGCCGCGCCGCGGAGCTGCGGCGGCTGATCTCGACCCCGCAGTCGATCGTGCTGCGCGACCTGATCCGCCTCGATCCCGTGGGCCTGGCCGAGGTCTTCATCGACCGCATCGAGAGCGGCCAGGGCTCGATGGCGGTCGACTGGATGAGCGGCTATTACCTGTCGCAGGACCAGCGCCTGCTGCTGGTGCTGGCCAAGCCGCGGCGGCCGCCGCAGGACATCGGCTTCGACCAGGTGCTCTACGCCAAGACGCAGAAGGCGATCTCCGACACCACCGCGGAGTGGGGGACGATGGGCGGCCCGGAGACGCTGCCGGTGGTGAAGGTGGGTGGGCCGCACATCTCGGCGATGTCCGACGAGCGGCTGATCAAGGAGGACATGCAGCTCAACGGCTTCAGCTCGGTGGCGCTGGTGCTGCTGGTGTTCCTCCTCGCCTTCCGGCGCCCCAGCACCATGATCTTCGCCTTCCTGCCGCTGACCGTCGGCCTGGTGGCGACCTTCGGCTTCTCGGCCCTGGTGTTCGGCAAGCTCTCCTCCGCCACCAGCGGCACCGCGGCACTCCTCGCCGGGCTGGGCATCGACTTCGTGATCGTCGCCTACGGCCGCTTCGTCGAGGAGCGCAACCGTGGCCGCAGCTTCGAGCAGGCCCTGGACGTGGTGATGACCTACTGCATGCGCGGCATCGTGGTCGGCGCCCTGACCACGGCGGCGTCGTTCTACGCTTTCACCTTCACCGACTTCACCGGCCTCAGGCAGATGGGCATCTTGACCGGCACCGGCATCCTCTTCTGCCTCGCGGCGGTGCTGGTGCTGCTGCCGGCGATGCTGGGCTGGAGCGAGGCCCACCACTCCAAGCGCCTGACGCGGCCCAAGCTCTACCTGCACAGCTTCGGCGTCGATCACCTGGTGCGCTTCTGCTTCCGCCACCCGCGCTCGGTGCTCGCCGCCGGCGCGGTGGTGACGGTGGTGGCCGGCGTGCTCGCCCTGAACCTCAGGTTCCAGGACAGTTGGCGCCAGATGCGACCGGCGGGAAACCCCGGCGTGGAGGTCGAGGAGGAGGTGCAGGAGCACTTCAAGTCGGAGTTCGACTACATGATGCTGCTGCTCTCCGGGCCGGACCTCGACGAGCTGCTGGAGCGCACCGAGCTCGCCACCGAGAAGGCAGAGCGGCTGGTCGACTCCGGGGTGCTCACCGGCGTGTCGAGCCTGACGACCCTGGTGCCGGCGCCCAAGAAGCAGCAGCAGGCGATCGCCTGGCTCGAGGCCGGGCGGCGCGCCGGCAGCCTCGACCCGGCGCGCATCCGCGCCGACTTCGAGGCCGCGCTCGCCGCCGAGGGCCTGCGCGCCGAGCCCTTCGCGCGCGGCCTCGACCTGCTGGCGCAGTCGCTGTCGCCGCGCGAGCCGATGCACGTCGAGAGCCTGGCGCTCGAGGGCCAGGCCGGACAGCTCGTCAGCCGGCTGCTGCGCAAGAAGGACGGCCGCTGGCAGAGCGTGGTCAAACTCTACCAACCGGCCGAGCGCTGGCGGCGGCAGGCGCCGCCCGAGGCCCACGACCTGGCCGCGGGAATGGGCCCCGACGCGATTCTCACCGGCGCCAACGTGGTGAGCAAGATCATGCGCGACCGCGTGCGGCGCGACGCGTGGATCGGCGTGCTGCTCGGCACGCTGCTCGTCTTCCTCCTGACCTGGGCCGACTTCCGCGACGTGCGGCTGGCGCTCTTCTGCCAGGTGCCGCTCGCCGTCGGCGTGCTGTGGATGCTGGGCGGCATGGTGGTCGTCGGGCTGCAGATGAACTTCATGAACATCTTCGTCACAACCATGATCCTGGGGATCGGCGTCGACTACGGCCTGCACATCATGCACCGCTACAACGAGCTCAAGAGCGAGGGCGGTGACGTGGCCGCCGGCCTGGCCGAGACCGGCAACGCGGTGGTGGTGGCGGCGCTGACCACCATCGCGGGCTTCGGGTCGCTCGCCATCTCGCACTACCCGGGCCTGCGCTCCACGGGCTACGTGGCGACGCTGGGCGCGATCTCGACCATGATCGTCGCCGTGGCGCTGCTGCCCGCGTACCTGGCGCTGCGGGTAAGGCGGCGCACGCCGGCCGGGGGCTGAGGCGCTCTACCTCTCCCGCCCCACCTCCACCACCGCGTACCTCGGCGGGCAGAGGAAGCGCACCGGGAGCTTGGAGGTGCCGATGCCGGGGTTCAAGTAGAGGCGGGTCCAGCCGCGGCGGGTGGGGGCCGCAAAGTCGAAGACGCCGAGGTCGTAGTGCAGGCCGAGGCTCGAGCGGGTGACGAGCGCGCGGCCCGGCAGCCGCACCTGGCCGCCGTGAGTGTGGCCGGCGAGCACGGCATCGAGCCCCAGGTGGGCGGCGTCGAGCACCACGCCGGGGGTGTGGGCAAGGACCACGGCCGGCACCCCGGCCGGCCGCGCGGGCGAGCGGGCGAGGGCGAGCTCGAGGCGGGTGGCGCGGGCGCCCTCGCGGAAGCCGGCCGGGGCCATGCCGCCGGTCAGCGGCGCGGCGAGCAGCACGGTGCCGTCCGCGGAGGTCACCTCGAGACGGCGAAACGCCGCCGTGCCCTGGCGTGCCCACAGGCCCACGGTGCCGGCGGTGAGCCGCTCGGGGGTGGAGTCCGTGGCCCAGGCCTGCCAGCTCGCGGGCTCCGTTTCGTCCGCGGGCCACGACTTCATACGCACCCGGGTCTCGGCGGCGTCCACCTCGGTCGTTACTTTCAGCCGATACCAGCGCCTGGGCTCGGGCACTACGAAGGTGTCGGGCTGGCCGGCGGTCATCCCGGTGCCGTGCGGCACCAGGCTGAAGCTGGTCGGCCCGGCGCCCTCGGGCGCGGGGCGGCGGATCTGCAGCAGGCGGTCCTCGCCCAGGACGTAGCGGCTGAGCACCGCGACTCCGGCCTCGGCGTCGGCCTCGCCGATGCGGATCTCGCAGTCGAGGGTGTAAGAGGTCCAGGCGAGGGGGCCGCCCTCCGCCACCAGGCTCGCGGGCGCGGGGTCGTAGTGGTCGTAGGCGTTCTCCCAGCCGTGCTCATCGCGGCCGAAGGCGGCCTCGCCATCGATCGAGAGCGGCTCGAAGGGCGGCTCCCGGCCGGGGAAGGCCGCTTCCCTCCCGACCTGTTGGTTGAGGCCGAGGAGTAGGAAGCCGTTGCCGCTGCCCGCGCGGCGGCCCTCGTTCGACAGCCAAACCAGGCCCGAGCGACCCAGCGCCGCCACCACCGGGCCGTAGTACTCGCTGTGGCCCTGCACCCCGACGACCGGCGCGATCGCCCGGAGCTCGGTCAGCACCCGCGCCGCGGCAAGCGTGTGCTGCACGAGCCTTTCCAGGTCGTGAGTGTCGGCCACCAGGTCGCCGCTGATCGCGATCAGGTCGGGCCGCTCGGCACGGATCGCCGCGATCAGCCGGCGCTCGATCGCCGTCTCGCGTGCGATGTGCAAGTCGGAGAGGTGGAGGATGCGGAACGGCGGAAGGTCGAGGCCCAGCTCGACCTCGTCGGAGAGGAGCAGCAGCCGCGGCTCGACCCAGAAGCCGTGAATCGCCGCCAGGGCGCCGAGAGCCAGGAGAGCGAGGGCCGTTCGACGCCAGGGCATGCTCTTCGAGGTCGGGTCGCCGGGCCGTGGAGGAATCGTTGCGAGCGGGTCAGGTGCAAGGAGCGGGAGGACCTGGCGACCGGAGCCTACACGACAGTAGGTGAGGATCGCCGGGAGGACCCGCGACGCAGCAGATGGCCCGCTCGCAACGATTCCTACCGGCCCGGCCTCCGCCCACCGAGCAGGAAGTAGCACACCGGCCCGGCCACGAAGCCGCCGATGTGGGCGAACCAGGCCACGCCGCCCTCGGCCGCGGTGGTATCGGCGGAGAGCGAGGCGACGCCGGAGAAGAACTGCATCACGAACCACAGCCCCAGGTAGACGATCGCCGGGATCTCGGCCATCTGGTAGAAGAAGCCGAGGAAGATCAGGGTGACGACGCGGGCGCCCGGGAACAGCACAATGTAGGCCCCGAGCACCCCGGCGATGGCACCCGAGGCGCCGATCGCCGGCATCTGCGAGCCGGGGTTGGCGAAGGCGTGGGCGAAGGTGGCAGCGTAGCCGCACAGCAGGTAGAAGACCACGAAGCGGAAGTGCCCCAGCCGGTCCTCGATGTTGTCGCCGAAGATCCACAGGAAGAGCATGTTGCCGAGGAAGTGCATCCAGCCGCCGTGCAGGAACATCGACAGCAGGCCGCTCGCCAGCCCGAAGTCGAGGCCGGCGCCGGGCCCCGAGCTGAAAGCCTTGGCGGGGGTGAACGCCGACTGCAGGAGGAACCCTTCGAGCCGTGGCCCAAGCGACAGCTCGTAGAGAAAGAGCAGCGCGTTGACCGCGATCAGCACCACGGTCACCAGTGGGAAGCGCTGGCTGCGGTTGATGTCGCGCAGCGGGATCATGGGCCGAAGCGGTGCACGCGCATCAGGTTGGTGAGCGGGCGCTCGCGGATCGGGTCGCCCATCAGGAGCACGATCGAGTCGCCGGGCTTGACCAGCCGCGCGGCGCGGAGCTGGCGGTCGGCGACCTCGACCACCTCGTCCAGGTGATCGACCTCGCGCTTCAGCAGCAGCGGCCGCACGCCCCACAGGAGCTGCACCTGGCGGGCCACCGCCGCATCGGTGGTGAACACCCGGATGGGGGCCGCCGGCCGGTAGCGGGCGATCGAGCGCGCCGTGAAGCCGCCCTGGCTGAAGGCGACGATGAAGGCGACCCCCAGCTCGTTGGCGGCCTGGGTCGCCGCGCCGCACACCACGCGCGCCACCTCGTGCCGCGGGTCCGGGGCGCCGCCCGGGGTGGTCGCCGCGGCGGCGGGGCGGATGGTGATGCGCTCGGGGAACTCGCGGCGGTAGCTCTCGGCGCGCTCGATGATACGCGCCATCATCTTGACCGCCTCGACCGGGTAGCGGCCCGCCGCGGTCTCGCCGGAGAGCATCACCGCGTCGGCGCCCTCGAGCACGGCGTTGGCCACGTCGGTGGCCTCGGCGCGGGTCGGCCGTGGCCGCTCCATCATCGACTCCAGCATCTGGGTGGCGACGATCACCGGCGCGCCGATCCGGCGGCTGGCGGCCACGATGCGCTTTTGCAGCACCGGCACCTGGTCGAGCGGCACCTCGACGCCGAGGTCGCCGCGCGCCACCATCACCGCGTCGGCCGCGGTGAGGATCTCGTCCAGCCGCTCGATGGCCGCCTTGCGCTCGATCTTGGCCACCAGCGGCGGCGGCTCGCCGAAGCGGGCCGCCAGCTTGCGCAGGGCCACGAGGTCGGCGGCGGCCGCGACGTAGCTGGCGGCGATGTAGTCCACGCCCTCGCGCACCGCGAAGGCGACGTCGGAGCGGTCCTTCTTCGAGATCTCGAAGGGCAGCTCGGTGTCCGGCAGGTTGATCCCCTTGCGGGTCGCGACCGGCCCGGCGGTGAGCACCCGCACCGTCGCCCGCCGGCCGCGCTTGGCCTCGATCTCGAGCTCGACCAGGCCGTTGTCGATCAGCACCCGCTCGCCGACCTTCAGGTGCGCCATGAGCTGGGGATCGTCCACCGGCAGGTCGAAGCCCCCCTTGCCGGCGCCGAGCGTCAGCCGCGCGCCGCGCTTCAGCAGGCGGGGGCCGCCGGCGATCGAGCCCAGCCGGTAGCGCGGCCCCATGAGGTCGGCGAGCACCGGCACGTGGCGGC
>JBIOXV010000051.1:0-14106 GCA_044869805.1 Thermoanaerobaculia bacterium | reverse complement strand
GCCGCCGAGCCTGCAACAAACCTCACCCCGCTATCGTTTGTGAGGGCAATGGCCCCCGCGGGCCGGGAGCCCTCGATGCTCAAAGACTTGAAACACGCCGTCGCCGCCCTGGCCCGCGAGCGTTCCTTCACCTCCGTCGCGCTCTTGACCCTGGCCCTCGCGATCGGCGCCAACGCCGCCATCTTCAGCGTCATCAACGCGGTGCTGCTCGAGCCGCTGCCCTATGCCGAGCCCGACCGCCTGGTGACGATGTACAACCTCTACCCCAAGGTCGGCGTCGTCGACCGCGGCGCCAACGCGGTGCCCGACTACTTCGACCGCCGCGCGGAGACAGGCACCTTCGAGCAGGTGGCGATGCTCGACTTCGAGAACGCCAACGTCGGCGCCGAGGGCTCGCCCGAGCGGGTGGTGGCGATCCGCGTCACGCCGACGACCTTCCCGCTGCTCCGCGTCCAGCCGGCGCTCGGCAGGCCGTTTACCGAGGAGGACGCCAAGCTCGGCAACGAGCGGGTGGCCCTGCTCACCCACGCGCAGTGGCAGAAACAGTTCGCGAGCGACCCCAACGTCCTGGGCAAGTCGATCCAGATCAACGGCGTCGCGCACGAGATCGTCGGCGTGATGCCGCGAGACTTCGAGCTCCTGGACCGCGACGCGCGCCTGCTGATGCCGCTGGCCTTCACCCCCGAGCAGACCTCCGACGACTCCCGCCATAGCAACTCCTACGCGATGCTGGCACGCCTCGGGCCGGGGGTCACCGTGGCCCAGGCCCAGGAGCGCCTCAACGCCCTCAACCAGCGCATCACGGACGCCCATCCGCAGTTCCGCGAAGTGCTGGCGAGCGCCGGCTTCTGGACGCGGGTGATCGGCCTCCAGGACGAGATGGTGCGCGAGGTACGCCCGTATCTGGTGCTGGTGCAGGGCGGAGTGGCGCTGGTGCTCGCCATCGGCTGCGTCAACGTCGCCAACCTGATGCTGGTGCGCTCGCACCGGCGAAAGAAAGAGCTCGCAGTGCGCTTCGCGCTGGGCGCCGGCCGCGGCCGCGTGGTGCGGGCCCTGATGGTGGAGAGCCTGGTGCTGGCGGCGGCCGGCGGCGCTCTCGGGCTCGGGGTGGGCTGGGCGGCGACCCGCCTGCTGGCGCGCTTCGCGGCAGATCAGCTCCCGCGTGGGGCCGAGGTGGCGGTGGACTGGACGGTCCTCGGCTTCACCTTCCTGGTGGCGCTCGGCACCGGGCTGCTCTTCGGCCTCATCCCGGCCTTCCAGGCGCTGCACGCGAGCCCGGCCCAGGCCTTCCGTGAGGGCGGGCGCTCCGGCACCAGCGGCCGTACCGCCGCCCTCACCCGCTCGAGCCTGGTGGTGTTCCAATTCTCGCTCGCCTTCGTGCTGCTGGTGCTGGCCAGCCTGCTCCTCCTCTCCTTCCGCAGGGTCACCGCCGTGCCGCCGGGGTTCGAGTCGCGAGGCGTGCTCTCGGCGCTCGTCAACCTGCCGGAGGCGCGCTACCGGGACGACGCCGCGACCCGCGCCTTCATCGACTCGGCCGGCGCCCGGCTGCGCTCACTGCCGGGCGTCGAGGCGGTGGGCCTGACGACCTACCTGCCCTTCGGCGGCAGCAGCAACGCCAGCGTGATCACCATCGACGGCTACGCCCTGGCGCCGGGCGAGAACCCGCCCGTGCCGCACTTCAGCGAGGTGGACGGCGGCTACTTCGATGCGCTCGGCATCCGCAAGCTCGCGGGCCGCAACTTCGAGGCCACCGACACTTCCGAGGCGCAGCTCGTGGTGATGATCGACCAGCGCCTGGCCGAGCGCTACTTCCCGCAGGGCGACGCCGTGGGCCGGCGGATCCGCACCGGCTTCGGCGAAGGCTCGGAGGACAGCCCGTGGCGGACGATCGTGGGCGTGGTCGCCGGCATCCGTTCCGTGGACCTCACCGACCCGGACACGGTGGGCAACCTCTACTTCCCCTTGAGCCAGCGGCCCTCGCGCCGGCTGGCGCTCGCGGTGCGCACCGCCGGCGACCCGGTGGCGCTCACCAACGCGGCGCGCCAGGAGATCCTGCGCCTCGATCCCGAGCTGCCGCTGTTCGACGTCAAGACCATGGACACGCGGCTCTCCGAGTCGCTCGCCACCCGGCGCGCACCCATGGTGCTGCTGGCGATCTTCGCCGGCGTGGCGCTCGCGCTCTCGGCGGTGGGCATCTACGGCGTGATCGCCTACACCGTCAGCCTGCGGACCCGCGAGATCGGCATCCGCTCCGCGCTCGGCGCGGCGCCGAGCGGCGTCGCCAGCCTGGTGCTGATGCAGGGTGGGCGGCTGATCTTGATCGGCATGGTCCTGGGCATCGCCGGCGCCTTGGGCGCCAACCGGCTGCTCGAGAGCCTGCTCTACGAGGTCCGACCGTCCGACCCGAGTGTCTTCGCTGCGGCGTCGCTGCTGCTCGCCGCGGTCGGCCTCGTGGCCTGCCTGGCGCCCTCGGTGAGGGCGGCGCAGGTCGATCCCGTGGTGGTGCTGAGAGAAGATTGACGTCAGGGCGGCCACGAGGGCCGCCCCTACTTCCCAGGTCACCCCCGCTGCCACTGCTGTCGCCACTGCTGTGGTCACCCCCGCTGCCACTCCTGTCGCCACTGCTGTGGTCACCCCCGCGAGAGCGTCGTCACCCCCGCGAAAGCGGGGGCCATCCGGATGCCGCCCGCCCTGGGTGCCCGCGTTCGCGGGCTTGACGTGGGGCGCCACGCCCCTATAGCCCGTACACCTCGGCGAGCACGCCCTCCAGGTACGCGAGGAAGGCCGCCGGCGAGAGCGGCTCGCCGGTGGCCGCGAGCAGCAGCTCGGCAGGCTTCAGCCGGCTGCCCTGGGCGTGCACCTTCTCGCGCAGCCAGCCGAGGAGCGGCGAGAAGTCGCCGGCCGCGAAGCTCTCCTCGAAGGGGCCGCGCTCGCGCTCGGCGGCAGCGTAGAGCTGTGCCGCAGCCAAGGTGCCCAGCGTGTAGGTCGGGAAGTAGCCGAAGCTGCCCAGCGCCCAGTGGATGTCCTGCAGCACGCCGTCGGCGGCGTTGTCGGCGCGCAGGCCGAGCAGCTCCTCGTAGAGCTCGTCCCAACGCCCGGGCAAGTCGTCCACCTCGAGCGCGCCGGCGAAGAGCTCGCGCTCGATCTCGAAGCGCACCGCGACGTGCAGGTTGTAGGTGGCTTCGTCCGCCTCGACGCGGATCAGCGACGGCTTGACCACGTGCAGGGCCGGCCACAGGGCCTCCACCGTGACGCCGGAGCTCGCCGGGAAGAGGCGGTGGAGGTGCGGCAGCGCGAAGCGCCAGAAGGCGCGGCCGCGGCCGACGTGGTTCTCCCACAGCCGCGATTGCGACTCGTGCACGCCGAGCGACACGGCGTCGCCGAGCGGAGTGCGACGCCAGGCTTCGGGCAGCCCCTGCTCGTAGAGTCCGTGGCCGCTCTCGTGCAGCACGCCGTAGAGGCCGGGGCGGAAGTCGTCGTCCTGCCAGCGCCAGGTCATGCGCACGTCGCCGGGGTTGATGCCGGTACAGAAGGGGTGAGTGGAAGGGTCGAGACGCCCGGCGCCGAGGTCGAAGCCGATCGCCCGCGCGGCGGCGAGCGCGAGCTCGCGCTGGCGCTCGACCGGGAACGAGCCGCGGGCCGGCGACTCGTCGACCGCCACGCCGCCCTCGACCGCCCGCCGCACCAGCGGCGCCAGGTCGCGGCGCAGGCCGGCGAAGAGCGGCGCCAGCTCCGCCGCCGTCGAGCCCGGCTCGTAGAGGTCGAGCAGCGCGTCGTAGGCGTTGCCGCCGGGAGCCAGACAGGCAGCCTCCTGGCGCTTGAGCTCGATGAGGCGGGCGAGGTGCGGCCGGAAGCGCGCGAACTCAGCCTTCGCCCGCGCCTCCTGCCAGGCCGAGAGGGCGTGTGCGCGCGCCTCGGCGAGCTCCCGCGCGAGCGCCGCCGGCACCAGCCGGGCGCGATCCGCCTGGCGCTTCGCCTCCTCGGCCTGGCCGGCCTCGACACTGCCCGGCGCCGCCGATTCCAGGCAGGCCGCGATCACCTGCGCGAGCTCGGCCGAGGCCAGGCGCACGTGTCGCGCCGCCGCCACCGTGGCGAGCAGGCTCGCCCGGCCGGCGAGCCCGCGCTCCGGCATCATCGTCTCCTGGTCCCACTCCAGCAGCTCCTCGAGCGAGCCGAAGTCGCGGATCTCGCCCCAGAGCTCTAGCAGGCGGCGGTGCGGGTCGGTGGTTGGGTCGGGAGTGGCTCTCATGGGCCGGCGATTGTAGCGGCTTGGGCGAAGGGTCAACCTGGAACGGCCGGCCTCGGGCCCGCCGAGTCTTGGCGCCGATGATTGGGCCGAAGGGTCAGCCGTCCTCGCTCACAGGATAGACCGTCACCTCGAGGTCGAAGCCCGCCGCCAGGAAAGGCAGAAGGATCGCGGCCGGCAGCAAGACGGTACAGCCCACGGCGTCGCTCATCACCGCCAGGTTGAGCACGCGGCGAACGCCGCCGGGGGCTTTGGAAGGCTCGAGCAGCCCGATCTCCTCCGCTTGGTGCCGGAGCTGTGAGAGGTGCTCCTCCAGGCTCGCCTCGTCGCCGGCGGTCGACGAGAGCCGCCAGATCGTCTGCTCCCACGCCCGGCCGGGCGCGCGCGGCTCGCCGCGGTCGTGCGAACCCGGGCCCGGCGGGTGACCGACGAGGCCCACGAGCTCGGCCAGGGTGTGGGTGGAGCTCACGAGGTCGAGGTCGGCGAGGAAGGTGGTCGGCACTTGGCGTTCACGCGTGCAGAGGTCCTTCCCACTGTTCCAGAAACCTGCCCAGGCCTTCCTTTGTGAAAGTCGAGTACGTCACCGTTCGGGTTGCGGAACCGCTGCCCGTTGGGATCGCGGTGGCATCGACGGCCCGTCACTCCCCTCGCGCGCCACCGAGCATTGCGGCGCGGTAGACGAGTGCCGTGCAGATCCCTGTAGCTCCGGCCAACGCGTAGTACTGGACGCGGGCAAGATTGAGAGTGGGGAGATCGAAGAGGAGGGCAACTGCGAGGCTGACCAACAAGCCGCCGATCCCGAACGTCAAAGGAGATCGCGGTTTCTGCCGCCGGCTCAGAACCACCAGCGCCGCGGTCGCAAACAGCGTGAGCAGGTAGGCTGTCACGGCCACGCCAGCCACGACCCAGCCGAGCCAGGTTTCGCCGGCTCGCGGCTCGTGGCCGAGGTCAGCGATGATCACCAGACCGTAGATCGCGACAGCGGTGAGCGGCGCTACCGCAGTCGCGAAACCCAGACGGAGCTTTGCAACCTCGGTGGACATGGTGGCGACTCCTGGCTTGGCGCTTTCTCACTTCTTTGCCGGGCAGCGATCAGGCTTGACCGGCTTGCAATCCGGCAGTGGTTTGGGGTCGGCGGGAGGCTTCCAGGTATCGTCAGGAGGCCCCGGAAGCTTCTCCCAACCGGTCCAGAAACAGGCGCCGCCTGTACATTCGACCGAGCCATCAGGGCCGATCATCACCTCGTTGTCGGGGAGCCAGGCCTTCCCGGGTGTCTTCGTCCAGGGTCCATCCGGAAGAGGATACACGCCATCTGGGCTGCCAGGCCATTCCTGTCCGGGAGGAAGCACGCCAATCGGTTTCTCGTTGTCCTCCCGTTTGACCAAGGCCGGTTCGTCGCTGCAGTTCGTCACGATTAGGCCCCGGGGGTCTGTGAGGTTCACCGGATCATTGAGGACGTAGCCATAGAGGTTTGCCTGTCCTCCCGAAAAGAGAATCGGATCGCGCGCTGTCCATCGCCCGACCTCTGGATCATAGTCTCTGACACCGAACCGGGTGAGACCTGTCTGCGCATCGTAAAGGCCGCCCGCGAAGCCGAATGGCTGGAAGCCAGGGTTCGTGTCGAGGAGCACGCGACCGAACTCGTCGAAGTCCAGGCGCTGGGCCACTGCGCCAGTAGTCACGTCGACGACGAGTCGTGGGCTTCCCAGGTGGTCGGACACGATCCGGTAGGTCACGCCTTCCTTCACCAGGTAGTCCGGGACATTGGGCCGCGAGCCGTATCCGAACCGGGAGACCACGTTGCCGGCGCCATCTAGCTCTGCCGCCGGCTTCAGACTGTCTCGATAGAGGAACCCCTGCACGAGAGCCCCGTTTATCTTCTTGCCAATGCGGCGATTGCGACCGTCAACGAGGTAGTCGATCACGATGCCGCTGGGGAGCTCTACCGAGAGCAGGTTCCCGAGAGAGTCGTAGGAGTAGGCCACCCTCTGCCCGTTGGCCGATTTTGCTGCCAACTCCCCGTCCTCAGTGTAGACGTAGCTCAGATCGCCATACTGAAGCAGCCGATCCTGGTTGTCATAGAGGCCTGTCGCGCTGCCGAACGGCCCCTCGTACTGAAGGCGGTTGCCGTTGGCGTCGTAAGCGTACTCGGCGAAGGGAAGGCCGTCCTTCTCGACCCTCGCCAGTCGTCCGGGCGTATCGTAGGAATACTCGTAGGTCTCGGTCGTTGCGCCGATCGTCTCTTCTTTCCGAACCAGGCGCCCCAGCAGGTCGCGGGAGTATTGAACCTCGAGAAGCGTGGCGCCGGCGAAGCTCGTTCTTGCAAAGAGGAGCTCGCCAAACGTGTTGTACCCATGCTCTGTCCGAACCTGGCTCAGGGCTGTCGCACTCGGCAGGCCGCTCGACGCGTCTCTCGTCAAGGTCATTGGCCCCGCCGCTGTCAACAGGCCGTCGCCATCGTAGGAGAAGGCAACTGGCTGGACTCCGTTGACGGTCTCTTGAATCAGGCGGAAGTCGTTGTCGAAGCTGCGTCCCACCGAACCTGACACCTCCCCTGACCAGGTCGAGGAAGTCAAGAGAAACCCATCGTAGGCGTAGGAGAGAACCGTTCCGCCTGATGCCGTGATGCTGGCGGCGTCTCGTGTCCCTGGGCGGTAGGTTCGCGTCGTCGTGCCGTGGGGTGTGCTGAGCGAGATCAGCCGGCCGCCCTGGTCATAGGCCAGCTCGATCAGGCTCCCGTCCGCTCGCTGTACCTGGACCAGCCTCCGGTCGAGGTCATATGAGTACCGTATGCGACCACTCTCCGGAGCGGTGGTCGGCGGGTCGTAGTTCTCGTGGAGGTTCACCGGCGTGTAGCCGAACTGATGTGCGGGCCGGCTCGCCGGCACGAGCGCGTTCAGGTTGCCCGACGGATCGTAGGTGAAGTCAATGTGGCGCCCGTCCGGATGTGTTTGGCGACTCACTCTGCCCAAGGGATCGTACGCAAAGCTCAGATCGCGCAAGAGCGGGTCGATGAGCGCGCCCACCCGCCCCTCTGAGTCATAGACGACTCTTGCCAATCGCTGCTCGCTCCCAGTCCCCTGCGTGAGCTCAGCAAGGCGCCCGGCGCCGTCATAGCCCAGCCTGGCGGTCTCCAGGTTCCCGAATTGACTCTCGACGACCTGGCTCAACGTGTTCGCCTTTACCCTCAGTTCACGTCCTTCCGGCGTTATCCAGATCAGCTCTTGAGTGACCCCATCGTAGGTCGAAGTGAAAACCTTGCCGTTGACGGTGATCGTCGCAGCTCGGCTCACGATCGAGAAGGGATCCTGCGGATCAGCAAGTTGCGTCTCTCGCGTCAGCGTCGTCGTCTGGCGAAGCCCGCTTGGTGTCTGAACTTCGCGCAGTAGGACGCGCGAGTCGAGCGCGCCCCAGGTTGGTTCCGGGCCTCGCCTCTCCGTGACTCGTGTGCCATCTGGCAGGGTCGTAGTGGTCACTGTCGCGGAGCTGACCTCGGTCGTTCGAGATCTCTCGGCTGTCGCAAGAGCCTCTGTAGTCGTCTTGGTTTGCCGATAGCGGTCGGTCCTCGAGTCGTATGTCTTGCTCCGTCCCTCGGCCGTGGTCAGGGTCACGCTGTAGCTCTGCCCGCCCGGCTGATCCGTTCGCCGCAGGGTCTTGAAGCCCCCGGCGGGGTCCTCGTCCCGGATCAGCCGACCGCGCAGGTCGTGGCTGAAGAGGTATGGGTTGCCGCGCGGATCGGTCATGCGGGTCATCAGGCCCTGGTCGTAGGTGAAGCCGTAGGACCGGATGCCCTCTGGATCGGCGATGGAGGCGAGATAGCCGGCGCCGTCCACGGCGAGCTCGGTGCGCTGGCCGAAGGGTGCGACCACCGCCGTGGGCTTGCCCGCCGCGTCGCGCTCGATCGCGGTCACGTTGCCGTAGGCGTCGGTCACCGAGGTGAGGCGCCCGCCGGGCTCGTAGCCGAAGCGCAGGAGCTCCGCGCCGGTCAGGCCGAAGAGCGTCCGCAGGTGCCGGCCCTTGGGGTCGAAGACGTAGACCTCGTCGCGCCCCTGGCCGGGGATGAAGATCTCCTCGCCGGAAAAGCCGGGGAGGTCGGGCGCGGCGCTCTCGACCGTCTGGTCGTAGTAGTCGCTCCAGGCGATGTCGCCCGTGGGCAGGAGGGCGAGACCCAGGGGGCGGCCGACGGGGGCGTCGAGGACCGGCGTGCCGTCGAGCTCCACGGTGCCGAAACTGAACTCGCCGTTGCCGGCGTAGGTGGAGATGGTGCCCGAGGCGCTGACGAAGCGGATGCGGCTGTTCTCGACGTCGCTCACGTAGAAGCTGCCGTCGGGGAGCGCCAGGAGGCTCACGGGACCGTTCAGCCGCGCTGCGGTGGCCGGGCCGCCGTCTCCGGCGAAGCCTCCGACGCCTGTTCCCGCCACGGTGGTGATGACGCCGTTGCGCCCCACCTTGCGCACGCGGTCGTTCCCGTAGTCGGCGATCAGCAGCTCGCCGCCCGGGAGCAGGGCGAGGCCGTTCGGGAAGAGCAGGTCGGCCTCGGGAGCGGGCAGGCCGTCGCCCACCCCGTCCGCCGGGCTGCCGCCGCCGGCTACCACGCTGATATAGCCGTCGGTGCCCACGAAGTACACGTGCTGATCACCCTCGTCCGCGATGTAGAGGCCGCCCTCCGCGGTCACGGCCAGGGCCACCGGACTGCTCAGGGTCGCGGCCTGCGCCGAGCAGATGCCTGTTTCGCAGCCGGGCACTTCCTTGCCGGCCTGCGCGACGATCTGCTCGCCCCCGCCCTGGTCCGGCTGGCAGTCTCCAGCCACGGTGGAGATGGTGCCGTCCCGCTCCACCCTGCGCACGCAGGCATTGCCGGTATCCGCGATGTACAAGCGGCCATCCGGCCCCACCGCGACGCCGGCCGGCGCCGTCAGCCGGGCCTCAGTCGCCGGCCCGCCGTCGCCGCAGGCTCCGAAGCTGCCCTTGGCTCTCCCGGGCGCTGCCGGCCCCCCCAGGGCGAGCGACTGGTCGGTCCCGCCGTCGTCGTCTCCATCGTCGTCGTCATCTCCGTCGTCATCGTCGTCGCCGCCGCCATCGTCGTCGAAGCAAATCGAGCCGCTGCCGGCGACGGTGCTGATGAGGCCTTCACGGGAAACCCGTCGCACGCGGTGGTTGTCGGTGTCGGCGATGTAGAGGCTGCCGTCGGCACCCGCCGCGATGCCGCGTGGGAAGCTCAAGGTCGCTTCGCGGGCCTTGCCCCCGTCGCCGTTGTAGGTCGCCTCGCCGGTGCCGGCCAGGCGGACGAGGAAGGCGCCGATGCGGCTGGCGCTCCGCCTTCCGCCGTAGCCCAGGTAGAGCGCCCGGCGGGTCGGGTCGTAAAAGTGGTGCGAGGAGAGGCTCCACCCCCCGAGGCCCAGCTCGCGCCAGTCGAGGTTGCCCAGCGTCTTGACCAGCGAGTGGTCGCGCGAGGTGAGGGTGCGAGAGACGTCGATCTCGCCCGCGCCGCGGTTGCCGCCGATCGCCACCCCGCTGTCCGAGAGGCGCGAGAAGCTCTGCTGGAACTGCGCCGGGCGGTAGTAGACGGCCTGGTACTTGAAGGTGGTGCTGACGGTGAGCGGAGTGCTGCCCTGCACCAGGCGCCCGTAGGCGTCGCGCCCGTCCCACTCGAAGCGGGCCCTCTGGTTGGGAGCCGGACCGTAGGCCGAGCGGAAGCGCCGGCCGCCGACCGAGACGTCGACCACGATGTTGCGCAGGCTCGGCGGCACGGTCGGGCCGCTCACCCGCAGGTTGATCTGGCGCGGCGTACCGCGGCCGATCACCCGATCGCTGCCGTAGTGGAGGGCCATCGAGGAGCCGTTGATGGGCATCACCTCGCGCAGCACCTGGCTCTGGCACTCGATGATCGAGCCCTCTTCGCACTCGTTCTCGTCCTCCTCGTCGGAGTCCTCGTCCTCGTCGTCATCATCGTCATCGTCATCGTCGTCGTCATCGTCGTCGTCATCGTCGTCATCATCGTCGTCGTCATCGTCGTCGTCGCCGTCCGGGTCGGGCGGCGGCTCGGCGTCGTCCGGCGGGCCGTAGGGCCAGTTGCAGTCCCAGGGGGTGAAATGGGTGATCGGCACCCGCCACAAGGACTGGCCCGGCGCGTAGAGGCCGGCCAGGGCTTCGAGCTCCTCCGCTGTCACGCCGATCTCCTCCAGCGCCTCCTGGGTAGCGGGCTCGCCGGAACCGTCGACGTCGAGGCTGGCCGAGCCGCCGTCGACCGACAGCAGGCGCACGATGCGGCCGTTGTCGGAGGGCACCCAGGAGGCGAGCTCGCGGTCGTAGTAGCCGGTCGGCACGATGCCGCCCACCGGGAAGCCGAGGAAGTTCTCGAGGTAGTGGATCACCGCCTGCGAGAGCTCCACCCGGACGGCGCCGGCGGCCGTCGCCTCGTCGGCCGAGAGCTCCACGGCGTAGGTGTAGCCGGTGTTGGCGGGCAGCTCGGCGGGCATCGCCAGCGGCCCGGCGGCGCCCACGCTGTACTCGGTGGCACGCACGGTGGCGGTGGGCAGCTCCTGGAAGTCGCCGTTCGCGAACGACATGCCCACGAAGGTGAACGGCTGAAAGATCAGCGTGGCCCTGCGAGTGCCGTCCTCGTCGGTGACGGCGCTGCCACGGGCGATCTGGAGCACCGGCTGGTCCGAGGTGACGACCGTGGCGGCCGGATCGAGCCCGATCAGCACCACGTCGTCGGCGAATGCGTAGTCGCGCCACGGCGCCTCGACCTGGCGCTGCGCGGGCAGGAAGCCCGCCTTCGCGTAGTCGAGGGTGAGCGGGCCGCCGCCGTTGACCACCAGGTCGAAGGCGCCATCCGACCGGCTCAGCGTGGCTCCCAGCTCGGGGTGCAGGTGGATGCGGATCGCGACCCCCGGCAGCGGATCGCCCTCGCGGTCGAGGACCCGGCCACGCAGCACGGCCACGCGCCGGGGGTCGATGGTGCCCGGCGCGACGCCGGTCTGGATGGGGTCCGCGCCGGTGTACAGGAACTCGGTCGCGGTGAAGAGGTCGGTGGCGACCGTGCGGTCGAGGGGCGGGGCGACGGTCGAGGGATCGGGCGGCAGCTCGGGGTCGGGGGGCGGCGTGGTGTCGATCTCGAAGTGGACGGCGGCCGGCGCCGAGACGTTGCCGGCCAGGTCGGCGAGGGTCGCCGACAGGGTGTGCGCGCCGTCGGCCATGGGATCGGCCGGCACGCAGGAGGCCGTCGTTTCCGTGAACGAGCAGGAGACGGCGAGCGGGCTGCCGTCGAGCGTGACGGCGAGCGTCGCGGTGTCGACGCCCGAGGCGTCGTCGCTGAACGAGAACAGGAGCGCCGGTGAGGTGTCCTCGAGCACCGAGCTCTCGGCGGGCGAGGTGATCGAGAGCAGCGGTGGCTCGACGTCTGGGGCTTCGCCGCCGTCGAAGGCCAGCACCAGGCGGGCCGCCTGGCCGGCCGTGCCTTCCTTGGAGCTGAGCTCGGCGAGGCCGCTCTGGTTCTCGGCGGTCTTGCGGATCAGCCATCCGTGGTGCTCTTCCCCTGCCAGCGCGGCGAGCACGTCGGCTGTCACGTCGAAGGGCATCCAGCCCGTGAGGCCGTTGGTGATGAGCAGCGAGTCGGTGGCGGTCGCGTCGTAGCTGCCGCCGTTCCACTGCGGCGAGCAGTCGGGCTGGGAGTTGCCGGGGTTGGCGTCGATGCCACAGTTCCAGGTCGCCCCGGCTTCCGCCCACGCCGCGGTGAGCGCGTGCGCGCCCACGGTGCGGCCGGAAGCGCCCCAGTTGTTGCCGGTGCTCTCGAGGTAGAGCTCGAGGGTCGCCGAGTGGAGGTCGTCGACCAGCGCCTCGACGCCTTCGAGGTCGAAGCGCACGAGCGCGCGGTTCTTGCCCGAGGAGCGGATGCGCAGCAGCGCGTCCGCTCCCTCGTTCTGGTTGGGAGCGCCGTCCCGTAGGTAGGTGTCGGCGACGACCGGCAGGGTCAGCCGGTGCTCGCCGTCACCCAGCAAGAGGTCGAAGGCCAGGGTCGCAGTGGCGAGGTTGCCGGCCTCGTCGCGGACGCGCGCGCTCAGGGTATGGAGCCCCTCGGCGAGCACGGGCGACGGGCAGGTGGCCGAGGCCGAGCAGACCGCGCAGGTAGAGGTCAGATCGACGCCGTCGAGCTCGATGGCGAGCGAGGAGAGGTCCACCGGCGAGCCGGCGTCGAAGAAGGCCACGGCGAGGGCGGGCGAGGGCTGGTTGACGAGGAAGCGGCCGGAGGGCGAGGTGATCGCGAGCTCGGGCGCCTCGCCGTCGGGGCCGGCGGCCTCGACCTCGAGCACCAGCCGCGGCTCCTCGCCGCAGACCTCGCGCGAGGAGTAGTCGACCAGGCCCGGGGCTCCTTCCTGGCTCTTCTTGAGCAGCCAGCCGTAAAACGGCGCGCCGGAGAGCGCCGCCTCGAGATCGGCCGTGACCTCGAAGCGCACCACGCCGGCCAGCTCGTTGGTGTGGAGCACACTGCCGGTCGCCGTCGGCTCGAAGCTGCCGCCGTCCCAGGGCACAGCGCAGTCCGGCTGCTGATTGCCGAGGTTCGAGTCGACCGGGCAGCTCCAGGTCACGGCCGCCTCGCTCCAGTCGGAGGTCAGGCGATGGGCGTCGACCGTTCGGCCGTCCCCCCAGTTGCCGCCGTTCGCCTGGATGGTGAGCTCGAGATGGGCCGACACCAGGACGTTGGCGGCCAGGGCCGCCGCGACCTGGGCGTTGTCGAAGCGCACGAGGGCACGGTTGTGGCCCGAGGAGCGGATGCGGAGCGCACTCTCGCCGCCCTGGTTCTGGTGCGGGCCCCCGGCGCGGACGGAGGCGTCCTGCGTGGCGGTCAGCCGCGCGGTGCGGGCCACGGCTTTGCCCTCGTTCGCCGAGGCGTCGAGGCCGGAGGAAGTCAGCCAGCCGCTGGAAGCCAGAATCAGGACGCCGGCTGCGGCGGCACACACCAGGAAGGACCGCTGGGGTTTCATAGGAAGCTCCTGTGAAATCAGGATCTCATAAGGCTGTTATTGTTCGTATTCACACAAGATGCCAACAAGGCGCGCGCGGTTTATTCCCTTCTCGATAAGCTCCGCGACTCTGGGATGTCACGAAGGGAGACAGGATGCGTCATCGTCGATCGCTCGCCGTCTGGATCGCCCTCCTCTTCGCCGGTCTGGGGCCGGCCGGGCCTGTTGAAGCCGACGACAAGATCCTCCACCTCGCGATCGGTGACCCGGCGCGCAGCGACCGCGAGGCACCGCTGGTGCTCGACGCGGTAACCGACACCGCGGCCGGCGAGGTGCTGGTGCCCGCGGCGCTCGCCCCGCGGCTCGCCGGGGTGAGCCTGCTCTTCGTGGGCGAGAGCCACACCGACGACGACTTCCACCAGGTCCAGAGGCGGGTGATCGAGGAGCTGGTGGCGGCGGGTCGCGAGGTGTCGATCGGCCTCGAGATGTACCCCTACACCGAGCAGCGCTGGCTCGATTCCTGGGTGGCGGGGGAGCTGACCGAGGTAGGGTTCCTGCGCCTCTCGCGCTGGTACGAGAGCTGGGGCTATCACTGGCACTACTACCGCGACATCTTCCGCTTCGCCCGTGAGCACCGCCTGCCGATGCACGCGTTGAACGCGCCGCGGGAGGTGGTCTCGGCGGTGCGCGCCAAGGGCTTCAAGGACCTGACGCCGGAGGAGGCGGCGCACATCCCGACCTCGATCGACACCTCGAGCCAGGAGCACCGCACCCTGCTGCGCGCCTTCTTCGACGCGGGCGACGCGCTCCACGGCACGATGAGCGAGGAGCAGTGGGAGGCGATGTTCGCGGCGCAGTGCACCTGGGACGCCACCATGGGCTTCCACGCGGTCA
>JBIOXV010000050.1:0-66128 GCA_044869805.1 Thermoanaerobaculia bacterium | reverse complement strand
CTCTACCACTTCTTCTGGCACGAGTTCTGTGACTGGTACCTGGAGCTCACCAAGCCGGCGCTCTCCGGCGAGGCGCCGCGGCCACGGGTGGGAGAGGTGGTGCTCACCGTGCTCGACCGCAGCCTGCGCCTGCTGCACCCGGTGATGCCGTTCCTGACCGAGGAGCTGTGGCAGCGGCTGCCCGGGCACGAGCAGATCCATCCCCAGACCATCGCGCTGGCGCCCTACCCGCAGCGCGAGGCGGACTGGGACGATGCGGCAGTCGAGAGGCAGATGGAAGTCGTGCTGGCGCTCGTCACCCGGGTGCGCGCTATGCGGGGCGAGCTCGCGATCTCTCCGGCCGAGAGAATCGACCTCAGCCTGGCCTGCGAGGACGCCGAGGTGCTGGCCCTCCTTCGCCGACAGGTGCCCCTTCTTGCTTTCCTTTGCCGAGCCAGCGAGGTCGCCGAAAGCGAGCCGCCCGCGGAAGCGAGCCGTGACCTGGTCGCCGGCGTACGCCTCGGCCTCCTCGCCGCCGGCCGGGACCTCGCCGCCGAGGAGCGGCAGCGCCTCGCGGCCGAGCTCGCCAAGGTAGAGGAGGAGCTGGCGCGCACCGAGGCCCGGCTCGCCAACGAGGGCTTCGTGAGCCGCGCGCCGGCGCAGGTTGTGGAAGGCGCCCGCCAGAAGCTGGCAGAGCTCACGCAGCGCAAGCAGAGCCTCGATCAGGGGCTGGCGGCGATCGGCGAGGCGTAGGGTGCGAGGCACGGGCTTCGACTCCCTCTCCTCGGCGCTGGGCGAAGCGCTCGGCGACGAGGCCGGCAACTGGGTGCTGCTCGACAGCGTGGGCTCGACCAACGTGCTCGGCCGGCGGCTGGCGCAGGAGTACCTCAAGGAGGGGAGCCGCGTGCCGCGCACGGTGCTGGTCGCCGTGGAGCAGACGGCGGGGCGCGGGCGGCAGGGCAACTCCTGGCACAGCCCCGCTGGAGAAGGGGTCTATGCCACGCTGGTGCTGCCGCTCTCGACCCTCGAGGGCGTCGAGCGCCTGCCGCTGGTGGCGGGCGTCGCCCTGTGCGAGGCTGTGAACCGCCTCCTGCCGGGAGCTCCCTGCCGCCTCAAGTGGCCTAACGACCTGATGGTCGGCGGCCGGAAGCTGGGCGGCCTGCTGATCGAGGTGGTCGCCGGCGAGGAGGGGCGGGGGGCCGCGCTGATCGGCTTCGGGGTCAACTACCGCCGGGAAGGCGACCAGAGGCTCGGCGTCGCTCCGGGCCTTCCCGGCGCCACCACGGTGGGAGAGCACGCCGCCGCCAGCCTGGCGCTCGGGGAGGTGGCGGCGGCGCTGCTCGGCGCCGTGATCGACGCGGTGGCGTCGCCAAACCTGCAGGTGGCGGCGCGCTACGCTGAGCTGTCGGCCCACCGGCCGGGAGACGCGATCGGGTTCCGCTCCGGCGAGGAGCACATCGCGGGAACCTTCCGGGGCTTCGACGAGCGTGGCTTCCTGCGCCTCGAGCAGGCCGGCAGGGAGCGCCTGTTCTCCTCCGGGGAGGTGATCGAGCCATGAGCGCCCCCATGAGCACTAGGACCGAGCTGCTGATCGTCGTCGACGTGGGCAACACCAACACCGTGTTCGGCGTCTACCGCGGCGACGAGCTCGCCGAGAGCTTCCGCCTGTCGACCGAGCGCGAGCGCACCGCCGACGAGTACGGCGCCCTGCTGCTGCCGTTGTTCGCTCGCAGCGGCCTGCCCATGGACGGCGCCGAGGGGGTGGTGATCTCGTCCGTGGTGCCGCCCCTGCACCCGACCCTCGACCGGCTGTCGCGCCGCTTCTTCGACCGCGCGCCGCTGTTCATCGAGCCGGGCATCAAGACCGGCATGCCGATCCGTTACGACAACCCCGCCGAGGTCGGCGCCGACCGCATCGTCAACGCGCTCGCCGCCCGCGAGCGCTACGGCGCGCCGGTGGTGGTGGTGGACTTCGGCACCGCCACCACCTTCGACGTGGTCAACGCCGCCGGCGAGTACGCGGGCGGCATCATCGCGCCCGGCATCTCGATCTCGGCCGAGGCCTTGTTCGCGCACGCCTCGCGGCTCTACCGCGTGGACCTGCGGCGGCCGGCGGAGCTGGTGGGCAGCAACACCGTCGCCGCCATGCAGGCCGGCATCTACTACGGTTACCTCGGGCTGGTGGACGGCATCCTGGAGCGCCTGTTGGCCGAGCTCCCGGGCATTCGACAGGTGATCGCCACCGGCGGCCAAGCCGATCTCGTCGCCACGGACTCGCGCTTCATCCAGCGCGTCGACCGCGATCTGACCCTGGTCGGCCTGAAGCTGATCTATGAGCGCAACCGACCTCGAGGCTGACGAGGCTCAAGCGTACTTCCAGGCGATCGAGACGGCCTTCGTGCGCCTGCGCGGTGCACCGCTCCTTCTCTCGCCCACGGACTGGCAGATCGCCCGCCGCTGGTTCGAGCAGGGAGTGCCGCTGGCGCTGGTGGAGAAGGTGCTCGACGAGGTGTTCGCGCGGCGGCGCGAGCGCGGTGCCAAGGGGCGGATCTCGAGCCTGCGCTACTGTGCCCCGGCCGTCGAGCACGCCTGGGAGGAAATCGCCTCGCTCACCGCCGCCGGCCGCACCGCGGCGGTGGAGCCGATCGACATCGGCGCGCGACTCGCCGCCCTCGCCGAAGCCCTGCCCGCCGAGCTGCCGGATCGCGAGGCCTGGGCCGCACGGATCGCGGCTCTCGAAGGCTCGTCCGAGGAAGTGGAGCAGCGGCTGGCCGAGATCGACGCCGCGATCCTCGACCGTCTGGAGTCGAGCCTGGACGAGGCGGGGAGGCAGGAAGCCGAGCGAGCGTTCCGCGCCTCGCTCGCCAAGCTCGCGGCGCGCTTGCCGAAGGCCGAGCTGGACCACGCCCGCGCCCAGCTCTTGCGCCAGCACCTCCGCCGCGTAGATCGCCTGCCTCTGCTCTCGCTCTTCGCGCCGGAGGCGGAGCCGGCGCGGCGTTCGGAGTGACAGTCCCTCACCCGGCGCTCAGGCCTGGCCCGGCTTGTTGATCACCTCCGGATCGGCTGCCCAGCTCCCACCGCCCGCGAGGCCGCCGGTGATGCTCAGCTCGTAGCTCTCGGCGGTGGTGGGCTTCTCGATGTCGGTGATCGCGATCTTGAGCTCGGTCGGTGGCTCCTCGCCGGAGCTCGAGATGCTGTAGATGCCCGGCGTGTCGCCGGGTTGGGAAGGGAAGTGGACGACCTTGGTGCTGACGGTGGTGGACTGGAGCGTGAGCAGAGTGAAGGTAGAGCCCTCCGGAAAGTTGGAGAAGGAGATGGCGAGCGTGTTGCCCTGGTCGAGAAGGAACGGGCCGGGCGGGACGAACTTGCAGTGCCCCGGGTCGGTCGGCACGAAGTCGACGGTCGTGGTCTGGTCCTCGTTGGTTCTCCCTACCATGGGGTAGTCCCTCTTTCCATTGCCGGCACGAGCGGCGTAGAGCAGCCGGCGGACGATCCGACCCGGCCGAGGCGAGCCTCGAGCGGTCTCTAGCCCTGTCCCGGCTTGTTGATCACCTCCGGGTCGGCGACCCAGGTACCGGTGCTGCCGTTGCCGCCCGTCAGCGACAGGTTGTAGGTGTCACTCGCGGTCGGCTTCTCGATGTCCTCGACGGTGACGATCAAGCCGGTCGCCGGCTCCTTGGAGTTGTCGGTGATGGTGAAGATGCCCGAGGTGCCCGCTTGCGGCGGGAAGGTGATGGAGTTGGTGCCGGGAGACACCGAGACGAGGGAGAGCTGGGTCAGGGTGGAGCCGGATGGGAAGCCGGAGAACTCGATCTGGAGATCGCTGCCCTGGGTGAGGTCGAACGGGCCCGCAGGATCGAAGGGGCAGTCGCCGTTCGGGTTGTAGGTGATGGTGGTGGTCGTAGTGCTCATGAGATTCATCCCTCCTGTGTGGATCGGTTGACGAAAGCCGGTTGCACGAAGCCGCTGGCGGCGAGGCGGCGACGCAGTGCTCTTCCCTCATCTTCGCGGCCGAGCAGCCGCAGCGCTTCGGCCCAGGAGTCGAGAAGCAAGGGATTGTCGCTGCCCCTGGCGGTGGCCTCGATCGTATCGAGAGCCCGCTCCCAGGCAAACCGGGCCGGCTGCTCTGCTCCGGCCTCCGCCTCGATGCGGCCGGCGAGGAGATGGGCGCGGGCGAGGAGGTTGCGAGTGCGGTCGTCCTCGGGCCGCTTGGAGAGGATCGCCTGGCAGGCGGCGATGCTCGCGCCAGCCGCCCGTCGAGCAGCGGTGAGATCGCGCCTCGCGAGCGCCAAGGAGGCGAGGTCGAGATCGAGCCAGGCGGCGTCGCGTTGCCAGTCGAGGCTGGCGGAGGAGGAGGCCGCGAGCACTCGCAGCAGCCGCCCGGCGGTGGCCAGCTCGCCCGCGGCGGCGGCGAGCTCCCCGCGTGCCAGCCTCACCTCCCCGAGCTGCCGATGACTGACGGCGAGGTCGCGGCGCCAGCTTCCGTTGCTGGGGTCGTGGCCCACCAGGCGACCCAGATGCTCCTGCATGCGGCCGAGGTCGGTGAGCGCCGCCTCTTCGTCTCCGAGTTGCCAGCGCAGGTCGGCGATGTGGCTCAGGCTGGTGGCGAGGAACGATTGGGCCGCGGTGTCCTCTGGGTGGCGCGCCAGCAACGCCTCGCGCAGCGCCCGCTCTCGCTCGTACTCCGCGAGCGCGCCTCGCAGGTCGCCTTTCTTGGCCAGGATGCGCGCCAGCCACGAGCACCCGCCGGCGAGGCTGCTCTCGAGCTTGCTGTCGCCCGGCTGTGCGGTCACCAGACGCTGCTTGATCTCGAGGCTGCCTCGCGCTTGTTGGACAGCCTGCTCGAGATCGCCGCTCGCTTCGGCGACCGCCGCGAGATTGGTATAGGCGTATGCGAGCTCCATTTGCCACGTCCGGTCGTCGGGGTCTTGCTCTGCTGAGCGCAAAGCGATCTCGAAGTAGGACACGAACTGCTCGCGGGCGCGAGCGAGGTCTCCCTCCTCGAGGCGCGCCGATCCCAGCCAGAAATGGCTCTGCGCGAGCTCGAACTGTCGCTGCGACTTCATGGGGTCGCGGTCGGCGAGCTCCTTGGCGAGGGCGAGCGATTCCTCGATCGGCGGGATTGCCTCGAGGAGCTTGCCGCGCCGGATGCGCACGTCGCCGATCTGGTAGAGGGCCTGCGAGCGCCGCGCCAGCTCGTCGTCGGAGAGCTCCGCCAGCGGCACCGCGGCGAAGTACTCCATGGCCTTGGCGCCGACTCCGTCGAGGATCTCCAGGCGGCCCACCAGCTCGAGCTTGTCGCGCAGGTCACCGAGCATGAAGCCGATCAGGTTCTCGGCCTGCTGCTGGCGCAGCATCGCGGTTTCGCGCGCCCGGCGCTCGCGCACCGCGAGCAGGCCGACCACCGCCAGCACCACCACCGCCGCGGCCGCCACGCCGGTGGCGAGGCGGCGCCGGCGCACCTGGCGCTCGAGCGCGGCGCGGGCCTGCTCCGCCTCCTCGCGGGCGCGGCGCTCGGCCTCGCGGGCGGCGCGGCGCTCGTCCAGGGTGCGCAGGGAGCGCGCGACCTCGAGCGCGCTCGCCGGGCGGCGCTCGGGCCGGCCGTCGACGAAACCGGCGAGGTCCTCGGCCAGCAGCTCGTCGGCCACGTCGCGCTGCCAGCCGGGGGCGAGGGCGCGCGAGAAGTCGCCCGCCACCAACTGGTAGATCAGAACTCCCAGCGAGTAGATGTCGGCCTGGATGGAGGCGGGCTTGCCTTCCAGCAGCTCTGGCGCCATGTAGCGCACCGTGCCGCCGCCCGCGGTCTCGTCCGCCGAGGAGGTCGCGGTGAAGCCCAGCACCGTGAAGCTCGGCACGAAGCTGCCCAATCCAGGCGCGGTCGCACCGGGATCGAAGAGGCCAATGCCGAAGTCGGTGAGCTGGGAATGCGGCCGGCCATCGCGGTCGAGAGCGATGAGCACGTTCTCGGGCTTCACGTCCTTGTGCAGGATGCCCACCGAGTGGGCCGCGGCCAGCGCCTCCGCCACCTCGGCGGCGAGCTCCAGGCGCGCGGCGAGCGGCACCTGGTCCAGGCCGCCCTGTGCCGCGGACCACTCCAGCAGGTTGCCGCCGTCCGCGTACTCGGATTCGAGGAAGTAGGGCGGCTGCTCGAAGCTCCAGTCGAGGATGCGGGCCACGTCGTGGCGGTGGCCGAGCGCGTCGCGCAGCAGGCGGAAGAGGGTGACCTCGCGCTTCAGCGCGCGCAGCCGCGCCGCTTCGAAGCAGAACTTGAAGACCCGTTGCTCGCCGGACTTGTGGCGCGCCAGCCAGACCTCGCCGAAGCCGCCTTCGCCGATGCGCTCGCGGAGCAGCCAGTTCGACCGCCGCGGGATCGGCTGGCCGGCGGCCGGGCGCCAGCCGAGCGCCAGCTCGTCGCCGATCGCCACCACGCGCTTCGCCGAGCCCGTGGACGCCGGCTCGGCCAGGGGCGCGAAGCCCTCGACCCCGACCTCGAAAATCTCCAGCGGCTCCTCGAAGCCGGCCAGGGCGTAGCTGCCGTGGGCGAGCCAGGAGAGCTCGGAGTCGGCGAGCTCTCCTTCGAGGGCGGCGCGGCGCGCCAGGTCGAAGGCGGCGCGGGTGAGCAGCGTCTGGCGGGCGGCGGCGAGCGCCATCACTCGCCCCACGGTGGGCTTGGCCAGGCCCTCGATCTCGAGCGGCTTCGCGCCGCGGGTGACGTCCGCCTCGGGGTTCTTGCGCAGCAGCACCTCGCCCAAGTGGATGCCCACCCGGGCGTTGAGCTCCTGGCCCTCCTGCTGGCCCAGCCGCGCCACGGCCTGGTGGTAGGCGAGGGCGAAGCCCACCGCGTCCGCGGCACGCTCGAAGAGCAGCAGGAAGCCCTCGCCCTTGTCGACCTCGACGCCGCCGAACCTGGCCAGGAGGTCGCGTGCCGCGCGGTCGTGGCGAGAGGCGAAGGTGAAGGCCCGCTCCTCTCCCAGCCCGGCCAGCCAGGGGCCGCTGCCCGGCAGCTCGGTCGCCACCAGCACGCGCATCAGCGGCGCCGGCCGCGCCCAGATGCCGGTGGCCGAGGTGTAGGCCGGTTCCGGCTGCGTGGTGCCCACGGGGTCGGCCCCCAGCTCGGCGAGCAGCTCGGTGGCGCTCGCGGGGCGCTGCGCCGGCTCCTTGGCCAGCAACCGCTCCACGGCGCGCGCCAGGGGCGCGGGGGTCTCGGGCCGCAGGCGTGACAGGGGCTCGGGGTCCCGATTGAGCAGCCCGTGGATCACGGCGTGCGGGTCGTCGCCGGGGAAGGGCCGGCGGCCGGCGAGCATCTCGTAGAGCGTCGCACCCAGGGACCAGAGGTCGGTGCGCGCGTCCACCGGCCGGCCCCAGGCCTGTTCGGGCGACATGTAGGCCGGCGTGCCGGGCGCGCCGCCGGTGCGGGTGAGGCCGATCTCGCCGGCGATCCGGGCAATGCCGAAGTCCAGCACCTTGGCCCCGCCCTCGCGAGGCAGCATGATGTTGGCCGGCTTGATGTCGCGGTGCAGGATGCCCGCGGCGTGCGCGCGGGCCAGTGCCCGCGCCACTTCGATAGCCACCGTGCGGGCCTCCTCGACCGGCAGCGGCCCCCGCGCCAGGCGGTCACCGAGGGTTTCGCCGTCGTAGAAGGCCATCACCAGATAGAGCTCGCCCTCGGGGGTCTCGCCGAGATCGTGCACGGTGCAGATGTTGGGGTGGTCGAGGGCCGACGCGGCGCGGGCCTCGCGCAAGAAGCGTTCCTTGGCTCCCTGGGTGCGACCGATCTCGAAGGACAGCACCTTGACGGCCACCGAGCGCCCGAGGCGGGTGTCCCGGGCCTCGTACACCGTGCCCATGCCGCCCTCGCCGATCACTCGCAGCAGCTCGTAGGGGCCGACACTGCGCAGCGCGGTACCGTCGGCCTGGGGGCGCCGAGGCGAGATGTCCTGCGTGCTGTCGGCGGGAGGCGCCGCGGCCGGCGAGGTCAGGAAGCGATAGCCGTCAGCCGCCTGATCCGCGGCGAGCAGGGCCTCGACCTCGGCGCGCAGCTCGCGATCGTCGCCGCAGGCCGCGTCCAAGCGAGCCGGCCATTCGTGGGCGGGATGCTCGATCACCTCGTCGAGGATCGCTTCGATCCGCTGCCAGCGGTCCGCCTGGGGCGTAGCGCTCATCGTTTTCAGTGTGGCACGAACAGTAGCCGCACTTCACCGGCTGGACAAGTGTGGTCCCGAGGCGTGGTGGGAGGTCCATCGCCCCACCGAGCTGCGAATGTGCGTTTCCTTGAATCCGGGTGAGCCGAGAGCTAACCTAATGCATACTTCCGAGAAAACTTGGCCGTCAGGTCTCCGGAGGTCGCGCCCATGGTTGCTCGCGGTGAGATCACACGTCTGCTCTCGGCAGCCCGTCGTGGCGAGAGGGGAGCCATGCACGAGCTCGCGCCCTTGGTCTACGAGCAACTGCGCAGCGTGGCCCGGCGCCAGCTCCGCCGCCGCCGGCCGGGCCAGACCCTCGACACCACGGCCCTGGTGCACGAGGCCTACCTCAAGCTGGTGGAAAGCGAGGGCTCCGAGTGGCGGGACCGCGACCATTTCCTCTCGGTGGCCGGCGTAGTGATGCGCCACATCCTGGTGGACGCCGCACGGCGGCGCACCGCCGGCAAGCGCGGCGGCGAGAACCAGCGGGTCGCTCTCGACGAGCTGAAGATGGCGGACGAGGCGGTGCACGGGGACGAACGTGCGGTGGAGATCCTGGCGGTGGACGAGGCCCTGAAACAGCTCGCCGGCCTCAACGAGCGGCTCTGCCGGCTGGTCGAGCTGCTGTACTTCGCCGGCCTTACCGAGGAGGAGGCCGGCCGTGTGCTCGGCATCTCCGACCGCACCGTGCGCCGCGACTGGCGCAAGGCCCGCGCCTTCCTCTTCCAGGCCCTGGGGGCCGCGGGCCCGGCCACCTGAGCCGGCTCGAGGGCGCGAGCCTTCAGCGCAGAAGCTCTTCGATCGGCTGCCTGGCGACCGCCCACCAGAGCTGGGCAAGATCCGCGGGAACCGGCGCCTCGAAGCTGAGCTCTCGGTCGTCCAGCGGATGGCGGAGCGTCAGCCTCCAGGCGTGGAGGGCGGGGCGGGGGAAGTCGCGCAGCGCGCGCTGCACAGCCTTCGGGGAGCCCTTCCAGCGCGCTTCTCCGTACACCGGATCGCCCACCAAGGGATGGCCGATGCTCTTGAGATGCACTCGGATCTGGTGTGTGCGGCCGGTGCCGAGCTCGACTTCGAGCAAGGCGGCGCCGTTCGCCGCCGCCAGGCGCCGCCAGGAAGTCGAGGCCGGCCGGCCTCCCGGCCGCACCGCCATCTCCTGGCGCCGTTCCGGGTGGCGGCCGATCGGCGACTCGACCAGGCCGGAGGGTGATCCCGTCTCGCCATAGGCGACGGCCAGGTAACGCTTGCCCACGCGGCGGCCGGCGAAGGCCGCGGCGAGGCGTTGATAGGCCGTGGCAGTGCGCGCCAGCACCATCACGCCGCTGGTGCCGAGGTCGAGCCGGTGGACGATGCCCGGCCGGCCCGGCCCTCCCACCCCTGCCATCTCCGGGTAGCGGGCCAGCAGGCGGTGGGCGAGGGTGCCGGTCGAGCGGCCGGTGCCGGGGTGCACGGCGAGGCCGGCCGGCTTGTCGAGCGCCACCAGGTGTGGGTCCTCGAACAGCACCGAGAGCTCACCGGCCTCGGCGGCCACCCGCGAGTCGGCCTCAGGCGCAGGGACTTCGACCCGCACCCGGTCTCCCGCCGCCACCGCGGTCGAGGCGCGGGCCGGCTTGCCGTTGATCTCCACCCGGCCTTCACGGAGCCAGCGCTGGACCTGATTGCGGGCAACGTCGAGGCGCGAGGCGAGGTGGCGGTCGCAGCGCTCGCCGGACGCCTCGGCAGGAACCTCCCAGGCTTCGACGGCAGCGCTCACTCGCCGGGCGCGCCCACCCCGGGCCCGGGCATCTCCGCCTCGGGGCGGAGCTCGATCGGCACTTCGACACGATGGGCTGGGTCCGGCTTGCGGTACGAGCGCAGGGTGTCGAGGAGGATGAGGCCGATGCCAACCGAGATGGCGCTATCGGCGACGTTGAAGGTGTGCCAGTGATAGCTCTTGACGTAGACGTCGATGAAGTCGGTCACCGCGCCGGTCGCCACGCGGTCGATGAGGTTGCCCACGGCGCCCCCCAGTACCAGCGCCAGCGCGGTCTGCAGCAGGCGGTTCTCCCTCGGCACGTGGCGGAAGTAGAGCCCGACCAGGCCTAGGGCGAGCAAGCCGAGGATGGTGAGCACCCAGGTAGCGCCTTCGCGGCCGGCGTCGGCGAACAGGCCGAAGGCGACGCCCGTGTTCTTGACGTGGGTCAGGTTGAGGAAGCCCGGGATGATGGGCTGCGCCAAGTGCTCGGGCAAGTGGAGGTTGACCATCCACTTGCTCCACTGGTCGAGGGCGAGCACCGCCAGCGACAGGATCAGGTATCGCGACTTGCCGGGCAGCGCGGCGGTGAGAGCGGGGTAGGGCGACGGTTCGGTCATCGGGTACCTTTTCGCATCGTGCTCGAAACGGGTGCGAACCACAGTTCGGCGGCGGCCACCAGCTCGGTGAGGCGCTCGCGCCGCTGGAAGGCGCGGATGGCGGCGAAGCCCCGTGCCCCGGCGCCGGCGACCTCCGGCAGGCGCTCGAGTGTAACTCCACCCAGCGCCAGGACGGGAAGCCCTCGCTCACAGGCCCTGGCGAGCCGCGCGATCCCCTGCGGCGGGCCAAAGCCCGCCTTCGAAGGAGTCGCGTACACCGGGCCGAAGGTCACGTAGTCGGCGCCCTCGCGCAAGGCGGTTTCGATTTCCTCGAGCCGGTGGGTGGAGCGGCCGACGATCAGCCGCGCGCCCCAGCGCCGGCGGATCGCTCCTACGGGCAGGCCCGCGGCCGGCAGGTGCACGCCGTCGAGGCCGGCGGCGACCGCCAGGTCCGGCCGGCCGGACACCAGCAGCAGAGTACCGGCCGGCAGCCGCTCCCGCGCCCGGACGAGCAATGCGAGGAGCTCGCCGTCGGCGAGCGCCTTCTCGCGGATCAACACTGCGGGAACGCCGGCCTCGCCGAGGCCGGAGATCCAGGCATCGAGGTCTTGGCCCGGCAGGCTCGCCCGGTCGCTGATCGCCAGGCAGCTAGCCGGCATCGGCCTGGCCGGGCTCGGCGCCTGAGATCGCCCGTGCCCTTCGCGCGAGCAGGAGCTGCTCGAGGTCGTGCGCTCCCCACAGCAAGTGGACGAGACCGAAGCCGGTGATGCCGCCACGGAACGCCGGATGGAAGAGGAGGGCGTGGACGCGCGACACCGGAAGGTGCATCCAGACCTGGTCCCAGTTGGCGCTCCACGGCGCGAAGAGCAGAAAGATCCCCACTTCCAGGCAGTAGACGATGAACAGGACTCGGGAGGCGGTGCCCCAGCGCATGCGGGCGCGATTCTAGCCCGCGGGCCCCAGCCCGCGGGCGCTTGATCGTAGGTCCGAGGGAGCCCCGGGGCGGCCCGGAGGCTCGAGGGAGGAGAGGGACTCGAGCCTCCGGACCGATTCGCGGGTTCGAAGTACTAGGCAGGCGGGCGGCCGCGACCGGCCTTGCGACCTTCGGAGCCGCCGCCGCCTTCCTTCTCCTTCTTGGGCTCGGCAGCCGGCCGTGCCGGCGCCGGACGCTGGGGTGCGGGCTGAACGCGTGGGCTAGGCGCCGGCGAGTGGCGCGGCGCCGGAGCGCTCACCGACGGGCGCGGCGGCGCGGAACGGACCGCGCCACCCTGGCCGCGGGCCTCTGGCCGATCGCCAGATTGGGGCCGATCGCCAGATTGGGGCCGGTAGCTCGGCTGGGGGCGGGACGGCCCCGCTTGACTGGTGTGGGGCTGGCTCACCGGCGCCCGACCGACAGAGGGCCGGCTGGCGGGCCGCCGCTCGGGGACGTAGCCTGAACCCGCCGGCTCGCGCGGCTTGACCTCGGCAGGGCGCGCCGCCGGGACACGTGCTCTGGGACCGCCAACCTCGTGCCGCGGCTGCTCGCCGCGAGGCAGCACCACCGAAGGGGCCGGCCGCCGCTCGACGCGGACGCCGGGCTGCGGGCTGCCTGGCGTCGGTTTGCTGGTCTCCTCGCGCCAGTCCTGCGGCCGGGCCGCCGGGCGCCGCTCGAGGCGAGGTCCGGGCTGCGGGCTGCCTTCCGCGGGCTTTGCCTGGACCGGCCGGGCGGCCGGGCGGCGATCGATGGTCACCCCTGGCGTGGGCTTGGTGGTCTCCTCGCGCCAGTCCTGTGGCCGGACCGCGGGACGGCGTTCCACGCTCGGGTTCGGCTTGGCGCCTTCGCGCCAGTCGCCCGAGGCCACGGGGCGCCTCGCCCCGCCGGCGTCCTGCCGCGGAGCCGCAGCCTCCGCCGGCTTGGTCGCGACGCGCGGGCCGCGGCCGGTCACCGGCTGGTCGCCGATCTCGCTGCCGGGGTTGCCGGCGCTCGGGGCGGGCTTCACGCCCCGCACCGTCGGCCGGCCCGCCGCCTCCTGGGGCTTCTCGCCCCCGCCCACGGCCACCGGCCGCAGCGGGGTGACGACACCGCGTTCCATCGGCTTATTGGCAACCACCTGGCGAGCCACCTCGGCCGAGAGCTCGCGCCGCGCCACGAACGGGCTCACGTCCGGAAGCTCCTGGCCGGCGCGACCGGCCCGGGTGCGCAGCACGCGCATCGCTTCCTCTGGCTTCTCGAGCACCGCGGGCTTGAGGCCGCGGGTGTCGGTGGTGATGATGCCGCGGTCCAATCGCCCGTCGCCCAGCTCCTGGCGCAGGGCATAGGACGGCCGTACCCAGCGCGCCTGGTGGTGATGGTCGCGCAGGCGGTGGGTGGGCAGGAAGTTCCAGTGCGCGTACGCGCCCCAGTCGCCGCCGGCCCAGCCGTAGACGCCGAAGCGGAAGCCGGAGCGGTAGCGCGGGTAGTAGTGGTGCGTGTAGTAGCCGACCGGGCACCAGCCGACGTAGCTCGGGCTCCAGTACCAGTAGACCCACGCCGGCGAGTACACCCGGCCCGGGTACCACACCCAGCCATGGCTGTGCACGTAGTCCCAGGTGCCGTAGTGGTAGGGCACCCAGCCCCAGGCCTCGGACGACACCCAGGTGTAGCCGCTGGGAGTGTAGGACCAGCTACCGTGGGTGTAAGGCCGCCAGTCGGAGGACACGGAGGGCCGCCAGGCGCGGCGATGCTCGACCTCGACCCAGGAACCGTAGCGGTCGAGGCGCGACGCCGAGTAGCGCAGGGAGTCGTCGACGTCCTCGACGTCGGCGCGCCGCGCCTCGTCATCGAGCGAACTGCCCCAGCGCTCGAGAGAGGAGAGCTGCGGCGCCGACTCGACGCGGGCGCGGGCATTCTCCCCCTCGACGGTGGCCAGCTCGTCCTCGCGGACCAGGACCGAGCCGCGCGGGGTGAGCACCTCGGCGGCGCCGGCGCGGACTACGACCTCGGACCAGCCCGAGCCGTCGGCACGCACCAGGTAGGCGCCGGCCTGCTGCAGGTAGACGGTCGCATTCTCGGTGTCGATTCGCGGTGGTTCGTTGCCGAGGCCGGCCTCGTCGACCACGATCTGGATGGCGCCGGAGAGCAGGCGCAGCCGGCTGCGCTGAGCGGACCCGTCGGGCGAGGCCGCGAGGTCTTCGAAGATCAGCTCCGTATCACCGTCGAGGCGCACCAGGGAGAGGTCCGAGAGCACCGCCTCGGCGCGGCTGCCGCGGGACACGTAGAGGGTGTCCCCGGCCAGGAGCGGTTGGTTGATCGATGCCTCCTCGCGCTCGCCGGAGCCACTCTGGGTCAGGGTGGCGCTGCCGTCGATCTCGCGCAGGTAGCTGTAGCTTTCGTTCGCTTCGTACCCCTGGTCGTCGTAGTCGTCGTAGTCGGCGCGCGCAGAGAGGGGCAGAACAAGGGAAGCGGCGGCGACGCCGAGCGCGAGCGCGAGGCGGCTCCACCGCCGGCTGGTGCGCAAGACGTTCGAAGCTGGTTTCACAGTCGGGCCTCCTTTGGGGACCTGGTCGTCCGTCTCGAAGGACGGTACGCCGCGGGCTATAGCAAGAAGCGGGCCACAGGCGGAAACGGCTTTCTATGGAACCACTTCGCTATACTACCGCCGGCAGCGCACCCCTCGAGCGTCCACCTCCGTAGCCGATCGCGTCCACGGGTGCCCTGCCGCTTGTCTCCGACCCCAGATCAGCCTGCATCGTCCAGTCCGCGGGAGAGGATGGAAAGGTGGCTTTCAAGCGGTTGTTCGGCGACTCCGGCCGCCAGGTCGCCTCGAGCGAAGCGACGGTCGAAGACCTGATCGTGCTCGAGCGCTACGACGAGGCGGCGGAGCGCCTCAAGGCCAAGCTCAAGGCCAACATGGGCGACCTCCATGCTCGCCTCAAGCTGGCCGAGGTCTATACCGCCTCCAAGCAGTACGACAAGGCGGTCGACGAGTACTCCTACGTGGCGAGTGAGTATGCCTCCGACGGATTCTTCGACAAGGCGCTGGCGCTGCTCGGCCGCGCCAGCCGGCTCCGCCCCCTGGACGACACGCTGCGCCGCAAGGTGGAGGCCTACGAGCGCGGCAAGCGCCTGGAGCACAGCCGAGTGGCGGCCCTGGAGGGGCTGCGCACCGGCGGCCAGAGCGATCCTCAGCGGGCGGCGGTCGAGCTGCAACAGATCTGGGCCAACCTGACCGGCAGCTCGCTGGTGTCACGGCTGTCGAGCGACCAGGTGAAGCGCCTGTTCTCGGTGATGGTGCTGGTGCGGGTGGAGCGCGGCGCGGTGCTTGCCGAGCGCGGCAGCGGCCTGGCGCAGATGGCGCTCATCGGCCGCGGCACGGTGGAGGCGGTGGTCCCCAAGCGAGGAGGCGGCGAGACCGTGGTGCGCACCTTCGCCAACGGCGATCTGATCGGCGAAGGAGCGCTGCTCGAGCATCGTCCGTGGCCGGCCACCTACCGCGCCGCCGAGCCCACCGTCCTGCTCACCCTGGCGCGGGAGGGGCTGGAGCTGGCCCTGCAGGGCAACCCCGACCCGCGTGGCTTCCTCGAGTCGTTGCGCGAGCAGCACAACGACCGCGCAGTGGCCGCCGCCGTGCACCAGCTTGGTATCGTCGGGTGATGGCGGTGCTGCCGATTCGCCTCTACCCGGACCCCATCCTGCGCACTCGCTGCCAGGAGGTCGAGCACTTCGACGCCGACCTCAGGCGGCTGGCAGACGACATGGTGGAGACCATGCACGCCGCACCGGGCGTGGGCCTGGCGGCACCGCAGGTGGGCATCGACCGCCGGCTGGCAGTGGTCGACCTCTCGGTCGGCAAGGAGCCCGGGCAGGTGATCGTAATGGTCAACCCTGAGATCGCGGCCCGTGAAGGCTCGGTGACCGAGGAAGAGGGTTGCCTGTCGATCCCCGAGCTGACCGACAAGGTGGACCGCCCGCAGCGTATCGAGATCAAGGCCCGCGACCTGGCGGGCGAGCCGTTCGCGCTCGCCGCCGACGGCTGGCTGGCAAGGGCCATCTGCCACGAGGTCGATCATCTGGATGGCGTGCTCTTCGTCGACCACCTGCGCGGCCTGCGGCGCGAGCGTGCCCGCCGCGCGCTGAAACGCCTGAGCCGGGCCGCCGAGACCAAACCATGAGCCAACTTCGCCGCGTCCTCGCCATCGCCTCCGCCGGGCTCCTCCTGGGCCTCGCCGCCGCTTGCGGCGGGGGAGGGGGTGGCGGAGGCGGCCCTACCGAGCCGCCTCCGCCCCAGAGCGGCATCACCTTCACCGCCAGCGGCGCCACCGGCGCCAACACCGTGACCCTCGCCCAAGGCGCGGGCACCACCTCCACCACCCTGGTGCTCGAGGTGCGGGCGAACCAGGTGACGGGCCTCTACGGCCTGGCCTTCGACCTCAGCTACCCCTCGAGCCTGCTGACCTTCACCCAGGGGACCGAGGGTATGGTGCTCTCCAACGGCGCTTCCACCTCGTTCCAGGCCCGCGAGGCCAGCACCGGCAACCTGGTGGTGGGGCTGACTCGCCTCGGACCGGTCGCCGGCCTCGATGCCAACGGCGTGCTGCTCACCCTCACCTTCACCTCCAGCGCGGCGGGCAACGGCAGCTTCACCTTCGCGCGCAACCAGGGGGTGGGTGCCGACGGTCTAGGCTTGATCGCCCTGGCCTGGGGTGGCGGCTCGGTGCAGGTCACCCGCTAGCGACCGCCGCGCTCCAGATCGACCCAGCGATGGCCGAGCTGCGCTTCTTCAACACCCTGGCTAGGCGGCTCGAGCCGTTCCGGCCGCTCGTCCCGGGCCAGGTGCGGATGTACACCTGCGGCCCGACGGTGTACAACGACCCGCACATCGGCAACCTGCGGACCTTTCTGTTCGAGGACGTGCTGCGTCGCAGCCTGCGCTACCTGGGCTACGAGGTGGTGCAGGTGATGAACCTGACCGACGTCGACGACAAGACGATCCGCGACGCGGCCAAGGCCGGGCTAGCCCTCGACGACTACACGGCGCCGTTCATCGAGGGCTTCTTCCGCGACCTCGCCCTCCTCCACATCGAGCCCGCCGACCACTACCCGCGCGCCACGCACCACATCCCGGAGATGATCGCCATCATCGAGCGCCTGCTCGAGCGCGGCCACGCCTACCAGGCCGAGGACGGCTCGGTGTTCTTCCGCATCGCCACCGACGAGGACTACGGCCGTCTCTCCGGCTTCGACCTGGCGGAGGTGAAACGCGGCGAGCGCGTGGCCGCCGACGAGTACGACAAGGAGGACGTCCGGGACTTCGTGCTGTGGAAGGCGGCCAAACCCGGCGAGCCGAGCTGGCCCTCGCCCTGGGGGCCGGGCCGGCCGGGCTGGCACATCGAGTGCTCGGCAATGAGCATGAAGTACCTGGGCGAGAGCTTCGACGTACACTGCGGCGCGGTCGACAACATCTTCCCCCACCACGAGAACGAGATCGCCCAGAGCGAGTCGGCTACCGGCACGACCTTCGCCCACACCTGGCTGCACAGCGAGCACTTGATCGTCGACGGCGAGAAGATGTCGAAGTCGCTGGGCAACTTTTTCCTGCTCGCGGACCTGCTCGGCCGGGGCGCGGACCCACGCGCCATCCGCTACCTCTTCCTCTCGGTACACTATCGCCAGAAGCTCAACTTCACCTTCCAGGCGCTGGAGGCGGCGGCCGGGGCGCTGCGCCGCATCGACGAGATGCGCTTCCGCGTCGAGAGCGCGACCGAGAGCGGCGCGGCGAGCCCCGAGCTGGCCGCCGCCGCGGCAGCGCTCGGCGAGGGCTTCGCCGCCGCGCTGGCCGACGATCTCAACCTCTCGCCGGCGCTGGCGGCGGTCTTCGGGTTCGTCAAGGAGGTGAACGTCCTGGTCGAGGCCGGCCGCCTGGGCGACGGAGACCGCGAGCGCGTGCGCGCCGCGCTGGCGGACGTCGATCGCGTGCTCGGCGTGCTCGACGCCGAGGCCTGGAGGGCGGAATCCGCCGAGCAGGGCCCGAGTGCCGAGGAGGTCGAGCGCCGCATCGCCGAGCGCCAGGAGGCCCGCGCCCGCCGCGACTTCGCCGCCGCCGACCGCGTCCGCGACGAGCTGCACGCCCAGGGCATCCTGCTCGAGGACACCCCGCAGGGCACGCGCTGGAAGCGGGCATGAGGCCGCTGCCGCCTCCCGGCGGCGGCGCGCCTCCGGCGGCGCCGGGAGAGGCCGAGACCCGGCTTCACACCCGGGCCCGCGGCCGGGCCGCCGAAGACCAGGCGGTAGCCTGGCTCGAGCGCCAGGGCTACCGCATCGAAGCTCGCAACGTGGTCAACCCGGCAGGCGAGATCGACGTCGTGGCCCGCGACGGCGAGACCCTGTGCTTCATCGAGGTCAAGGCCCGCGCCACCGGCTCCTACGGCCCGGCGATCACCGCCGTGGACGGCCGCAAGCAGCGTCGACTGGCGCGCGCCGCGGCCCTCCACCACGCGCTCCAACGAGTCGAGGGCCCCTGCCGGTTCGACGTCGTGGGAATGGACCGGGAAGAGGGTGGGGACTGGGTCTTCACCCTGATCCGCGACGCCTTCGAAGCGGGCTAGCCACCCGCCTCGGGGTGCCCGAGCAGCGTGCTCTCAACCGGAGTAGAATCCGTAACGCCCATGGGATAAGCAGGAACCACAGCTCCGGAGGCGAAGATGATCGCACGAAGGCTGACTCCCTGGCTTCTCCTGGTTGCGCTGGCCGTGCCGGCTTCCGCCGCTCCGGGCATCATCGATGCCAGCGTCAGCGGTTCGGTCTTCTCCGCCCGCATCCAGCTCCTGCTCCTCATCCAGGCAGACCTCACCATCTCCTTCGAAGGAGTGGAGAACCTTTCCGTGGGCTCGCTCGGGGTTTCGGCCGAGCTCATCAACCCGCTCGACCCGGCTTTCCTGGCCCGCCTCCCACCCGGTGGCCTGGTGGGGGTCCCGATCGCTTTCCCGGTGCTGATCAAGATCGCGCCGCCCCCCGGCGGCGGCCTCGAGCTCACCGGTATCGCCACCCTGTCGCTCTACACCCATCTGCTGAACCTGTCGCCGACCCTGCCCCTGCGGATGTTCTCCGCCCCGATGGGCGGCCCCTTCACCGAGGTCACCGACAGCGAAGGGCCCGGCAGCCTGCGGATCGGCAACCGCGACCCCGAGTACAGCGACGGCTCCTCCCAGGGCCGCGAGTACGCGGTGCTGATCGACTTCCGGCAGGTCCACCCGGTGATCGGCGAAAAGCTCAACGCGCTCGCGCTCAAGCTCGAGCAGGCGGCGGGCACCATCTCGGAGCCCGTGCTGGCTGACCTGACAGCGCGCTTGGCGGCGATCCGCGAGGCCTACGAGAACGGCGCCATCGCGGAGGCGGTCGAGGAAACCGACGCCTTCAGCGCCAAGGTCCTGGCGGAGAGCGGCGTCGCGATCCCCGAGGTCTGGCGGGCGTCCGGGGACCTCACCAACCACGCGGGCCGGCTCCGCGCCGACGCAGCGGCGCTGCGCTACGGCCTGCTCAAGGCGGGCGCCCCCCCCTGACGGGAGGCAAGGAACCGTGCCGGCGCGACTCGACGTCTACCTCTCGGACCAGCCGATCCGCCGCTTTTCGCTCGACGAGGGCCGCGAGTACGTCCTGGGGCGCGACCCCGCCTGCGACCTGACCGTGGACGACCCGCGTATCTCTCGCCGCCACGCCCGCTTGTGGCCGACCGGGGGCGGCTGGCGGGTCGCCGATCTGGGCAGCAAGAACGGCACTTGGATCGACGGGCGTCCCGCCGCCGACGCCGGCGAGCTGCCCGCCGCGGTCTGGCTCAGCCTGGGCGGCATGCCGGCGAGGCTCGAGCGTGTGACCGAGGAGGCTCGCCGGGCCGATGCGGCCCGCGACCACTTACGCTGGCAGACCTCGCTCGATCTGGCGCGCCGCATCGCCCCCGAGGCCGGCCTCCAGGCCCTGCTGGCGGAGATCCTGACCTCGGTGCGCGAAGTGTCGGGCTGCGAGCGCAGCTTCGTGCTGCTGACCCGGACGGACGGCGACCTGGAGCTCGCGGCGAGCGTCGGGCTGGAAGGCGGCGAGATCTCCTCGCCGGGCTTCGCGGGGAGCCGCTCGGCGATCGAGCGGGCGCTTGCCACCGGCCGCCCGGTCACCGCGGTCGACGCCCGCTTCGACTCGCTGCTGGCCGGCGCCCCGAGCGTGATCCAGGGCGGGATCGCCGGCCTGGTCTGCGTCCCGTTGCAGGTGCTCGGCCGCCTGATTGGCGTGATCTACGCCGACAGCCGGCGGCCCGGCGCCGGCTGCACCGAGCTCGACGTCGAAATCCTGACCGCCCTCGCCTCCCACGCCGCGCTGGCCATCGGCATGGCGCGGCTGGCCCGCGAAGTGGACGCGGTGCGGGCGGCGGTGCCGGTCGGTGAAACGGCAGCCGGCGGTCTGCCCGCGACGCTCGAGCCTCGACCCGCCCCGCGGGAGGCGGCGCTGGTCGCGGCGTGGGAGCGGGCGGTTCCCGCCTACCGCCCAGCGGCCGGGGTGACGAGCGGCGCTTTCGACTCGACGGGCCGGCGGGAACGGAGCAACGGCAGTGCCGGCAGGCTCACCTGGACCGGCCTCGGGGCAGCGGGTGGTGGGCGGCGGCGGCACGCGGTGGGGCAGTGAGCGCTTCCTCGGCCGGTGACCTCGACGCCACCCGCACCAGCATCGTCGCATCCGGCGTGCTGGCGCCGGGGACGGTGCTCGCCGGCCGCTATCAGATCGTCGAGCTGGTCGGGGTGGGCGCCATGGGGATGGTCTACCGCGCCCTGGACGGCGAGCTGGGGATCGAGGTCGCCGTCAAGCTCCTGCGGCTGGAGCGCACCGACCAGGAGCTGCTTCGCCAGCGCTTCCGCCAGGAGCTCATCCTGGCGCGCCAGGTCTCACACCGCAACGTGGTGCGCATCCACGATATCGGCCAGGACGGCGAGCGTACCTTTCTCACCATGGACTACGTGCCCGGCCGCTCCCTCCGGCGCTCGCTGGAGGAAGAGGGGCGTTTCGGGCTCGACAAGGCCCTGGACATCGCTCGGCAGCTCGCCGCGGCGCTCGCCGCGGCGCACCGCGAAGGCGTGGTGCACCGCGATCTCAAGCCCGCCAATGTGCTGCTCGACGCGGCGGGCCGCGCCTACGTCACCGACTTCGGGATCGCCCGCTCGCGCGACGGCCGTGGCCTGACCGCGACCGGCAGCGTGGTGGGCACCCCCGACTACCTCGCGCCCGAGCAGGCCAAGGGCGAGCCGGTGGACCACCGCGCCGACCTCTACGCCCTGGGCCTCGTCCTCTTCGAGATGCTGACCGGCGTGCTGCCGTTCTCGGCCGAGACTCTGGACGAGCTCTTGGCGCAGCGCATCACCGGCCGGCCCCGCAGTTTGCGCCAGGCAGGAGTGGAGGCTCCCCGCCACGTCGAGGTGACGCTCGCCCGCTGCCTGGAGCGCGATCCTCGCCGCCGCTACGCGAGCGCCGACGAGCTGGCCGCGGACCTCGCGGTCGAGCCGGGGGCCGGACGCGGCCCCGCCGCCTCGCTGGCGGCCGGGCTGCGTGGTCTGACCCGCCGGCCGGCGGCGCGCTGGGCCGCCACGCTGGTGGCCTTCACGGCGGTGGCCGCGCTGTCCTGGGTCCGCCCCTGGCGCTTCGGCGACGAAGTGACGGCGGCGCCCCGCCACTCGGTGGCCGTGCTGCCGCTCGCGGACGAGACTGGCCGGCCGGACCTGGCCTGGATCGCGTCCGGGGTCGCGGAGATGGTGGCCGCTAGCCTGGCCGAGAGCCCGGCGCTGGCGGTGACCGACAGCCTGCGCGTCTCCCGCACCCTGCAGGACCTCAAGCTTCCTCCCGGCCCACTGCCGGAGGCCGACCTCAAGCTGCTGGGCGAGCTGCTCGACGTCGATCGCCTGGTGGTGGGGCGCGTGCGGTCGGCCGCCGGCCGGGTGCGTATCGACGCCAGCCTGCTCTCGACCTCCGGTCCCGGCCGGCTCGTCGACCGCGTCGAGGCGGAGAGCGCGAGCGTGGACTCGGTGTTCGAGCTGATCGGCCGGGTAGCGAGCGGGCTGCGGGAGCGCCTCGAGGTAGAGCCGGGCGCCGTGGCGCCAGCGACCCGGTCGGCCGAGGCGCTGCAGGCCTACACCGGGGGGCTCGAGCATCTCGGCCGCGGCGACGGCCTGGCCGCCGCTCCCGCCTTCGAGCGCGCGGTGGCGGTGGACGACTCCTTCGGGGATGCTTGGCTGCGCCTCGCCAGCGCCTACCGCGGCCTCGGCTATCGCGAAAAAGCCCAGATGGCCGCCGGCCGGGCGGTCGAGCTGCTGGGCCGGGAGCCGAGCCGCGCCGGCTTCGAGGCGCGAGCGATCGACGCCGAGCTCCGCGGCGACCTCGACGGCGCGATGGCTATCCTGCGCCAGCAGCTCGAGCGCTTCCCCAACGACACTCAGGCACGCCTCGAGCTCGCCGGAGCGTGCGGCGACGCCGGCCAGCTCCAGGAAGCGGTGGCGATGCTCGAGGAGGTGACTCGCGCCGACCCCAACCATCCCCGCGCCTGGTATCTGCTCGGCCGCTACGCCCTCAAAGGCGGCGACAGCCGCCGGGCTTTCGACGACTACCTGGTGCGCGCCCTGGTGGTGCAGAAGCGGCTCGGCAACGAGCGGGGGCAGGCCGAGGTGGAGAACGCGCTCGGCGCGGCGGCGGAGAAGCTCGGCCTCGACAGCCAGGCCCGCGAGCACTACCAGACCGCGGCCGAGGCCAGGGAGCGGATCGGCGATCACCACGGCCTCGCCGCTTCGCTCGCCAACCTGGCGGCGCTCGAGGCCAAGGCCGGCGAGTACCGGGCGGCCGAGGCCCACCTGGAGCGCGCCCTGGCTCTGCGCCGCGAAATCGGCGACGTCGCCGGGCTGGCCAACCTCGAGAACCAGCTCGGCACGCTCGCCGAGCGCCAGGGGCAGTACCGCGCCGCGCTCGACCACTTCCGCAACGCGCTGCAGGCACGCCGCGAGCTGGGTGACCCGAGAGCGCTGGCCGAGAGCGCCGGAAACGTCGGCTTCGCCTACTACGTGCTCGGCGAGCTGGACAACGCCGAGGCCTACCAGCAGCAGGCCCTCGACCTCTTCCGCCAAGCGCAGAGCGCGGAAGGCGAGCTCTACACGCAGCAGAACCTGGCGCAGATCGAGCTGGTCCGCGGCCGGTGGCCGGCGGCGATCGAGCGCCTGCTCGCGGCGCTCGACAGCAGCCGCAGCCTCGGCCGCCGCGACGGCGAGGCCTTGTCGCAGGGACTGATGGGGAGAGTTGCCCAGCTCCAGGGGCGCTATGCCGCAGCGCTCCAATCATACCGTCAGGCCTCCAAGCTGCTCGCCGACCTGGACAACCCGGCGGGAATGGTCGAGTACACGCTGTTCGAAGCCGAGACCCTGCTCGAGGTGGGCGACCTCGAGTCGGCGGCGGAGCCCCTGCGCCGGGCGCGTGGCTGGCTCGAAGCCGGCCCCAACCGGGAGCAGCAGGCCGAGCTCGAGCGCCTGGAAGGGATGCGCCTGCTGGCCCTGGGCCGGGCGGCCGAGGCGGGGGCCGTGCTGCGCCGCGCGCGCACCGCGGCCCAGGAGAGCGGCAGCCGGCTGGCGGGGTTGGCAACCGACATCGCCGTTGGTGAGCAGCTCCTCGCGGCCGGCGAGGCACGGCAGGCCCGGGCGCAGCTGGCCACCGCGGTGGCCGAGGCGGAGCGCATCGGCCACGCGGTGCTCGAGCTGGCGGGCCGTGCCGCGCTGGCGCGGGCGGAAGGCGCGCTCGGGCGCCGCCGCGAGGCCGAAGCCGAGATCCGCCGCGCCCTCGCCGAGGCCCGCAACCATGCGCCCTATGCCGGGGCCTGGAAGCTGCACCTGGCGCTCGCCGACCTGCTCGCGGGCCGGGGAGAGGCCGCGGAGGCCCGCGCCGAGCAGGCGCGAGCCCAGGCCGAGCTCGAGCGCCTGGGCGCCGATCTCGAAGCCTCGCAGCGGGCCGCGATCGACCGCCTGGCGCAGGGGAGCGGACTTGCCGGCTGATGGGGGCGGACCGCCCCTCGCGGAAGCTACCGGCACCCAGCTCCTCGAGCACCTAGCGGCCCTGCGCTCCGAGCACGAGCAGCTCTTCGCGCAGCTCGCGGCAAGCGAGCGCCGCTTCCGCGGCCTGGCCAAGGCGGTGTGGCGGGTGCAGGAGGAGGAGCGCCGGCGCTTGGCCCGCGATCTCCACGACGACCTCGGCCAGACCCTGACCGCGCTCAAGATCCGGCTCGACCTGCTGCGCGCCGCGCTGCCGGAAGCTGAGCCGCCGTCCGCGGCCGCTGGGCCCGGCGTGCGCCTGGGCTCGGGGCTCGATCTGGCGATCGCCCTGGCCGCCGACGCCCTGGACAAGACGCGCCGCCTCTCGCACCTGCTGCGGCCGCGGGTGCTCGACGACCTCGGGCTCGCGGCGGCGCTGGAGTGGCTGGCGCGCAGCCTCGGCGAGTGGACCGGCTTCGAGGTGCGGCTCCAACATTCCGGGCTCGACCCACGCCCGCCGGCGGACGTCGAAACCCTCGCTTACCGCATCGTGCAGGAAGGCCTGAACAACGCTATCAAGCACTCGGGGGCCCACGGCGCCCAGGTCCGCGCGTTGGCCGGCGACGGCCGGCTCTCACTGTTCGTCCAGGACCAGGGAAGGGGCTTCGATCCGGCCGGGGAGGCTGCCACGAGCGGCTTCGGCCTCACCAGCTTGCACGATCGCGTCACCCTCTTCCACGGCCGCCTGCGGGTCCTCTCCGCGCCCGGAGCCGGGGTCACCCTGGAGGCGGAGCTGCCGCTCGCCGCCGGAGAGCCTTGATGCCCCCGATCCGCGTGCTGCTGGCGGACGACCATCGCATCGTGCGCGAGGGCCTGGTCAGCGTGCTCGCGGCGAGCGGCCATTGCGAGGTGGTGGCGCAGGCGGCGGACGGCGTCGAGGCGGTAGAGCTCGCCTTCGCCACTTGCCCGGACGTGGCCGTGCTCGACCTCTCGATGCCCAGGCTGGGAGGTCTCGAAGCGGCGCGGCGCATCCACGCCGAGCTGCCGGCGACCCGCATCCTGGTGCTGACCGTGCACGGCGAAGAGGAGTACGTGGTGCCGGTGGTGCAGGCCGGCGCCTCAGGCTACCTAGTCAAGGATGCTGCAGCCTCGGAGCTGCTCGCCGCGGTTCGGGCCCTGGCCGCCGGTCAAGGCTACTTCGGCCCGCAGGCCGCCCGCGCCCTCGCCGAGCACTCGCGCCACCCGGAGCGTGCCGCCGATCCGTACCTGTCGCTCACGCCGCGCGAGCGCGAGGTCTTCCACCTGGTGGCCGAGGGCCGTACCACCAAGGAGATCGCCAAGGCACTGGCGACCAGCGTAAAGACGGCGGAGAACCATCGCACTCGACTGATGGAGAAGCTCGGCGTCCACAACGCCGCGGAGCTGGTGCGCTACGCGGCGCGCAAGGGCTTGCTGGGGTGATGGGACTGCCTGCGAGCTCCGCCGGCGTCGTGCGGTGGCTGCAGCAGCCTCCGGGCACTACGGCCTGCCGATGTCACGCATCCCGGGTGGCCGCGCATCTCCCCTCCAGAGGCACTGAGCTGGAGGGAAGTCTTGACAGCCGGTGGGGGTGGGTGCTAATTGTCCGCATCTCAATCGCTTGACCAAAAGCTCCGCGGCTAAGATGCCTGGTGATGAACAGTCTTCCGCGTTTAGTGTCTGGAGATTGTCAGGAGCCATGCACTGCGATATACTTCCGCGAATGTTGTAGTGATTCTTTGCCGTCCAAGGAGGATAAAGCTGATGCGTGAATCGGGGGGACCGTCGGCGGTGTCCCGCTTCGTCCTGGTCCTGCTGCTCGCGGTGGCGGGGATGGCTGGACTCGTAGAAGAGAAACCCGTATTCTCTGTTCCGGTGACAGCTGAGCCTGGAGGGCTCGATTCCGTGGTGCCTGCTTGTAACGAGGCCGGGGGCTCAGGGGGACAGTTCTGCTGCAAGGGCGGGCCCGGAGACTGCGGCATCGCAGGGCGGCCGGTGACCATGGAGCACACCTGATCATGACGATCACCGGAGCCACGCCAGCCCCGAGTCCCCAGCCGCCCGTCCGCACTCGGCGCCCATCCATTCCGTCCAGCCGCCCCGGACATCGCTCGTTGTTGTTGCTCGCGGCGCTGGCCGTGTCGCTGCCGCTCGCGGCGGCCGAGGACGGAGCGCAGCGACGCTCCTTCCAGGCGGGCCAGATCGCCTGGCTCAACTCCGCCGCCTGGATCACGCCGCCCGCACTGACGTCCCCTTCCGAAACGCCGGTGCTGCTCGTCCCGGACCTCCTCCAGGCTCGGCTGCTCACGGTGTCGCCGTCCGCAGCGGTCCGGGCCTTGGGTCCGGCCGCGAGCGGCATCGGGCACCCGGCGGCGATCCGGCAGGAGCCGCAAAGCCGGGACCTCCTGGTGGAGGACTACACCGACTCCTCGATCCACCGTCTCGACGCGTCGCTCAAGAGCCTGGAGATCGTGGACTTCTCGCGCGCGATCCAGCCACCTGGCAAGGCCTACGACGCCTTCCGCAACTGGGTTCCCTTCGGCCGGGACATCCTCTTCTACGGCGACTTCCTCCAGCCGGGGACGGACCGTCGCGACCTCGACAACTGGTCGACGGGCTTCGCGGTGCGCGATCAACGCAATCGGATCGTCAGGCTCACCGAGAATGCCTACCCGGGTCCGTCGCGGCAGTTCTACCTCGAGAGCAGGGACCACATGGCCGCCGTCTCGCAGGCCGCGTTCATCCTCCAGTGGGAGGCCGCGGAGGCCTCGCTGCTCAAGGTCGTACGCGATCCTCGGAACGGGATCAAGATCGCCCAGCGGTTCGAGGTCCCGGCCGACTTTCGCGCCGTTCCGTACCTCGATGACCTGAACAACTGGCGCAGCGACGCCATGTTCGCCACCACCACCGAGTACTACCGGCGAGTCGAGCGCTCCCGCGCCGTGGTGGGCGTCGTGGCCTGGAAGGACCGCGTCTTCCTGGTCGCCAAGGAACCGATGGCAGCCAGCGGCGCGACCGCATGGTGGCTGATCGAGGTGAGCACCGGGAACGGCGGGGAGCTCCATCGCTGGAGGCTGCCGGTGGACGCGGCTCACCTCACCGTGGTGCCGGGCGAGACTTGGGCGTTTTTCGAGAAGCTGCCGGTGGTGACCTATGGCCCTCATCTCGCGCCTCAGATCGACATCCCGAGCCTGACCACGATCTCGGCCTCCAGCCTGCTTGCCAGCGAGCGGTAGGCGGCGGGTCGCTACAGCCAGAGCCCAGGCTCCCGGACCACGGTCCGGGAGTTCGCTCTCCCGACCTAGGTCCCTTCGACCGCCTGGAACGCAAAGCAGCCCGCTCATGCCTCCCGCCTCGACGAGGACCAGCGAACCGCCGGCCTGGCCCCGGCTGCTCGCCGGCCTGATGGCCTCGCTGGCGCTGGTCGAGCCGGCGGCAGCCGAGGTGTTCATCGGCTACCTGCCGGGGAGGACGGTCACCGATCTCGAGCTGGTGGGGGAGACGGTGTGGGCGGTGGCGGACGCGCAGCTCTTCCGCTGGGAGGAGGAGGGCCAGGACTTCAGACCGGTCGAGTTCGGTGTGGGTCAGGTCGGCCAGATCGAGAAGGTCCCAGAGGGGCTGCTGGTCGCCTACGGCGAGCAGCTCGCCGTGCTGGACCTCTCCAGCTCGCCGCCGAAGCCGCGCCCGGTCGCCGCCTTCGCCCCCGGTTCCGACAGCGGCCTGCGCCCGCCTTTCACGGTGGTCAAGCGGGTCGAGGCGGATCTCTGGCTCGCCGAGGCGAGGCGAGTGGCGAAGGTTCCGCTCGCCAGCTTGAGCCGGCCGGTCGGTCCGCTGCAGACCAGCTCCCTGCCACCCGGCCCGGGTCGCGTGAGCGACGTCGTGGTCATCGGCCAGCAGGTCTGGGTGCTGACCTCCGATCGCCACAACGGCGGCCCCCTCTTCCGCCTCGAAGGCGAGCGGCTCTCCGCGGAGAGCGAGGCCGGCGCCGCCGGTATGACCGCGCGGTGCATGGCCGCCGCTCTCGACGAGGTCTGGCTGTGTAGCGACACGGGAGTCCGAGCGAGGAGCATGGGGTGGAAGTTCTTCCCGGCGCTGGCGACGCCGCGCGGGTTCACCCGGATCGCGGGCAGTGCGGAGGTCATGTGGCTTGGAAGCCAGAGAGGAGTGTGGCGCAAGCTGAGCAAGGCCGCCCAAGCCGAACGGGTGTTCCCGGCGGACGACGCCAGGCTCAATGTGACCGACCTGCGCATCTACAAGGAGCGGCTGTGGGTGCTGACCGAGAAGGGCGGCCTGCTTCGTCATGACCCCGATGTCGGGATGAGGATGCAGGTCGAGGGCCTGAACCTCTTCGGGCGGGTGATCAACCTGAACAACGAGGTCGGCGTCCGGCGGGTCTGGTACGCCAGGGACGGGAAGGCAGCGTACCGGGAGAGCCCTGGCGGCCGGTTCAAGGTGCTCCTGGCACGGTCGGCCGCGACCCTCCAGGATCGGCTGGAGAAGGGGGACGCCCACGACTCTCTGGACACGGCGCGCATGCCGACCTCCGGGCCCCTGAGCTTCAAGATCCATGCTTCCGTCGAAGACGAATTTGGCAACCGGGAGGTGCTGAGGAGCCGCCGGATCATCACCGCGCCCATCCGCACCGCCGTGCTCTTCTACCTCGCGGCGTGCCTCGCTCTGGTGGTGGTGGCACCGCTGTGGCGAGGGTTCCTCTATCCCGTGGCCGGGCGCCAGATGCCGGCGGTCTTGTTCCCGGTAGCCTTCCTCACCGGGATCGGCTGGATTCGGCGACTGCTCCTCAACCGGTACTGGAGCAATCGGCGAGCTGCCGCCGCCTCATGGCGGTGTTCCGGTCGGGCGATCGAGCAGGCCCGAGCGGCGTCGGGGCGGATTCGAGGCCCGAAGGGGCGCAAGCTGTTGCGGCTGGTAGCCACAGATCCGGGGGAAGCTCTCCACGCCGTCGAGGACGAGCTCCTGGGCCCGCGATCGATCGCGTGGTGGGCCACCTCGGGCGCCATCGTGGCGAGGACCCTGTGGATCGGCCTCTGGGCCAGGCGACCCCTCGCCCTGCGGGCAGAGGATCTGAGCGGCGACCCGAAGGACCTGCTGTCCGGGCTGGAGAAGACGGTCCGCGCCCGGCTGCGCGGCGACGGCGGCATCCTCAACGAGGAATTGGCCGAGCGGATGCTGGTCAGCGGCGACCTAGTCCTACTCGTCTCGCGAGACGACCTTGACGGCGGTGGGAGAAAGGTCCTGGAGCAGTTCCTCCGCAGCCTGGGGAACGGCACGCGGGTGGTCGTCGCCGGGCGGGAGTTCTCCGCGGGCGAGTGGGAGGACATCGGCTACGAGGTGGAGGACCTGGGGCCGCCTTGACAGCTCCGGATGGCCTGACTATCCTTACGCCTCCCCTGCGACCAAGGGGCGCCGTGCGCAATGCTCGGTGGGCGGGAATAGCTCAGTGGTAGAGCACGACCTTGCCAAGGTCGGGGTCGCGGGTTCGAATCCCGTTTCCCGCTCCAAAACCCGATAATCCGAGCCCCTCGCGCCGCTCCCTCCGGGAACGGCGCGAGGGGCTTTGTGTTAGCATCCGCGGCGCCTCGGCGACGTAGCCAAGTGGTAAGGCAAGGGTCTGCAAAACCCTCATACGGCGGTTCGAATCCGCCCGTCGCCTCCAAGAAACACCTTCCCAAGAACCGCCTTTCAGCCGCGGCTCGAGCGCCGCGGAAGCGCTAAGATCCTCCTCTCGCCGGAGTGGCGGAATCGGTAGACGCAGGGGACTTAAAATCCCCCGCCGCAAGGCGTGCGGGTTCGAGTCCCGCCTCCGGCACCACCAGGCGCCCACCATGCTCGACACCCTTCCACAGCCCAAGAGCTTGCCGCACAGCGAGGAGTCCGAGCGCGCGGTGCTCGCCGGCGTGCTGCTCGACCCGCGCCTGCTGCCCGCGGTCTCGGGCCGCCTGTTGCCCACCGATTTCTACTTCGAGAAGCACCAGCTCCTCTACCAGGCGATGCTCGACCTGCAGGAGGATCGCACCGCCATCGACCTGCGGACCTTGCAGGCCAGGCTCGAGCAGCGGGGCGTCCTGACGGCGGTGGGCGGGGTGGCTTACGTGGCCGGCCTCGACGTCGACCTGCCCGACCTCGGCCGGATCGACGCCTATGCCGAGATCGTCAAGGAGCGATCGGTCCGCCGGCGCCTGATCCAGGCCTCGGGCGAGATCATCCGCGACTGCCTGGATGGCGGCCTCGAGGCCCAGGCCGCGCTCGGCCGCGCCGAGCAGGCGATCCTGGGCCTCGGCGAGGAGGCGATCCAGCGCGGCTTCGCGCCGTTCGCGGGGATCGTCGACGAGATCCTCGAACAGCTCGAGGAGCATCCCGGCACCGGGATCATCGGGGTGCCCAGCGGCTTCCTCGACTTCGACCGCATGACGCACGGCCTGAACCGCGGCAATTTGATCATCATCGCCGGCCGGCCGGGCATGGGCAAGACCAGCTTCGCGCTGAACGTCGCCCAACACGTGGCGATCCGCGAGAAACGGCCGGTGGGCATCTTCTCGCTGGAGATGAGCCGCCAGGAGCTGGCGCTGCGGATTCTCTGCTCAGAGGCGGATGTGGCGTTCAGCCGGCTGCGCGCCGGCAACCTTCCCGCCGCGCTGTGGAGCCAGGTGATGAAGACTGCGCACTCGATCGCCCACGCACCGCTCTCCATCGACGACTCGCCCTCACCGACGCTGCTCGAGATCGGCTCGCGGGCGCGGCGGCTCAAGGCCGAGCAGGGGCTCGATCTGCTGGTAGTCGACTACCTGCAGCTCATGCAGGCCGGCGGCAAGTACGAGAACCGCAACCTCGAGGTATCGGCGATCAGCCGCGGCTTGAAGCAGCTCGCCAAGGAGCTGGACGTGCCGGTGATCGCCCTTTCGCAGCTCTCGCGCCAGCCCGAGCGCCGGGGCAGCGACCACCGTCCGCAGCTCGCCGATCTGCGCGAGAGCGGCTCGATCGAGCAGGACGCCGACCTGGTGGCCTTCATCTACCGAGATGAGGTCTACAACCGAGACGACCCGGAGAACCAGGGCTTGGCCGAGCTGATCATCGCCAAGCACCGCAACGGTGAAACCGGCACCGTGGACATGGTCTTCCTGGGGCAGACCACCAGCTTCAAGAACCGTGAGCGTCACGGCGGCCCGCCCCCCGGCACCCCCTTCTGACCCCCGGCGTTCTAAGATCCCGGCCCTGATGGCGCATCGGCTTCCCGGCGCGGCCCCCGCACCCTCGTCTCCCGCCTCCGGCTTTCGTCTGGCGTCGGGCTTCTTCGAGGAGATGGGGCGTTTCTTCACCATCCTCTGGCGGGTGCTGGCGTGGACCCCGCGTCGGCCCTGGGACCTGCGCGAGCTGCTGAAGCAGATGGTGAGGGTGGGCATCCAGTCGATCCCGGTGCTGCTCCTCACCTCGACCTTCACCGGCATGGTGATGTCGCTGCAGATCTTCAACGTGCTCCGCCGCTTCGGCGCCGAGGCCTACGTCGGCTCGATCGTCGGCCTGGCGATGGTGCGCGAGCTGTCCTGCGTGCTGGGCGGGCTGATCGTCGCCGGCCGCTGCGGCTCGGCCATGGCCGCCGAGCTCGGCACCATGCGGGTGACCGAGCAGATCGATGCCCTAGAGGTGATGGCCACCGACCCGGTGCACTACCTGATGGTGCCGCGGGTGTGGGCGACCACCATCACGCTGCCGATGCTGATCCTGCTCGGCGACCTGGTGGGCATCTGGGGCGGCTATCTGATCTCGGTGGTGCTGATGGGAGCCAACCCCGTCAGCTACATGGAGAACACGTTCCGCTACATGGATTTGAACGATCTCTTCTCCGGCCTCATCAAGGCGGCGGTCTTCGGGCTGCTGATCGCCGTCATCGGCTGCCAGAAGGGCTTTTTCACCACTGGCGGCGCCGAGGGCGTGGGCCGCTCGACCACCCACGCGGTGGTGCTGGCATCGATGGCCATCCTGGTGTCCGACTTCTTCCTCACCAAGCTCCTCTTCTGAGCGCCGATGCCGACCGCGACGCCGCAGGTCCGTCTCGAAGGGATCTCCAAGTCCTTCGGCCCCAAGGTGGTGCTCGACGAGCTCGACCTCGACGTCGAGCGCGGCGAGTCGGTGGTGCTGATCGGCGGCTCGGGGAGCGGCAAGAGCGTGCTCTTGAAGCACATCATCGGCCTGCTCAAGCCCGACCACGGCGCAGTGTGGATCGACGGCGTGGACATCAACTCGCTCGACGACCGCGAGATCACCGACTTCCGGCGCCGCTTCGGCATGGCCTTCCAGGAGGGAGCGCTCTTCGACTCGATGAACGTGGCGGCGAACGTGGGCTTCGCGCTGCGCCGCCACTCGACGATGTCGCGCTCCGAGATCGCCGCGCGGGTAGAGGAGTGCCTGGCGCTGGTCCACCTCTCGGGGGTCGGGGATAAGATGCCGTCGCAGCTCTCGGGTGGCATGCGCCGGCGCGTAGGCTTTGCCCGCGCCATTGCCTTGCAGCCCCAGATCCTGCTCTTCGACGAACCGACTACCGGCCTCGACCCGATCACCACGGCGCAGATCGACGAGGTGATCATCGAAGTGCGGGAGCGGCTGCACTCGACCACCGTCACCATCACGCACGACATGACGAGCGCCTTCCGCATCGCCGACCGGGTGGGCCTGCTGCACCAGGGCAAGATTGCCGCCATCGCGCCTCCCGAGGAGTTCAAGCGGCTCGCCGACCCGCGGGTGCAGCAGTTCATCCATGGCCGGGCGGAAGGGCCGCTGACCGGCGAAAACGCCGCCGCGGGCTAGGGGACCAAGGGAGTCAACGATGTCGCAAGCGATCAAGGTGGGGATCTTCGCCACCCTCGTCCTGCTGGTGCTGGCCTTCCTGATCATGAAGATCGAGGACCTGCGGCTGTTCGCTCCCGAAGGGCGGCGCGTCGACGCGCTGTTCGACTCGGTGGCCGGCCTCGACGACAAGGCGGCGGTGCGCGTGGCCGGGGTGCGCGTCGGCCGTGTCGACGGCCTCGGCCTCGACGGCCGGCGCGCCCGGGTGACGCTGCTGCTCGAGCAGCCCGTGGCGCTGACCGAGGGCACCCACGCCGCGATCGCCAGCGCCGGCCTGCTGGGCGACAAATACGTGGAGCTGATCCCGGGCCCGCCGGGCGCGGCGCCGCTGCCGGAGGGGGCGACGATCGAGGGCGAGGTGCCGGTGACCCTCGACCAGGCGATCGCCCGGCTCGACGCGGTGGGCGAGAACATCCAGCAGATCACCGGCGCCATCGCCGGCCGGGAGGGTGCGGGCGACAACCAGATCTCGCGCATCCTGGCCAACCTCGAGACGGTGAGTGCCCAGGTGCGCGACCTGATCGCCGCCAACCGCGACCAGGTGTCGGCGACGATCGCCAACTTCGAGGTCACCAGCGCCACCCTCGCCCGCGAGCTGCCTCGGCTCGCCTCGCGCATGGAGGAGGTGCTGACGCAGATCAACGGCGTGGTGGCCGAGAACCGCGGCGAGCTCGCGGCGAGCATGGAGAACATCCAGAAGATCACCGAGGGCCTGCAGCCGGCGGTGACCGACCTCAAGACCATCTCCGGCCGGCTGGCGGCCGGCGAGGGGACGGTCGGCAAGCTGCTCACCTCGGAGGAGGCCCACGACAAGCTGGTTTCCGCCCTGTCGAGCGTCGAGAGCGGAGTAGCGAGCCTCACCGACAGCCTGGGCGCGGTGCAGAAGATCCAGCTCGACCTCGGCATGGAGGGCTATTACCTGCCGTCGATCGAGGACAGCCAGGCCGGCTTCCAGGTCGACCTTGCGACCCGCAGCCAGTGGCTCTACCGCATCGGCGTGGCCGACACGCCGTTCGGCAAGGAGGAGAAGAACTTCGAGCGCATCACCACCACGCTGCCGGACGGCACCGTCGAGACCACCACCATCGATACCTTCAAGCGCGAGGACGCGCTGTCGATCTCGGCCCTGCTGGGCGCCAAGCTGTCGCGCGATCTCACGCTGCGCACCGGCCTCATCGAGTCGAGCTTCGGCGTGCAGGCCGAGTACCCCCTGGCCGGCAACAAGCTGTGGCTGTCGCTCGAGGCCTTCGACTTCAACCGCGAGGACGACCTCGAGCCCCACCTGCGCCTGTCGGGGCGCTGGCGCTTCCATCCCAACCTCTACCTGGTAGGCGGCTACGACGACTTCCTGACTGACGAGCGGGACTCGGTGTTCCTGGGTGGCGGCGTGCGCTGGAACGACGACGATCTGAAGTACTTGCTCGGCTCGGTTCCGATCCGGCCGTAGGCGCAGTACGACCCGCGGCATCCCCGCGGGGCCAACTGCAGGCTGTAGGGGCGATCCTCTTGGTCGCCCTGCTGCCGGTCGATGCGAGGGCAGCCACGAGGGCTGCCCCTACAGCTCCGGCTCTCGCCCCGTCAGCCGCCGGAACGCCTCGAGGTAGCGCTCGCTGGTGCCGGCCACTACTTCCTCTGGCAAGTGGGGTGGGGGCGACTCCTTGTCCCAGCCTGTCTGGTCCAGCCAGTTGCGGACGTACTGCTTGTCGAAGGAGGCCGGCTCGGTTCCCGGCTGCCACAGCTCGCCCTCCCAGTAGCGTGAGGAGTCCGGGGTCAGAACCTCGTCGATCAGCAGCACTTCGCCGTCGAGGACGCCGAACTCGAACTTGGTGTCGGCGAGGATCAGGCCGCGGGTGGCGGCTATCGCGGCCCCGCGCCGGTAGAGCTCGAGGGTCAGGCGACGCAGGCGGGCGGCGAGCTCGCCGCCGACCGCCTCGGCCATGGTCTCGAAGGTCACGTTCTCGTCGTGGCCTTCCGCCGCCTTGGTCGCCGGGGTGAAGATCGGCTCGGGCAGGCGGCTGGCGCGCTGCAGGCCCTCGGGCAAATCGATGCCGCAGACCTCGCGCCGGCTCTGGTACTCGCGGAAGCTCGAGCCGGCGAGGTAGCCGCGGGCCACGCACTCGAAGGGGACCACCTCCGCTTTCTTGACCACCACGGCACGGCCGGACAGCAGCTCGCCGTGGGGCGCCAGGCTGGCGGGGAAGTCCGCGGGATCGGTGGCGAGCAGATGGTGGGGCACCACTTCCGCCAGCCGCTCGAACCAGAAGTTGGAGAGCTGGGTCAAGACCTTGCCTTTGCCCGGGATGCCCGGCTCGAGCACGTGGTCATACGCCGACAAGCGGTCGGTGGCGACGATCAGCAGGCTCTTGCCGAGGTCGTAGACGTCGCGCACCTTGCCCCGTTTGGGGGGCGGCAGGTTGGGAAGCTTGGTCTCCCAGACGATCTCCATGGTGGGCTCCGTGCGCCGGTGGCGGGTTCAGCGGGCGGCGGGCGGCGCGGCGATGGCCCCCGCGGCCAGACGGTCGAGGGCCGGCATCAGCTCGGGGTCCGCGAGCTGCTCGCTCTCGCGATCGGCCAGGTCGGTGGCGTCGACGATCTCGTAGACCGGCAGGTCGTCGAGGCCTTTGAGGTGGGCCACGCCAAGCTTGCGCAGGCCGACATAGAGCTTGCTGCCGGCGTCGTCGAGCGCCAGCACCACGTAGGAGCGGCTCGCCTCGCGGCAATGATAGAGCTGCGGCGAAGCGAGCGACGCGGCGAGCTGGCCGATGTACTCTCCGGTCGCCACGATGCCCTCGTTGATCAGCGAGCCGTTGCGGTTGACGTAGGCGTAGAAGGGCCGCGCCTCCTCTTCCTTGTCGACCAGGTCGAGGTTGCGGCCGGCGAGCGGCTCGAAAAAGCGCTGCACCGCCTGCTGCGGATAGCCGTAGCTGACCAGGATGTTCTTGATCTCCTCGATCTCCTGGGAGCTCTTGCCCGAGGTCAGGCGCGAGAGCTCCACCACCCCGTGGCCGAAGAACTCGTAGCGCTCGGGCTCGCCGTCCGAGCTCGCCTGGATGGGGATCAGGCGGTAATGGCCGAAGTTGAGGCCGACGCGCATGCCCTGGTTGAAGGGCAGGCCGCTGGTCAGGGCCAGGCGATAGAGGCGTTGCAGGTGGATGGCGCAGAGCAGCATGGAGGCCGGGTGACGGCTGGTGTAGAAGGCGCCGTCGCCGAGGTACTTCTCGAGCTGCAGGCGGTAGGCGCTCGCCAGCCGATTGATGCGGCGCTGGAAGCGGAACATCTGACGGAAGGCGTGCTCCTGCGTCTCCTGCCCGGCCCGCCGCAGCAGCGACACCACCTCGGAGAAGTTGGTGATGTCGTAGATCAGGCCATAGCGGTGGACCAGCGGGTCGATCACAGACGGCGACAGGAAGTCGAGCGGCCGGGTCGACGGGGAGAGGTAGATCAGCCGCTGGCCAATCCAGGTCTTGTCCAGGGCGCCGGCGCGGAACACCAGCCGCTCGCCCTCGCGCTTCACCGGCAGCACCAGGCCGCGCATGGCGTCGAGCAGCTCGAACTCTTTGAGCCGCACCAGCAACGACTCCCAGAGCTGCGCCTGGTCGAAGGTCAGCAGCTCGGCGGCCCGGTAGCCGCGCCGAGCCGCGAGGAAGGAGACGTAGCCGGAGCGGTGGAGCAGCGCTCGCGGGTTGGCGTCGGGGTCGACCCCCGCCAGGTGGCTGGCCGCGGCGCGCAGCTCGGGGTCCTCGCGCAGCGCGGCGCCGTGCCATTCGGCCAGGCGCTCCAGGCGCTGGCGCAAGTCGCGCCCGTCGACGCCCAGGAAGCCGGTCAGGAAGCTGCCGAGCTCGGTGAGATCGGGGCTGATGTGCTCCTCGGTGAAGATCAGCACGTTGTCGAACATGCGGTGGAGGAGGTGAGGGATCAGCCCCTCCTCGACGTCCTCGATGTCCGCCGCCAGGCGGCTCAGCACCTCGTACACCACCTGCCGCACCTGGCCGCGGTACTTCTCGAAGATGCGGTACTTGATCTGGTCGCCGTGGCGGCGGCCGAGCTCCAGATCGAGGCGCACCACGCGGCGCGGCACCTCTTTGAGCCGCCGCGCCACGTCCAGCGAGTGCTGGAGCCAGAAGAGCGTCGGGTAGTGGCGCCCGTAGCTCGACATGGTGGCGTTCTGCACCGCCTGCGCGAGGAGGGCACGGTAGCGGTTCCAGGCGGCGGTGTAGGAGGTGCGCGAGAAGGGCTCCCGGCGCACCGCGGCGAGCTGCGCCTCCTCCTCGGCGTCGAGGTACAGCGCGAGCGCTTCGCGCAGGCTCGCCAGGCCGTCGGTCTGCACCACCGGGAAGCCATGGAACGGCGTCGAGGACTCGTCCTCGGAGTAGAGCGGGTAGGGGGTTGGCAGCAGCTCGGCCGCATTGGGGAAGAGCTGCCGCACTTCCTGCGCCGTGGGCTGCAGGAAACTGAACGATCCGCGCAGCAGGTGATCGAAAGGTGCCGTGGTCATCGCGGGCAGCCGGGGAGATCGTCCGAGATCGCCTTTGGAAGGCTATAGCATACCCTCGCGACGGCCCGGGCAACGAGGGCGGAGCGTTGGAAAGAGCAGCCGGCGTGCCCCTGCTACAATCCTGGCCCACGGAACGGCAGCCAGCCTTTCTCGTCGCTCGAGAGGTATCAGATGCGTGGAATCGTGCCCTTGTCCCTGGCCACCGGCGAGGGCGTGAAGGCGGAACAGCTCGTGGTGCCCTGCTTCCAGGGGGAGGCGCCGCCGGACGGCAACCTGCCGCCCGAGGTGGCGTCGGCGGTACGCGGCCTCGCCGGCCGCCCCGGCTGGCAGGGGCGCGAGGGACAGGTGGCAGAGACCGGCCTCGACGGCAGCGTCGGCGTGGTCAGCCTGCACGGACTCGGCAAGCGTGAGGACCTCGACGCCCTGAGCTTGAGGTTCTGGCTCTACACCGCCGTCGAGGCGGCGCGCACCAACCGCGTCAGCGACCTCGCCCTCACCCTGCCCGAGCACCACGCCACGGCCGGCCCCGGGGCGCCCGAGCGGGTGCTCTCCCAGCTCCAGGTCGCCGGCTACCGTTTCCAGCGCTTCCTCACCCAGAGCGAGGACCGTGGCCATCAGATCCGCAGCATCACCTTCGTGCCGCCGGCCGGGAAGGAGGCGCCCTTCCGCGACTCGCTGCCGGCGAGCGAGCGCCTGGCGCGCGCCGTGACCCTGACCCGCGACCTGTGCAACTCGCCACCCAACGAGGCGACGCCAGAGTGGATGGAGGAGCAGGCGCGGGCCGTAGCGGCCAAGGCCGGCCTCGCGTTTTCGGTGTTCGACTCCGATCACCTGGCCAGCCTGGGCATGGGCGGCATCCTGGCGGTGGGCGCCGGCTCGGCGCACCGCCCGCGCCTGCTGCGCCTGGCCTACGGCGAGCGCGGGCCGGCCGTGGCCCTGGTGGGCAAAGGGGTCACTTTCGACACCGGCGGGATCTCGATCAAGCCGGCCGCGGCCATGGACGAGATGAAGTACGACAAAGGCGGTGCCTGCACCGCCCTGGCGGTCGCCGCGCTCGCCGCCGAGCTGGGGCTTTCCGTGCGCCTCACCGCCTACCTGCCGATCGCCGAGAACATGCCGGACGGCGGCTCCTACCGGCCCGGCGACATCATCCGCTGCTACAACGGCAAGACGGTCGAGATCATCAACACCGACGCCGAAGGCCGCTTGCTGCTCGCCGACGCGCTGTCGTTGGCCGTCGAGGAAGGCGCCGAGCACGTGCTCGAGTACTCGACCCTGACCGGCGCCTGCACCATCGCCCTGGGCCGCCTGGCCGCCGGCCTCTACACCCCCGACGATGCCCTGGCAGGCGAGCTGCTGGCCGCCGCCGAGCAGGCCGGTGAGCGGCTGTGGCGCATGCCGCTGTGGCCCGAGCTCTTCGACCTCATCAAGGGCAATCACGCCGACCTCAAGAACTCCTCGGAGCGCTGGGGGAGCTCGAACCTGGCCGCCACCTTCCTGGCGCAGTTCGTCGAGCCCCTGGGCCGCTGGGCCCACCTCGACATCGCGGGGCCGGTGAACACCAGCCACGACGGTCCGGGCGGGGTCGGCGCCACGGGCTACGGCGTGGCGCTGTCGATCGCCTGGCTGCGCTCGCTCGCGGGCCGATGAGCCCCCTGCTCGCGGTCGAAGGCCTGTCGGTCAGCTTCCCGGCCAACGGCACGCGAGCGGCGGTGGTACGCGGGGTGAGCTTCGCTCTCGCCCGCGGCGAGTGCCTGGGGCTGGTGGGCGAGTCGGGCTCGGGCAAGAGCCTGACCGCGCTCGCCATCCTCGGCCTGGTGCCGGCGCCCGGGACGATCGACTCCGGCTCCGTGCTGCTCGACGGCCAGGACCTCAGGCGGCGGCCGGAGGCCGAGCTGCGCAAAGTCCGTGGCGGACGCATCGCCATGGTCTTCCAGGAGCCCATGGCGGCGCTCAACCCGGTGTTCACCATCGGCTTCCAGATCGCAGAGTCGGCACGCCTGCACCGCGGCCTTTCGCGCCGCGAGGCGCGCCAGGAAGCGCTGCGCCTGCTCGAGCTGGTGGCCATCGCCGAGCCGGCCAAGCGCCTCGACGACTACCCGCACCAGCTCTCCGGCGGCCAGTGCCAGCGCGCGGTGATCGCCATGGCGCTGGCGGGGGAGCCCCAGGTCCTGCTCGCAGACGAGCCCACCACCGCCCTCGACGTCACGGTGCAGGCGCAGATCCTCGCCCTGCTGGACCGCCTGCGCGAGGAGCTGGATCTGGCCGTGCTGCTCATCACCCACGACCTGGGCGTGGTGGCAGAGGCCTGCTCGCGGGTGGTGGTGCTCTACGCCGGGGAGGTGGCGGAGGAGGCCGGCGTCACCGACCTCTTCCGCGAGCCCGCCCACCCCTACACGCGCGCCTTGCTCGCCGCTTCGCCGCGGCTCGGGGCGCCGGTCAACAAGGGGCACCTGCCCACGGTGCCCGGACGGGTCGCCGATCCCTTTCACCGGCCGCCGGGCTGCGCCTTCCACCCCCGCTGCAGCGCGGCCTTCGCGCCCTGCGCCAGCCACGAGCCGCCGCTCTTCGAGCTGCCCGGGTCGCGGCGCTCGCGCTGCTTTCTCCACGCTCCGCAGGCAACCGCAGGCACACCAGCGCAAAGCGAGGCCTGGTGACCGCCGTCCCGATCATCGCGGCCGAACGGGTGTCGAAGCACTTCCCGGTGCGGCGCGGCCTGCTGCAGCGCCAGCGGGCGCTGGTGCACGCGGTGGAGGAGGTGGACCTCGCGGTCGCGGAGGGCGAGTGCTTCGGGCTGGTCGGCGAGTCGGGGAGCGGCAAGTCGACGCTCGGCCGCCTGCTGGTGCGGCTGCTCGAGCCGACCTCGGGCCGCGTCGTGTTCCGCGGCCAGGACCTGGGCAAGCTCGCCGGCGAGGACCTGCGCCGCCGGCGCCGCCATTTCCAGATGGTGTTCCAGGACCCCTTCGGCTCGCTCAACCCCAGGATGCGGGTCGGCCGCATGCTGGCCGAGCCGATCGAAGTGCACCACCTGGCGCCGAAGCGGGAAATCGGCACGCGGGTGGCCGGCCTGCTCGAGCAGGTGGGCCTGGCGCCGGACGCCGGCCAGCGCTACCCGCACGAGTTCTCGGGCGGCCAGCGCCAGCGCATCGCCATCGCGCGTGCCCTCGCCTGCCAGCCGGATCTGATCGTGGCCGACGAGCCGGTTTCCGCCCTCGACGTCTCGGTGCGGGCGCAGATCGTCAACCTGCTGGCCTGGCTGCAGCGGGACCTCGGCCTGTCGATGGTCTTCGTGGCCCACGACCTGGCGGTGGTGGAACACGTGGCGGACCGCGTCGCGGTGCTCTACCTGGGGCGGATCGTCGAGCAGGCGGAGCGCTCCCGGCTGTTCTCCGCTCCTCAGCACCCTTACACCGTGGGACTGCTCGCCGCCGTGCCGCGGCCCGAGCCCCGATCCGAGACCACCGGCCGCCGCCCTGCGCCACCGTCGGGCGAGCCCCCGAGCCCCATCTCTCCGCCCCCCGGCTGCCCGTTCCACCCCCGCTGCGCCATCGCCAGGCCACGGTGCTCGGCCGAGCGCCCGCTCCTCGCGCCAGTCTCGCAAGGGCATTGGGTTGCCTGTCATTTCCCCGGCGAACTGCCCGCTCCCGAGACTCACGCTCGGCCTCCACTCTCCACCGTGGCCCCGGCTCTGAGCGGCGCCACGCCCTCGGCCTGGGATAACCTTCCGCCGGCCCGGACGTAGAACGCTCGAGGGCGGCAGGTTCCGCCCCGATCCCCGATTAGCCAATCGAGATGAGGGTGAGATTCATGAAACGACTGCAAGCAGGCCTTATCCGCGGCGCCGGAAGAGCGCTCGTCGCCGCGCTGACCATCACCGCGGCGACCGGCGCCGGATGGCCGGCCACGGCCGCCGAAGCCTCAGGTGCGATCGCGGTATCGACCGTGCCGCGCTCGAGCGTCGCCGACGCCGATCTGCGGCGGGCGGACGGCAACATCCTGCTCACTCTCGACGAGGCGGTGGAGATCGCGCTCGAGCGCAACCTGGGCCTGGTGATCGAGCGCTATACGCGCGAGGGCTTCCGGCTCGGCATCCTGTCGGCGAAGTCCATCTTCGATCTCAATCTCTCGGCCGACGCCACGGTCAGCGAGTCGAACTCGCGCGCCACGCGCTCGTTCGAGGGTCAGGGAGTGCTGACCAACGAGAACCTGAGCCTCGACCTGGGCCTCTCGCAGCTCACGGCGCTCGGCGGCGTGCTGAGCTTCAACTATGACAGTAGCCGCTCGGAGAGCAACGACGCCTCCGCCACCTTCAACCCCAACTTCGGCGTCAACAGCGGCGTGAGCTACCGCCAGCCGCTGCTCAGGAGCTTCGGCGTCGAGGTCACCAAGCGCGACCTGATCGTGGCCAGGAACGCCTCTAACATCGCCCGCGAGGCCTTCGAGCAGGCGGTGGCCAACTCCATTCAGCAGGTGGAGAACGCCTACTGGGATCTGGTGGAGGCCCAGGAGAGCCTGCGGGTGGCCGAGGAGAGCCTGGCGCTCGCCGAGGAGCTGCACCGCAGGAACAAGGTGCAGGTCGACGTCGGCACCCTGCCGCCGCTGGAGCTGGTGCGCAGCGAGGCCAACGTCGCCACCCGCCAGGAGGACATCATCACCTCGCGCACCGCGGTGGGCAACGCCAACGACCAGTTGCGGCTGCTGCTCAACATCGAGCAAGGCGAGGCCTGGGAGGCCGAGATCGTCCCCGAGACCAACCCGCGCACCGAGCCCATCCAGATCGACGTCGCGCAGGCGATCCAGACCGCGCTCGCCGAGCGGCCGGAGATCGCGCGCCAGCGGCTCACCCTGAATCGCCTGGAGCTCGATGCCCGCATTACCCGCCGCCAGACCCTGCCGCTGCTCGACCTGACCGTGGGCTACGGCCTCTCGGGCACCGCCGGCGACCTGCGGGTCTTCGACGCGGAGGATCCTTCGGCCCCGCCGGTCATCGTCTCCTCGACGGACTACTTCGACGCTCTCGACCAGCTCCTCGACGGCGACCTCAACGGCTGGAGCGCGACCCTCAACTTCGCCTATCCGCTGCAGAACCGCGGTGCCCGCGCCGCCGCCGCCAGCGCCCGCCTCGAGCTGGAGAGCGGCCGCACGACCCTGCGCCAGCTCGAGCAACAGGTGGTCACGGAGGTGCGCACGGCGGCGCGGCAGGTGCTCGCCGCGGCGCAGCAGATCGAGTCGGCCGGCGTGTCGCGGCGGCTGCAGGAGAAGAACCTCGAGGCCGAGCAGAAGCGCTACGAGAACGGCATGTCCACCAGCTTCGAGGTGACCCAGATCCAAGAGGACCTGAACGCCGCCAAGAGCCGTGAGGTGCAGGCCGTGGCCTCCTACCGCCGGGCGGTGACCGAGTTCTACCGCTCGATCGGCCGCCTGCTCGAGGAAAACAGCGTGGAGCTGGCGGACCCGGCCGGCGAGGCCCCGACTACGGGCTACGCGTCCGCGGACTGAACCAGGCCCGCCGGCCGTACTCTGCTGTGTCTGATCGTTCGCTCGGGAGGAAATCGTGAAAAAGGTCTTGCTGGCGCTGGCGATCGTCTTCGTCCTGGGGGCGGCGGTGCTGGCGGCCGTGTTCGTGGTCGTGGGCGGCGCCAAAAAGGGGAAGCAGGTCTACGCCGAGGAGGTCGTCAGCCGCGACATCGTCGAGCTGGTCAAGGCGAGCGGCGAGGTCAACGCCCGCGTCAAGGTCAACATCTCCTCGCCCCTGATCGCCAAGATCGAGAAGCTCTACGTCAAGGAGGGCGACGAGATCGCCGCCGGCAAGCCCTTTCTCGAGCTCGAGAAGCAGGCCTTGCTCGCCGCCCGGGACGACTGGTCGTCGCGGCTCGAGATGGCGAGGAACGAGGTCGAGCAGGCGCGCATCAACCTCGCAGACGCCGGGCTCAAGGCGGAGCGGGCGCGCCGCCTGGCGGGTGAGGGCATTCTGACCAAGGAGCAGCTCGAAGCCGTGGAGCTCGCCCTGGCCTCGGCCCGCCTGCGGCTCACCGCGGCGGACGAGCAGGTGGTCCAGGCGCAGGCCAACCTGGTCAAGGCCCGGGACGACCTGTCGAAGACCACTATCTTCGCGCCGCTCTCCGGCCGCGTGGTCAGCCTCCAGGCGGAGGAGGGCGAGGTGGTGGTCTCGGGCACCATGAACAACGCCGCCTCGGTGATCGGCACCATCGCCGATCTCTCCGAGATCCTGGCCGAGGTGGACGTCGACGAGACCGAGATCGTACGCGTGCGCGTCGGCCAGCCCGCCACGCTCGCCGTCGACGCGCTGCCCGAGCGCGATTTCGCGGGCCGGGTGATGGAGCTCGGCAGCTCGGGTTTCAACCGGCCGGCGCAGCCGGACGTGACCTTTTTCCGCGTCAAGCTGCTCTTCGAGTCGCCGGACCCCGAGCTGCGGCCGGGGATGTCGGTGCGCGCCGATATCGAGACGGCGCGCAAAGAGGACGTAGCCGTGGCGCCGATCCAGGCGGTGGTGCGCCGCCCGCCCGCCGGCAGCGGCAGCGAAGCGCGCGCCGGCACCAGCGGCCCCGCGACCGGCAGGCCCGGCGGCAGCGAGCCCGAGGAGATCGAGGTGGTGTTCGTGATCACCGACGGCAAGGCGGTGCAGAGGCCGGTGGAGACCGGCCTGGCCGACGAGACCGGGGTCGAGATCAGCTCCGGCCTGGCGGCCGGTGAGAGAATCGTCACCGGGCCCTACCGCATTCTCAAGGACTTGAAGGACGGCGAGCAGGTCAGCATCGAAGAGCGCGAGGACGAGGACGGCGGCGCGGACGGCAAGGACGAGGACGACTGATGGCACTGATCGAGCTGCACGACGTCCACAAGGTCTACGACATGGGCGCGGTCGAGGTTCGCGCCTTGAACGGCGTCGACCTCCAGGTGGAGCGCGGCGAGTACCTCGCCATCATGGGCTCCTCGGGCAGCGGCAAGTCGACGCTGATGAACCTGCTCGGCTGCCTCGACACTCCGAGCTCGGGCTCCTACCGGCTGAACGAGACCGCCGTCGAGGGCCTCTCCGATGGCGAGCTGGCAGCGATCCGCAACCGCGAGATCGGCTTCGTCTTCCAGACTTTCAACCTCCTGCCGCGCACCAGCGCTCTGCACAACGTGGAGCTGCCGCTGATCTACGCCGGCGTGTCGCGGGGCGAGCGGCGCCAGCGGGCCTCCGAGGCCCTGGAGCGAGTGGGCTTGAAGGACCGCATGCACCATCAGCCCAACGAGCTCTCCGGCGGCCAGCGCCAGCGCGTGGCCATCGCCCGCGCGCTGGTCAATCGGCCTTCGATCCTGCTCGCCGACGAGCCCACCGGCAACCTCGACTCGGCGACCTCGGCCGAGATCATGGACCTCTTCGACAACCTGCAGCGCCAGGGCAACACTGTCATCCTGGTGACCCACGAGGCCGACATCGCGGCCCACACCAGGCGTCGCGTGCTGCTCAGGGACGGCCGCGTGGTCGGCGACGAGCGCTCCGGCTAGGGGCCCCATGCTGTTCTTCGAGAACCTCTCGATCGCGCTGCGCTCGCTGCGCGCCAACCTGATGCGCTCGATCCTCACCATCCTGGGGATCATCATCGGCACCGCGGCGGTGATCGCCGTGGTGTCGATCGTCCAGGGGTTGCAGTTCATGATCGTCGGCCAGCTCCAAGGGGTGGGCGCCACCTACGTGATGGTGATGCCCCTGCAGCGCAACGAGCCCGGCCTGGTCGCCAAGCAGGTGCGGCTCACCTGGGAGGACGGACAAGCGATCCTCCAGAAGGTCCCCGGCATCCAGGCGATGACGCCGATGATCGCCGGCAACCAGCAGCTCAAGTACCTCGACCGGCAGCATTCAGCACTGATCATCGGCTGCCTCGACAACTACCCGGAGGTCAACAACCACACCGTGGACGTGGGGCGCTTCTTCTCCCGCTTCGACGTCGAGCACCGCCGCAAGGTGGTGGTCGTGGGTCGCGAAGTGGTGGAGGAGCTGCGCCTTGGCTCGGACCCCATCGGCAAGGAGATCTACGCCGGCAACCTGCGGGCCACCGTGATCGGGGTGATGGAGAAGCGGGGCCAGACCCTGGGGCAGAACGTCGACGATCTCGCCTTGGTGCCCTTCGACACGGCGCTCACCATCTTCGGCCGCAACGCCGGCGACCAGATCCAGATCCGCCTCAAGGCGGAGAGCGTCCAGGTGCTCGAGAACGTGCAGGAAGGGATCAAGGGGCTGCTGCGGCAGCGCCACAAGATCCCCAAGGGCGAGGACGACGACTTCCAGGTGCTGGTCCAGGACCAGATTCTCTCGGTGGTGAGCTCCGTGCTCGGAGGGATCACCGCCGTGGTGGGCGCCATCGTCGGCATCGCCCTGGTGGTGGGCGGCATCGGGATCATGAACATCATGCTGGTATCGGTCACCGAGCGGACGCGGGAGATCGGAGTCCGCAAGTCGGTCGGCGGCCGCAAGCGGGACATCCTGCTCCAGTTCCTGATCGAGGCGGTCACCCTGTCGCTGGTCGGCGGCGCGATCGGCGTCGCGCTCGGCTACGGCGCCGGCGCGCTCACCGTCGCGCTCCTTGCCCTGGCCGACATCAACTTCCCTCCCGCCCACGTGCCGCTGTGGGCCGTGCTCCTCGCCTTCGGCACCTCGAGCCTGGTCGGGGTGGTGTTCGGTATCTACCCGGCGGGCAAGGCTGCGCGGCTGGACCCTATCGAAGCCCTCCGTTACGAGTAGAGAGCTGCTGCGCAGGGCGTGGTAGCATTTCCGCATCTGGTTAGCGGTCGGCTCTCGGGCCGTTGGTGATCCCTGCGGAGGTCTGGTATGCGTTCTTCCCTCGCACCCGGCGAAGGCCGGCGGCCGCTCGGCCGTGCCGGCCGTTACGCCGTACTGGCTTCGAGCACGGCGTTGGTGGCGCTGCCGCTGGTGATCGCGGTCTATGCCGGAACCTTTACGCCCAACGCCACGCAGCCGCCCCTGGCCCACGCCATGATCGATCCGGGGGTCTGCGAGGGCTGCCACGGAGACTTCAACCCGAACGCCAACATCGAGCCCTTCCCGACCTGGGCCGGATCGATGATGGCCAACGCCGGGCGCGACCCGCTGTTCTGGGCGGCGCTCGACGTTGCCAACCACGACGTGCCGGGCGTCGGCTCCTACTGCCTGCGCTGCCACGCTCCGTTCGGCTACCTGGCCGGCCGCGTGGAGGCCCCCGGCGGAACCCCGGACGGATGTGCGTTGGAAGGCAGCATCGACCTGCCGGACAACGACTTCGAGGGCGTGGCCTGCCATCTCTGCCACCGCATGATGGTCAACTCCAGCCCTCCGGTAGGCGAGCAGACCGTCTACACCGAGAACGGTCAGTACTGGCTCGACGACGCCGATTGCCCGACGGGCAGCGGGTCGGGGCCCTGCCGCCGCGGCCCCTACAATTATCCCGGCGGCGGTGACGTGCCTCCGCCCCACGAGTGGGCGTTCTCGGCGTACCACACCGAGGCGACGATCTGCGGCAACTGCCACAACGTGACCAGCCCGGGGGAGATGCTCATCGACGGGACGGGAACCGACACCGGCGTGCCGTACCCCATCGAGCGGACGTTCAAGGAATGGCAGCAGAGCGACTACGCGCTGGTGAGCGGCCAGACCACCTGCCAGGGCTGCCACATGCCGGACGCGACCGAGAATCCGGCCCATGCCTGCGCCGCCGAGCAGAACAACCGCACCGGGAACATGCCCGTTCACCGCTTCGTGGGAGGCAACACCTGGGTGCCCGCCGTGCTGCGCGACGAGTACCCCAACCTACAGCGCACCGCGGAGTACAACGCCACCATCGCCGCCGCCACCAGCAACCTGCAGAACAACGCCGCCGTGGTCGAGGTGACGGCGCCGGCCGTGGTGCAGCCCGAGGACACCCTCGAGGTGAGCGTCAAGGTGACCAACCTCACCGGCCACAAGCTGCCCACCGGCTACACCGAGGGGCGCCGCATGTGGATCAACGTCGAGGCGCGCGACGCCAGCAACGAGCTGATCTGGCAGAGCGGCGCCTACAACACGTCCACCGGCGTGCTCACCGAGGACGCGCAGATCAAGGTGTACCACCTCGAGCCGGGGATCTGGAACCACAACGGCACCAACCAGTGCGACATCACCGACGGCGGCGGCAACCCCATCTTCCACTTCGTCCTCAACAACTGCATCGCGGTCGACAACCGCATCCCGCCGCTGGGCTTCACCGGCGCCGCCGACCTCGAGACGAGGCCGGTCAACTACAGCTACCCGGAAACCTCTCCTGGCTCGGGCAAGCTGGTGAACTACGACACCACGACCTACGAGATCCAGATCCCGCCGCTGACCGTTTCGCCGGTCACCGTGCAGGCGCGGCTCTACTTCCAGGTCGCGAGCAACGATTACGTGGAGTTTCTACGCGATCAGGCGGTGACCTTCGACTTCCCCAACGACTGCATCCCGCGCTCCGGCGGCACCCCGGCCTTGTCGCGCGGCGAGATCCTCTACGACCTGTGGACCGAGTATGGGCGCATCGCTCCGGTGTCGATGGCCCTGGACTCGAGCAGCGTGGTGGTCGACAACGACATCTTCGCCGACGGCTTCGAGAGCGGCAATACCAGCGCCTGGACGTCGACTTTCCCGTAGCGCCCTACGCTGACGCTAGGCGCTACGGGGCGTCGGGAGGGCCCTCATCGGCGCCCGGCTGACTCTCGTGGCCGGTGCGGCCGAGCCGCAGGAGGGGCTCCGGAGTCTCGGGCCAGCCGTCCAGCCGCACCTTGGCCGACGACTTGCGCACCCAGAGACCGGCTCGCCGCACGTATCCCCGCGAGCGCAGCAGCTCCCGTTCCTGCTCCGGCTTCAGGTCCCAGGTATGGAGCACTAGGTCCGGGAGATAGGTGTCCACCGCGTAGGCCAGGTCGCTCTTGACGTGCCCGGGCATGTACCTGCGATAGGTGTCACTGTGCACCGCGGCGTTGGCGGGCCCATGCGCCAGGTGCCGCTCGTTGTAGCCCATCGTGTCCACCATCTCCCAGTTGGAGAAGTAGGCCGGGATCCCGGCCCACACCACCGCCATTCGCGCATCGCGGTCCACCAGGCCCGAACGCTGCAGGCCGAGCGCCAGGCGTGTGAAGTGGCGGTGCTCGGCGACGTGCAGCGGGGGTTGGAGCACCAGCAGGCGGTCCCAGGCCGAGGTCGGGTCCCGCACCAGGAGGCCGTTGAAGGAAAGCAGGGCCGCGATGGCTAGGCCTCCCCAGGCGAGCCCGTGAGCCATGGCGCTCCGGGCCCGCATGGCGGGGGAAGCCAGCCAGTCGTTGAGCAGGGCGTTGGCCACCACGAAGACCATGGGCACGGCGAAGCAGACGAAGCGATTGGCGCCGATGGGGGCGATCTCCCACACGTCGCCGCCGACCCAGATCGAGTAGGCGAAGAACAGCAGCGCCACGGCGGAGGGAAGCAGGAGGCGGGGCCGTGCGCGGGCACGGAGCGCCACGCCGAGGGCGAGCGCCAGCAGGACGAAGAAAATCGGCCGCAGGAAGAAGGTGAACGTCCACAAGCCTCGCAGCAGCGTGACGTCGAGCGGCAGCCCGGTCATCTTGAGGTAGTAGGTGTTGGGTAGCAGCTCGTTGAAGTAGAACCAGCGGAACAGCCCGTAGCCCACGACGGCGAGGACGAACGGCCCCAGCAGGGCCAGCCACTCCCGCCGGCCGGAGACCAGGCGCCGCCCTTTCTCGTGAGGCGCGAGCACCAGATAGCCCAGGCAGGCCGCGATCAGGGGCAGCAGGTCCGGGCGCAGCAGGTGCGAGGCACCGAGCAGGGTGCCGAGCGCCAGGTGGCGGCGCTCGCCCCGCTCGCTGATGTCCAGGGTCAGGTGCACCGCCAAGGTGACGACTAGTGCCTGGAGGCCCGACTCGAAGCCCTGCAATGCCCAATGGTTGAGCGGGTAGTAGGAGGCCGTGAGGAGTGCCGCGGGGAGCCACGAGCTGAGGCCATAGTGCACGTCTCCGGGTGAGAAGTGACGCAGCATCAGCCGGCGGATGGCGAGCACGTTGGCGACCAACAAGGCCAGCGAGAAGAGCTGGACCAGCAGGCTGGTGTGCAGGCTGTCGACCGGGAGCAGGTGAATCGCGACCAGGGGAACCAGCCAGAGCGGGTGAGTGAAGCCCTCGACCGGGGCCCCGAACCGGGCCCAGTTGAGCCCGTGGCCCGCGACCAGGTTCTGGGCGTAGGTCATAGAAATCATGGCGTCGTCGAAGAGGCAGAAGGCGCGCTGCCCGAGGGCGACAAACGAGGTCCGCCAGATGAACCAGCCGCACCACAGCGCCTGGGCTGCCAGAAGAAGGGCGAGAGGGGACAGGAGCCGCGTGAAAAGCCGGCCGCGACGGCTGGTGCCGGAGGCGGGACTCGAACCCGCAAGCCCGCGAGGGGCGGAGGATTTTGAGTCCTCTGCGTCTGCCAATTCCGCCACTCCGGCTCGAGGACGGGGCGTAGGGGCCGAAGGGTAGAGGAGGGGGCTTTCCCCTGTCAACCGGCGCGAGCCCTTGACGCGGCGCGCCAAATCGTGTATCCTCCGGACCCTAAGCGTAAGTCTGTCATGGACTTACGGCTGCTGTTTCCACCCTCCATCCATCTATCCAAAAGGGGTCTGAGGACGTGTCTTTCAAGGTCGGTCAGAAGGTGGTCTATCCGAACCACGGCGTCAGCCTCATCGAAAAGATCGAGCCGGGCAAGATCGACGGCACCGAGCAAATGTACTATCACTTGCGGCTGCTCTCCAACAATTCGAAGGTCATGGTGCCCCGCGCCAACCTGGATCTGGTGGGCCTGCGGCCGCTGTGCCCCGAGTCGGACATCAAGGCGCTGTTCTCGATCCTCGAGGACGGCAACATCGACACCTACAAGGACTGGAAGGGCCGCTACAAGCAGAACTTGGACAAGATGAAGACCGGGCGCCTCACCGAGGTGGCCGAGGTGCTGAAGAACCTGCGGCTGGTGAGCCAGAAGAAGAGCCTGTCGTTCCGCGAGAAGAAGATGTTCGAGCGCGCCAAGTACTTCATCGTCAGCGAGGTAGCCCACGTGCGGAATATTTCCGAGAGCGACGCCCAGAAGCTCGTGGAGGCGGCCCTCGACTCCAGCCTCTCGAAGCGGGACCAGCGACTCAAGGCGGCGAGCTAGAGGCGAGGAGGCCGGCGCACGACGTCGGCCGGTTGCCATGCATCGAGCTCACGCCGCTTGGGCGTTCGTCACGGTCTTCGTCCTCTTTGCCTCGCCGGCGCTCGCCGCCGGCGAGGCCGCGGCAGCGCTCAAACGCGAGATCGACGTCGAGGAGCGGCTGCTGGCCGACGCCCTGCGCGCCTATGCCGAGGCGCGGGACCAGGAGAAGCCGGCGCTAGCCGGGGTCGCCGCGGCGGCCGCCCGCTTCGACGAAGCCGTGGCGCGAGCCTCGACCACCCCCGAGGACCTCGACCGGCTGGCGGCCGAACGCGCCGTGGCCGAGGCCGCCGCCGGCATCGTGACCCGGCGCGTCGACAACCTGCGCACCTCGATCGCCGGCCACCTGCGCCGCTCGCGGGCCCTGCGTGTCGAGCTCACCAGGGTCAGTGCCGAGCAGCCGCCCGGCCGGGACCCGATCAGCGGGCGCTGGCGGATCGAGATCAGTGCTCCGCCCGAGACCGGCATCTTCGATCTCAAGCTCGACGGCGCCCAGGTCAGCGGCAGCTTCTCGTTGGCCGGTGGGCGGGCGGGCTCGCTCAAGGGGACCTACGCCGGAGGCCGGCTGCGGCTAGAGCGGATCGACACCCAGCGCGGCCCGGACGGCATCTTCGAAGGCAACGTGGATGCGGCCCTCGGCACGGTGCGCGGCTTCTGGAGCCCCTCGATCCTCGCCGACGGCGGACCGGGCGGCTCCGGCTGGTCCGGGGTGCGGGTGGCGACCGAGCCGACTCGGAACTAGACTTCCCGACCGGAAGACTCCGTGACCCGCGACAACGCGCTGTTCCTCGTGCTGGGCATCCTCGTCGGCGTGGTGGCCGCCTATCCGCTCTTCGAAGCCATGTCCTCGCGGCAGCCGCCGCTGCGAGTGGCCGGGCAGGCCGAGGTGGGCGCGGCGCCCGGCACCGGCTCGCCCTCTGGAAACTCTCCCGCGGGCGGAGCCGGGGCACCGCCCATGGAGCAGATCCGGCAGCTCCGTGACTACGTGGAGGCCAACCCCGACGACGCGGACGCCCTTCTCACCCTGGCCCAGCTCAACCTCTCGATCAACGACCTGATCCGGGCCCGGACGCTCTACGAGCGCTACGTCGAGCTCCGCCCGGCGGACCCCACGGGCGTGCTCACCCTGGCCAATCTCTACTTCGACACCCGCGAATACGCCAAGGCCCGGGACCGTTACCTCGAGGTCCTCGAGCGGGAGCCGGGCCGCCCCGAGGTACTGACCGATCTCGGCGTCTGCTACCGCAATCTCGGCGATCCCCAGCGCGCCGTGGAGCTCTTCCGCCAGGCGCGGGCGCTCCAGCCCGACATGCCACAAGCCCTGTTCAACGAGGCGCTGGTCCTCGCCGTCGACCTCTCCGACTTCGACGCGGCGGCCGAGCGCCTCGCCAGGCTCCGCGAGCTGCAGCCGGGCAACGCTCAGGTCGAGGAGCTGGCGCGCGAGATCGAGAGGCGGCGGTCGCGCTGAACAGCTCGCTCGACCCGGCGCCTCGCTACGCCGAGGTGGCGGTCCCCGTTCCCTTCGCGGATTCCCTCACCTACCGAGTGCCCCCCGAGCTCGGCGACCTCGTGGCCGCGGGGCTGCGGGTGCGCGTGCCGGTCGGCAGGCGGCGGCTCGCCGGCGTGGTGCTCGAGGTGCACGATCGGCGGCCGGAGCTGGCCGAGCTGCGCGACGTCGAGGGCGTGCTCGACAGCGAGGCGGTGCTTCCCGCCGACCTCCTCGCCCTGGCGCGCTTCGTGGCCGCCTACTACCTGGCCCCCCTGGGTGAGGTGGTGCGCGCGATCCTGCCCGCGGACCTTCCGAGCTGGGGCAGCCGCCGCGTGTGGCTGACCAGCGGCGGCGCCCTGGCTCGCCCGCGCAGCGCCGAGGAAGCGAGCGTGATCGACGCCCTCCGCGAGGCCGGCCGCCTCTCCGTCGCCGAGCTGCAGCGCGCCACGCGCCTGCCGGCGCTGGCGCCGCTCCTGGCGCAGATGGAAGCCACCGGCCGCATCGCCTTCGGCGACGGCCGTCGTGCCCGCTCCAGCCGCTTCGTGTCCGCCGTCGAGCTCGCGAGCGGCGATCCCGCGGCGCTCATCGCCGCCTGCGGCCGCTCGCCCCGGGCGCGGGAGGTGGTGGTGCACCTGCTCGAGATCGGACGGCCGGCAACGGTGGAGGAGTTGACCACGGCGGTCGGCTGCGGCCCGGCCGTGATTCGCCGCCTGTCGGAGCTGGGAGTGCTCAAGCGCTTCTCGCAGATCGAAAGGCTGGGGCTGGCGCACCACATGCTGTCCCAGGCCGCACCACCTCCGCTCACTCTACGGCGCGACCAGAGCGAGGCCCAAGCGTCGGTGACGGCGGCGCTCGCCGCCGGCGAGCCCGCCGCCTTCCTGCTTGCCGGCGTTACCGGCTCGGGCAAGACAGAGGTCTACCTGCGCGCGGCCGAGACGGCGCTCGCCCGCGGCTCCTCGGTGATCCTGTTGGTGCCCGAGATCGCCCTGGTGCCCGCCCTCGCCGCGAGCGCCCGCCTGCGCTTCGGCGGCACTCTCGCCATCCTGCACTCCGGGCTGGCGAGCGCCGAGCGGCACCAGGAGTGGGAGCGGGTGCGCCGCGGCGAGGCGCGGGTGGTGCTCGGCCCGCGCTCGGCGGTCCTAGCACCGGTCGCCCGCCTCGGCCTGGTAGTGGTCGACGAGGAACAGGACGCCGCCTACAAGCAGGAGGTGGTGCCTCGCTACCACGGCCGCGACTTGGCGCTGGTTCGCGCGCAACAGGCCGGCGCCGTGGCGCTGCTGGTCTCGGCCACGCCGAGCCTCGAGAGCCGCTACAACGTCGAGCGCGGCCGGCTGCGGGCGCTGGCCCTCACCGCGCGCGCCGGTCAAGGGAAGACGCCCGAGGGCATCCTCGTCGACCTTCGCCGCGAGCCGGTGGTACGGCAGCCGGGCGAGGTGGTGTTCTCGGCGCGCCTCAGGGCCGAGATCGCGGCCACCCTGGAGAGCGGCGAGCAATCGATCCTGCTGCGCAACCGGCGCGGCTACTCCCCGATCCTCCTCTGCCGGGCCTGCGGCGAGGACCTGCGCTGCGAGCAGTGCGGGCTGCCGCGCACCTTTCACCGCCGCGAACGCTCCATGGTCTGTCACTACTGCGGCTCGCGGGTCGCGGCCCCCACACGCTGCCCAGCCTGCTCCGAGCCCGCCCTCGAGCCGATCGGCGCCGGGACCGAGCGCGTCGAGGAACGCTTCCAGGAGCTCTTTCCGGAGGCGAGCGTGGCGGTGCTGGACCGCGATTCGCTGCGCCGGCCCGGCGGGGCCGCCGGTGTGCTCGAGCGCTTCGCGCGCGGCGATGCGCAGGTCCTGATCGGCACCCAGATGGTGTCCAAGGGCCACCACTTCCCGCGCGTCTCGCTGACCGCCGTGCTCACCGCCGACGCTTACCTCGGCTTCCCGGACTTCCGGGCGGTGGAGAAGACCTACACGTTGCTCACCCAGCTCGCCGGCCGCGCCGGGCGCGGCGACGTGCCTGGACGGGTCGTCATCCAGACCTACCACCCGGACCACTATGCCATTCGCGCCGCGCTGGCTCACGACGACGCGGCCTTCGCCTGCGAGGAGATGCGCTTCCGTCGCGTCTTTCACTACCCGCCCTTCACGCGCATGGTCCAGCTCCTGGCGCGTGACAAGAACCGGGAAAGGGTAGAGAGCGCCGTGACCGAGCTGGCGCGACGGCTGGCGGATCACCATCACGCGGAAGGAGTGCGCATCTCGGGGCCGGCGCCCGCTCCCCTCGAGCGCCTGCGCAACGAGTGGCGATATCAGATCCTGCTCCGCGGCCCCTCGGGCAAGCGCCTGCGCCAGATGGTCGCCGACGCGCTCTCGCCACGGCCCACGGTGGAGGTGGCGGTGGACGTCGACCCGTATCAGCTCCTATGAGACTGCGGCTTTTGACTCCCCCCTCCCCGGATGCTAGTTTGCCCGCGGCCATGCAGACCCCTGATTTCGCCTTCGAGACCCCGCTCGTCGAGCTTCGCCGGCGCATCGAGGAGCTCGAGGGTTACCCGGCCGGCAGCGGCCACGAGCGCGAGCTGACCGAGCTGCGATCGACGCTCGCCAAGCAGTCCGGTGAGATCTACGGCAAGCTCAACCGCTGGCAGAAGACGCTCGTCGCGAGACATCCCGATCGGCCGTACACGCTCGACTACGTCGAGCGCTTGATGAGCGACTGGATCGAGGTGCACGGCGACCGCGCCTTCGCCGACGATCACGCCCTGGTCGCCGGCTTCGCCCGCTTCGCAGGGCGCAGCGTGGCGGTCATCGGCCACCAGAAGGGGCGCAGCACCCGCTCGCGCATCCTGCGCAACTTCGGTCAGCCGCGGCCCGAGGGCTACCGCAAGGCGCTGCGCGTGATGAAATTGGCGGAGCGATTCGGCCTGCCGGTGCTGACCTTCGTCGACACCCCGGGCGCCTACCCGGGGATCGACGCCGAGGAGCGCGGCCAGGCAGAAGCGATCGCCCGCAACCTGATCGAGATGGCGTCGCTGCGAGTGCCGATCGTGGTCACCATCACCGGCGAGGGCGGCAGCGGCGGAGCGCTCGCGCTCGGCATCGGGGACCGCGTCTACATGCTGGAGTTCGCCATCTATTCCGTGATCTCGCCCGAGGGCTGCGCCGCCATCTTGTGGAAGGAGCAGGACCGCAAGGCCGAGGCCGCGGAGGCCCTGCGCCTGACCGCTCCGGACTTAGCCGAGCTGGGGATCGTCGACGGCGTGATCCCCGAGCCTTTGGGCGGGGCGCATGCCGACCCTTCGGAAGCCGCGAGGCGGGTGGGAGAGTCGCTCGCCAGGGCCCTGAAGGAGCTCGAGGGCCAGAGCGCAGAGCAGCTCATCGAATCGCGCTACGCCAAGTTCCGCGCCCTGGGAGTATTCGAGGAGGGTTGATCCCCTGACCCCACAAGCGGAGTGGCTGCCCGTCCCCGAGCCGCCGGCCGTCGCTCAACTCATCCGGGAGGGTCTGCCGGCGCGGCTGGCACGGTTGCTGGCGCGCCGGGGCGTGGCCGATGCGGCCCAGGCACGGGCTTTCCTCTCGCCCTCGCTCGACCAGTTACACGACCCGCTGCTGCTCGCCGGAGTGCCGCAGGCCGTGGACCGTCTGCTCCAGGCGCGCGATAGCGGGGAAGCGGTGGCGGTGGTGGGCGACTACGACGTCGACGGCGTCTCCGCCACCGCCCTGCTCCTCGCCGTGCTGCGGAGCTGCGGCCTGGAAGCCCATGCCGTGCTGCCGCACCGGCTGCGCGAGGGCTACGGCTTCCAGCCGCTGCACGCCGAGCGCGCCGCGGAGCTGGGGTGCCGCGTGATCGTCACCGTCGACTGCGGCGTGTCGGCTCTCGCCGCCGTGGCCCGGGCGCGTGAGCTGGGGCTCGAGGTCATCGTCACCGATCACCACCTGCCGGGCGAGGCCCTGCCCGACGGCGCGCTGCTGATCAACCCGCGGCAGCCCGACTGCTCGTATCCCTTTCCCGACCTCGCCGGCGTCGGCTTGGCGCTCAAGCTGGCCCTCGCCCTCTCGGCCCGCGCCGGCCGCCCGCTGCAGCTCGAGGCCCTGCTGCGCATGGCCTGCCTGGGCACTATCGCCGACGTGGTGCCGCTGGTGGGCGAGAACCGGGTGATCGCCGCGCTCGGCCTCGAGGCCTTGGCCGCCACGCGCTCCGTGGGCTTGAAGGCGCTGATCGCGGTGGCCGGCCTCAAGGCCCCGTTCTCGGCGGCCGACGTGGGTTTCCGCATCGGGCCTCGGCTGAATGCCGCCGGGCGGCTGGCGAGCCCGGAAGGCGCCCTGGAGCTGCTGCTCACCCGCGACCCGGCACGCGCCGGCGAGTTGGCCGGCGAGCTCGAGCGTCACAACCGAGCGCGCCAGGAGGAGGAGATGCAGGTCCTCGAGGAGGCGCGGCGCCTGGCGCTGGCACGCTCGCCCCTGCCGGCGATCATCGTCGGCTGGAGCGAGACCTGGCACCGCGGCGTGCTGGGCATTGCCGCCGGCCGCCTGGCGCGGGAGCTCTGCCGGCCCACCATCTTGCTCTCGGCGCAGGACGGCTCGGCCACCGGCTCGGGGCGCAGCATCCCGGGCGTCGACCTGCACGCCTTCCTCGCCGGCTTCCGGGAGCGCTGCCAACGCTTCGGCGGGCATGCGCAGGCGATCGGCCTCGCGGTCGCCGCGGCCGAGCTCGAGGGCCTGCGCCGGGACCTCGAGCAGGCCGCCGCCCGGGAGTGGCCACCCAGCCTCCTCGCGCCGCGTCTCGAATACGAGCTCGAGGTGGCGCCGGCCGAGGTCGAGGACAGCCTGCTGGCCGAGCTCGGGCGCCTCGAGCCGCACGGCCAGGCGAACCCGCAGCCGCTGCTACGCGTCGGCCCCCTGCGGCTCGCCGCCGAGCCACGGCACTTCGGCCGCGGCCACCTCTCGGGGCCGGCCCGCGGCGACGACGGCGCCCGCGTCGACCTCCTGGGCTGGCGCTGGCAGGAGCGGCAGGCGGCGCTCGCCGGGCGCTTCGAGGTCCTCGCCCACCTCGAACGTGACGGCTTTTCGCAGCGCCCTGTGCTGCGTCTCGTAGACGCGCGACCCTGCGCGACCGTTTCCTGAACACATGGCTGGGCCGCGTTCCATCGTGCGCTTGCGGCGAGCCCTGCTCGCCCTCTTCGTGCTCCTGGTGGCGGGGGTCGCGGTGCTGTACTGGTTCGGCCGCGCCGGCCTCGAGCGGCCGCCCAAGGTGGTGACCGGCAAGGGCGAGCTGCCGGACGAGGAGCTGACCTTCTCGGGCAAGGACTTCGACTACAGCTTCGAAGAGGGTGGCCGGACCGTGTTCACCATCCACGGCGCCGGCTTCGGCCGCGACCGCGACGGCAATGTGGTGGTCGATCAGATCCAGGTCAAGATCAACACCTTGCAGGCCGAGTCCTACGAGGTCGAGGGCGCGCAGGGCATCTACAACCAGGAAACGCAGGAGGCCGTGCTGCAGTCCGGGGTGCGCGTCAAGGGTCCCTCCGGCATCGAGCTCGAGACCACCGAGCTGCAGATGACGCAGAAGGGCAAGAGCATCCTGGGCCAAGAGCCGCTGTCGTTCCGCTACCTGGAGAAGGCTCGCGGCCGGGCCGATCGCATGCGGGTCGACCTCGACGAGCGGCTCTTCATCCTTGCCGGCGACGTGCGGGTCGACAACGGGCCGGACTCCCCAGGGCCGTTTCGAGTGCGCGCCGGGCGGCTCTACCTCAACCGCAATCAGCACCACGCGCGCGCCGACGGCGATGTGTTCGTGGCTTACCTCGCTCACCGCCTGCGCGCCCCGCGGGTCACCTTGTGGCTCGGCGAGGACGACGAGACCGTGCAGTTCGTGCGCGCCACGCAGGGAGTTCGCGGCCGGCTCGGCTTCAGCCCTGCGGCCGACGGCGTCGGGCCGGTGCGCTTCGCAGGCCGCAGCCTGGCGGCGATCTTCTCGCCGGATGGCGGCGACCTCGCCCGCTTCGAGCTCGGAAGCGACGCCTCCGAGCCGGCGACCGTGCTCTCGCTGACCCCGGGCGAACCGCCGCGGCGGCTGGGCGCGAGCTTCATCAACGGCAACCTCGAGGGCGGCAACCTGACGCGGGCCGAGGCCCTGGGCGGCGTCAAGCTCGCCGAGCTGGCCGTGGAGCCCGAGGAGGAAGAGTGGGACGCCGCGGCCGAAGCGGTCCCCGCCGCCGAGCCGGCGGACGCCGGCGTGGAGGAGGAGGACGAGGACGAGGCCGCCCCGGAAGCGCTCGCGGGCCGCGACTCGGTGGCGCTCGACGAGCTGGACGAGAAGGCACTGCGGCTCGCCACCGCACGGCGCGCCGAGGCGGGCTTTGGGCCCGACGGCCAGCTCATCGAGGTCTCGCTCTACGAACACGTGGACTTCCGTGACCCGCAGTTCCACGCCCGGGGCGACCAAGCGCGCTTCGACTTCAGCAACGGGGTAGGGGAGTTCCGGGGCAAGCCGGTCGAGGTAACCAGCGCCCGCGGCGACATGACGGCGCCGCGCCTTCTCTATACTCAGCGCACCGGCTTGCTGGTGGCCCAGGCCGGCGTCCGCACCGAGCTTCGTCAGGAAGCGAGTCGCGACGTGCTGGGCGAGAGCCCGCTGGCGCAGGGCGAGGGGCCGATCTGGGTAGAGTCGCAAGAGGCCTTCTTCCGCGGCACCTCGCGGTCGTTCCTCTTCCGCGGCAAGGTGCGCGCGTGGCGGGGCGAGAACCTGGTGCTGGCCGACGAGCTCAAGGGCGACGAGGACGCCGGGCAGCTCACCGCCACGGGCAACGTGCGCACGGTGACCAAGCAGAAGGTCGCCGCGCCGGCGCGGGGTGCCGCTGGCAGCGCCGCGCCGCAGCCGCCGATCGAGGTCACAGCGGCCTCGATGGTCTACTCCAAGGCGGCGCGGACGATCGTCTACCGCACCGGGGTCCAGGCGGTGCAGGGCCAGCGCGCTCTGGCCTGTGACGAGCTCACCGTGGAGCTCGACGACCGGCAGCAGCTCAAAGCACTGGTGCTGGTGGGCAAGGTGAGGATCGACGACCGCGAGACCGGGCGCAGCGTGGTGGGCGACCGGGCGCGCTACGAGCCCGGCGCCAAGACCATCACCGTCGAAGGGGAGCGGGCCACGATGCGAGACCGGGACGGCACCGAGGTGACGGGCCAGCGGATCGTCTACGAGTTCGAGACCGGCAAGGCGCAGGTCACGGCCGCACCGAAGCCGGCCACGCCACCTGCCGGCCCGGCACCCGCCGCTGTCGAGCCGTCCGGCACCAAGCTGATGCTCGGCGCGGCGTCTGCCAGCGTGCCTGGAATCCTTCCTGCCCTCGAACGGAGCGGGCGATGAGCGAGGCGCGCACCTTGGCGACGCGCGGCCTGCGCAAGGTCTACCGGGGCCGCGCCGTGGTCGACGACGTATCGATCGAAGTGCATCCCGGCGAGGTCGTCGGCCTGCTGGGGCCCAACGGCGCGGGCAAGACCACGACTTTCTACATGGTGGTCGGGTTGACTCCTCCGGACTCCGGCAAGGTGTTCCTCGGCGACGAGGACATCACCGAGCTGCCCATGTACCAGCGCGCCCAGCGGGGCATCAGCTACCTGCCGCAGGAGCCCTCGGTGTTCCGCCGCATGTCGGTGGACAACAACCTGCGGGCGATCTTCGAAACCCTGGACCTGCCGCACGCCGAGCAGGAGCGGCGCATCGACCAGCTCATCGAGGAGTTCGGGCTCGGCAAGGTACGGCGCAGCCAGGGCTATGCGCTGTCGGGCGGCGAGCGGCGGCGGGTGGAGATCGCCCGCGCGCTGGTCATCGATCCCTGGTACATCCTGCTCGACGAGCCCTTTGCCGGCATCGACCCCATCGCGGTGCTCGATATCCAGGGTATCATTGGCCATCTGAGGAAGATGGGGATCGGGATCCTCATCACCGACCATAACGTGCGGGAAACACTGAAAATAACCGATCGCGCCTATATCATCAACAACGGCGCGATCCTGCGCGCCGGCGCCCCCGCCGAGCTGTCCGCGGACCCCGAGGTCAGGAAGATCTACCTCGGCGAGGAGTTCCGTCTCTAATGGCCCTCGAGCAGAAGCTCTCCCTCAAGCTGGCGCAGCGGCTGGTGATGACGCCGTCGCTGCAGCAGGCGATCAAGCTGCTCCAGATGACCCGCCTGGAGCTCGAGGGCATCCTCACCCAGGAGATGGTCGAGAACCCGGTCCTGGAGGACAACGCCGAGGGGCAGGAGGAGCCCGAGGCCGAGCGCCAGGAGCCCGAGCCGGAGGCGCCGGTCGCCGAGGACCCGCTCGACAAGATCGACTTCGAGGCTTACTTCGGCGACTACATGGAGGGGCCGAGCTACGCCTCGACCTACGAGGAGCGGGAGGAGGCGCCGATCGAGAACAGCCTCGTCCGCGACCCCGACCTCTACGACCATCTGCTCTGGCAGCTCCACATGAGCGGCGCCGAGCCCGAGCAGCGCCAGATCGCCGAGATGATCATCGGCAACCTCGACCCCGAGGGCTTCCTGGTGGCCACGGTGGACGAGATCTGCGCCATGCTCCGCGACTCGGGGGAGGACGACGTCCTCGCCGAGATCGCCGGGGTCAACGGTGCGCCGCTGCCGGAGCAGGCCGGCGCAGCGGATCCGCCTCCCGCTTCCGACCCGGCGGTGTGCGCGCGCGTCGAGGCGGCTCTCGCCCTGGTGCAGAACCTCGATCCGCCGGGCATCGCCCGCCGCGACGTGCGCGAGTCGCTGCTCGCTCAGCTCGAGCATCGCGGCGTCGAGCCCGACAGCCTAGCGTGGAAGATGATCGACCAGCACTGGGAGCTCTTTCTGCGCCGCCAGTTCGCGCAGATCGCCAAGGCGCTCGGCGTCGAGCTCAAGGACCTCGAGGCGGTCGTCGAGCTGATCCGCACCCTCGAGACCCGACCGGGCCGCAAGTTCACCGCCGACCGACCGCACTACATCGAGCCCGACGTGGTGGTGCGCAAGGTGAGCGACGAGTACCACATCCAGCTCAACGACGACGGCCTGCCGCGGCTGCGCGTCAGCCGCGCCTACCGGCGCATGCTGCAGCAGATGCGGCGCGACGGCGGCGAGACCGAGGCCCAGCAGTTCATCAAGGACAAGATGCGCTCCGCGGTGTGGCTGATCAAGAGCCTCGACCAGCGGCAGCGCACGATCTACAAGGTGGCGGACTCGATCGTCCGCCAGCAGCGCGACTTCCTCGACCACGGCATCGAGCACCTGCGCCCCATGGTGCTGCGCGATGTGGCCGAGGACATCGGCATGCACGAGTCGACGGTCAGCCGCGTGGTCTCCAACAAGTACATGCACACCCCACGCGGGCTGTTCCCGATGAAGTTTTTCTTCCACAGCGGCATCGACCGCGAGTACGGCGAGAACATCTCCTCGCTGACCGTGAAGCGCAAGCTGGAGCGCATCGTCGAGAGCGAGGACCCCAAGCAACCGCTGTCGGACAGCGAGCTGATGCGGATCCTGAAACGCGAGGGCATTCAGATCGCTCGCCGCACCGTGGCCAAGTACCGGGAGGAGCTCAACATCCCGTCATCTACCGACCGCAAGCAGATCTTTTAGCGAGAGCTTCAGACAGCCGGCCCGGCGGGCCGGGGAAAGGAAGCAGCGCGATGAACGTCGAGTATTTCGGTCACCACTACCACGTCAACGACGAGCTGCGCGGATTCACCGAGGGCAAGCTCAAGAAGCTGGCCCGGTTGCTGGAGGAGCCCGTCGACGCCCGCGTCACTCTCGCCTCCGAGAAGCACCGCTTCACCGCCGAGCTCCAGATCTCCCACCGCCACGGCTCGTTGCAGGCGACCGAGGAGCACGACGAGGTCAAGGACGCGATCAACCTCGCGGTCGACAAGGTGGAGAAGCAGGCCCGCCGCTCGAAGACCAAGTTCCTGGACAAGAAGCGTCGCGCCGAGCACCGGAACCACCAGGGCCTGCGCTGGCCGGTGAACGTGCTCGACGGCGAGAGCGTGGGCGGCGGCGAGGCCCCGCGCGTGATCAAGTCCGGCCACTTCGACATCAAGCCGATGACCATCGAGGAGGCAGCGCTCGAGCTCGAGGGTTCGCGCAACGAGTTCGTGGTCTTCCGCGAGTCGTCGAGCGACCGCATCAACGTCCTGTACCGGCGCAAGGACCAGAACCTCGGCCTCATCACGCCGGAGCTGTAGTGACCGCGCCCGAGGTCCTGGTCTCCCACCTGCTGACCGACGAGCTGTCGGACCTCGAGCTCCGGGTCCTCGCCGGCGACACCCACCTCGACAACCGGATCACCAACCCCCGGGTGCAGAAGCCCGGGCTGGCCTTCGCCGGCTACTTCGACTACATCAAGCCGGGCCGCGTGCAGATCGTGGGCGAGAGCGAGACCGCCTACCTCGCCACCGTGTCGGCCGCCGAGCGGCGCCGCCGCTTCGAGACCATCGCCAAGCTGCCGGTGCCGGTGTTCGTCATCACCAAGGGGATCAAGCCGCTGCCCGGCTTCCTCGACGCCTGCAAGCGGCGCGAGGTGCCGGTTCTCTCCTCGCCCGCGCTCTCCTCCGAGGTGATCCGGCGGATCAGCTACTTCCTGGAGGACCACCTCGTCCCCTCGACCCACATCCACGGCGTGCTGGTGGACGTCTACGGGCTGGGTGTGCTGCTGATCGGCACCAGCGGCGTGGGCAAGAGCGAGTCCGCCCTGGACCTCATCTCGCGCGGCCACAGCCTGGTGGCGGACGATCGGGTGACCGTGCGCCGCTACCCGCCCGGCGACCTGATCGGCTACGCCGAGGGGCCGCTGCGCCACCACATGGAGCTGCGCGGCCTGGGGATCATCAACGTGCAGGATCTGTTTGGCCTGGCGGCGGTGCGCGAGCGGCGGCCGATCGACCTGGTGGTCGAGCTCGAGCCCTGGGTGGACGGCAAGGCCTACGACCGGCTGGGCCTGGACGAGACCGTGTACCACATCCTCGACACGCCCGTCCCCTACATCAAGATGCCGATCGCCATCGGCCGCAACGTGGCCATGCTGGTCGAGATCGCGGCCAGGAACCACGTGCTGAAGCTCCAGGGGCACCACTCGGCCCGCGCCTTCGCGCGCAAGCTCGAGGAGGAGCTGGAGCGCAACCGGCACCGCCACCGCAAGGGACGGGCGGCGGCGGGCTGAGGCCCGCCACCGCCGACGCAGAGAGCTCACCATGACGCCGGAAGGGCGCTGCCGCCTGGTGCTGATCACCGGACTTTCGGGCTCTGGCAAGAGCACGGTCGCCAACTGCTTCGAAGACCTCGGCTACTACGTGGTTGACAACCTGCCGTTGCCTCTGCTCGAGCCGTTGCTCGCCAACCCGGCCGGGCTGGTGGAGGGGCACGACCGCATCGCGGTGGTCACCGACGTGCGGGCGCCCGGGTTCGCCGAACGCGCTCCCGGGCTGGTGGACCGCATCGACCGCAAGGCGGTGGAGGTGGCGCTGCTATTCCTCGAGGCCTCGGACGAGGCGCTGGTGCGCCGCTTTTCGGAGACCCGCCGGCCGCATCCGCTGGCCGCCACCGGCACGCTGATCGAGGGCATCCGCCGCGAGCGCGAGGTGCTCTCCGAGCTGCGCGGCCGCGCCGATCTAGTGGTCGACACCAGCGAGTTCTCGATTCACGAGACGCGCAGCCTGATCTACGGCGAGTTCGCCACCGAGCCGGGCGAGGAGCCCTCGATGACCGTCTCGGTGGTGAGCTTCGGGTTCAAGCGCGGTATCCCTTACGGCACCGACCTGCTCTTCGACGTGCGCTTCCTACCCAACCCGCACTTCGTGCCCGGGCTGCGCGAGCAAACCGGGCAGGACGAGGCGGTGCTGGCCTACCTCGAGGCCGAGCCCGACTTCGCCGAGCTGGTCGCCCGCTTGAAGGACCTGCTGCTCTACCTCTTGCCGCGCTACCGGCGCGAGAACCGCAGCTATCTCTCGGTGGCGATCGGCTGTACCGGGGGCAGGCACCGTTCCGTCGCCGTGGCCGAGCGCCTGGCCGCCGAGCTCACCGCCGCCGGCTGGCCGGTGCGCCTGATCCACCGCGACTGCTCGCGTGCGCCGTGAGGGCCGCTGCTTTTGACCGCGTTCGCGGCCGGAACTATGATGCTGGCCCGGGAATCGGCCGCCCTCCTCTCTACAAACCTCTCACCCGAGCTGTCCGATGTTCTCGACCTTGATCGTTTCCCAGGGCGGGCTGGCGCGCGAGCTAGTGGCGACGGCTCGCCAGATCCTCGCCGAGCCGGTGGCGCTCGAGGCCCTGAGCCTGGAGTGGGGCGACGACCTCGACCTTGCGCGGCGCAAGGTGCGGCAGGCGATCGATCGCCTGCGCGGCGCCGGCGGCGTGCTGGTGCTGGTGGACATGGCGGGCTCCACGCCGTCGAACGCGGCGGTCAGCGCCGCCGAGCCGGGGCAGGTCGAGGTGGTCGCCGGGGTCAACCTGCCGATGGTGCTGCGCCTGGCCTGCGGCGCGGCGCAGACCGCCGACCTTTCCGAGACCGCCGCCTGGCTGCAACACAAGGGGCAGCGGAGCATCTGCCAGCCCGAACGGTGCGGCGCGCCGGAGGGGCCTTGCGACGATGGGAAGGAGTGAGGGTACGAGCCTTGATCGAGCGCGACGTCGAGATCCTCAACCGGCTGGGGCTGCATGCCAGAGCCGCGGCCAAGCTGGTCAAGACCGCCGGCCATTACCGCTCCCGGATCCAGGTCGTCAAGGATGGCGAGGTCGTGGACGGCAAGAGCATTCTCGGTCTGATGATGCTGGCCGCCTCTCAGGGCACGCACTTGACCCTGCGCTGCGAGGGTGAGGACGAGGACGCGGCGATGGCGGCGATCAGCGGCCTCTTCGCCGACCGCTTCCAGGAAGAGTGATGATGAGCCACCCTCCCGCCATGCAAGAGCTCCAGGGCCTGGGCGTCGCCCCCGGGATCTCGATCGGCCGCGCCGTGAGCATCAAGACGCGGTCGGTCGAAGTCTATCGGCTGCCGATCGACGAAGCAGAGCTGGACGCGGAGGTGGCGCGCCTCCACGAGGCCATCCGCCGCGCGCAGCAGGAGATCGGCCGCATCCGCGACAAGGTCCGCGAGCAACTGGGTGACGAGCTGGGGTCGATCTTCGAGGCGCATGCGCTGTTCCTCGACGACCCTGCCTTCCTCGAGCGCATCGAGCACCGCATCCGCGAGGAGCGGGTGAATGCCGAGTGGGCGGTCTATCGCACCGCCGAGGAGATGGGGGAGCGCTTCGCGGCGGTGGAGGACGACTACATCCGGGAGCGCCACGAAGACCTCCGCGACGTGGCCGATCAGCTCCTGCGCAGCCTGCAGGGCGTGGACCACCACGACCTCTCCGAGCTCAAAGGCGAAGTGGTGATCGTGGCCGACGAGCTCACCCCTTCCCACGCCCTGCGCCTCGGCCGCGACCAGGTGCTGGGCTTCGCCATCGAGTCCGGCGGCCGCACCTCGCACACCACGATCATCGCCCGCTCGCTCAACCTCCCGCTGGTCAGCGGCCTCGACGGCATCCAGGACCTGGTCACCGACGACGACCCGGTAATCGTCGACGGCGCGGCGGGCAAGGTGATCCTGCACCCCACCGAGGAGACGCTGGCCCACTACCGCCAGCGCCAGCGCGAGCTGGTGCGGCGCGACCAGGCCGCGCTCGCCACCTGCAGCCTGCCGGCCGTGACCCGCGACGGGGCCGTGGTCCACCTGATGGCGAACATCGACCTGCCAGAGGAGATCACCACCGCCGCGCAGCTCGGTGCCGCCGGCGTCGGCCTTTACCGCAGCGAGTTCCTCTACATCGAGAAGAGCCCAGAGCTGCCGAGCGAAGAAGAGCACCTGGCGATCTACGCCGCCATCGCCAAAGCCGCTGCGCCGCACCCGGCGATCATCCGTACCTATGACCTGGGAGGCCGCAAGCTGGCGCGAGAGGTGCTGCGCACGCGGGAGGAGAACCCGGTCCTCGGGCTGCGTGGCATCCGCCTCACCCTCGCGCGGCCGGAGATGTTCCGCACGCAGCTCCGGGCCTTGCTGCGGGCCGGTTTGCACGGCGACCTATGGGTGATGATCCCCCTAGTTTCTACGCTTGAAGAAGTACGAACGTTCAAAGAATTTGTTGGGAGGGTGGCCGAAGAGCTCCGCTCGGAGGGCGTGCCCTTCCGACCTGATCTCAAGCTCGGGATCATGATCGAGGTCCCGTCGGCGGCCATGATCGCCGACCGCCTGGCGGCCGAGGTCGACTTCTTCTCGATCGGCACCAACGACCTGATCCAGTACGCGCTGGCCGTCGATCGCAACAACGAGCACGTGGCGGCGCTCTACCAGCCCATGCATCCGGGCATCCTGCGCATGCTACGCTTCGTGTCCGATAGCGCTCGCCAGGCGGGAATCGAAGTCTCGGTGTGCGGCGAGATGGCCTCGGACCCACGCCTCGCCGCTTTGCTGCTGGGCCTGGGCTTGCGCCGTCTCTCGATGGCGCCGCGCGCCATCCCGGAGATCAAGACCTTCCTCCGGGCGCAGCGCGTCG
>JBIOXV010000049.1:0-42658 GCA_044869805.1 Thermoanaerobaculia bacterium | reverse complement strand
GCTGAACACGCTCGCTACACGTATCATCGAGTCGTCCTCCCGTGCTGCAGGTCATCTGGAACCTTCGCAGGCCCATGATGCCTCGCCGGGAGGACGTCGTCAAAACCGATCTTGGACAGGTGTGAGTTTCACGGTTGTCACCCCCGGCAATCACGACGCTGCATGGCCGAAGCCGGGGAACCTCGAGTATCTGAACTCAACTCGATTCTCCGAGTTCATCCATCGAAGTGATACCATGAAGTTCCTACGACCACTCCTGCAAGAAACGGAATTGGAAGAAGGTGTACCGAAGGTGCTTTGGCTTGCTCAGGATGTCGAAAACGTTCTGATTTTTCCGATTTCCTCCTCAAACCTGAGCGGCTACGTTCGAGGAGGAGAAGGAGTACCTGTCGAGATTCCGTTCTTTGATGAGCACTACATTAACGCCTTCGCAAGATTCAAGGCCACGCTAACGCGCCAGCAACAAGACAAGCTCAAGGCAGCCATCAAGATCGTAGTGCTCCATCACCCACCTTTCTTGGTTCCGCAGGAGGAGAATGACAGAGCGAGCACAATGCCTGACTACATGGCTCGCGGCCAACAACTCCTCTCGTACCTCGAGGAGGAGGGATTTCACATTGCTGTCTATGGCCACCGACATCTCTCGGGCCTTCGAGTTCACTTTGGCTTTGAGTCGGACGGTAAGGAACAGGCGTCCGAGCTAGTAGGTATTATCAACGGCCGTTTTAGCCTCGAGGATGGGCTACGTGAAGCATTCCATCTCCTTACGATCAGCCTTGGCCCTCTCGATGAAAGGGTGGTCGAAGTTACAAGATTGACGCGAAAGGGCCTTTCAGCTGTCCCTGAGCGGCCAGCCGAGGCTCTGGTGGTGGACCCGGCAGGTAGAAGCCGAAGGCTACGCTCCGGCTCCTCAACTAGGGAGCACTTGTCACGTCAGTGGGCAGTGCTGCCAACTCTAGTCAAAGTCCTGAGGGGAGCAGAGAAGTGGGCATCTGGCTTGAAGCACAGGAAGTCTTTCAAGGAAGTTGATGACGTCGTAGATCGCTGGCTTCTGGATTTGGACTCATACCTTCGTCATCAGCGTGGAGTTACGGATCAGTTCCTGGAGGAGCTTCTGGGTACGGCGGCACGCTCTGATACACAAGGCCTCTACTTCATCGACTATCGGGGAGAGGGAGCATGGGCTCAGGCCGAACTCGTCGAGCACCTAGCGCAGCTTTTTCGGGTGTATCTACTTAGAAATGGGCAATGTTTAGGGAAGAAAAGCTGTGCTATCGAGGAGAGGACTTGGAGGAATAGTCCGTTCATCGAGTCACGGTTGGAGTCTCTGAACAGCAGGCCCATCAGGCCGAAGGCTAGGCACGCAAACCGGCCGCTGCTCAAGCTGGAGATGGCGCGTGTGCTCACATGGGAGAGCGGCGCTTTAGCAAGGAGCCCAGTAGGAATGGCCTTGCGAGTGCTCCATGAAACCTTCAGTGTGCCGTTGTTTATCGCATCTCCTGCCTCCCTCGAGGGGCCGTACAAGCAATCTGATTTCCACGTAGTAGTTAGGCGGGTCGCAGGCGGAAAACCGCAGCCGGGGGAGGTGTTCCTCGATGGCGCCGAGCTTCGGCCTCTCAAGCAAGTGCTGATGAACCCAGGCGAAGGGCACGGTGGTCGGCTTGCCGTGAAGGTGATCGCTCTTGACGTACAGGGCGACCGCCGGCTGGTCACCAGGAAGGTCGACACGATAGGCTATCTACACTACATGGTGAACCTCATTGGAGAGGCCTCCTGGGGTTGGCGAGATTCTCCGGATGACACGGTTGTGGGCAGTGTGCGTGCTGAAGCGCCGGCCGCATAGCGAGTTTGACACAAGCGGAGGTGCTCTGGCTGCCGATCGACCGGCGGCCTGACCGTGGGCAAGTTGGGTGGCATAGATACTCTCGACAGGTAGACCATGGGCAACGGTCGTCTGCTGTCCGTTAGGTCCTGTTGCCTCGCCCGATTGAGTAGGGTGGTGACACGGGCTCCGCGCGCCAGCTCTTGGATGCGGCACGGGCTTTGCGAGAGGCTAGGCAGTTCCTTAGCGGCCTTGGTGCTCGGCCGGGGCCAGAAGGGAGGGAAGCGCTCTTGAGCCTGCGGGTTCTTTTGGTCAACGCCCCCTCGCAGGACTGCTGCGACCGCTTTTTCGGCTGGCCAACATCGCTGCTCTACGCCGTGGCCCCCTCCTTCGCAGCCGCGCAGGAAGGGCGCCTCGACGTCGAATTCCTTCCCGCGGTCTTCGACCCCTTGTGGTGGGTGGACGGCCAAAACGACCACGCAGTGGCGAGTGCCTTCCGAGCGAGTCTGTCCTCCGGAGTGGACGTGGTGTGTATCAGCACTACCTATGATTCGCTCTACCCAGCACTCAAACTCCTGGAGCTTGCTAAGCGCCACGACCCTGCAATCGTGACGATTCTTGGTGGCCCTCACTTCGATGAGATCCACCACGTCAATCAAATTGACGACCACCGACGGAAGCCAAGCGTAGTCGACTGGGTTGTCGCGGGAGATGGTGAGTACGCCCTATTCCGAATCCTCGAGGTGCTCTCCTCGGGGGCGGCTCTGGCCCCAGAGAGCATCTCGGGGAAAGCGTGGGTGTACCACCGAGGTCACGCCTACGAGAGCAGCGGCACTCCGGTCGCGGTGGATGACCTGCCCTTCATCCCGTTAGAGATCGCCGACAGTGAGCGGCACCGCCATGACTTTGACATCTTCGTCGACGGTTCGGGAATCATCCCTACCGCTCAGATGATCGCCAAGAGAGGGTGCGCCTACACCTGCGACTACTGCTCAGAACGCCGGCAGCTCGCGTATCCGAACAGCCGCGCCATCGACAGAATTCTGCAGGAGATCGAGATTCGGAAATCCCAGGGCTTCCGCGCGATCTTCTTTGACGACAGCACCTTTGGCCTGTTTCCGCGCCTCCAGGAGCTCCTGGCCGCCTTGCGTGGGTCGGGAATGGTCTTTGGCTGCCTCAATCGGTTCAATCATTTGACGCGCCCCGAGGTAGTGGGCGCCTACCACGACGCTGGTTTTCGCTACATGTACTGTGCGATCGAGCAGTTCGATGATGTGACCCTCAGATCGGTTGGCAAGGCGCAGACAACCAACTCAATCCAGCGGGCAATGGCTCTCCTGGATGATTACGGCATCGACGTCGGCGTGTCCCTCCTCTACGGCCTCCCCGGGGAGTCAGCACGCTCGATCAATGCGACACTTGACTACACGGGAGAGTGGGTCGAGAAGGGACGCATCAGATTGGTAAGCGAGTCGGTTCTCTCCTTCCATCCAGGAACCCCAGCGGCAACCGGCCAGAAGGTTCGATTCGACCGTACTCCACCTAATCGAGGATTCCCGTTCAACCGGTTCGAGGAAGGCCAGTGGTATCACCCGACGCACGTCACGGCGGGTTACCTAGAATGGCTCCTCCGCGAATCTCACGAGCGATTTGGGCACGTGCTTGTTAGGGAGCGACACTCGTGGCACCGGCGCCGAGGTCTCGTGATAGTTCCGGAGTCGGCGCAAGTAGACCCAGCCTGGGCCGGCACCGCCGATGAAGGCAGAACGCCATGCGCGCAAGCCAACGAGTCGGGCAGTATCGCTGCTACGGCACCCTACTAGCTCGCGCCGCCACGAACGCCCGCGCCTCTTCCACCGCACGCTCGAACGACTTGCGCAGCACCACCTCGCCCGGACGGTTGCGCCAGCCGGCCTTGACCAGGGCGCGGAAGGGCTGTGGCTGGAGGCCGCCCAGGGCGACGAAGACGTGCTGATGGCGCAGGCGGTTGATGGCGGCGTCGAGGGCCACCAGACCGGTGGCGTCCACGGCGGGAGCAGCCCGCAGGTCGAGGATCACCGCCTTGAGGTCCGAGGCGATGCGGCTGGTCAGCACCGACATGCCGCGCTGCGCGGCACCGAAGAACAGCGGCCCGGCCACCTCGTACAGCACCACTCCCTTGGGCAGCGGCTCGGCCAGGTCGCGGTGCGTCTCTCCCACCAGCTCGACGCCCGAGACCTCTGCCATGCGGCGCATGAAGAGCAGCGCCGCCAGCACGATGCCGCCGACCACGGCCACCACCATGTCGAAGAGCACGGTCAGCAAGAGGCAGGTGAGGAGCACGGCGGTATCGCTCTTGGGCGCGATCCGCGCCATGCGCACCACCACCCCGGCCTCGCTCATGTTCCAGGCGGTGAGCAGCAGCAGCGCGGCGAGCGAGGCCATGGGCAGGAAGCCGAGGACCGGCGCCAGCAGCAGCACGGCGGCGAGCACCACGACGGAGTGGAACACCGCGGCGATCGGCGAGCGCGCGCCGGCGCGGGCGTTGGTGGCGGTGCGGGCGATGGCGCCGGTAGCCGCGATGCCCCCGAAGAACGGTGCCACCAGGTTGCCCACGCCCTGGGCCATCAGCTCTTCGTCCGGGTCGTGTTTGCCGTGGATCATGCCGTCCGCCACCACCGCCGAGAGCAGCGACTCGATGGCTCCCAGGACGGCGATGGCGAAGGCCGAGGGCAGCAGCATGCGCAGCAACCCGAACGACAGGCCGATCGGCTGCCCGCCGGCGTCGGGCAGGTGCCAGGGCAGCACGGGGAGAGGCGGCAGGCGGGGGATGCCGGGCAGCAGCTCGCCGCCCAGCTCGTAGCTGAAGCGGCTCTGGATGGTGTCCACCTGGAAGCCCGGGATCCAACGCGCCGCGGCCCACGCCGCGACCGCCGCCACGGTCAGGGCCACGAGCGGCGCGGGGACCGCCTTGGTCACCCGCGGCCAGAGGATGAGGAGGGCCAGCGTTCCCAGGCCCACCGCCAGATCCTGCCAGCGGGTGGTCGGCACCGCCCGGACCAGCTCGTAGACCCGCTCCAGGTACTCCTGCGGCAGCTTCTCCACCGTCAGGCCGAGGAGGTCCTTGAGCTGCAGGGTGGCGATGACGATGGCGATGCCCGCCGTGAAGCCGTGAGTCACCGGGTGCGGCACGAACTCGATGAAACGCCCGAAGCGCGCCAAGCCGAAGACGATGAGGATCATCCCGGCCATGACCGTGGCGAGGACCAAGCCGCCAAGCCCGAAGCGGGCGGAGATCGGCGCCAGGATGGCGACGAACGCCGCGGTGGGGCCGGAAACCTGCACCCGCGAGCCGCCGAGGAGGGCGATCAGGGCGCCGGCGACGATCGCCGTGTAGAGGCCGTACTGCGGCGGCACGCCGGAGGCGATCGCCAGCGCCATCGACAGCGGCAGCGCCACCACACCGACCACCGCGCCCGCCATCAAATCGGCGGAGAGGTCCGCCCGCGTGTAGCCCCGGGCGAAAACCCGCCGGAGAGCGATCCCGGGCTGTGGCCGCGGGCGGGGAGCTCGCGGGTCGGGCTCCGGCCGGAGGCGTGGCAAGGGCGGTCTCCTGAAGGTCGAGCCGGTGATCGCTCAGCTCGAGGCGATCGCCCGCCGGCTCCGCGCCGGCTTGCGGCGCCGCGCCACGGTGGCTGCGATCGGGCTCTCGGCAGGCCGCTCGCCGCCTCGCCAGGGTACCAGGATCCGACCGCAGCGCTCACAGCTACGGGTGGCGCTCGATCCTCCCCACGCCGCCGGGACGCGGACGTAGCAGCCCTGGCAGACCCCGTCGCGCAGCGGCACGATGACCCGGCGGTAGCGGCGGCGAAGCTCCTGATAACGGCCGAGCAGCGCGGCGGCCACGCCGGCGGCCATCTCCTCTCGCGCCCGCCGGAGAGTGGCGGGATCAGCAACCTCGAGCCCGGCCTGCAGCTCCGGAGGGGCGGGTTCCGCCAGGGCGTCGAGCCGGCAGTCGATTTGCTGGAGGCGGATCAGATCAGCGACCGAATGGGAGATCCGACCCTCCGCAGCAGCCTCGTCCAGCTCCGGCCCGAGCAGTGATGTGGACAATTAAACCTCCAATCGGACAGTCGTCGCGATCATCCTCCTTGCTCCCTGAAAAGTCAAACTTCCCTTTGTTTGTGCCCCACGGTCGATCCACACCCCCTCGGTCGGAGCTTAGCCTCCGCTTCGAAAGGCGCCTACAGAGGCCCGTCGTTGACATCTATGGACATCAGCTACTACGATGGAACAATTGTCCATGACTGGATCCGAGAGAGACCCTCGCCGGCCATGAAGCTGCAAGTCAAAGACGCCGCACGGCTGCTCAGCGTGTCGGAGAAGACCATCTACCGCTGGATCAAGCAGGGCTCGATCCCTGCCTACCGGCTCAACGACCAGTACCGCTTCAACCGCGCCGAGCTCCTCGAGTGGGCGACGGCGAGACGCATCCCCCTGTCACCCGAGATCTTCCGTGAGGCGGAATCGGAGGCGGCCTCGCTCCCCCAGCTCCGCGACGCGCTGCAAGCCGGCGGTGTCTTCTACCGCATCGACGGCGCCGACAAGGCCACGGCGCTCCACCACGTGGTCGAGGTGATGCGACTGCCCGACGAGGTCGACCGCGAGTTCCTGTATCAGGTGCTCCTCGCCCGCGAGGCGTTGGGCTCGACGGCGGTGGGCGATGGCATCGCCATCCCCCACGTGCGCAACCCGGTGATCCTCCACCTCCAGCGCCCCATGGTCACGGTCTGCTTCCTCGAGCAGCCGGTGGACTTCTTCGCCCTCGACGGCAAGCCGGTGAACGTCCTGTTCACGCTCATCAGCCCCACGGTCCGCGCTCACCTCCACCTGCTCTCGCGGCTGAGCTTCGCCCTGCGCGACCCGGGGGTGAAGGCCGCGGTGACCGGGCAGGCGTCGCGCGAGGAGCTGTTCGCCGCCGTGGAGCGCTTCGAGTCCGGTCTGGGCGACGCGGCGAGCCGCGGCTGAAAGCGATGCCCGGCCCCGAGATCACCGCCATCGGGCCCGCGCTCACCCTGCTCCTGGCCGCCGCCGGCCTGCTGGCGGCGAGCGGAGTACCCGGCCTCCTCCTGCCCTGGCGTTCGCCCTGGGGGCCGCGCTCGGCGACCGTTCTGGTGATCGCGGGCTCGGCCCTCGGCCTGCTGGGCGCGGCGCTCACCCTCGGCGGCGCCGCGGGCGGCGCGCTGCGCTTCCCGATCGCCGCGCTGGGCGGGCAAGGTGTCCTGGAAGCGGACGCGCTCGGCGCTTTCTTCGCGCTTCCCGTCCTGCTCGTGGGCACCGCCGGCTCGATCTACAGCCTCGCCTACTGGCCGCCCGCGAGGCACCCTCGCAACGGCCGGCGGCTGCGCCTCGCCTACGGCGTGACGCTCGCCAGCATGCTCTGCGTGCTGATGGCCCGCGATGCGGTGGTGTTCCTCACCGCCTGGGAAGCGATGACCCTCGCGACCTTCTTCATGGTCACCACCGAGGAGCACCTCGCCGCGCCGCGACGCGCCGGCTGGCTGTACCTGCTGTTCAGCCACGCCGGCATCCTGGGCCTGCTCGCGTCCTTCCTGCTGCTGGCGCGGATGCAGGGCGACTTCGCCCTGCGGCCGCTCGCCGCCGGCGCCCCGCCGGCGCTGGCCACCTGGGTGTTCGCCCTCGCGCTCCTGGGCTTCGGCATCAAGGCCGGCATCATGCCCTTCCACTCCTGGCTACCGGGGGCGCACGCCGCGGCCCCCAGCCACGTCTCGGCGCTGATGTCCGGGGTGATGATCAAGATGGGCATCTACGGAATGGTGCGGATTTCGGGCCTGCTGCCCGAGCCGCCCGCCGCGTGGGGCGGCACCCTGCTCGTGCTCGGCGCGACGAGCGCCCTCTTCGGCGTGGTCTTCGCTCTCGGCCAGCACGACCTCAAGCGCCTCCTCGCCTACCACTCGATCGAGAACATCGGCATCATCCTGCTCGGCCTCGGCCTGGCGCTCCTCGGGCGCTCCGCAGGGCGCGAGGACTGGACCCTGCTCGGCATCGGCGGTGGCCTGCTCCACGTGTGGAATCACGCGCTGTTCAAGTCGCTGCTGTTCTTCGGCGCCGGAGGGGTGGTGCACGCGACGGGCACGCGAGCCATCGACCGCACCGGCGGGCTGGCCCGGCGCATGCCGCTTACCGCCTTCCTCTTCCTGGTCGGGGCGGTCGCCATCTGCGGGCTGCCGCCCGCCAACGGCTTCGTGAGCGAGCTGCTCATCTACCTCGGCTTGTTCCGCACCGCCGTGGGAGGCGCCGGCTCGTGGACCACGGCGGCGCTGGCGGCGCCGGTGCTGGCCGCGGTGGGCGCGCTGGCGGTGGCGTGCTTCGTCAAGGTCTACGGCGTGGTGTTCTTGGGGCTGCCGCGCAGCCGCCGCGCCGAGCGGGCCCACGAAGCACCGGCCCTCATGCTGGCGCCGATGGCGGTGCTCGCCGGCTGCTGCCTGGTGCTCGGCGTCATGCCCTGGCTTGCCGCCCCGATTCTCGAGCGGGCCGCCGCGGTCTGGGCGCCGGGGGCGGTCGGGCCGCCGGGAGCGCTCTGGCGCTGGGCTCCCCTGGCCGAGATCACGCCCGTGGCACTGGTGCTCGCCGCGGGCATGGCGCTGCTCGCGGTCGCCGTGCTACCCGCTCTGCGCCGCGCTCGGCGGCGGCAGCCGGCGCTGCCGACCTGGGACTGCGGCTACGCCGTGGCCTCGCCCCGGCTCCAATACACCGCTTCCTCCTTCGCCCGGCTCATCACCGAGCGCTTCGCCTGGGCGCTGCGGCCGCACGTCCACCGCCCCGGCCTGCGGCAGATCTTTCCCGGCAGGCGTCATTTCGAGACCCACGTCGAGGACTCGATCCTGAGAGACCTGCTCCAGCCCATGGCGCGCACCGTGCTGTCGGCCGCCGCGCGGCTGCGCGCCCTGCCGCGCGGGCAGATGCAGCGCTACATCCTCTACATCGGGGTGGCCCTCGCCCTGTTGCTGCTGGGAAGCCTGGTGCCCGGGCTGCTCGGCGGATGAGTCCCCGGAGATGATCTCCCGCCTGGCCCATCTCGCGCTGCTGATCGCCTTGCCGCCGCTGCTACTCGGGGTGATCCAGCGCACCAAGGCGCTGTTCGCCGGGCGCGTGGGGGCGAGCGTCTGGCAACCCTACTTTGACCTCGCCAAGCTGCTGCGCAAGGAGCTGGCGGTCAGCGCCGGCACCACCTGGATCTTCGCTGCTGGGCCGGTGGTGACGCTGGCCGCCACCCTGCTGGCCGGGCTGATGATCCCCCTGGGGCCCTTCGCCGCGCCGCTGTCGTTCAGCGGGGATTTCGCGCTCTTCTCCTACCTGCTCGCTCTCGGCCGATTCTTCACCGCCTCCGCGGCCCTCGATACCGGATCGCCCTTCGAGGGCATGGGGTCGGCGCGCGAGGTGAGCTTCGGCTGGCTGACCGAGCCGGCCATGTTCTTCGCCTTCCTGGCCCTGGCGAGGCTGTCGGGCTCGCTCAGCCTCGACGGCATGCTGCGCGCCACCGAGCAGGGCGCCTGGGCGGCGCGCACCGCGCCGCTGCTGCTGATGGCCGCGGGCCTCGCCATCGTGCTGCTCACCGAGAGCTGCCGCATCCCCATCGACGACCCCAACACCCACCTCGAGCTGACCATGATCCACGAGGTGATGGTGCTCGACCACAGCGGCCCGCTGCTGGGGCTGGTGGAGTACGGCGCGGCGCTCAAGCTCTTCGTGCTCGAGGCGCTGCTGCTGCACGTCGCGGCCCCCTTCGCCGGTGTGCCGGGGTGGGCCGGCTGGGGGCTCTTCGCCGGCGGCCTGCTGGCGATGGCGGTGGGCATCGGCGTCCTGGAGTCGAGCATGGCGCGGCTGCGCCTGCTTCACGTGCCCACCCTGCTGATCGCCGCCTCCCTGTCCTGCGGCTTCGCCTTCCTGATGCTCAGCCGGTAGCGCCATGGGATCGCTGCTCAGCTCGCTGGTCGTCGCCCTGCTGCTGTTCAACCTGGTGGCGCTGGGCAGCAGCCGCATCGCCACCGTGGTGCGAACGGTGGCCTTGCAGGGCGTCCTCCTCGGGCTGATGGCGCTGGCGGCGCACGAGCGGCTGACGGTGCCGAGCCTGGCGCTCGCCGCCGCCAGCATCGCGATCAAAGGCTGGCTGGTGCCGGCGATCCTGTTCCGCGCCCTGCGCCAGGTGGCGATCCAGCGCGAGGCGGCGCCGTCGATCGGCCTGCTGCCCTCGCTGCTGCTGGGCGCGCTCGCCACGGTCCTGGCGTTCGCCGCCAGCGACCGGCTGCCGCTCGCCGAGGCGCGTCTCGCGCCGCTGCTGGTGCCGGCGTCGCTCGCCACCATGATCGCCGGTTTCGTGCTGCTCACCTCGCGCCGCAAGGCGATCAGCCAGGTGCTGGGCTACATCGTGCTGGAGAACGGGATCTTCGTCTTCGGGCTGCTGCTGGTCGACGCCATGCCGTTCCTGGTCGAGGCGGGTGTGCTGCTCGATCTCTTCGCGGGCATCTTCGTGCTGAGCATCATCATCCACCACATCAACCGGGAGTTCGCCTCCCTCGACACGCGACGGCTGTCGCTGCTCAAGGAATAGGCTGATGTCGCTGGCGCCCATCCTCCTCCCCTTGGTCATGGCGGTGGTCACGTTCGCCACGCCGTCCAAGCGCTGGCGCCCCCGCCTGGTCGCCGCCACGGCGGCGGCCCATGCGGCGCTCACCTGGGCGGTGCTGGTCGAGCCCCAGGCGCCGCTCGGCGAACGCTGGCTCGCCCTCGACCCTCCCGGTCGGCTGGTGCTGGGCCTCGTCAGCCTCCTCTTCCTGGCCTGTGCCGTGTACTCGGTCGGCTATCTGCGCTACCGGGAAGAACGCGCCAACCGGCGCTTCTGCGCCTGCCTGCTCGCCGCCCTGGCGGCGATGAGCCTGGTGGCCTATGCCCGCCACCTCGGCCTGCTGTGGGTGGGAGTCGAGGCCACCACCCTGGCCACCGCCCCGCTGATCTACTTCAACCGCACGCCGCGCTCCATCGAGGCGACCTGGAAGTACCTCATGGTCTCCTCGGTGGGGATCGCTCTGGCGCTCCTGGGCGCGTTCTTCGTCGGCTACTCGTCGCTGGGAACGGGCGGCGAGCCGTCGCTGCTCTTCGGCGACCTGCTACAGCGTGCGCCGCTGCTCTCGAAGCCCTGGCTGCGGGCGGGGTTCGTGCTCTTGCTGGTCGGCTACGGCTCCAAGATGGGGCTCGCCCCGATGCACAACTGGAAGCCGGACGCCTACGGCGAGGCCCCCGGCGTGGTGGGCGCGATCCTCGCCGGCGGGGTGACCACCTGCGCCTTCCTCGCCATCCTGCGTATCGACCACGTCTGCCGGGCGGCCGGCGAAGGCGCTTACACCGGCCGCTTGCTGGTGCTCCTCGGCCTGCTCTCGATGGCCGCCGCCGGCGCGCTGATCGTCGGCCAGCGCGACCTCAAGCGGATGCTCGCCTACTCGAGCGTCGAACACATGGGGATCCTGGCGCTGGCGGCCGGCCTGGGAGGGCCGGCCACCTTTGGCGCGCTGCTCCATCTGGTGAACAACGCCCTGGGCAAGGGCGTGCTCTTTCTCTCGGCCGGCAACCTCCACCGCGCCTTCGGCGGCAAGACCACCGACGAGATTCGTGGCGGCCTCAAGCGACTGCCCCTCTCCGGCTCGCTGTTCCTGGTCGGTTTCCTGGCCTTGACCGGCGCTCCCCCCTTCGGACCCTTCTTGAGCGAGCTCACCATCCTGCGCGCCGCCGTCGGGGGCGGTCGCTACCTGGTGACGGCGCTCTTCCTCGCCTTCCTGCTCGTGGTCTTCGCCGGCATGGGGTGGACTACGCTCCGGGCGCTCCAGGGCCAGCCTTCCCCCGGCGCACGCAACTCGACCTATCGCGACGGCTTCCTCACCTTCGCCCCCCTGGCGATGCTGATGGCCGTCGTGGCCCTGCTCGGCATCTACATCCCCCGCCCGCTCCACGAGCTCTTGAGCCGCGCGGCCGACTTCCTCGAGGTGGTGAGGTGAGCGCGCTCGCGCGGCTGCCGACCCTGGCGAACGCGGAGGCGGTGCCGCTCGCGGCCGTGCCCGCCCAACCCTGGGAGGAGTTCGAAACCGCGGTGACCGGCGGCGTCGCCGAGGGCTCGCGAGTCGTCGCGTACTTCGGCGAGATCACGGCACCGGAACGCGCCGTCGACCTTTATGCGTTGCTGGCGGAGGACCGCAGCGCCCGCATCGCGGTCGCCCGCACCAGCGTCGAGGGCGAGACCTTTCCTTCTCTCGCCCCCCGCTGCCCGCAGGTCCAGCACTTCGAGCGCGAGATCGCTGAGCAGCTCGGCCTGCGACCGGAGGGGCATCCGGCGCCGGCCCCGGTGCGCTTTCACCCCTCCTACCGCACGGGGCACGATGCTGGGGCCCGGGCGACGGACGCGGAGCTGCGCGCCGCCGCCAGCCGGCTCTTCCGGGTCGAGGGCGACGAGGTCCACGAGGTGGGGGTGGGGCCGGTCCACGCCGGAGTCATCGAGCCGGGGCACTTCCGATTTCAGTGCCACGGCGAGGAGGTCTTCCACCTCGAGATCTCCCTCGGCTATCAGCACCGCGGCATCGAGCGTGCGCTGGTCGGGGGACCCGACCGGCGGACGATCCACTACCTGGAGACCGCCGCCGGCGACTCCTCGGTCGGGCACGCCACGGCCTACTGCCAGGCGGTCGAAGCCCTCGCCGGCCGGCAGCCGACTCCGAGAGCGGAGGCGATCCGCGGCATCGCCCTCGAGCTCGAGCGCGTGGCCTCCCACGTCGGCGACCTCGGAGCGCTGGCCGGCGACGTGGGATTCCTGCCCACCGCCTCGTACTGCGGGCGCCTGCGCGGCGACTTCCTCAACCTGACGCCGGAGCTCTGCGGCAGCCGCTTCGGCCGCGGCCTGATCCGGCCCGGCGGCGTCGCCTTCGACGTCGAGCCGGCGGCAGTCCCGGCGCTCGTGGATCGGCTCGAGCGGGCCGGCGCCGACACCCGGCAGGCGGTGGAGCTGCTGTGGGACACGCCGTCGGTGATGGCGCGCTTCGAGGGCACGGGCGCGCTGCCCCGCGAGGTGGCCTCGGAGCTCGGCCTGACCGGGCCGGCGGCGCGCGCCTGCGGCCTGGAGCTCGACGCCCGAAGCGACCACCCGGCGGGCATCTTCCGCTCTCGGCGGGTGCCGATCGCCGTGGCGGCGTCCGGCGACGTCTTCGCCCGCGCCTGGGTGAGGTGGCTGGAGATCCAGCGCTCGATCGACTTCCTGCGCCAGGAGCTGGCCGCCCTCGGCGGCGAACGACCGGCACTCGGCCGGACGGCCGATCTCGGTCCAAGGCCCGGCGACCTCTCCGCGAGCCTGGCCCCCCATCACCTGGCCGTGGCCCTGGTCGAGGGCTGGCGGGGCGAGATCTGCCACGTGGCTTTGACCGACGAGCGCGGGCGCTTCGCGCGCTACAAGCTCGTCGATCCCTCGTTCCACAACTGGAGCGGCCTCGCCTACGCCATGCGCGGCCAGCAGATCTCCGACTTCCCGCTGTGCAACAAGAGCTTCAACCTCTCCTACTGCGGCCACGACCTGTGAACGAATCGCGAGTCGGACGCACGGCGGGCCGGGGGCCGCAATGATCAAGATCCTCCGCGCCAGGATGGCTCAGGGGCACCGCACGGTGCCGTTCCCGGCGGCGGTGCCGCCCCTCCCGGCACGCTTCCGCGGGCGGCCCGAGATCGACGCCGCTCGCTGCGAGGACGGCTGCCGGCAGTGCGCCGAGGCCTGTCCCACCGGCGCCCTCGCCCTGGCGCCGGCCCTCGCCGTGGACCTCGGGAAGTGCCTGTTCTGCGCCGACTGCGCAGCCGCCTGCCCTTCGGGCGCGCTCTCCTACGGGCAAGATCACCGCCTGGCGGCCCGCCGGCGCACCGACCTGGTGGTCGACTCCGAGCGTAGCCTGAACCTCGCCACCGCCCTCGATGCCGCGGCGCGCAAGCTCTTCGGTCGTTCGCTCAAGCTGCGGCAGGTGAGCGCCGGAGGCTGCAACGCCTGCGAGTCCGAGGTCAACGTGCTCTCCACCGTGGTCTGGGACCTGGGCCGCTTCGGCATCCAGATCGTCGCCTCGCCGCGACACGCCGACGGCCTGCTGATCACCGGGCCGGTGACCGAGAACATGCGCCTCGCGCTGCAGAAAACCTACGACGCCGTGCCGCCGCCCAAGCTGGTGATCGCGGTCGGCGCCTGCGCCATCTCCGGCGGGCCCTACATCGACCACCCCGAGGCGCACAACGGCGCCGACGCCGTGGTGCCGGTGGACCTCTACGTCCCCGGCTGCCCGCCGCACCCGCTGACCATCCTCGACGGCCTGCTGCGCCTTCTTGGGCGAGTAGGGGAGGACCGGGCGCGGAGCTGACGCGGAACTTGGGGACCCTGCCGCGCGTAGCGTGCGTGGGAGACCCTTTCAAGGAGGAGCCATGGACCTGGCCCTGACCACCACCGCCTTCACCCTCGACGGCTACCGCATCACGCGCAACTTCGGCGTGGTGCGCGGCATCACCGTGCGCTCGCGCTCGATCTTCGGCACCATCGGCGGCGCCCTGCAGACGCTGGCCGGCGGCAACATCACCCTCTTCACCGAGCTGTGCGAGAAGACGCGCTCCGAGGCCTTCGAGATGATGCTGGGCCACGCGCAGGCGCTCGGCGCCAACGCCGTGGCCGGCATCCGCTACGACGCCACCGAGGTGATGGACGGCGTGACCGAGGTGCTGTGCTACGGCACGGCGGTGGTGGTGGCGCGGGAGGGCTGAGGCTCGAGCCGCCTCACCACCACCCCACCCTTCATCACGAAGCTCGGGCGTTCGAGGAGGCCGAGGTCGGCGAGGGGGTCGCCGTCGACAGCCACCAGGTCGGCGTAGCAGCCGGGCGCGACCTTCCCGACCTTCCCCGACCAGCCCAGCAGCTCGGCGGCGCGCACGGTCGCGGCGCGCAGGGCGTCGATCGGTTTCATGCCCAGCTCGGCGTAGACCCTGAGCTCCCGCGCGTTCAAGCCGTGCGGGAAGACGGTGGCGTCGGTGCCGAGGGCGATCGGCACCCCGGCGGCGATCGCCCGGCGCAGGTGCTCGCGCGCCAGCTCCCGCCCGCGCCGCAGGCGCGCGAGGCGCTCCTCGGGCGCGCCCGCCTGCTCGGCCTGCTCCACCACCCAGTCGAGGCGGTAGAGGGTCGGCACCAGAAAGGCGCCGCGCGCCGCGAGCAGACGGATCGCTTCCTCGTCGAGAAGGCCACCGTGCTCGATCGAGTCGACGCCGGCGGCCAGCGCGTTGGCGATCGCCCGCGGCCCCTGAGCGTGGGCGGCGACCTTCTTGCCGCGGCCGTGCGCCTCCTCGACGATGGCGCGGATCTCCTCCGGCGCGAGCTCGGTGGCCGCCGCGTCGGCCTCGCCGGGGATCACGCCGCCGCCGGTGCAGATCTTCACCACGTCCGCGCCCCGCTCCAGGATCTCGGCCGCCCGCCGGGCCGCGTGCTCGGGCCCGGAGACCGCTCCCTCGCCGGCGAACACCGCGTCGCAGACCCCGCCCTTGGCGCCCAGCGCCGGGCCGGCGGCGAGCATGCGCGGGCCGGGAACCTCGCCGCGGGCTATGGCGTCGCGCAGCCGCAGATCGGCCTCGGCGGTCGAGCCCAGGTTGCGCACCGTGGTGAAGCCGGCTTCGAGCGTGGCCCGTGCCTCGGCCGCGCCGGGCAGGTCCTGGGGCTTCGCGCCGGCCGGCGCCGTGCCCCAGGCGAGGTGCACGTGGGCGTCGATCAGGCCGGGGAGCAGGGTGCGGTCGCCGAGGTCGAGGACGCGCAGGCCCTCGGGCGGCTTCCCTGCGGCGCCGACCTCGACGCGCTCGATGGCCTCGCCGGCGACGACGACCATCACCGGGCCGACCCGCCTTCCTCCGTCGAGGTCGAGCAGGTGGGCGGCGAGGACTGCGAAGCGGCCCCCATCCAAATTCGAGGGCTCTGGTTTCACGGCCCGCGGCTGCGGTGGCGCCGCGGCGAGAGCCAGGAGCGAGGCGAGGAAGGCGGCAGCTCTCGAGTCGCCTCTCACGTCACCCTCGACAGCAGCTTTTCCGAGCGGATCGCCCGGCTGTAGAAGACCCCCACGTGGTACCAGTGCAGGAGAATGGCCTCGCGTACGGCCCTCAGGTACCACCCCAGACTGCCGCGCCGAGGCGGGGCGTCCATGGCCGGGCTCAGGTGGAAGGAGAGGCCCAGGCCCCGCGCGAAGGCCGCCGCGCGCGCCAGGTGCAGGGGATCGGTGACCACGATCAGCCGGCTTCCTCCCTCGCGGCGCAGGGTCTGCCGCGTGTTGATCAGGTTCTCGAGCGTGTGCCGGCTCTCATCCTCGCAGATCACCGCCTGCGCCGGCACCCCACGCGCCACCAGCCAGTCGCGGCCTGCCGCGGCCTCGGTGCGGGAAGCGCGGCCGGTCAAGCCGCCGGCCACCACGATGCGCGGCGCCAGGCCGAGCCGGTAGAGCTCCGCGGCGTGGGCGAGGCGGGCGATGAAGACCGGCGCCGGCCGGTCGTCGACCAGGGTGCGGCCCAGCACCAGGATGAGGTCGGCGGGCTCGCGATCGTCGCGCCGCGCGAGGGCGAGCACCTGGCGCAGGCGCCAGAGGATCGGCAGCCCGAGGCCGGCAACGGCGGTGAGAGAGGCGGCGAGAAACGAGCTCACCGCCCCCGGCCCGAAGTAGCTCGCCCAGGTGTCGGAGACGTGCCGCGCCATCCCTCGACAGTATAAGGACGATCCGCTCCGCAAAAGGCGACCCCGTGCCTTTCGAGCAGCGCCGCGGCCGGCTCCCCTGGAGCACGTGTACAGCGCTGGTAGGATGCGCGCCCGTGAGCCTTCCTCCCGGCCGTTCGACTCGGCGCCACCTCCCGCTCTGCCTCCTCGCGCTGGCGCTCGCACTCGGCTGCGGCCCGAGGGGGCCTTCGCTGATCGGCCGCTGGGAGGGCGTCGACTCCGAGCAGGGCCGGCAGACCTTCCAGTTCGAGCGCGGCGGCACTCTGCGCTGGGTGCTCGAGTACCAGGGCCAGAGCCAGACCTTCGACGTGCGCTACGAGCTCGACCGCGCGGCGACGCCCCACCACCTCGACTTGACGGGCTTTGCCTCCGGCCCGCTCGCCGGCCAGGCCCTCTACTGCCTGGCCGAGGTCGGGGAGCAGGAGATGAGGATCGACTGCCGGCCTGGCGAGATCGGAGCCGGAGGGGACGCCGGCCGCCCGCGGGCGTTCAGCGAGCAGGCCGTGCGGTGCAAGAGGGTGAGAGCGTAGGGGCGACGCTCGGGGTCGCCCGGGCGCGGCAGGCAGGCACGAGGCCCGCCCCAAGGGAGGGCGGGCCCAAGGCCCGCCCCTACTCGAGCGGCCGGAAGAAGCGCTCCCAGCGCGGCTTGTAACTGCGGGTCTTGTCGACCGACAGCACCACGCGCGTGGCGCGGCCGACGATGGCGCCGCGCTCCACGAACCCGAAGTAGCGCGAGTCGCGGCTGTTGGAGCGGTTGTCGCCCATCACCCAGTAGTGGTCGGCCGGCACCTGGATGGGCGCGAAGTAGCCGCGCGGGCCGGGCCCCGGAGGCAGCATGAGCTGGTGGTCGTGCTCGCCGAGCTGCTCGCGCCAGAAGCGGTAGTCCTCCTTGTCGCGCTCGTCCAGGGACACGACGTCGCTCGCCTCCACGTGCTCGTAGTGCAGCGGCTTGTCGTTGATGTAGAGGTAGCCCTCGCGCATCTCCAGCTTGTCGCCGGGCACCCCCACCACCCGCTTGACCAGCCGCTTGTTGTCCTCCGGCGAGAAGAGCACCACGATGTCGCCGGAGTGGGGCTCGCTCCAGCGCATCACGCGCAGGCGGGTGAACGGCACCCGCAGGTCGTAGGCGGCCTTGTTGACGAAGATGCGGTCGCCCTCGACGATCGTCGGCTTCATCGAACCGCTGGGCACGTCGTTCCAGTCGGCGAGCGCGGAGCGGAACGATCCCATCACGATCAACACCACGATCAGCGGCCGCACCCACTCGCGCCAGAAGCGGTTGCCGGCGCCGCCCTCGGGCGGGCCCGGGGTGATCGGCGCCGGGTTCTGGGCGCTCGGCTGGGCGTCGGGCGCGGCGGCGGTGACTGCCGGCTCCGGGGTGGGAACCTGGGGATCGGTGGTCTCGGTCATCGAAAGCGCTCCATGGGCTGCCGCAAGTCGTTCCTAGGTTGTAACGCAGGCCCGGTCTTATTCCTTTCCGGCGGGGGGCTTTCCGGCGGGGGCACCACCGTTCAGAAGGCGGGCGGCGCGCAGCAGGGCACAGACCGACTTCGAGTCGCGGATCTCGCCCCGCTCGGCCATCGCCACCGCCTCGGCGAAGGGCACCCGCTCCACGGCCAGCAGCTCGTCAGGCTCCAGCCGCTGGCTCGCCGGCGCGAGGTCGCGGGCCAGGAAGAGGTGGATCACCTCGTCCGTGAACCCCGGGCTGGGCAGGATGCTGCCCAGCTCGACCAGCTCGCCGGCCGCGCAGCCGGCCTCCTCCTCGAGCTCGCGGCGTGCCCCGGCCGCGGGCGTCTCGCCGGCGTCGAGCTTGCCGGCGGGCACCTCCAGCAGCCAGCCGTCGGCCGCGTGCCGGTACTGCCGCACCATCAGCACCTCGCCGTCCCCGGTCAGCGGCACCACCGCCGCTGCCCCGGGGTGGCGCACCAGCTCGAGGTCCACGGCGCGGCCGTTCGGCAGCTCGACCCGCTCTGTGGTCATGGTGAGGAAGGAGCCCTCGCAGAGGACACGGCGCGAGAGCAGCCTGGCCTTGGCCGCGAACAGCCCCTCCGCCGGTGCCTTTACGGCCGGAGCGCTCACGGAGCCGCGGGCTCCCCGCCGTCGATCACCGCGCCCGTGGCGTGGATCTGCACCAAACGGTAGGGGCCCTCACCCACCGTGGCCGGGTCGAAGGCCTCGCCTCGCTCCTCGGCCAGGTGTTCGGCCCAGCGCACGTACTGCTCGCGGCTCATTTCGAGGATCTCGACCTTGCCCTCGGCCACCGCCGGCTTGCCCTTGGCGTCGACCGGGAAGACGAGCACGCCGTCGTCCACCTTGACCCGCACCGCCCCACCCGTGACCCCGAGCTCCATCCAGCACCCGGCCTTGGGGCAGACGTCGAGCACCTTGCCCTCGACCTTGACGGTCTTGCCGGCGAAGGCTTGCGGGTTGGAGAGCAGGCGGGCGATGGAGGTGGTCTCGGCGGCGGCCGGGGTCGCGCCGTAGGTCTTGCCGGCCGGGCTGCCGGCGAGCGCCGGGAGCGCGAGGAACGGGGTCAGCAGGGCAAACGCCAAGATGCTGCGCGGGAAGGGCTTGAGCATGGAGAAACCTCGGGGATCAAGTGTTCTGAGCGTACAGCGTGGCCGGTCCGGCGGCCGATTATGCCTGAATGCCGCGCTAGTAACCTCTCCGGACCCTGCCCGCCTGCCGGCAGGTGCCGGATCGGCCGCCGGTAGCCGGCCGGCCCGGTCGGCTGCAAGCCACGCGCCACGGTAGGATCGAGGCTCAACGGACGGCCGTACGGACGGCAGGGAGGATGCGATCATGATCGTACGCAACGCCAACGCGGAGTGGACCGGCGGCCTGAAGGACGGCAGCGGGCGCGTAGCCCTCGGCAGCGGAGCCTTCGAGGGACGCTATTCGTTTACGACCCGTTTCGAGGACGGCACCGGCACCAACCCCGAGGAGCTGATCGGCGCCGCCCACGCCGCCTGCTTCTCGATGGCCCTCTCGGCGGCCCTGGAGCGCGCCGGCCACGCGCCGCAGCGCGTGGCCACCACCGCCAAGGTACACATGGAAAAGCAGGAGGCAGGGTTCCGCATCACGCGCATCGCTCTCACCACCGAGGCCCGGGTGCCCGGCATCGACGACGCGGCGTTCCAGGAGCAGGCCCGCGGCGCCAAGGAGGGCTGCCCGGTGTCGCAGGCGCTGAAGGCGGTGGAGATCACGCTCGACGCGAAGCTGGTGTAGCGAACGCTAGCTTTCCCGGGTGCTACTGCTTCCCTGTAGGGGCGGCCACCAGGGCCGCCCCTACAGGCTGTCACCTGCGCTCGACGAGGGCGGCCACGAGGGCCGCCCCTACGGCCGCCCCTTCTGCTTCATCAGCGCCTCGAAGGGGTTGCCCTCACCCGCCGGCAGGAGCTCCGTCGCCGTGTAGCCCGCCGGCACCTCGAAGGTCGAGGCGGGCGGGGGCGCGGCGTCGGCGTCGAGCTCGGTCACCTGCATGGTGCTGCGGGTAGTGGTCGCCTTGCCTTTGTCCGTCCGGCTGGTGGAAACCGTCTCCGTCTTGAGCGGGAACCCCTCGATCCTGCCGATCTGAGCGGCGATCAGCTTGTCGAACGCCTCGACGCCGGTCTTGGGCGGAGAGGCCCGCAGCCAGGCCCCGAGCCCGGGATCGCGGACCGCGGTGGTCACCCACACGTCCTGGGTCTGCTCGACTTCGCTCGCCTGCGTCATGCCGAGCACCTTGACCTTCATCCCGTAGCTGTGCTCGAACCGCAGGTGGCGGGTCGGCAGGCCGAGGACCGCGCCGCCGTCCTCGTCGACCACTGTTTCCACCTTGGGGTCGACGACCTCCATCTTGAACATCGAGCCCATGCTGTTCATCATCGCGCCGGCCATCCCGACCATGGCGCTGACGTCGAAAACGGCGTAGGTCTTCTCCTTGGGGTTGACGAGCACCAGGGTCTGGGCCCCGTCCTTGGTGAGCAGGTAGGTGCCATCGCCCATCAGCGGGTTGTCGCTGTCCTTGAACTCCACCTTCGCCTTGCCGCCGTCCACCCAGCCCTCGACCACCATCTTCATCTGCTGGCCGCCGCCGTCGGTGTCGGTGGTCGCCTGGTAGTGGATCGCCGCCGAGGCCGGGGCCGCCAATACCGCCGCCAGCAGCCAGGCCATCAGGATCTGTCGCTTGCATTCCATCGGGTGCATCCTCCGGGGAGAGGGCGCGGCGCCTCGTGTTCACCGCGCGGATTCGCCGTCCATTCTCGCATCCGACGAGCGGCCCGCGAGCGGGACACTCAATCGACGCGGAAGCTCACCGTATCCGAGCGCCCCGTGTCGTCTACCACCACCAGCTCGTGGTGACCGCGGCGCGGGTCCATGAACAGCCTCCCGCCGGGCGCGCCGCTCGCCACGAGCTGGCCATCCTCGTACCAAAAAAGCGTGCGGGCGTAAGGTCCGGAGCGCGCGATGAGCGCGATGCGCTGGAACTCGAGCGGCACCTCGCGGCGCAGGCGATAGGGAGTGGCGCCGTCGGGCGAGACGATGCGCGGCCCGTCGCTCGCCGGGGCCGCTCTCGCGGCGCCGGCGCCGGGGGAGGTGCCTGGCGCGCCGCCGCACGTCTCGGCCACCCGCGGCAGCGGCGCTACCGGCCGGCCCTGCGCCCGCCAGAAGGCCACCAGCTCCGGCGGCTCGAGGGTCAGCAGCCGCGCCTCGTGCGGTCGCTGTGCCAGGCAAGGGCCGGCGAGGATCTCGCCGGTCCGGCGATCGACGAAGGCGCGACGGTGCATGGAGCAGGAGGCCAGGCGCGTGGCGCCGGGCAGGTATGGCACGCGCACTCGTCCCGGGCAGTGCGGCCCGGGGAGCTGGTGGCTCACGGCACAGACCGGCAGCGTGTCCTCGACCGGGGAAGGCGCGAGCAGCGCCGGCGACGAGCCGCCGCCTCCCGCCTCGTTCTCCAGGGCGCGGAACAGATCGAAGAGCAGCGGCCCCGCGTGCTCGGAGCCGGCGATGCCGGTCACCGGCCGGCCGTCGAAGTTGCCCACCCAGACGCCGATCGCGTAGCGGCCCGAGAAGCCCACCGCCCAGGCATCGCGGTGGCCGTAGGAAGTGCCGGTCTTCCAGGCCACGGCAGGGGTGCCGCGCGCCAGGTCCCAGGAGCTGGGGAGGTCCGGCCGCGCAAGGTCGACCAGGGTGCGGGCGACGAGCTCGGCGGCGCGACGGGAGAACAGGCGCTCGCCGGCTCCCGCGCCCGCACCTTCCTTCCCGGCGGTGGGCCCGTCGCCGGGCTCCGGCTCGAGCAGCCGCACCGGCCGGTGCACGCCGCCCTCGGCCAGGGTGGCGTAGAGGTTGGCGAGGTCGAGGAGCGTCACCTCGCCGGCGCCCAAGACCAGCGGCAGGCCGTAGTGCCGGGCCGGACGGTCGAGCGTCGCCAGGCCGCCGCGCCGCAGCAGACCGAGGAAGGCAGGCAGGCCGAGGTCGGAGAGCAGCCGCACGGCCGGCGCGTTGAGCGATGCCACCAGCGCCTCGCGCGCCGTCACCCGCCCGCGGTAGGTGCCGTCGAAGTTCTCGGCCACGTAGCCGGCGAAGTCGGTGGGCACGTCGAGCAGGTAGGAGTCGGGAACGATCCGCCCCTGGTCGAAGGCCAGAGCGTAGAGGAAGGGCTTGAGGGTCGAGCCCGGCGAGCGGCGCGCCGTGGCGCCGTTGACCTGCCCCGAGTAGGCCGCCTCGAAGAAGCTCGCCGAGCCGACCAGCGCGCGCAGGGCACGACTGTCGATCTCCAGCACCACCGCCGCCGCGTTGCCGATGCCGAGCCAGCGCAGCTCGGAGGCGCGGGACGCGACGGCGTGCTCGGCGATGGCCTGCAGCCGGCGATCGATCGCGGTGCGCAGCCGGGTCCGTCCGGGGTAGCGCTCGGCGACGAGCAGCGAGGCGTGCGGCGCCGCGAACGGCGCCGCTCTCCGCACCGCGGGCAGCGGTTGCGCGCGCGCCTCGTCGATTGACTGTCGCGGAAAGACGCCGCGCGCCGCGAGCTCGCCGAGCACCCGGTCGCGCGCCCGGCGCGCCGCCTGGGGATGGCGCAGCGGGTCGAAGCCGTTGGGCGAGCGCGGCAGGGCCACCAGCAGGGCCGCCTCGCCGAGCGAGAGCTGCGCCGGCCGCTTACCGAAGTAGAACCACGAGGCCGCGCCGATTCCTTCGAGGTTGCTACCGTAGGGCGCCACGTTCAAATACAGCTCGAGCTGGCGCCGCTTGGACAGCCGCCGCGAGAGCTGCACGGCGCGTAGCGCCTCCTTCACTTTCGAGCCCAGCGTGCGCGGCCCGGGCTGCGCCATGCGCGCGAGCTGCATCGGGATGGTGGAGGCGCCGGAGACCACGCGGCCGGCGCGCAGGTTGGTCCACGCAGCGCGCGCCATCGCCAGAGGGTCGACGCCGGAGTGACGGTAGAAGCGCCGGTCCTCGGCGGCGATGAACGCGGCGAGGAAGTCCGCGGGTACCTCGTCCAAGGTGATCGGCAGCCGCCAGCGCTCGTCGGCCGGCAGCAGGAAGCGCAGGGGCTCGCCGTCGCGGGCGAGGATGGCGCGGGCGGGCGGCCGCTCGAGCGCGGCCAGAGGCGGCGGGAAGAGGCGATCGAGAGCGAAGAGCAGGCCGAGAGTCACGCCGCAGGCTGAGAGCCAGAGGCGGAGGAGGAGGCGGAGGTTCGGGTCGCGGGGAGAAAGGAGCCGCACGGGGCAAGTATGGCTTATGGCGCCGCCGGCGGACCCGCCCGCTGCGGGCATGTGCTCGGGTGCCTCTCCTGCTGCGGTGCTCGACGCCCGGGCTCGCTGCGCTCCTCGCAGGAGTGGCACCCTCGCGCCCGCAGCTCCCCCGGGAACCGGAGAACAGAATCGGCCGATTCGACATCTCGCCCTGCGCCTCGGGGGAAGGAGCGGCTCCAACTTGTCGTCCTGAGCGAAGCGAAGGACCTGGCGGGATGGGTTCGCGCATCGAGCCCCCGCCCAGATCCTTCACTTCGTTCAGGATGACAGATGAGGCTCCGGCCACAAGCTTCCAGGCGGGAGCGGCCGTCTCGGGGTGTCTCTCGTGCGGAGCGCAGGCCGCCCGAAGGGAGCTCGAGCACCGCAACGAGAGATACCCCGAGGCACGAGGCCGCGAGGGGGGGAGACTCGAGACCGCGAGGGGGCGGGATACACTCCCTCTGTCGGAGGCGGGCCCCATTTGAACGAGGACAATGCCGGTGGCGACCGGGTGCGCGGGGCGATCGAGCTCCTGGCCGAGGAGCTTCGCCGGCGGGTGTCAGCGCACCCCGGGGGGCATCTGCTCGCCGGCCACGCCGGCGGTCTCGACCTGAGGCTCCGCCTGCCCGTGGTGCCCCGCGACGGCGACCTCGCCCGATCCGCCGACGCCGCGAGCGAGGCTCTCACCGCCGAGCTCCAATCCATCCTCACCCGGCGCGCCCTCTTCCGCGCCGGTCACGTCCACTGCCTGCGCTGCGCCAGCTCCGCCTGCGAACACTCGGCGCCGGCGAGCGGCCGCGAGGTCTTCGCCGGCTACGGCCCGAGCGGCGTTCCCCGCTTCGTCGAGCTCGGGCCCTGGCTCCTCGAGCGCGGCGACCCGCGCGTCGACCAGCTCTACGACGACCCGCCGCGATTCCTGACCGCGACCGCTTCCGGCGCCGACCTCTCGGTCAGCCTCCTGCCCGCCTTTCGCGACATCACCACCGGCTACTACCTCCACGGCCAAGTGGTCGCCGGCTGGTACCGCGGCACTGACGCCGCCGGCCACCCCGCGCTGGTGGCCCTCACCTTCCAGATCGCTTCCACGCGCACCCCGCGCTCGCGCCGGCTCTACGGGCTGAATCTGGTGGGCACTGGACCCGGCGATGAGTCGCTCGAGTCCTTCTGCAGCCGCCTCGGCGAAATCCCCTGGGCGCCGGCCGTGCGCTGGGCGCAGAGCGTGCTGGGGCAGATCGCCGCCGCGGGGGTGGGCAGCCCGAGCGGCGCGGCGATGATCGAGCGGCGCCTGGAGGGCCTCATCGACGGGCTCGCCACCCGACTCGACAAGAGCCGCCGCGCCGAGGGCCGCCGCACCCTGCACGCCCGCGAGCGTCACCGGCAAGGCGCCCGCCCCACCCGCATGGCGATGGCCGATCTCAAACGGGCCAGGCCCGAGCAGGTGCTGGTCGACGCCCGGCACGACACCCTGATCGTGCTCGGCGACCGCGGCCGCGCCCACGTCTGGAGCCGCGACGGCAAGCTCGTCACCTCCATCCGCTACTCGCCCGAGTCGATCGCCCGGCGGCAGAAGACCGAGGCGTGGCGGCAGGCGCGGGAGGAGGAGGTGGGGGTGCTGCGAGAGTTCGTAGCGGGCAGCCAGATCAGCTCGGCAACGCCGGAATAGGCTTCCGGAGAGATCTCGCCGACGGTTGAGGTGGCTGCCCTGCCAGGGTTACTCGCCCACTTCCGCGAGTGCGAGGGCCTGCACCTCGGGAGAGAGGTAGAAGCCGATCGCCAGCAGGCCTTCCAGGAGGGGGCGGGCAGCCGGAATGTGGCCGCCACGCTTGCTGCGCAGGACGACTCCCAGGGTGCCGGTCACAGACAGGCCCAGGCTCTCGGCACAGCGCCGCCCTGCTCGGTCGTCGAGGACCAGCTCGCACTCCGGGTGAGCCACTCCGTAGGCCAGGACTTGCGACTCTCCGTCTCCGAGATTCCAGCGCAGCACAGAAGCCGGGAGCGCCAGGTCCGGAACCACCCGAAGCCAGGCAGCGGCCTCAGCCAGGCGAGCGAGGAAGGCGGCGTCGGCGCCAGATCTCACCTCCCGATGCACTGCATCGGGCACGAGGACCCCTTCGGTGAGACAGGCGAGGAGCCCAAGCTGGCCGATACCTGCGAGGAAAATGATGGGGGATGCGTCACCGACGAGAACGCTAGGCACGCTCGAGCTCCTCGCGGAGCTCGTCGAGAGTCACTTGGGAGGCGGGCACCTTGCGACGGAACAGCTCGTCGAGGAACTCGTGGCGGCTCAAGCCCGCCACCTCTGCAGCCTTTCCCTGCGAGAGCCAGCCCTGGGAGTACCACTGCACGGCGGCGGCGACCCGCAGCTCGCGCGCGAGCTCGTCAGGTGAAGCACGCAGCGCCGCGAAAACATCCGGAGGTAACTCGACGGTGATCGTGGCCATGGCTGGACCTCCCTGTTCATCCTACCGCGACCCCATGGACGGGCCGGCGAGAAACTGCTTACCGTCCACCCTTCACCGACCCGAAGCGAGCGAAGAACGCGAACTACCGATGCCCGATACCACCTCGCGCTCCAGCGCAGCCAGACCTTGCGGCTCGGGCGGGCCTACCCTGCCTCGTGGGGCTCGTAGAGCCGAGCGCAGGGGGCCTTGCTTTCCGGATCGGCGGCATCCCAAGGCCCCGGAAGATCAGGGCAGGTTCGGCGATAGGGCTCCTCTCCAAACGCGTCCTTCCACTCGGAGCACGTGAGGTTTCGCCCCGTGGCCTTGCACGCCTTGTCGAGAAGGGAGTCCAAGTCCAGATCCCAGAGGAACACGCCCTGGGAGGTCGAGGTTGCCAGGTAGCGGCCGTCCGGGGAAAAGGTGGCGTGGGTGACTTCCGCGTGGGCGCCGGGGGCCCTCTGCTTCGGCCTCCACTGCTCAAAGGGCAGGGCCACTGCGCCCGCCGCCGGGTCGGACTTGCTCAGGTCCCAGAGCTTGTTGGAACCATCGGCGGCGAAAGCGAAGGCCAGCCTGCCGTCAGAGCTCAGGGCACACGAGGTGATCGGATCGTCGCCCACAGCGAGCTCATGCTTTCTGTCCCAGACTGAGCCAGACGGAGAGAAGTCGAGCACGACCGTCTTGCCCCCGGCCGTGCCCACTAGCAACCGGCGGCTGTCCGTTGAAAAAGCGGCCACCGACACTCGAGACGCAGAAATCGGTGCCCATTTTGGCCCCCACCCGGCGCCATCCATATCCCAGAGATTCCCTGCCGTATCGGTTCCGCCAAAGAAGACCCATCGCCCGTTGCTGCTTATCTCCAAACTCGCGATCGGAGTGACCGCTCCACCCAGGGGCGACCTACCGATACTCAACGGGTCAAGCGTTTGCAGGCCGGGAAGCGCAAGGACTTCGAGCCCTCCTTGGTACCTTTAATGACCAGCCAGCGTCCTTCTGGGTCGAAGCCCAGCAATCCCGACGAATCGTGCTTCACGGGAGCCACTGGTTGATCATCGTCCTCGAGATCCCACAGCAGCAACTCCTCCCCGGCCTGTACCGCGTGCCTGAGAGCAGTCGGAGTCGAGAAGCTACCTCCGAGGTTTCGAGAGCGCCCCTTCGCGACGAACCAGCGACCCGTCGGCGCAAGTGCGACCTGTGAGATCTCGGTTTCGGCCGGCAGCGCTAGCCGAACCAACCTCGTTGGCAGCTCTTCGCTAGATAGGTCCCACCGGGTGAGCCGTCCATAATCATCCACAGAAGCGAAGTACCTTCCTCCTTCCGCAGCCACGGACCACCTCGAGGGCCGCTCGGCAAGCAAGGCGTCGGTCGAACTCTCCTCCAGTTCCAGATTCGCCCTCTTCCAGAGATGTCCGTGCGCTCCGTACTTCGTTCCTTCGATAGAGGCGACCAGATCTCCCTCTGAAGTGAAGGCAAGCTCGCCACCAGCGTCGTCGTCGAGCAAGATGGGCTGAAAGGATGGCAACAGACTCGAGGGCGGGCGCCAGGCACGAATTTCGTTTTCCGAGGTCCATCCCAGGAGCCATTGCGCAGCCTCGTCTGTGGCCAATCCTGCGGTCGGCTTACCTAGACCTGCCAGCAGGAAGTCCGGCGACGCGAGCAGACCTGGGGAGGCGCCGTATTGGAGGCGATGAATCGTCGCCAGTGCCAAGTCCCCCTGTCGCCCGTGGAGCTCGAGCCATGCGCCTCGAGATCCGAGAGGCGGTTCAGTTCCCTTCCGGCCCCAAGGGACAGATAGCCAGCTCAGAGTGGTGATCTCGTTGTCGTCGACCTGAAGAACGGTCGACCCAACGGCCAGCGCATCGTGGCCGCCCTGTACGAGAGTTCTGGAGAGGTTACGGCCAGCACGCTCGATACGAAGGACGCCCAATCCTCCTTCAACAGTAGCCGCCAGGAACCCGGGTGTCCGCCCAAAGATCAGGTTTCCAGGCTTTCCCAAGTCAACTGTGCAGGCTGCTGGCAGTTCGGTGCTAAGCGTGTCATCCAGCCTCGCATAGCAGACTGAGTCACCGAACAGAAAGGCTACGGCACGGCTGTCCGGAGCGAACGCTAGATCCGTGGGGACGACGTCATCCAGAAAGCCAGAAGCCAAGTCAGGGCCGGCTCGATGTCCCACAAAGAGCGCGGCAAGCGCCGCCGACGCGAGGCGCCTCTCCGCAGCGAACACCGATGCCTCCGAAGCAAGCTCGGAACGTTGCGGTATCGCTGCTGGCCTAGCCGACCGCAATGCGAAGGTCAAGAGCTCTGCGCGCCGACCCGGCTCTTTTACAAGGCCAAGGTGCCAGAGACCTCGCGACTCACCGATCGACCTCGCAGCGAACCAGCGTCCATCGGGGCTAGTCGAGATCTGTCTAACTTCGGCGGCATCGGGAAGAGTCGTGATCGAGACAGGCTGCAGGCTACTCTCGGTGAGGTCGAGCCATTGGAGTTCGCCTGAGTTTCCACCTAGGACAAGCGCGCTGTCGTCCTCCAAGAAGGCGACGGCAGATACCTCGGGTGCCAGGGTCAGTCTCGACTCGGGCCGTGCGAGAAGCCTGAAGAGCTCGATCGATGCTCCGACCGTACGGACCAGCATCCATCCACCTTGCGGACTGAATCGCACGGAGGCAGTTGGCACTGCGCCACGCATGAACTGCGCCCAACGCGGATCTCCTTGCTCGGTGTCGATAGGCGCCACAACCTCGGCCACCTCGGCGTCCGGAGTCAGCCGCGCAAGCCTCACCTTGCCGTCTCGTGTCTCGGTCGCAAGCCAGCGACCGTTCTTCCCCAGCACGGCGCCGAGCACGCGACGGTCGTAGGAGAGCTCGCGATGGACGACGGGCTTGCCGCCGAGCTGTGCCAGCGCCGCCCGGAGAGCCGTCTCCGCCTCGGCGACCGGCGCCCCGCCCGCCGCCCGGCTCCGAACCACTGCCTCGCGGGCCAGAAGCGCCGCAGCTTGGGGATTCTCGGCCAACTCTGCCAGCGAGCGGCGGGCAAGGAGCTGGCTAGACAAGGCCGTCTTATGTGCCTGGAGCTGCCGGTTGATGGCGAAGATCACGACAAGCAGCGCGCCCAGACCGATCGAGGCAGACGAGAACGTCCAGGTGAAGCGCTGAAGGAGCCGCTGCCGAGCCAGGTTCTCGGCCTGCGCCCGATCTCGGCGAGCCAGGCCGGCGTCGAGGAAGGCAAGTTGCTCGCTCGAAAGCTCGTGACCGTGGGTTCGTCGCCATCGCTCCGCCTCACCGAGCGGGTCGCCCTGCAGCACGTAGTCATCGCTCCGCCCGCGCTCCAGCCAGCGCTCGACGGCCCGCTGCAAATCCTGGCGGTACAGTAGAAAGGCACGGTCCTGGTCCAGCCAGGCTCGCAGCTCGTGCCACTCACGGATCAACGCCTCGTGCGCCACCTCCGCAGTCTCGTCGCCTGTGCTCAGGTCTCGGCTGGTCACCACCAGGCGCACGTCGGCCAGGCGGCGCACGAGGGGAAGCATTACCGGCGGAAGCTCGGAGAGCCGAAGACGCTGGCGAGTATCCAACCCGGCCTCGGGCCGCTCGGCTACGCGGACCAGGCGCGACATGAGCCGGCGCAAAGACTCACGGTCGGGCGGGCTCAAGGAAGCGGAGAACTGCTGGGCACGCTGCGCGATGGCCCCAGACACTCTGCCTACGGCACTGTAAGCCTCGAGGGTGAGCGTCGAGCCGGGCCGCGATCGCTGCCAGAGCTCCGCCAGCGCAAACTCGACGAGCGGCAACTGCCCGGGTTCTTCTCGCACCTCATCGAGGATCAGCGTGGCCAAGCCAGGTTCGAAGCGCAGCCCCACCCTTTCAGCCGGCGTCTCGATCACTTCGGCCATCCCTTTGCGACTGATCGCCAGTAGATTCATCTGCCCGCGATCGACGGCGCTCGCGAAGTCGCGCGGCAGCGACAGCACCGAGCCGAAGGAATCCCCGCGTACGGTGATCACCACTGTCAGACGAGACTGCTCGCTCGCGAGGCGCAGCATCTCGGCGAACGCGATCTGCTGCTCAGGCGCACTCTGGGTGAAGAGCTCTTCGAACTGGTCCACCACCAAAAGCAGGCGATCGGCGCCGCCGCTCCTGTCGAGCAAGCGATCGACGACATCGCAGAGGCGGATGCTGCCTGCGGAGAGCTTGCTCCCGAGCTTCCCGGCTTCCTCCAGCCGATCTACTTCGGAGAGGTCGGGTTCGAGGAACGGAAGTAACGCGGCCGCCAACCTGTGAAACGGGTGTTTGCCGGGGGCCAGGAACACCGCGCCCCAGGAAGCCGCCGGCGATCTCTGACGCCGGAGATGCGGCAGCAGGCCGGCGCGGACCAGCGAAGACTTGCCGCTCCCGGAAGCACCGACCACTGCCACGAACGGCGTCTCGCGCACCTTGGCGAGCAGCTCCTTGGTTTCTTCCTCGCGGCCGAAGAAGAAGTCGGCGTCCTCCTCTCGGAAGGCGGCAAGGCTGCGATAGGGGCAGATCGGCGGAACCGGCCCGAGAGGATCATCCGCTTGGGCGCCTCGCGGCGCTTGGCCGGTCGCTGCCAACGCCAGGGTCCTGAGCGCCCCGGCGTCGTCGAGACCGCCGCGCAGATCCACCCAGGTATTGAGTGTCAGAAAGCTCAGGCCCAGCTCCTGAGCCTTGGGCAAGAGCACGGGTACTACCGGGAACACCTCGCCGCGGCCCTTGGCCTGGTTCTGGCGAACCAGAGCCAGGTCTAGCTCGCTCTGCTGCCAAGGCCCAAGCCCATGAGGCCCCTGGAACACGGCCACCGCTGTGGCAGTGTTCAGGCCATGCTCCAGCAAGCTGCGGAATGGCTGACCAGGTGGCAGATCGAGCCGATCGAGGAACGTCGCCAGCCCCTGCGCTTCGAGGGCTCGGCGCACCGATTCCACGGCAGCGTGATCGAGTGAGTTGTAGCTCAGGAAAAGTAAGGGCTTGCTCACGACCTTGGCTCAATTGAACCCGAAGACTCTATCGTCCTTCTCGAGGCATGGGAATCGACCTGCCCCCTCGCTCACCTGCGGCGCAAGTGGTGGAGCCGCGAGGGGACCCTCTAGACCGCGGCGGCCGAAGTGCCCAAGCTGCCGCTGCTGATGCTCCTGTACTTCACGCTGGCGGCAGAGAAGAATGTCGCGGGGCTGCCTTGAGGGAGCAGCCTCCGCGACGGCGAGACGCCGAGACTCGGCGCCGCGTCAGAAGTCCACGGCCTGGGCCGTGCCTCTGAGCTCGCACACCTCGTAGGTCTTCTCCGGGCCGACCGGCGGCGGCCCGGCGATGGTGGTGTGGTGGGTCGTGCGGATGCCCGGCACACTGATCACGGTCCCGACCGAGCCCGCGATCACCCTGACCACGGGCAGGATCACGGTGAACGTCACGGTGCGCAGGTCCGCGATGACCTCCAAAGTGACGGTGACCAGCCGGCCGATGCTCGTCTCCTCGACTTGGATCTCGTCCCCCGAGAAGCTCAGGTTGAGGCTGCCGTCACGGTAGCTGAACAGGGGCTTGCCGATGAAGCTCGTCGTGCTGTAGGTGACGCTTACCCTGCCGCAGCCAAGCTCGAAGAGGTTCGCTTCTCTCGCTTCTTTCACTGCCGATGCCATGGTCGAGTCCTCCGATGGTTGGGGTTGACGGAGCTGCGGGCTCGAGCGTGCCGGACTGGCCCGCCGATCCCGCTCTTCAGTCACCCCCTGCCGCGAGGCGGCTGGCTATCTCATCGGGCTGGATGCGTACCACGGACCCAGCGCCCGGCTCGCTCCATCGGTCCCTGTGAACTCTTCCATTGCGGCCGCCGACGGTGCCGCGCACACTCGATTCATGAAACACAGCACGCTGGCCTGGGTCGGGTGGGCCTTGCTGTCGGCTTCGGCCGCCCAGGCCGTGCCGGCGGTGACCTACGACATCGTCTACGTGCGCCAGCCGCGCTACGGCGACACGGAGGAGACGATCTGGCCCGAGGTCTTCCACCCGGCGCGGATGGAGCCCGGCGCGGACTTGATGCTGCTGCACCCGGACGGCAGCGAGGAGCTGCTGGTCGCCGGTGGCAACGGCGCGGTGACCGACCCCTTCGTCTCTTTCGACGGCCAGTGGGTCTACTACAGCCTGTTCTACGACGTGCGGCCCGAGGAGTCGAACTACCAGCGCGACTGGCTGCCGTACCAGGGCGCGGACGTGTTCCGCATCCACGTGCCCACCCGCGGCGTCGAGCAGCTCACGCACGGCGAGTTCACGCCCAACACCGGCGCCGGCAACTGGGACGTGACCAACCCGTTCGACCCGGCGCCGCAGTACAACCGGCTGGGCTACGGTATCTTCAACCTCGGCCCCTGCCCGCTACCCGGCGGCAAGGTGGCCTTCACCTCCAACCGCAACGCCTTCTGGCCGCAGAAGGGCTTCACGGCGCCGACCCTCCAGCTCTTCGTGATGGACGAGGACGGCGGCAACGTGACGCCGATCGCGCCGATGAGCGTGTCCTCGGCGCTTCACCCCACGATCTTGAGGGACGGCCGCATCGCCTTCTCGAGCCACGAGGACCAGGGCCTTCGCGACACGCGGCTGTGGGGCATCTGGGCGATCTGGCCGGACGGGCGGATGTGGCAGCCGCTGGTCTCCGCCTTCAGGAGCGGCCAGGCCTTCCACTTCATGACCCAGCTCGGCGACGGCGACCTGGTGATCGAGGACTACTACAACCTCAACAACAACGGCTTCGGCGCCCTGTACCGGTTCCCGCTCGACCCGCCGCCCGGAACGCCGGCCTTCTACAGCGCCTTCCCCGACGACAACCCGGAGATCGACCAGACGGTGGGCGCCGGCTTCCCCTACCCCTTCCGCATGCCGTTCACGCCGTGGGGCATGTACTCGATCACGCCCTTCACCCACGGCAACGACGAGGCGGCGCCGGTGGGCAGCGGCGGCCAGACCCGGGTGGGCAAGTTCACGCACCCGTCGGGGGCGCCGGGGAACGACCTGCTGGTCGCCTGGACGCCGGGGCCGGCCAACGACCTCGACCGCCCCACCCCGCTGCCGCGCTACGACAGCGGCCTCTACCTGGTGCCGGGCGGCAACACGCTGACCGGCCCCAACGGGCTGGTGCCGATCAAGAACAGCCCGGCCTACAACGAGGCCTGGCCACGGGCCCTGGTGCCCTACAGCGCCGTGCACGGCGTGGCCGCGCCGGCCCTGCTGCCGTGGCTTCCCAACGACGGCACGGTGCACGCCGAGCTGCCGGCCGGCACGCCCTACGGCCTGGTGGGCACCAGCAGCTTCTACAAGCGCGAGAGCTTCCCGGGCTGGATCACGCCGTGGTCCGACTGGTTCGACGGCCTGGACGTGTTCAACACCTCGGAGAACGACCACAGCAGCAACTGGAACTGGCAGGGGGCCGACGCCGGCAAGTACGGCAACGCCGACATCTGGGCCGTGCGCCTGCTCGCCATGGAGGCCAACACGCATCGCTCCTACGGCCCCAACGAGGGCCGCCAGTTCGAGAGCCACGCCGGCGAGCGGCTGCGCATCCTGGGCGAGATCCCGGTGCGCAAGACCAACGCCCAGGGCCAGCCGATCCTCGACACGGAGGGCAACCCTGACACCAGCTTCCTGGCCAGGATCCCCGCCGACACGCCCTTTACTTTCCAGACTCTCGACCGCCGCGGCATGGTGCTCAACATGGCCCAGACCTGGCACCAGGTGCGGCCGGGCGAGATGCGCGCCAACTGCGGCGGCTGCCACGCCCACAGCCAGCAGCCGCTCGACTTCGAGAGCACCTATGCGGCGCGGCCCGAGTACGAGGTCTGGGACCTCGCCCACGAGACCCAGCTCCTGACCCGCGACGCGCAGGGCAACCCCGGCCTGCTGGTGGTGCAGGAGCCGGTGGTCAACGTCGAGTTCTTCCGCGACATCCGCCCGCTCCTGCAGCGCAGTTGCGTCTCCTGCCACACCGGCAGCAACCCGACGCCGCCCGGCCGCCTGGTGCTCGACGACCTGGCGATCTACGACGGCCTGCCGGGCGACTACAAGCGCCTGGCGGCGGACTCTGACGCGCAGTGGGGCTACCCGCCGGTGATCGGGAACGGCACCTGGCGGCAGACCAACGCCAGCCGCTACGTGCGCGCCTTCCAGAGCCGGCGCAGCCTCTTGATGTGGAAGCTGTGGGGCGAGCGGCTGGACGGCTGGGCCAACGCCCAGCACCCGACCGAGAGTGGGCCCGGCAACCCGGCGACGCTGCCTCCCGGCGCCGACCCCAACGCCGCCGACCTCGACTTCACGGGCACCATCATGCCGCCGCCAGGGAGCGGCGCGCCGCCGCTCTCGAACGACGAGCGGATGCTCTTCGCGCGCTGGATCGACCTCGGCTGTCCGATCGACTTCGACTCGGCCTCCGGCACGCCGCCGCCCGGCAACGGCTACGGCTGGTTCCTCGACGACCACCGGCCCACGGTGGAGGTTTCTCTGCCGCGGCCGGGCTACAACCCCCAGCCGGTGGCCGCGCTGCGCTTCGGCCTCGCCGACGCCTACACTGGGATCGACCTCGCGACGCTGTCGGTCAAGGCCGACTTCACGGTCAACGGCCGGCCGGCCGGCGCCGAGCTCGTCGACCTGGCGGCCGAGATCGGCGACGGCATCTACCAGATCGCGCTCGGGGAGGCGCTGCCGCCGCTCTCCGGGCGCACCTTCCGCGTCGAGGTCAGGGACGGCCAGGGCAACGCGACGCGCGTCGACCGGAAGTTCTCGACCGTCCCCTCCGGCCTGATCTTCGCCGACGGCTTCGAGAGTGGCGGCACGGGGGCGTGGTCGTCGACGGTGCCGTAGCGCATTTCGCGCGGCCCACTGGCCGTCCGTCGGCGGAGCGAGCGAGTCCCCAGATCGGTGAAATAGGTCGGCTGTCGCCATCCGCGCGCTACCGTCAGGTGAGGATCGCGCTTCCCCGAGGTGCTTCCTCGGCACTGCCCTCCCTCAGGTGGTTGACTGTTGCCAGAGTCACCGGTCGCGCCGAAGGCAGAGCAGGCATAGTCGCCAATCGTGCACCAGATGTCGAGAGAACCCCGCCGGTGATAGCGTCCGGTCGCACAATCGCAGGTTTCCCTCGATGTTCGAGCCCTTCCAGCGCCCCTTGTTGCCCCGCCGCGTGTTCCTGGCGCGGTTGGGGAAGAGCTTGCTCTTCGGCCTGGGGCTGGTGGCGGTGTCTCTCCTCGTGGGAATGCTCGGCTTCCACTTCTTCTTCGAGCCCCCGATGGGCTGGCTAGACGCCTTCCTCAATGCTTCGATGCTGCTCTCCGGCATGGGGCCGCTCGCTGATCCAGAGACCGAAGCCGCCAAGGTCTTCGCGGGCCTCTACGCCCTCTACAGCGGCTTCGCGGTGCTGGTCATCGCGGGGCTGACCTTCGCGCCACTGGTGCACCGGGTCCTCCATCGGTTCCATCTCGATGACCCGAAGGACGACGAGGTCGGCGAGTAGCGTGCGCACCCTCCCCACCATCGCCGAGCCACGCACGCGCGACGAGATCCTCGCCGAGCTCGCGAAGCTTCACCACGCCAGCGCCGGCTACTGGAGCTCGTTCTCGACCCCCGAGTTCCTGGCGCCGATCGGCAGCGGATGGTCGCCGGCCGACACCGTGCGCCACCTCACGAAGTCGATCCGCCCGGTGGCCCAGGGGCTGCGCGCGCCGCGCTTCGTGCATGCGCTGCTCTTCGGGCCCGCGCGCCGGCCTTCGCGCTCCTACGCCGAAGTCCGGGACGCCTACCGCGCGCGGCTGGAGCAGGGCGTCGATGCCGGCCGCTTCGCGCCGCGGCCGTTGCCGCCGCCGGCCGACGGCGAGGAGCTGCGTTCCGAGGTGATGGCGCGCCACGAGCAGGCGGCCACCGCGCTCCGGGCCCAGGTCGCCCGCTGGCCAGAGAAGGCCCTCGACCGCTGCCGCATGCCGCATCCCGTGCTCGGCAAGATCACGGTGCGCGAGATGCTGTTCTTCACGCTCTACCACAACCTGCACCACGTGCTGGTGGTGGAGCGGCGCCTGGCTGAGGCGGGCGAGAGGCCTCGCTAGCGCTTCTTGGGTCGTACCGAGCGCTTCCGGGCGCCGCCTGGTTTTCGGGCCGGCCGTTCCGCCGAAGCCGTGGGCGCGGTGCGCAGCGCCGCGTACAGAGCGTCGAACAGCTCGGCGCCTTTTTCCAGCCGGTCGCGGTCCTGGGCGTGCCGTGCCACGAGCCCGCTCAGCAGGCGCTCGACTCCTACCGTCTCCGGATGCCCGTGGCGGAGGTCCTTGAAGTCGATGTCGGCCACGATCTCACCGGTGGTGCGCAAGGCGGCGTCCTCGAGGCCCAAGCGGTCCAGCAGGACCTGGAACGTGCAGCGCTCGCCCTCGTGCGTCAGGTCTCCACCCGCAACGTCGAAAGTGATCTCTCCCGCCCTGCGCTGGCGCCCCGGCGCGGCCGAGAAGCGGAAGCGCGCCTGCGGGTCGACGAAGCGGCGCACGAGCCAGGCGGTGGCGATGCGGTCGATGAACACGTCCGGGCGAGTGACCCAGGTGAGGCCGCGCAGCTCCGCGACCGTCGCCGAAAAGGCGCCCCCGGCCGGAGGGCGATCGGTCTCGCTCTCCAGCCGCTCGAGGAGGCGTTCGACCTCCTGCCGCCCCGGGGCGCCGAACCAGTCGATCCTGGCGATCTCCGCCAGCCGCTGCCGGAGCTGTGCCAGCCGCCCTCCCACGCTCCGACCACTGCCGCGAGAGGCGATCTCCTCGCGCAGCTCGCCGGCGAGGGCGCCATAGTCGGCGGAGCGCGCCGCCGAGAATCGCTGCAGCAGCTCCTCGTCGCTCACTCCGGCGATCCATTCCGAGGCGGCGATGAAGGCCGTCCCGCCGCTCGAGGTCGCCTCCTCGGCGATCCACTGCAGGTCTTCGAGGCAGGAGTCGCGGCGCGGCAGCACGTAGACGGCGTTCTTCAGCGGCAAGGCGCCGACCCGCGCCAGGCGGTGGGCGATCTTGGCGCGGAGATACGGCGGATCGGGAGGCAACTGATGAATCAGCACGTACCAGCCGGCCATCGATCAGGAGGCTAGCACACCGCATAGCGTGTATCACAGTCGACAGATGCATCGTATAGCAGTTGACAGTCGTGTATTGCACCAGCTATGTTGCCACCATGCAAAGAGTCACTGCACACCTCTCGACCGTCTTGACTGCCCTGCTCGCCGCCGGACCTGCCTCGGCACAGGCCCCCGAGATCGAAGCCACGGCCGCCCACCTGCGCCAGCAGGCGCTGGCGAGCGACTATGGGTACACGCTGGCGCGCGAGCTGACGCTCGACGTTGGGCCGCGCCTGGCAGGCTCGGAGGGCGACCGCCGCGCTCTCTCCTGGGGCGAGCGGGCCCTCGCCGGGGCAGGGCTCGCGAGCGTGCGACGCGAGGCCGTGACCGTGACGCGCTGGGAGCGCGGTGAGGCAGCCAGCCGGCTGCTGGGCTCCCACCCACAGCCGCTCGTCATCACCGCTCTCGGAGGGAGCGTCGGAACGCCCGAGGAGGGGCTGGAGGCCGAGGTCGTCCGCTTCCCCACGCTCGCCGCCCTGAAGGCCGCGCCGCCGGAAGCGGTACGAGGCCGTATCGCCTTCATCGACCACCAGATGCGGCGTACTCGCGACTTCTCCGGCTACCGCGAGGTTCAGCCGGGCCGCACCGCGGGCGCTACCGCGGCCGCCCGGCAGGGAGCGGTAGCGATCCTCGTGCGCTCCATCGGCACCTCGACCACCCGCCTGCCCCACACCGGGAGAGTCATCTACGATCCGGCGGTGTTGCCGATCCCGGCCGCGGCGCTGGCCTTTGCCGACGCCGAGCTCCTGGCCGACCGACTGACGGCGACGACGGACAGCGGCGAGGCCGTCCGCGTCTGGCTCCGCCTCACCTGCCGGCTGCTGCCGGATGCCGAGTCGGCGAACCTCCTCGCCGAGGTACGCGGCCGGGAGCTTCCCGAGGAGATCGTGCTGCTCGGAGCTCATCTCGATTCCTGGGACCTCGGTCCCGGTGCCCTGGACGACGCGGCGGGGGTCGGGATCGTGGTCGCGGCGGCGCGCCTCCTCGCCGAGCTGCCGAGACCACCGCGGCGCACCGTTCGGGTGGTCCTCTACGGCAACGAGGAGCTCGGGCTTTCGGGAGCCGCGGCATATGCCGAGCGCCATCGTGCCGAGCTGGCGCGGCACGTTCTGGCCATGGAGGCGGACCATGGGAGCGACCGCGTCTACGAGGTTGCGGGCCAAGGCCCCGCTGACGACGAGGCCGCGTTCGCCGCCCTGGCGCGGCTGCTCGCGCCGCTCGGCATCGAGCGCGGCGGCGCGGAGGCCGGCGGCGGTGCCGATCTGGGAGTGCTGCACGAGGCCGGCGTCGCCGTCCTCGGCCTGCATCAGGACAGCAGCCGCTACTTCGACGTCCATCACACGGCCGACGACACGCTCGACAAGATCGACCCGGTCGCGCTGCGGCAGGTGGTCGCGGCCTTCGCCGTTGCCGCCTGGGTCGCGGCCGAGATCGGGCTCGAACCCGCCGGGGTCGCGACTGGGGCCGCCACTGGATCGGCAGGCACTCGATGAGCGCTGGAACGCCTTCCGCCGGAACCCTCCTCTTGACCGCCAGCGAGGTCGCGTCGCTGCTCGACCTGCCCGCGTGCATCGCGGCCGTGGAGGACGTGCTGCGCCGCCACGCCGCCGGCGAGACGGTGGGGCCACGGGTGCTAGGATTGCCGGTCGCGGGCGGCGGCCTCCACGTCAAGGGAGCCGCGCTGTCGGGCTCCGAGGCGCGCCTCGGCGTCAAGCTGAACGCCAATTTCCCGGCCAACGCCGAGCGCTTCGGGCTGCCGGCGATCCAGGGAGTGCTGGCGCTCTTCGACGGTGCCTGCGGCCGCCTGCTGGCGCTCCTCGACTCGATGATGATCACCGCCCTGCGGACGGCGGCCACCAGCGCTCTCGCGGCACGGTACCTCGCTCGCCCCGACGCGGCGACCCTCACGGTCTGCGGCTGCGGCCGGCAGGGGGCGATGCACGCGCGCGCCCTCTGCGGCGTGCTGCCGATCGCACGGGTCCTGCTCTGGGACCGCGACCCGCGCTGCGCCGAACGGCTGGCGGCCGAGCTGGAGCCGAAGCTTCCCGGCATCGAGCTACGCTCCGCGCCGGATTTGCCGGCGGCGCTCGCCAGGTCCGCGGTCTGCGCTACCTGCAGCCCCTCTCGCGGCTACTATGTCCACCTCGAGGACGTGCAGCCGGGGACCTTCATCGCCGCCGTCGGCGCGGACGATCACGGCAAGCAGGAGCTCGATCCCCGCCTCGTCGCCCGCGGCACTCTGGTGGTCGACACAGTGGAGCAGTGCGCCGAGCTGGGCGAGCTCCAGCACGCGCTCGCCGCGGGCTTGATGACGCGCGGCGAGGTCCATGCCGAGCTTGCCGACGTCGTTGCCGGTACGCGGCCCGGGCGTTCGACGGCCGAGGAGATCACCATCTTCGATTCCACAGGCACCGCTCTCCAGGACCTCGCGGCGGCGATCGTGGTCGAGGCGAGGGCGCGCGCGGCTGGCGCCGGCCGGGTTGTCGATCTCGGTGCCTGAGCCAAGCCCATCCCCGGCGGAACGCCGGTCTCCGGCCGGAGGAGAGGCGCCGCAGCAGCCGGTCGCCTTCCGCGAGGCGCTGCGCTACTGGGCGCGCCTCGGCTGCATCAACTTCGGCGGCCCCGCGGGCCAGATCGCGCTCATGCACCGCGAGCTGGTGGAGCAGCGGCGATGGATCACCGAGGAGCGGTTCCTCCACGCCCTCAACTTCTGCATGCTCTTGCCGGGGCCCGAAGCGCAGCAGCTCGCGATCTACATCGGCTGGCTGCTCCACGGCGTCGCCGGTGGGCTCGCCGCCGGCGTGCTCTTCGTGCTGCCCTCGATCTTCATCCTGCTCGGGTTGTCGTGGATCTACGCGGCGCACGGCTCGCTGCCGGCCGTGGCGGCAGCGCTCCAGGGCTTGGGGCCGGTGGTGGTGGCGATCGTCCTGGAAGCGGTGCCGCGCATCGGCCGGCGCGCGCTCTCTGGCCTGCCCCACCTGGCGATCGCCGCCGCCGCGTTCCTCGCGGTGCGCCTCGGTATGCCCTTTCCCCTGGTCGTGCTGGGCGCCGGCGGGCTCGGGCTGCTGGTCGGGGACCGCAGGGCGGACAGCGCGAAACAGACGACGGGTGAAGGGCAGGCCCTGGTACCGACTCGCCCGGCACCGCGGCCGTTCCGCGTCCTCGCCTGGGGGATCGGCCTCTGGGCGCTGCCGCTCGCCGCCCTCGCGGCGACGGTCGGCCTCGACGGCCTCCACGCCAGGGTCTACCTCTTCTTCACCTGGGCCGCCTTCATCACCTTCGGGGGCGCTTACGCGGTGCTCGCCTACGTCACCCAGGCAGCCGTGGAGAAGCTCGGCTGGCTCAGCGCGCACCAGGCCATCGACGGCCTGGCGCTGGCCGAGACGACTCCCGGCCCGCTGATCATGGTGCTGCAGTTCGTGGGCTTCATGGCGGGATGGAACCACGCTTCAGGGATGTCGCCGGCGATGAGCAGCATCAGCGCCGCTCTGCTCACCACCTGGGCGACGTTCCTGCCCGGGTTCGTCTTCATCTTCCTCGGCGCCCCGCACGTCGAGAGGCTGCGCCACAACCGCCATTGGGCCGCCGCCCTCGGTGGCATTACCGCGGCGGTCGTGGGGGTGATCCTCAACCTCGCCATCGTCTTCGGGTCCGCCGTGCTCGCCCCGCAGGGGCAGCTCGACCTCGTCGCGATGGCGGTGGTGGCGGTGACGCTCCTGGCTCTACTGCGCTGGCACGTCAACGTGCAGTGGGTGGTGCTCGGAGGCGCGGTGCTCGGCCTGCTGCGCCTCCTGCTGCGGAGCTAGGAAGGGCAGCTCCTCGGGACGAAAGCGGCGGGCGCGGTAGACGGCGCCGCGCAGGCCGTCGGCGCCCACGTCCGGGTTGGCCCACACCCAGACGCGGCGGCCTTCCGGCGTCACCTCGAAAACATAGCCGGTGGCGGTCTCGGTGATCAGCGTGTTGCCGTTGGCCAGGCGCTGGCAGCTCCCGCCGAAGGAGGTGAAGAAGTCCTCGGCCGCGTAGCGCCACAGCACGCGACGGGTCGCGGGGTCGACCTCCAGGACCTCGGAGCGCGCCAGGCCGTTGTTGAACAGCAGCATCGTGCCGGAGGGCAGCAGGGTCGGGTGGTGCTGCAGCACCAGCCGGCCCGGCCCCCAGGCCCACACCGCCTTTCCCTCGCCGTCGATCACCGCCAGCAGGTGGAGGTTGCGCAGGGAGACCAGCCAGCCCCCCGGCCGGCGCAACGCCTCGGGCCCGGCGCTCGCGCTCCCCGTGGGCTCGAGATGGTTGGCGTGCAGCAGGTCGATCTCGGCCGCCGCCAGCGGCTGGCCGAAGGCCGTGCGCGCCAGCTCGTCGTCCGCGGGCGCCGGCAGCAGGAAGGCGTAGGGCGAGGCGAGCAGCGCCTCGAGGATGGAGAGCGCCGCCACCTCGGTCCCTGCCGCGTCGAGGAGCACGATCTCCTCGTCCAGCACCGTGGCCGCCGGATGCACGGCCGGGACAACGCGAAGCCGGCTGCGCAGCGCCACTACCCGGCCCCCGGCCCACACCACCGCATGGTGGAAACCGCCTTCGACCCGCCATCTCGTGCGGCCCTCGGCATCGACGCGCAGCAGGGCCCGCCCCTGATCCACGGCCAGCAGCCCGCCGTCGGGCAGTACCTCGACGAGATGGAGGGCCTGGACTTGATCGAGGGTCCACGATCGCACGGCGTGGCCGTCGAGGTCCGCCAGAAGCACGACGTTGCGCCCCTCGATGCGGGTGGTGGTCAGGGTGAGGCCCGGAGAGGCCCGGCGGCGGTCGAGGTGCAGCACGCCGCGGCGATCGGGACTCTCGTCCACTGTACCGGCGAGATACGGAACTCTCCGCAGAAACGCTGGCTCGACGGCTGAGGCTCGGAGGCTGACCCCGGGGTCACCCTTCAGCAGGCCACTGCGGATCGCGAGCTGCCGCAGCTCGGCGAAAGGGAAGACGCGCTCGCGGTGAGAGACGAAGCCCCAGGCAAAGCCGGCGCCGAGGGTCGCCGGCAGGGCCAAGGCCAGAGCGAGAGAGCGGGCTCTTGGCTTCAATGTCCGGGAAGAATATCATCATCTTCTTACGCTTCCTCTCTAGCAAGCGCCGCTCTTCGGACTCCTCAGTTCACTAGGTCCTCCGGTGGGCCGCCACGCCCGGCCCCGCCGCCGTGCGGCCGGGGCTCGATGGCCGGCCCGGCCGCGGGCGACTGCTGCCGGCGCCGCCAGGCGTGCTCGTCAGCTTCCCACTGCCGGGCGAGCTCGGCGGCACGGCGGCGCTTCCTGCGGTAGGCCACCAGGAAGAGCCCCACGATCGCCAGCCAGAGGGTGGTCGCGCTGGTCAGCACCGGCACCCAGCGCAGCCAGAACGCCTGCTTGCGGAAGAAGGCACCCGCGAAGCCGGCCAGCGGCTCGCCCGCGGCGGCCGCGAATGCCTGCTCGAACGTCTCGCCGCCGCCCACGCCGCCCAGGATGTCGCCGGTCACCGCCGGCCCCTTCTCGAGCTGGAGCTCGCGCACCAGGGCGCCGGCAAGCGCGTAGGCGGCGCGCGCGTCCGGCGCGCTGCCGTGGAACGCATCGTCCAGCGCTCGGAGGTCGGCAGGTCCGCCGAGCAGCACGCCCCAGGCGAGCTGCGTCGTGTCCTCGAAGCTCCAGACGCGGGCCGAGGCCATGGCCACGCCCTCGTGGAACCAGCGCGGCAGCTCGTGGAAGCGGGCGGCGCGGTCGATCAGCACGTGCGTGACCTCGTGCTGCACCAC
>JBIOXV010000048.1:0-41497 GCA_044869805.1 Thermoanaerobaculia bacterium | reverse complement strand
CGTCCAGTCCCTGGTGAAGAAGATCAAGGGCCCCATCCTCTGCTTCGTCGGCCCCCCGGGCGTCGGCAAGACCTCGCTCGCCAAGTCCATCGCCCGCGCCACCGGCCGCAAGTTCGTGCGCATGTCGCTCGGCGGGGTGCGCGACGAGGCCGAGATCCGCGGCCACCGCCGCACCTACATCGGCGCCTTCCCGGGACAGATCATCCAGCTGATGAAGAAGGCCGGCAGCCGCAACCCGGTGTTCCTGCTCGACGAGGTGGACAAGCTGTCGAGCGACTACCGCGGCGACCCGTCCTCGGCGCTGCTCGAGGTGCTCGACCCCGAGCACAACTCGGCGTTCACCGATCACTACCTGGGCGTGGCCTACGACCTGTCGCGGGTGATGTTCATCACCACCGCCAATCTGCTGGAGCCGATCCAGCCGGCATTCCTCGATCGCCTGGAGGTGCTCCCGCTCACCGGCTACACCGAGGACGAGAAGCTGGCCATCGCACGCCGCCACCTGATCCCCAAGCAGATGGACGAGCACGGCATCCGCGACGACCACGTGACCTTCACCGACGCCGGCATTCGCCGCATCGTGTCCGACTACACCAAGGAGGCGGGCCTGCGGAACTTCGAGCGCGAGCTCGCCGCCGTCTGCCGCAAGGTGGCGGTGCGGGTGGCCGAGGGCAAGCAGGGCCGGCTGCGTATCGACCCGGCGCGGGCCGCCAAGCTGCTGGGGGCCGCCAAACACTACAGCGAGGACCTGCTGCAGCGCGACCGCGTGGGGGTGGCGACCGGCCTCGCCTGGACCGCGGCCGGCGGCGACCTGATGTTCATCGAGGTAGTGGCGCTGCCGGGCAAGGGAGAGCTACTGCTCACCGGCCAGCTCGGCGAGGTGATGAAGGAGTCGGCGCAGGCCGCCCTGTCCTGCGCGCGGGCCTTCGCCAGCGTGCACGGCCCGCCGGCCGCGTTCTTCGCCGAGCACGACATCCACGTACACGTGCCGGCGGGCTCGATCCCCAAGGACGGCCCCTCGGCCGGCATCACCATCGCCGCCGCCATCATCTCCGTGCTCACCAACCGCGCCGTCCACCGCAACGTGGCGATGACCGGCGAGATCACCCTGCGCGGCGACATCCTGCCGATCGGCGGCGTACGCGAGAAGGTGATGGCGGCGCGGCTGGCCGGGGTCGAGACCGTCATCATGCCCAAGCTCAACCAGCGGGACCTGGCGGAAGTGTCGGCGCCAATCAAGGAAGGCCTGCGCTTCCGCTTCGCGGAGCACCTGGACGAGGTGCTGGCCATGGCTCTGCTGCCGCCGGCGGACACCGCTCCCGCACTGGCGTGAGTGAACGCGAGCTACTCGCCTGGCTCAGGCGGGCCGCCCGCGGGCTGGGCGGCGAGCGGATCGGCGACGACGCCGCCCTGCTGCCGCGCGGCGGCCCCTGGGCGGTGACCGTCGACTCGCAGATCGAGGGTGTGCACTTCCCCGCCGGCCTGGATCCCGCCGCGGTGGCGAAGCGCCTGGCAGCGGTGAACCTCTCCGATCTCGCCGCCATGGGGGCCCGGCCGTGCTACGCGCTACTGGCGCTCGCGGCGCCGCCGGGCTTCGAGCACCGGCGGTTCTTCCGTTCGCTGCTCCGCGAGTGCAAGCGCTTCGGCTTCGGGCTGGTGGGCGGCGACCTGGCACGGGCCAGCGTCATGACGGCGACCCTGACCTTGATCGGCGAGCCCGCGAGAGCCGCAGCGCGACCGCCGGCGAGCGGCAGGCGCCGCGACCCCTTCGTGCATCGCGACTCGGCGCGGCCGGGTGACGCCCTGTGGTGCGGCGGTACCCTCGGCGAGTCGGCCGCAGGCCGGCTCTTGCTGGAGCGCGGGGCGCGGTGGGGCCGCGGCAAGGCCGAGCTCCCCGCGGGTTTCCCTGCCGCGCCGCGCCTGCGCACCGCGGCGCGGCGCGCGATCTCTCGCCACCTCGAACCCGCGCCGCAGCTCGCGCTCGGTGCCTGGCTCGCCTCGCGCCGCCGTGCCGCGGCGATCGACGTCTCCGACGGGCTGGCCCTCGACCTCGCGCGGCTGTGCGCGGGATCGTCCGCCGGTGCGCGCCTCGACCTCGCGGCATTGCCCGCCAGCCCGCGGCTCGCCGAGCTGGCGGCGTGGCTCGGCGCGAGCCAGCGCGAGCTGGTGCTCGGCGGCGGCGAGGACTACGTGCTGCTCTTTGCTCTAGGGCCGCGCGAGGCACCGCCGGCGAGCTTGCGCTGCCGGCGGATCGGCGAGATCACGCGGCGCAAGACCTTGACGATGATCGATCAGGGCCGAGAAGCGGCGCTGCCGATTCTCGGCTGGGATCACCTCTCCTGACGGCGATCGAAGGCAAGCCCGCACCTTGTCATCCTGAGCGAAGCGAAGGATCTGCGAGGTGGCAGGATTGGCACCGAACCCCCGCCCGGATCCTTCGCTTCGCTCAGGATGACAGAGTGGAGGCTCGGTATCATCGACGCGCTCCGGCGCGAGGCGCCGCGCGCCCGCGAGCTAGATCACGCGGCGCGGCCGCGACAGCTTCGCGACCAGCTTTCCGAGCTTGCGCTCCAGCCGATCGACGGTCTTCTCCAGGCTCTTGATCCGCCGCTCGGCGCCGCGTGTCATGCCCTCGGCGCGGGGAGTCGCGGTCGCCACGCGGCCGCGGCGCACGCCGCCGCGCACGCCCTTGCGCCGGCCGCGCGGGCTCTCGGCGCGCAGCCGCGTGAACACGTCGACCGCCTCGGGCTTGTAGCGTCGCTTGCGGCCGCGGCCCTCGTGCGGAATCTCCTTGCCGTGCATCTTCACGTAGCGCACCAGCGTCGGATAGGAAATGCCGGTGCGCTCGCCCACCTGGGTCAAGGTGAGCAGCCCGCCCGGTGGTCGACCCGACAGCTTGCGGCCGCCGAGCTTGCGCCCCCGGCCGCGCAGGCCGGCCGCGGCCACTGCCGACTTGCGGGGCCGGCCCCGCTTCTTGATGTTCTCTTGCTTGAGGTCCTCGAACACCGGCAGCGCCTCTTTCGGATAACGCTGCTTGCGGCCCTTGCCGACCGCCGGGATGCGGTTTTGATAGAGCTTCTTGTAGCGTTGCAGCGTTGGCATCGAGAGACCGGTGAGCCGGGAGACCTCCGTCAGCGTGTAGAGCTGCCCTCCCGTCGCCTGCGAATCAGGCATGGTTTCCTCTCCTTTTCTTTAAGGTTAGAAGCAGAAGTGCGATGCTTGCGTTGAGTAGGGGGTGTGTTTCCAAGGCTGGATTTGTAACGGAGACACGCGCAATTATCGAAAATCGACATTAGAAAGTCAACCTCGACAGAGCCGACACTCACGCCGAAGTAACTTTCGATCGATCAGAGAGCGGAGCCGCCGGTGAGGATCTTGCGCTCGCCGCCTCGTGCCAGCGACTCGCCGAGCAAGTTGAGGCCGAGCACCGTCACCACGATGGCGAGGCCCGGGAAGAGCGTGACGTGCGGCGCGTCGAGCAGGTGGGCGCGGCCGGCGTTGATCATCGATCCCCACGAAGCGCCCGGCGGAGGCACGCCCAGCCCGAGAAAGGAAAGTCCCGCTTCGGCGAGGATCGCGCCCGCCATGCCGAGGCTCGCCTGTACGGCGAGCGTCGGCGCCACGTGCGGCAGCAGGTGGCGCACCAGCACGCGCCACCGCGGCACGCCCGCCGCCAAGGCGGCGGTCACGAAGTCACGCTCGGCGAGCGCCAGCACCTGCGCGCGGACCAGTCGCGCGTAGCCCACCCAGCCGATGGCGCACAGCGCGAAGATCAAGTGCGACAGCGTCGGGCCGAGCAGCGCCACCACGGCGATGGCGAGCAGGATGCCGGGAAAAGCGAGGAACACGTCGGCGGTGCGCATCAGCAGGCCGTCGAGGAAACCGCCGGTGAGGCCGGCCAGGGCCCCGAGCGCGGCGCCGAGCAGGGCGGAGAAGGCGACCACCGCGAAGCCGACGCCGATCGACACCCGCGCGCCGTAGAGCAGTCGCGAGCCCACGTCGCGACCCAGCTCGTCGACGCCCAGCCAGTGGCGCGTCGAGGGCCCCTCGAGGCGATGGTGCAGGTCCTGTCGAAAGGGATCGTAGGGTGCGAGCCACGGCGCCGCGAGGCCGGCCGCGATCGCCAGACCGACGAGCACGGCACCGATCGCCCTGCCATCCAGCCGCATCCGCTTCATCGCAGCCGCACCCGCGGATCGAGCGCACCGTAGACCAGGTCGGTGGCGAGGTTGGCGAGCAGGTAGGTCGCCGCGATCAGCACGATGGCTCCCTGCACCAGCGGGTAGTCCCGCAGGTGGATGGCCTGGATGAGCAGCCGGCCGATGCCCGGCCAGGAGAAGATCGTCTCGGTGAGGATCGAGCCGGTGAGCAACGCGCCGAACTGCAGCGCCGCCACGGTCACCACGGGAATGAGCGCGTTCTTGAGGCCGTGCCGCACCACGGCCGCGAGCCGCGAGAGGCCCTTGGCTTGCGCCGTGCGCAAGTACGGCCGGTCGAGCTCCGCGGCGAGCGCCGCCCCGACCAGCCGCGTCAGCACCGCGGCCTGCCCCAGGCCGAGGGTCACCGCCGGCAGCACCAGGCTCGAGACGCCGGAGCGCCCCGAGACCGGAAAGAGGCCGAGCGCGATCGAGAACAGCAGGATCAGCATCGGCCCCAGCCAGAAGCTCGGGATCGAGACGCCGATCATGGAAAAGAGGCGCGACAGGGGATCGGCGAGCGCGCGGCGCGAAGTCGCCGCCCACACTCCCAGCGGCAACGCCAGGCCGAAGGCGATCGCCATCGCCGCCACCGCCAGGCTGAGGGTGGCCGGCAGGCGCTCCGCAAGCATCGCCGCGACCGGCCGGTCGAAGTGGATCGAGGTGCCGAGGTCGCCCTGCACCAGGCCGGTCAGATAACGGCCGTACTGCTCGGCGAGCGGCCGGTCGAGCCCCAGGCGGGCGGAGAGCGCCGCCACGTCCGCCGCCCGCGCGCCGTCACCCAGCATCAGCTCGGCGGGATCGCCGGGGATCAGGTGGATGAGCGAGAACACCAGGGTGGCGACCAGGAAGAGGATGGGGATCGCCTGCGCCAGCCGCCGCAGCACATATTGGGTCATAGGAGCCTGAGCTGCCGCACCGCGTAGGAGAAGGCCTGGCGGCTCATCCCCAAGCTGCGTGCCGCCCGCGCGCGGTTGCCGCTCGCCGCCGCCAGTGCATCCTCGATCAACCGCCGCCGATAGCGATCGACGCGGGCGTGGTAGCTGCCCTCGGCCTCGACCGGCGCCGACGCTCGAGGAGCCGCCTCTCGGGGCAGGTCCAGGTGCCGCGGCTCGATCACGCCTCCGTCGTGGGCGGCGAGCGCCGCGGCCACCGCCAGCACGTTGCCCAGCTCGCGCACGTTGCCCGGCCAGGCATAGCCGCCGAGCGCGGCCAAGGCCTCGGGCGCGAGCCGGAGCCGCTGCGCCGCGGCGGGCGCCGGTCCCCGAGCCCCGGCGGCGGGCGCCGGCCCGGCCGGCCCCGAGCACGCGGCCAGGAAATGGGCGACCAGCAGCGGGATGTCCTCCTGCCGCTCGCGCAACGGCGGCAGCTCGACGCTCGCCACCCTGAGACGGAAGTAGAGGTCCTGGCGGAAGGCCCCGCGCTCGACCATCTGCAGGAGGTCGCGGTGGGTGGCGGCCACCACCCGCACCCGCACTTTGCGCGCCAGGCTCTCGCCCACGCGGCGCACCTCTCCCTCCTGCAGCACGCGCAGCAGCATGCCCTGGGCGGCGAGCGGCAGGTCGCCGATCTCGTCGAGGAACACCGTGCCGCCCTGCGCCGCCTCGAACACGCCGGCGCGGTCGCGGTCGGCGCCGGTGAAGGCGCCGCGCACGTGGCCGAAGAGGTCCGAGAGCAGCAGGTTCTCCGACACCGCGGCACAGTTCATGGGGAGGAAGGGCCGGGCGGCGCGCGGGCTCTCGCGATGCACCAGCGCCGCCGCCAGCTCTTTGCCGGTGCCGCTCTCGCCCAGGATGAGGAGCGGCAGGTCGCCCGCCGCCAGGCGCGAGAGGCGGGCGAGCGCCGCCCTCAGCCCCAAGCTCTCGCCCACGAAACCGTCGCGCGCAGCCCCCGACCCGGCGCTGCGCCGCGGATCGGGCGGCGCCTCGACCAGGCCGAGGCGCCGCCCGTCCAGGTCGCGCCGCGCCAGCGCGAAGAGGAAGGAGAGCAGCGGGTCGATGACCGTCGCGGAGAGCACCAGCCGTCCGCCCTCGACCTCGGCCTCGAGCTCCTCCTGCCCGCCGCGGCCGGCGGCGAGGAGGCTCTCGCCGCCCGCGTGCCGCAGGCTGAGCCGGGCCCCGGCGTGGCCGCAGTCGGCGAACAGCCTGGCCCAAACCTCGGGGCTCGGCGGGCTCTCGAGGAAGGCCTCCAGGCAAGCCCACGGGCCGGCGCCACGCGCCTCGAGCCGGCCGGCGAGGCTCGGCGCGCCCAGGCGATGGAAGGTGGCCGCGGCCCGCCGGCGCCAGTCGAGAGGGGCCGCGCCGGGAGCGACCAGCTCGGTGTCGAGCACCAGGCGCGCGGCGCGGTAGGGCTCGAGGCCGGCGAGCGCATCCCAGGCGGAAGCTCGCGGCTCGCCGGAGAGCAGCACCGTCTGCCACAGCTCGCCGCAGGGCCCCTCCGCCGCGAGCAGAGCGGCCTCGCGGGCGCCCGCCAGGGCGAAGAGGGCCGGCCTCTCCTCGAGCTCCAGCTCGGCGACCGCCGTGGGATCGGCCGGACCCAGCGCGTCGCGCGCCTCCTCGGGGAGGCCCAGCCAGCCGAGCGCCCGCGCGGCGAGCACCTGGAGCACGCTCCGGCGGAAGACCATCTCTTTGCCGGCGAGGAGCGCGAGCGCCGCGCGGCAGTGCTCGAGGGCCGCCTGGCCGCGGCCGTGGGCCAGCTCGTAGCGGGCCCACAGCTCGAGGTCCTGCACCGTGCCGCGCAGGTTGCCGGCCAGGCGGTTCTCCAGCGACACCTCCTCGAGAATCTCGCGCACTCCGGCGAACCGCCCCCGGCGCAGGCGGATCTCGGCCAGGTTGTAGAGCGCCAGAGTGGTGGCGCGGGGACCCTCGGATCCGGCGATCAGTCGCACGGTGTGCAGGAAGGCGCGCTCGGCGCCCGCCAGGTCGCCCAAGCCGGCGCGGCAGATGCCTACCTCGTTCCACAGCTCGGCGGCCTCGGCGTGCGTGCGGTTGCGCCGCGAGCCGAGGGCGCTCCTGAGCTGTTCCAGCGCCTGTTCGAGCTCACCCCTGGCGCGTGTCACCAGGCTCGCCACCGACGACCAGCGCCAAGCGAGGTCACCGCCGGCGAGCGCTTCGCGGCAGGAGTCGAGGTGACGCTCGGCGGCGGCGAGGTCGGAGAGGTCCCAGGCCGCCACCGCCGCCAGCAGCTCGGCGCGCGCGGCCAGGGGCCCACAGGCGGCCAGCATCGCACGCTCGACCCAGGGCTGGAGGTCCTCGAGCTGGCCGAGGTTGGCGAGCACCCGCACCGCGAGCTCCGCCAGCGCCAGGGTCTCGACCGGCGCGAGCTCCGCCGCAGCCAGCCGCCGGATGCCGGCGAGGGCCGCGCCGAGCCGCCCGAGCCGCATCTGGCAGTCGATCTTGAGCAGGCGGGCGGCGGTCGAGCGTAGGTCGGCGACCGCCTCCAGCGCCTGCTGGTAGCGGCCACGCCCGGCGAGCGAGCAGGCCCGCTCGAGGCGCTCCTCGGCGCCGGCCGGCGGCACCCTCTCCGCCACTCCACCTGCCCCTGGCAGCGCGACCTGGTCCCCGGACGCCGGGGCGGTGGGCTGGTTGGCCGTCGCCTCTTCCCACAGGCTTCGCACCTCGCTCCCGGCCAGCAGCTCCCGCGCCGCGGCGGCGGTGCCGGCCCGCTTGAGCAGCCGCCGCCGAAAGATGCCCGGCCCCACTACCCACGGCAGCCACGCTCCGCCCCGGTGGAGCTCGGCGAGGAGCGCCTGGCGTGCGGCGGCGAAGGGCGGCTCCCAGAGGAACGGCGCCGCGGTCAGCAGGTCGGTCACGGCGCGGTCGGGGGCCACCGGCGCCAGGGCGTGGCGCCAGCGGGAGAGCACGCCGCGCAGCGCGCGGCGCGTCTCGCTGCGGCCCTTGACCTGGGCGTCTCCGAACAGCAGCTCGGCCAGCCACAGCAACGACTGCTGGGGCAGCTCCCGCGCCCTGCCGCGCGCCGGCGGCGGCAGGCAGAGCACACCGTCGGCCGCCAGACCCGCGCCCTGCCAGCCGCGGGGCAGGAACCAGCCGGCATGCGCCAGGTGGGCCAGCACCGCCGCGCCCTCCAGCAGTACCGCCATGCGGGCACGGTCGCCCAGGTGGGCCGCCGCGAGCGGCACCTCGGCCGTGGACTCGAAGGCCGGATGGCGGATCGCGTCGGCGGCCGGGAAGGAGTCCATCCTGGCCCCGCGCCGCTAGCCCACCAGAAAAGCGAGGTCTCGCCAGAACGAAGGGTAGGACTTGGCCACCACGGCGGGCTCGGCGACCAGGGTCCCCGGCCGCCGCAGCCCCACCAGGGCGAGGCTCATCGCGATGCGGTGGTCGCCGTGCGTCTCGGCCACCACCTCCGTCGCCGGCGGCTCACGCTCCGCCCAGACGCCGGCAATGGTGAGGCCGTCGGCGTGCTCGGTGACCTCGGCGCCCAGCCGCGTGAGCTCGCGGGCCATCGCGGCCAGCCGGTCGCTCTCCTTGAGCCGCAGGTGGGGCACGCCGGTGATGCGAGTCGTGCCGCGGGCGAAGGGGGCGAGCGCGGCGAGCGTGGGCACTTGGTCGGGCATGCCCGAGAGATCGGCCTCCACCGCGGCGAGCCGGCCACCGCCGGAGATCCGCCAGCCCGCCGAGGTGGCCTCCACCTGGGCGCCCATGCGGGCGAGAAGCTCGAAGAAGGCGCGGTCGCCCTGTGGCGAGGAGAAGCTCAAGCCCCGCAGCAGCACTCTGCCGCCGGTCAGCGCCGCGGCGGCGGCCGGGTAGCAGGCCGCCGAGTAGTCGCCCTCGACCTCGACCCTTCCCGGCGAGGCGAGACCCGGCCGCACCAGGAAGCCGTCCGCCCGTGCCTCCACCCGGCCGCCGAAGCGGGCGATGCACTCCCGGGTGATGGCCACGTAAGGCTCCGAGGTCAGGGCCTCGACCGTGATCGCGACCTCGCCCTCGGCGGCGAGCGCCGCCATCAGCAGGGCGGAGAGAAACTGGCTCGAGTCGCCGGCGTCGACCGTCGTCGCACCGCCGGCGAGCCGGCCACCCTCGACCTCGAGCGGCGGAAAGCCCTCGCGCTCCAGGCACGCGATCACGGCGCCCAGGCGGCGCAGGGCCTCGAGCAGCGGCCCCACGGGACGCTCGCGGAGGCGCGAGGAGCCGTCGATCAGGAAACGCCCCGGCAGCGTCGTGGCCGAGGCGATTACGAAGCGCAGCAGGGTGCCGGCGTTGCCGCACTCGAAGCGCGCCGCTCCCGGCCGCGGCCCGGGGGTGAGGCGCACACTGGTCTCGTCGCGCTCCACCTGCCAGCCGGCGCCGGCCAGCACCCGCAGGAAGAGATCGGTGTCCTCGGCCACCAGCGGGTGCTCGACCACCAGCGGCTCGCCGCTGAGCAGCGCCAGGTTCAGGTAGCGGTGGGTGTAGCTCTTCGAGGAAGGTACCCGCAAGGTGCCGGAGGCCACGGCCCCGGCCGGCATGGGCAACGGCTCCGCGGAGCCCGCCACGCCGGCGGCACGCAATCGATCGATCACGGGCATTGTGCGAAGTGTATATCGAGGGGGGTCTACCGGATCCACTCCACCCGCCGGCTCGTGTACCACGCCTCGAGCAGGACGATCTCGCCCTCCGGCACCCGCCAGGTCCGCGGCTCGTGGAAGTGGCCGAGCAGCAGCGTGGCGTGGCCCTCCGCCAGGCGCCGCGCACCGTAGGCCCGGATCGCCGCCTCCGGGATGCGCACCTTGTGCTTGAAGTTGGTCTTCGACAGACGCTCCTCAGTCGAGTGGACGAGGCGCCGCGCCAGCCGCCTCGGCATCCGGTTGGCGAAGAAGCGGCTGGCGCGATTCTTCGACAGCCAGCGCCAGAACAGGTAGGCGCGGTCGGCGTCGTTCAGGCCGTCGCCGTGCACCGCGAGGTAGCGCCGCCCCCCCACCTCGAACGCCACCTCGTTGCCTACGAAGTCGAAGCAGTCGCGGTAGGCGCTCCCGGCGAGGAAGAAGTCGCGGTTGCCCTCCAGGTAGTCGATGCGCAGGCCCCGGCGGCGAAGCTCGCGGAGCACCGGCACCACGGCGGCGATCTCCGCCGTCTCGAAGCGGTGGAAGCCGACCCAGGCCTGGAACATGTCGCCCAGCAGCAGCAGCCGCTCGCAACCCTGCTCCGGCAGCTCCTCGAGCTGGCGGACGAGCGGGCCCGCCGGCCCGCCGGGGCCGCCGAGGTGAGCGTCGGCGATGATGGCGACGGGCGCCGCCACTAGTGGATCACCAGCGGCGGCCGCTCGGCTTCGTGCCGCGCCACTTCGGCGATCACCTGCTCGGCGACCCTACGGAAGGCCGCCGCGTGCGCGCCGTCGCGATCGGCCACCACGATCGGGAGGCCGGCGTCGCCGCCTTCGGCGATCTTGGGGTCGAGCGGCACCTCGCCCAGGAACGGCGTCTCCAGCAGCTCGGCCGTCCGCTTGCCGCCGCCCTGCTTGAAGATGTCGGTACGCGTTCCACAGTGCGGGCAGACGAAGCCGGACATGTTCTCGACGATGCCCAGCACCGGCACGTTCACCTTGCGGAACATGGCGAGGCCCTTGCGGGCGTCGATCAGTGCCACGTCCTGCGGCGTGGTGACGATCACCGCGCCGGCGAGCGGCACCTTCTGGGTCAGGGTGAGCTGCGCGTCGCCGGTGCCCGGCGGCAGGTCGAGGACCAGGTAGTCGAGCGTCCCCCACTCGACGTCGCCCAGCATCTGCTCGAGGGCCTTCATCACCATCGGGCCGCGCCAGATCACCGGCGTGTCGGTGTCGAGCACGAAACCCAGCGACATGACCCGGATGCCGTGCTTGACGAAGGGCAGGATGCGGTTGCGCGCGCCGTCGATCGTCGGCCGATCGGTGATGCCGAACATCATGGGCACCGAGGGGCCGTAGATGTCGGCGTCGAGCAGGCCGACGCGAAAGCCCATACGGCCGAGAGTGACGGCGAGGTTGGCGGCGACCGTGGACTTGCCGACCCCGCCCTTGCCGCTCGCCACCGCGATCACGTGGGCGACGCCGGGGATGAGCTCGGAGCTCCTGGCCACGGCGCGCTGCGCGGCCGCCTCGGGCCTCACGGGCTCGGCCACCGACAGCTTGACCGCCACCGAGACGATGCCGGGCAGCGCGGCGAGGGCGCGCTCGACGTCGCCCTTCACGGCGCCGGCCGCCTCGCGGTTGGCGGTCGCCAGGTGGAGGTCCACGGCGACGGCGCCGCCCTCGACGCGCACGCCCTTGACGAAACCGAACGACACTACGTCGCGGCTCATGCCCTGGAACTTCACGCCGCGCAGCGCGTCCCAGACTTGGTCTTCGAGAGGGTTTGACATCGCTCGTGATCTTACAGGACCGGCCGCTCTCGTTCAGTCGCCTTCCGCCGCAGCCGGAGCTTGCCACGCCGTCATTCCCGCCTGCGGGAAGCCAGGGCGGGTGGAGGAGCGGGATGGACCCCCGCTTTCGCAGGGTGACGACAAAAGCGCCTGGCCGGCCCTCTACGCCGTCTCGACCCGCGCCAGCTCCGCCACCTTGCGCCGCACCTCGTCCATCAGCCGGCCGCGGCCCTTCACCCCGTAGGCCGCGGTGTCCAGCGGCGCGCCGAAGCGCACCGTGATGTGCCCCGGCGTCACCCATGCTCGACCCCGCGGCATCACCCGGCGCGCGCCTTCGATGCCTACCGGCACGATCGGCACGCAGCTCTTCAACGCGATCAGGAAGCCGCCGCGCTGGAAGGGCGCCAGCTTGCCGTCGGCGCAGCGCGTGCCCTCGGGGAAGAAGAGTACCGACGCGCCGTGCTGCAGCCGCTCGGCCGCAGCGGCGAAGGCCTGCGTGGCCTTGCTCGGCTCGTCGCGGTCGATGGGGATGAAAGCCCCTGCCCAGAGCGACCAGCCGAAGACCGGGATGCGGAACAGGCTGCGCTTGGCCGCGAAGCGAACCTGGCCGGGAGTGACCGGCATCAGCGCCGGGATGTCGAAGTAGCTCTGGTGATTGGCCAGATAGACGTAGGTCTCTCCGGGATCGAGCGGCGTCTCGAACTCCGCCGTGATCCGCACCCCGGCCGACGCCAGCAGCCCGCGCGACCAGGGCCGCGAGAGCCGGAACATCGTGTTGCCGCGCGGCCCTACCCAGGCCAGCAGCACCGAGGACATGGCGAAGAAGAAGGTGCCGAAGACGATGTAGAGATAGGCCCCGGCGTTGGCGAGCAGGATCGCCAGCCTTCCGGGCGGCTTCTCGGTGACCGACATCCGGCGAATTATTGCATCGTAGCGCGCTGATACACTCTCGGCCCATGGCCATCGGCGCAACCTCTCAGGCTCTCGCATGAGGTCGCGCGATATCGCCCGCGAGGCGGGAGAGCTCGCCCTCTTGACCGGGCGATCCTTCGCTGCGCTCGCCTCCCCGCCCTACGAAGTCGGGCTCTGGTTCCGCCAGATGGAGCAGATCGGCGTGCGCTCGCTGGGCGTGGCCGGGATCACCACCATCTTCACCGGCATGGTGCTGGCCCTGCAGACCGCCTACAGCCTCCCCCAACTGGGGGTCAAGTACTACATCGGCACCGTGGTCTCGAAGTCCCTGGTGCGCGAGCTGGGCCCGGTGCTGATCGCACTGATCGTCGGCGGGCGGGTCGGCTCCGGCATGACCGCCGAGATCGGCACCATGAAGGTCTCCGAGCAGATCGACGCCCTGCGCTCGATGGGGGCCGACCCGGTGAAGAAGCTGGTGGCGCCCAAGCTCGTCGCCATGCTGCTGATGTTCCCGGTGCTCACCATCCTGGGAGACGGCCTCGGCATCCTGGGCGGCCTGGTGGTGGCGCGGCTGCAACTCGGCCTCTCCGCCGGCTTCTACATCAACGATGTGTTCAGCTCGCTGACCATGGCCGACGTCATGAGCGGAGTCGGTAAGTCGTTCTTCTTCGCATATTTCATCACTATGGTCGGGTGCTACAATGGCTTCGCGGCGCGGGGTGGCGCCGACGGCGTCGGGCGGGCGACGACCCGCACCGTGGTGCTGGCTTCGATTTTCGTCCTGGTCTCAGACTTCTTCTTGACCAAGTTTTTCCACCTCCTCGCATGACCACCGACGCCCGCGATCGCGGCCCCGGCGAAGCCCTGTTCTCGGTGCGCGGCCTGACCCGCCGTTACGGCGAGCTCACGGTGCTCGACGACCTTTCCTTCGACGTGGAGCGCGGCGAGTGCCTGGTGATCCTCGGGCGCTCGGGCTCGGGCAAGAGCGTCACCCTGCGCCAGTTGAACGGCCTCGACAGCCCCGACGGCGGCGAGGTCTACTTCGACGGGCAGCCGGTCTCCACCTTGACCGAGCGCGAGCTGCTGCCGGTGCGGCGGCGGGTGGCCATGCTGTTCCAGAGCGGCGCGCTCTTCGATTCGATGAACGTGTTCGAGAACATCGCCTTTCCACTGCGCGAGAACGTGGAGCTGGCGGAAGACGCCATCCAGGCCAAGGTGGCCGAGAAGCTCGCCCTGGTCCATCTGCCGGGCATCGAGGAGAAGATGCCGGGCGAGCTCTCCGGGGGCATGAAGAAGCGCGTCGCCCTCGCCCGCTCGCTGGCCCTCGATCCCGAGGCCGTTCTGTTCGACGAGCCGACCACCGGCCTCGACCCCATCACCGCGGCGACCATCGCCAGCCTGATCGAGCGCATCCGGGGCATGGGCGTCACCTGCGTCGCGGTCACCCACGACCTGCCGCTCGCCCGGCGGGTGGCCGACCGCGTGGCCTTCCTCGACGGCGGCCGCTTCCGCTTCCTGGGCACCTGGGAGGAGGCCGAGCGCTGCTCCGAGCCGCAGTTCCAGGACTTCCTCAACGGCCGCGAGGAGATCGAGCATGCCGCGTGAGCGCCACAACGTCGTGCGCGTGGGCGCCCTGGTGCTGGCGGCGACCGCCGTGCTGGCGCTCGGCATCTTCCTGATCGGCGACAAGAACAACCTCTTCTCGCGCAAGAACCGCTATTTCGCCCGCTTCCAGTCGGTGAGCGGCCTGGCCGAGGGCAGCTACGTGCAGCTCAACGGCGTCAAGGTCGGCACCGTGCAGCGGATCGTGCTGCCGCAGGACCCCAAGGAGAGCTTGATCCACGTCGAGTTCACCCTCGACCGGCGCTACTCCGAGCGCCTGCGCGGCGACTCGGAGGCGCAGATCAAGACCCTGGGCCTGTTGGGCGACAAGTACCTGGAGATCAGCTCCGGCTCGCTCGAGCAGCCGATCATCCCCGACCGCGCCGAGATCCCTGCCGCCAAGCCGACCTCGGTGGACGCCCTGGTCGCCTCCGGCGAGGACGTGATGGCCAACGTCACCGAGATCTCCGCCTCGCTCAAGGTGATCCTGGCGCGCATGGAGCGCGGCCAGGGCCTGCTCGGCGAGCTGCTGTCCGACGCCGAGACCGGCGAGAAGGTCACCGACCGCATGATGAAAACGCTCGAGTCCGTGCAACGGGTGGCCGAGCGCATCGAGCACGGCGACGGAGCGCTGCCACGCCTGATCACCGACGCCGCCCTGGCCGACAAGCTGGCGACCTCGGTGGACCGCCTCGACGCCGCCCTCGCCCGCTTCGAGCAGGGCCAGGGCCTGGTGCCGGCGCTGTTCAACGACCAGAAGACGCGGCAGGACTTCGACCAGACGCTGGCCTCGCTCAAGACCTCGGCCGCGAATCTCGCCAAGTTCTCGAGCGAGCTCGACGACGCCAACGGCCTGCTGCCGCGCCTGCTCTTCGACCAGCCCTACGGCGAGCAGATGAGCCGCCAGCTCGAGCAGACCGTCGGCCGCTTCGACCGCCTGGCGACCGAGCTGGAGAGCGGCGACGGCACGGCGGCGCGCCTGATCCACGACCCCAGCATCTACCAGGCGCTGCAGGACATCATCGTCGGCGTCAACGAGTCGCGGATGCTGCGCTGGATGATCCGCAACCGGCAGAAGGCCGGCATCGAGAAGCGCTACGAGGCCGAGCCCGAGGCCCCGCCCGGCAAGCCCCCGGGCGACTGATACGATCCGCCTCCATGAGTCAGCACCTGCTCGTGACCGGCGGCGCCGGCTTCATCGGCTCGCACCTGTCCCGGCGCTTGCTGGGCCGCGGCGACCGGCTGACCGTGCTCGACGACTTCAACGACTTTTACGACCCGGTGCGCAAGCGCCGCAACGTCGAGCCGCTGCTGGCGCGGCCCGACTACCGTCTGGTAGAGGGCGACATCCGGGACCAGGCGCTGGTCGACCGGCTGTTCGCCGAGGGCGGCTTCGACGCCGTGATCCACCTCGCCGCCCGCGCCGGCGTGCGCCCCAGCCTCAAGGAGCCGGTGCTCTACGAGGACGTCAACTGCATCGGCACGCTGCGCCTGCTCGAGGCGGCGCGGCGGCACGGCCCCGAGACCTTCGTCTTCGGCTCCTCCTCTTCGGTCTACGGCATCAACGAGAAGGTGCCGTTCGCCGAGGACGACGAGATCAACCAGCCGATCAGCCCCTACGCCACCACCAAGCGCACCGGCGAGCTGCTCTGCTACAACTACCACCACCTCTACGGCCTCAAGACCGCCTGCCTGCGCTTCTTCACGGTGTACGGCCCGGCGCAACGGCCGGAGATGGCGATCCACAAGTTCACCGAGCTGCTGGCCCACGGGCGCAAGGTGCCGCTCTACGGCGACGGCTCGAGCCGCCGCGACTACACCTTCATCGACGACATCGTCGACGGCATCGTGGCGGCGCTCGACCTGGCACCCGGCTTCGAGATCCTGAACCTCGGCGGCGCCGAGACCACCAGCCTGCTGGAGCTGGTCGAGCGGCTGGCCGCCGAGCTTGCCGTCGAGCCGCTCATCGAGTATCTTCCCGCCCAGCCCGGCGACGTCCCGATCACCTTCGCGGACGTCTCCAAGGCGGCCCGCATCCTCGGTTACGCACCCCAAGTCCCGATCGCCGATGGGTTACGCCGATTCGTCGCCTGGTACCGCGAGCACGGCGCGGCGCACGGCGCCCCCGTGCCTTGAGGGCGATCGGGCTCGAGGGCTGTCGGACTCGAAAGACGAGGGCCTGACGAGGGCGGAGGCCCGCCACGCGGAGGGTTGTTTCGAGCGATGAAGATCTGCGTCGTAGGCAGCGGCTACGTGGGCCTGGTGACCGGGGCCTGCCTCGCCGACTTCGGCATGCACGTGGTGGGGGTGGACAAGGACGCCGCCAAGGTCGAGGCCCTGTGCCGTGGCGAGATCCCGATCTACGAGCCGGGGCTCGATACCCTGGTGGCCAAGAACACCCACGCCGGGCGGCTCTCCTTCTCGACCGAGCTGGCGCCGGCTCTCGAGCAGGCGCAGGCGGTGTTCATCGCCGTGGGCACGCCGCCGCTCCCCGACGGCTCCGCCGACCTGACCTTCGTGCGCGAGGTGGCGGCCTCGATCGGCCAGCACCTGAACGGCTTCAAGGTGGTGATCACCAAGAGCACGGTGCCGATCGGCACCGGACAGATGATCGCCCGCACCGTCGCCGAGCGCGCCGGCGAGGCGGCCGACTTCGCGGTGGTCTCCAACCCCGAGTTCCTGCGCGAGGGCTCGGCGATCGAGGACTTCATGCGCCCGGACCGGGTGGTGATCGGCTCCTCCGACCCGCGGGCGATCAGCGTGATGCTCGACATCTACGCCCCGCTGCACGTCGCCGACGTGCCGTTCGTGATCACCGACGTGGAGAGCGCCGAGCTCATCAAGTACGCCTCCAACGGCTTCCTCGCCACCAAGATCTCGTTCATCAACGAGGTGGCGGACCTCTGCGAGGCCCTGGGCGCCAACGTCGAGGTGGTGGCGCGAGGCATGGGCCTGGACCAGCGCATCGGCCCCCGCTTCCTCCACACCGGCCCCGGCTTCGGCGGCTCCTGCTTCCCCAAGGACACCCGCGCCGTGGCCCAGATCGCACGCGAGCAGGGCCGCGCTTTCCGCATCATCGAGGCGGTGCTGGAAGTCAACGAGGCGACCAAGCGCCGCATGGTGGAGAAGATCGACCGCGCCTTCGACGGCGTGGCCGGCAAGACCGTGGCCCTGCTCGGCCTCTCCTTCAAGCCGGACACCGACGACATCCGCGAGTCGCCGGCGCTCGACATCGTCGCCGGTCTCGACCAGCGGGGCGCCGCGATCCGCGCCTTCGACCCGGCGGCGGCCGAGCCCTTCCGCCAGGTGTGGCCCGATCTCGCCTACTGCGACGACCCCTACCAGGCGGCGGAAGGCGCCGACGGCCTGGTGATCGTCACCGAGTGGAACCCGTTCCGCGCCCTCGAGCTCGACCGCCTGAGGCGCGCGCTCCGGGCGCCGCTGGTGGTCGACCTGCGCAACCTCTACGAGCCCGAGCGGATGGCCACCGCCGGCTTCCGCTACGTGTCGGTCGGCCGTCCCGAGCTCGACCCCATGGAGCGGCGCGAGGCTTAGCATGGCGAGAGCGGTGATCACCGGCGCCGCGGGCTTCCTGGGCTCGCACCTTGCCGAGCGCCTGCTGGGCGAGGGCTTCGATGTGCTGGGAGTCGACAACCTGCTCACCGGCAAGCGCGAGAATATTGCTCATCTCTTGGGCGCCCACCTCGCCGGCGAGCCGCGCTTCCGCTTCCTCGAGCACGACGTCAGCCGGCCCTTCTTCGTCGACGAGCCGGTCGACTTCGTGCTCCATTTCGCCTCGCCGGCCTCGCCCATCGACTACCTCGAGCTGCCGATCCAGACGCTCAAGGTAGGCTCGCTCGGCACCCACAACACGCTCGGGCTGGCGCGCGCCAAGGGAGCGCGCTACCTGCTCGCCTCGACCTCCGAGGTCTACGGCGACCCGCTGGTGCACCCGCAGCCGGAGTCCTACTGGGGCAACGTCAACCCGGTCGGGCCGCGCGGCGTCTACGACGAGGCCAAGCGCTTCGCCGAGGCCATGACCATGGCCTACCACCGCTTCCACGGCCTCGACATCCGCATCGTCCGCATCTTCAACACCTACGGCCCGCGCATGCGGCCGCGCGACGGCCGCGTGGTGCCGGCCTTCATCCAGCAAGCGCTGGCTGGTGAGCCGCTGTCGATCTTCGGCGACGGCAAGCAGACGCGCTCGTTCTGCTACGTGGACGACCTGGTGGAAGGCATCTTCCGCCTGCTGCTGAGCAACGTGGCCGAGCCGGTCAACATCGGCAACCCACACGAGATGACGATCCTCGAGTTCGCCGAGGTCATCCGCCGCCTGACCGGCAGCACCTCCGAGCTCACCTTCCACCCCCTGCCCGTCGACGACCCCAAGACCCGGCAGCCCGACATCACGCTCGCCCGCACGCGGCTCGGCTGGGAGCCCAGGGTACCCCTCGAGGAGGGGCTGGCGCGCACCATCGACTACTTCCGGGCGCTCGCCGCAACGGCCGTCGGCTAAGATCGCGGCGAGAGAGGATAGAAACGAGACATGGCCGCGATCGTTCACTGCGCCCGTTGCGGGCGCGAAGCCGAGGCGCCGGAGCGCGTGCCCATCCCCGGGCCGCTGGGCGCCGAGATCAAGTCGAAAGTCTGCGCCTCCTGCTGGGCCGAGTGGCAGGGCGCCGAGGTGATGGTGATCAACGAGCTGAAGCTCAACTTCATGGACCCGGCGTCGCAGCAGATCCTCGATCAACAGATGCGCCAGTTCCTGTACCTGGACGGTGGACACGCCGGTTCCCCAGGCTAGCCGCGCCAGCGGCCCCCAGGCGAGCGAGACTCCGCACCGGCGGCCGCGCCGCCTGCCCACGGGCGCGCTCCTCCGCTTCGCAGCCTTCGTGCTGCTGATCGCGCTCGCCCTTGCCGCCGTGCGCTTCACGCCGCTCGGCGACTACCTGACCAGGGAGTATCTGCGCGGCGCGCTCGCCAGCCTGCAGGCCGCCTGGTGGGCGCCGCTGCTGCTGGTGGGGCTCTACCTCGTGCTCTGCCCGCTCGGCCTGCCGGCCACGCCCCTGATGGTTGCCGGCAGCATCGTCTTCGGCCCCTGGTTGGGCACGCTCTACAACTTCGTCGGCCTGCTGGTCGGCGCCGCGGCCAGCTACCTGGTGGCCCAGCGCCTGGGCGGCGACTTCATCCAGCACTACGGCGGGAAGAAGCTCAAACGGGTGGAGCGGGCCCTCCACCGCCACGGCTTCTGGTACCTGGTGGGAATGCGCTTCTTCCCCCTCCCCTTCCCCGCCGTCAACTTCGCCATGGCCCTGGCCGGCATCCGCTTCGTGCCGTTCGTCGTCTCCACCGCCATCGGGCTGGTGCCATCGATCGCCCTCTGGACCTACTTCTACAGCGCGATCTTCAACGCCGCGGCAGGCGAGCGCGGCGAGCTCATTTGGCGGGTCGGAGCGGCGCTGCTGCTGCTGGGCTTCGTCAGCCTGCTGCCCGGGCTGGTGACGCGGCGGTTGAGGAGGAGGAAGTACCGGCGGCTGGTGGCGGAGCGCAGGGAGAGGTAGCGGGAGGCTCGCCGCCCGCCGCATCCCTACCCCAGCCCCGCTTCCACCTCCGGCACGTCGATCATCAGCGCGTTGCCGGCGCCCTTGGCGGCGAGATCAGGGTCGAACTCGTAGCGGGCGATGACGCGGCGGAAGACCTCGCGCAGGGCGCGGGCACCGAGGCGGGGCTGGCGGGCGGCCTCGGCCGCGATGCGCCGCACGGCGCCGGGCGAGAGCGCGAGGTGGATGCCACGCGCCTGGAAGTAGGCCGCGGCCTGACGATAGCTCGAGTCCGCGCCTTCGAGGAAGATGTGCACCAGCTCGTCCTCGCCGAGATTGTCGAGGATCACCATGGCGTCGAAGCGGGAGAGGAACTGCGGCGTCATGCCGTAGTCGAAGAGATCCTCGTTGCGCAGCCAGTCGCGCAGCGAGAAGGCCAGCTCCTCGTGCACTTTGCCGCCGTCGACCACGGTGAAGGGTTGCAGGGCGCCGCGGTCCTTGCCCACTGTCACCCGGTCGTAGACCGCGTCGTAGAGGCCCTCGAAGGCCCCGGCGCAGACGAAGAGCAGGCCGCGCGTGTCGACGGTGGTGGTGCCGCCCCCCGCCCACTCCGGAAGCTCGAAGGGCACCGCCTCGTTCTCGATCAGGGTCAGCAGCGCCTCTTGCGCGCGGATGCCGACGACGTTGGGCCGGTCCCCCACGTGGGCGCGGATCTTGTCCACCTCGTCGACGAACACCAGCCCGTGGGTGGCCCGCTGCAAGAGGTCGGAGAGCGGCGCCGCCGTTCCGAGCTGCTCGCGGGCCCGCGCCAGCAGGCGCTCGATCACGGCCTGTCCCGGCCGGCCGCGCGTCGCTTCCTCGCCCAGCACGTTTGCGTGGATGCGGATCGCGGTCGAGCGCACGGCGAGCTCGGGATCGCCGGCCAGGTATTCCTCCACCGCCCGCATCAGCGTGGTCTTGCCGCTGCCGGAGGCGCCGATCAGCAGGATGTTGCCGGTCGACAGCCCCGCCAGGTGCTTGGCGAGCGCGATCGACATCTCGCGCACCGCGTCGGGCTGGCCGATGACCCGCCGGCCCAGGGCGTCGGCGATCTGCTTGGGGCTGGGGAGGCGGGAGGGCATTGCCGGAATTGTACTGCGGCGCGGCCGAGGGTCGGCGCCAGGGGTCCGCGAGCTTGGCAAGGCCAGCCCTGTCTGATGAAATGGCCCCGATGAGAACGCCCTGCCTTCACCTCGCGTTGGTAACGTCTCTGGGCCTCGGCGCGAGCTGGCTCGCCCCAGCCGCGACGGCCCCCTTCGTCCACGCGCAGACCGACCTCGCCGCCGAGGCCCAGCGCCTGCTCGACGCCGGCCAGCCCGACAAGGCTGCCGAGTTGCTCGAGAAGCTCAACGGCAAGCGTCCCGAGGACGGCCGCGCCTTCCTGGTGCGCAGTACGGCCCGCTTCCTGCTCGGGGACACGGCCGCGGGGCGGTCCGACCTCGACCGCGCCCTGGCCCTCGACCCCACGCTGCGCCAGGCGTGGCTCAACCGCGCCGCGCTCGACCTCGCGGACCAGAAGTACGACCGTGCGCTCGAAGCCTTCGAGACCGCCGAGCGTCTGGACCCGCAGGCGGCCGACAACCATCTCAATATCGGTGCCACGCTGCTGCTCAAGGGCGAGCTGCCGGCGGCGCAGGAACGCTTCGGGCGGTATCTCGAGGGGCCGGGCGGCGACGCGCCGGGGCACTACCTGGTGGCGACCAACTTCGCGGTCGCCGGCTACGCGACACTCGCCGTCGACGAGCTCCGGCGCGCCGTGGCGCTCGACGAGCGCATGCGCGTGCGGGCACGCGGCGATGCCAACTTCGAGCCGCTGTCCGACGACGCCGCCTACCGCCGCCTGATGGACGGTGAGCCCTTCCCGCCGGCCTCCGGCGACTACTCGGAGAGCCGCCAGTTCGAAGCCGCCTACGCCGGTGGCCACGGCGATCTGCTCGAAGCGGTGCTCACCGTGCTCCAGCTCTCGGGCGAGCGCTTCGAGCCCCGGGTCGAGGTGACCGAGCGCTGGGCCTTGATCTGGGGCGACTTGCGCATCGTGGTCCGCGCCAGCCCCGAGGGTCTGGGCGTGGTCGAGGTCAGCGCCCCGGCCGGGCGCATGGCGCTCTCGCAATGGCGGGACAAGACCGAGCGCCTGTTCAAAGGCGTCCAGCGGCAGATCGTCACCGGGGCGCGCCGCGGCGTACCCGCCGAGCCCTACGGCACCTGATCGATCGCCAGGATGTACAGCGATCGCGCCGCCAAGACATCGGGAGCCTGGGCGGCGCGCGAGGCCACGAACACCACGTCCAGGGCACAGCCCACCGCGAGGTCGGCGGGGATGGGGATCTCGAAGCTCAGCGGGTCGGTGCCGGTGCGGCGGATGCGTTCGGCCACCCGGCTGCCGCCGGCGGGCGATGGGATCGACACGGTGAGCGTCAGCGGGTAGACCGAGGGCGCCTCGGCGAGCCTCCCCACCGTGATGCGCAGCCGCTCGGCCCCGGCGCGGCGGCGCACCAGCAGCGTGGTCGCCCGGCTCAGCAGGCCGCTGGCGACATCGAACGGCCCGACCGCCTGCGCCGAGCGCTCGGCCGAGGGGCGGAAGTCCTCGCGGGTCTCGCGCAGCGTCTCCTCGCGAAACCGGGCCTCGTTCTCGGCCTGCCACTGCGCCGCCGGCGGCGGCGCGTAGAAGAGCGAGAGCGCCGGCCGCTCGGGCTCCCTCGCCTCGGCCGGCAGAGCCTGCCAGCCGAGCACCTCGGCCACCGCGTCATACACCAGCGCGCCGTACAGCCGGTTCGCCGCCGGCGTGCCGTGCAGCACGGGCGGCGGGTTCAGCCAAGGGCCGTGCGTGTATTCGAGCGGCGTCACGAAGTAGGGCGACCGCAGGTCCGCTTCAGCCACCAGGGCATGGGCGAAGGCCGGCTGCCAGCGGGCCACGAAGTACAGCACGGACGGCACTCCGGCGACCGTCAGCCGCTCCTCCGTGTCGCGGATCGCCGCCAGAGCGGTGCGCCACCGCTCGCGGAAGCGGTAGGAGTCGAGGTGGCGCAGGTCGTAGGCGACGGCGTGGGGGTCGCCGAACTCGTCGCGGCCGATGCCCACCCGGGTGAGCGAGCCGTTGGGCAGCGCGTGGCCCAGGCTGTGGTTGTCGTTGCTGGTGGGGCAGATCACCACCGCGTCGGGCGCCAGCCGGTCGAAGAAGAACCACAGCGCCGCAAGCTCGGAGAGCGTGTTGTGGCCGGGCATGGCGAGGGACCACGCCTCGATCTTCCGTTCCTGGCCGGCGTGACGGTTGGCCAGCTCCTCGAACGCCTTGGGGAACGATTCCCGCTCCCGGACCCCCATGCCGTAGGTCCAGGAGTCGCCGACGAAGACCACGCGGAAGGTGCCCGGCGATTTCGCCACCGGCCCCGAGCGGTAGCCGATCTCGTTGCTGGTGAAGGCGTCGTTCCAGGCTTCGAGCTGGGCGCTGCGGCGCAGGGTGTAGCCGATCGCCGGCTCGTACCACGCCTCCTCGTAGACCGCGGCCGAGACCGCCAGCAGCTCCTCGACGAGCTTCTGGCGCTGCTCGGGAGAGAGCCGCGCGAGCTCCACCGGCCCCCACGCCGCGCGGTACCAGAGGAGCCCGAGCGCCAGTGCCGCGCCGAGGCCAAAGACGGCGACCGCGAAGAGGTGAGCGGCGAAGCGTTCAGAACGGCCGGCCATCAGTGTGACGATCTTGGCCACGCGCTACGGCGAGCGGCAGCTACACGCGCATCAGGACGGAGCCCCAGTGCAACCCAGCCCCCAGCGCCGTGAAGGCGATCAGGGAGCCCTCCGGCGCGCGCCCGTCCCGGCGGGCCTCGTGGAAGCAGATCGGCAGCGTGCCGGAGGTGGTGTTGCCGTACTTCTGGATGTTGTTGTGGACCTTCGAGTCGGGCAGACCGAGCTGCTTCTGCGCCGCCTCGTTGATGCGCAGGTTGGCCTGGTGCATGACCACCAGGTCGAGGTCGTCGATGGTGTAGCCGTGCTTGCCCAGGAGCTCGCGCGTCGCCTGCGGCATGCGGGTGACAGCGAGCTTGAACACCGCCCGGCCGTCCATCACCGGCACCAGGTCGCCGGCGGCGATCATCTCCGGGGTCACCCAGGGCCGGTGCTTGGAGCCGCCGCCCGGCACGTGCAGGATGCCGCACTCGCCGCCCTCGCCGTACAGCAGCGAGCCCAGGATGCCGCGCTCGCCGCCCTCCTCGGCGCGGAACACCATGGCGCCGGCGCCGTCGCCGAACAGCACCAGCAGGTTCCGGAAGCGGGAGTTCCACTCGAACTCCTCGCGCGGCAACGGCGGCTCGTGGGCGTCGTAGAGCACCCGCCAGGTGCGCTCGGAGAATGGCATCAGCGAAGTGTGCACGTCCGCGCCCACGAGGAGCACGTTCTTCGCCATGCCGGAGCGCACCAGGGCGTCGACCATCTGCAGGCCGTAGGCGAACCCGGCGCACTGCTGCCGGATGTCGAGGGCCGGCAGTGGCGCCATGCCGAGCCGCTGCTGGATGAGCGTGCCGATGCCGGGGAAGTAATGGTCGGGGGTCATGGTGGCGCAGACCAGGTAGTCGATCTCGCCCGCCTCCATGCCGGCGTCGGCCAGAGCATCGCGGGCCGCCTGGGTGCCGAGGTCCGCCGAGGTGGTGCCCGGCTCGACGTAGTAGCGGGTGACGACGCCGCTGCGCTCCCGGATCCACTCGTCGCTGGTCTCCACGATCCGCGACAGCATGTGGTTATCGACCTCCAGGGGAGGCACGGCGATGCCGGTGCCCGCGAGAACGGCGCGCGCTTGGGCCATGGCTTCTCCTCGGCCTACGGGGGGCCGGGACGGTCGAGCCGCGGGCGAGGCGGCTTCAAGTTCGGCGTGAAGAAGACGGTCAGGTCGCCGCGCTTGATGAAGCGGTAGGCGCGCTCGGGAGGTTTGCCGTCGAGCCCCTTGGGCGCGTCGGCGGGATAGGTCCATACCAGGACCGGCGGGTCGTCCGGATGTTCGGCGATGTCGAACTTCTCCTCCGCCGGCGGGCCGTAGAGGATGAACACGGTGCCGCGGTCGCTGCGCCGGCCCGGCACCCCCGCCTCGCCCAGCTTGCGGTCTGCCTCGCGCGCGCGCTCCTCGAAGCGCTCGGCGAGCGAGTTGCCCTCGTACTCGGGGTCGGGATCGCGGCGCTGCCAGAACTGGTCGACGAACACCCTGGCCTCGGCGTCGCTCGCCAGGCGCTTGAAGCGATCGATCTCCTCGGCCGAGGCGAGCCGGGAGACGGGCCCCACCAGCCACAGCGAGTAATCCGGGCCGAGGAGCGGGTTCATCAGGTCCTCGAGCCGCTCGCGCTTGCGGTCCTTGGCGCCGGCGCCGAGCGCCAGCGAAGCGAGCAGCAGGAGCAGGAGCAGGGCGGGAAGGCGGCGCATGGGCTAGCGGCGGCGCAGCAAGTCCAGGAACTCTTCCCGCACCGGGCGGTTGTGGAAGCTGCCGCGGATGGCGGAGGTCACGGTCACGGCGCCTGCCTTCTTGACGCCGCGCATCTCGACGCAGAGGTGCCGGGCCTCGATCACCACCATCGCCCCGTGCGGCCGCAGCTTCTCTTCCAGGAAGGTGACGATCTGCTCGGTCAGCCGCTCCTGGAGCTGAGGCCGCTTGGCGTAGAACTCGACGATGCGGCCGAGCTTCGACAGGCCCACGATGCGGTCGGTCGGGATGTAAGCGATGTGGGCGTGGCCGTAGAAAGGCACCAGGTGGTGCGAGCACAGCGAGTAGAAGGGGATCTCCTTCTCCATCACCATGCCGGTGTAGCTCTCGTCGTTGGGAAAGGTGGTGATCTTGGGCCGCGAGCCCTCCCGCAGGCCGTGGAACATCTCGAGGTAGAGCTGGGCGACGCGGATCGGAGTCTCGGCCAGGTTGGGGTCGGCGAGGTCGAGCCCCAGCTCGGCGAGGATGGCGTGCATGTGGCCCGCGATGCGCTCGATCCTTCCCTGGTCCTCCGCCTCGGGAGAAAGCCCGGGAGGGACGGCCAAGACCTCGCTCCGGCTGCCCATGGGACGGTGGAGTTTATCCTAGAATGGCCGTTCCCTCATGCCCGCCGCCAGCCTCCAGAGACCCCCGGGAAGGCCTCCCGGGCGCCTCGACAGCAGCCTGGTTTTCCCGCTCCTGGGCGAGGTGCCGGAGAGCCTGTTCCCCGATTCCTTCGTGGCCAGCGCCGCCCTCGCCGAGGACTATGGCCGCGCCTGGGCCTTAGGGCTAGCCGGCCGCCTCGGCCTCGCGCCGAGCCTGGTCCGGGGTGCCGACGCCGGTGCGCTCTCGGCCGAGCACGGCTTCGCCCCGAGCTTCCGCCTGGCTCTCGAATGGCTGCTCACCTCGCTCGCGACCGGGGGCTGGGTGGTCGAGGAGAGCGGTCGCTATCGCGCGCCTCGGCCGCTCCCCGAACCACCCCTCGATCGGCTGCGCGAGGAGCTGCTCGGAGCCGATCCCGGCAACGCCGCGACCCTCGCCCTGCTCGACGCCGCGGCCGCCGCCTACCCCGCCGTGGCACGCGGCGAGCGCTCCGGCGAGGAGGTGCTGCTCGGCCCCGCGGGATTGGGGCGGTGGGCGAGCTACTTCGGCAACGACAACCCGCTCTACGCGATCAACAACCGCATCGCGGCGCTCGCGGCCGCGAACCGCCTGCCGGCCGAGGGAAGCCTGCGCGTGCTCGAGGTCGGCGCCGGCGGCGGCAGCGGGGCCGAGGCGCTGCTCACCGAGCTCGCCGGCCGCGGGTGGCTGGCCCGCCTCGGCGAGTACCGGGCCACCGAGCCCTCTCCCTTCTTCCGCCGCCGCACCCAGCGCTCGCTGCCCGCGGCCTGGCCGGGTGTGCCGTTCTCCTTCGGCGAGCTCGACGTCGACCTGCCGTGGGCCGGACAGGGCGCCGCGCCTGGCTCGTATGAGCTGATCTACGCGGTCAACGTCCTGCACGTGGCCAAGGAGCTGGGCTTCGCGCTGCGCGAGGCGCACGCCTCGCTGGCGCCCGGCGGCTGGCTGGCGGCCGGCGAGTGCGTGCGGCCCTTCACCGGCCAGCCGGTGGCGGCCGAGCTGGTCTTCAGCCTGCTCGCCGGCTTCCGCGAGGTGACCACCGATCCCGAGCTTCGGCCCCGGCCGGGCTTCCTGACGCCGGAGGAGTGGGTCAGCAACCTGGAGCGCGCCGGCTTCACCGAGGTCGTGATCGTGCCCGACCTCGGGCGCATCCGCGAGGTGACGCCCAACTTCCTCAGCGGGGCGATCTGCGGCAGGAAGCCGTCGCCCTGATGCGTCCCGGAGCCGGTAGGGGCGGCCCTCGTGGCCGCCCGGCAGAGGGCGGGCACAAGGCCCGCCCCTACGGGAAGCGTCGCGTGCCGCTCGGGGCGGGGGTGAGGGGTTCCGTATAATCCGCGTCCGAAGGAGGTGCCATGGCCGAGAGAGTCACCATCGAGTACTGCGTCGTCTGAAACTACTACCCGCGTGCCGCCGGTCTGGCGGATAGCATCGAACAGAAGCTCGGGATCAGTCCTCAGCTCATCAAGGGCAGCCGGGGGGCCTTCGAGGTCAAGGTCGACGGCGAGCTGATCTTCTCCAAGAACGCCACTCACCGCTTCCCGGAGCCGGGGGAAGTCGAGGGCGCGATCGAGAGCCGCAGGAGCGCCTGACAGACCGGCTGCGCGGTCTGCCAGGGCGCTCTGACCTCTACGGGTCGCCGTCCTCTCCCCGCGGTTCCGTCGCCTTCGACAGCCGGCCGGCGTTGGCGATCAGGTTCACCAGCTCGGCGACGTCCGCTCGACCGGCGCGCTCGGCGGACACCTCCTGCGCGCGGCCCAGCAGGGCGCCGAAAGTCCCGTCCTTGGCCCAGTAGGAGCCCTTGAGCTGCTCGCCGAGCTCGCCGGCCACCGCGGCGAGCCGCAGGGCGGAAGAGCCCTCCTCGAAGGAGCTCGCGATGTCCCCGACGATGAGTTTCTTCGCCGTCTCCTCCACCTTGCCGCTGGCCTTCGAGCGCCAGCGCAAGGAGAGGGTCGCCGCCAGCGCCCGGCTCGAGACGTCCGGCTGCAGCTTGATCTCGTAGAGCGCCGTCACCGCGTGGCCGGCGCCGATCTCGCCGGCGTCCACGGTGTCGTCGCGGAACTTCTCGTCGGCGATGTCGCGGTTCTCGTAGCCCAGCAGGCGCCAGCGCGCCACCACGTCGGGGTTCCACTCCACCTGCACCTTGGCGTCCCCGGCCACCGTCTGCAGTGTGCCGGTCAAGTTCTCGACGAAGATGCGCCGCGCCTCCTCGAAGTCGTCCACGTAGGCATAGCTGCCGTCACCCCGGTCGGCGAGCTGCTCCATCAGCACGTCGTTGTAGTTGCCCATGCCGAAGCCGACGGTGGTGAGCTCGATGCCCTTGCCGGCGGCGGCCTCGATGCGCCTGCCGATCGATTCCGGCCCGGTGGCGCCGACGTTGGCGACGCCGTCGGAGCACAGAATCACGCGGTTGATGGCGCCCGGCCGGAAGAAGCGGTCGGCGAGGTCGTAGGCCAGGGCCAGTCCCTCCTCGGCGTTGGTCGCACCCTCGGCGCGCAGCATCTCGATGGCGCGGCGGATGGCGGCGAGGTCGCCGGTGGGCTCCAGCAGCACCCGGCCGTTGGTGCCGTAGACCACCAGGCCCACGCGGTCGTGGGGGCCGAGCTCGTCGAGCAGCATCGCCAGCGAGTCCTTGACCAGCTCCAGCCGGTTCTCCTGCGCCATCGAGCCGGAAACGTCGACCGTGAAGATCAGCAGCGCCGGCTTGCGGTCCCGTGCCTCGACCTCGCGCGCCTTGACCGCGAAGCGCACCAGCCGGTAGCGCTCGCCCCTGGCGAAGGGCGTGGGCGCGGCCTCGGCGTAGAGCGCGAAGTCGTCGCGCCGCGGCGCGGGATCGCCGTAGTCGAAGAAGTTGACCATCTCCTCGACCCGGATCGCCTCGCGCGGCGGCAGGTTGCCGTCCGTCAGGTAGCGCCGCACCACGGTGTAGGAGCCGGTGTCCACGTCGAGGCCGAAGGTCGAGAGGCGGTCGTCCTCGGTGTCGATCGCGGGGTTGACGCCGTATTCGCGGAAGAACACGTCGCCGTAGGCCTGGTCGTTGGGCTCCGCGGTGCCGCCGGTCGAAGGGGCCGCGGCGGCGGCCTCGCCGCCGACCCGCAAGGGCGGCTCGACCGACGGCACGCCGGCGATGATGCCGCCCGGCGTCCCACCCGGTACCCCGCCCACAACCCCACCGGGCACGCCGCCCACGACCCCACCGGGCACGCCGCCTTCGACGCCGCCCTCGACGCCGCCCTCGACGCCGACTTCGACATCGGTCTCGCGCTTGGTCACCATCTTCGCAGCGACGCCCGGTGCCCGCTGGCTGTCGGGCTTCGGTGCGGTGGCCGCGCCCGCGAGCTTGCGTGCGTCGGGAAGCGGCGACTCCGCGGTGATGGTGATCTCCTCCGCTGACGTCTCCGTGGTGCCTTCGAACTCGTAGTACGACGGGCTCGATCCGACTGCCCCCGCGTCCTTGGTCTCGACGCCGTCGCGCGCCCACGCATCCTGGTCGCGGCGCTGCCGCTCGACGCGGCCCGGCTCCGGCAGACTCTCCGGCACCTCGACCGGTTGGACGAAGCCGCCGGCGACGCCCCCGGCCTGGCCGCTCTCGGGCTTCGGCTCGGCCGGCGACGGCGGGGGTGGCATGCGGCGGGCGGCCGGCGGCGGAGCCGTGGCGCGGTCACCCTGGGCGGGAGGGGGAGCGACCTGGAGCTTGGCGTCCATGAGGCTCGGCTCGGCGACCGGCTCGAGCCGGCTGAAGTTCAGATAGGCGAAGAGGCCGGCACCCAGGGCCGCCACCAGCGAGGCGGCGGCGAGCAGGGGTCGCCAACGGCTCCACTGCGCCGGCCGGACGACGTTGGCCGGTTGCGCAGCCCGCCGCTCCTCACCGGCCTCGGGCCCCGGCTCCGAGGGCGGGGCCACCAGGGTCAATGGGCTCGGGATCTCGGCCTTGATGCGCTCGGCCAGCCCGGCGGGGGGCTCGGCCGTGGGCACGCCGGCCAGCAGCTCTTCGATCTCGCGGTGGGTGAGTTGCTTCTTCATGGGGTTCATCGAGCGTCCTCCTCCATCGCCAGCGCGAGCATCTGGAAGGCACGCTTCAATCGTTTGCGGACGGCGACCGTGGTGATGTGCTCGAGGGCGGCGATCTCCGCCACCGGCAGGTTTTTCCAGTAGTGGGCGGTCACCGTGAATCGCAGCTCCTCGGGCAGGCCCAGCACCGCCTTGCGCAGCTGCTCGGCGTCGCCGGACTGGGCGAGCCGTTCGTCGATCGGCGGGTCGGGGTCGCCGAGGTCCTCGATCACGGCGCCGTCGTCGAGCGCTACCACCCGGCGCGGCCGCCGCACGTGGTTGAGGAAGGTGGTGTAGGCGATGCGGTAGAGCCAGGTCGAGAACTGGGCCCGGCCGCCGAAGCCGGCGAGCGAGGCCCAAGCCTTGCGGTACGTCTCCTGCGTGAGGTCGGCCGCCAGCTCGGCGTCGCCGCCCGTCAGCCGCAGCAGGGCGCCGTAGATCGAGCGGTAGGTGCGGTCCACCAGCTCCTCGGCGGCTTGGCGGTCGCCGGCGGCCAGCGCGGCGGCCAGCGCCCGTTCGTCCCTCGCTTCCATAAGCCCTTCTCCTTGGCGTGCCGGCAGGCTCAAGGCTTGGACCTGGCTCATGCCCCTTTGGACACCCGAGCCACCCGAACGGAAACCACCCCTCTGAACGTAGAGGCCGGACCTGTGCCGGCCGTCTTCGCGGCCGGCGACATCTCGCGGCCGCTACGATCTCGCGAGCTCGACCACGGTCTCGAGGTGCCCGGTCTGCGGGAAGAGGTCGAGGAAGGTGAGCTTCTCCACCCGGTAGACCTGTTTCAGATCGGAGAGGTCGCGGGCCAGGGTCGCGGCGTGGCAGGAGACGTAGGTCAAGCGCTGCGGCTTTCTCTGCCGCAGCACCCGGCGCACCATCGGGGAGAGGCCGGCACGCGGCGGGTCCACCACCACGCGATCGACCAGCCCGGGCAGCAGCCGGGCCCAGGTCTCGACGGCCTGCGCCACCACCTGCACGTTCGGCAGGCGGTTGCGGCGCGCGTTGTTGCGCGCGAAGCGGGCGGCCACGCGGTCGCCTTCGACGGCCGTCACTCGGCTGTAGCGCCGCGCGAGCGGCAGCGCAAAGAGGCCCACCCCGGCATAGAGGTCGTAGGCCGTCTCGCCCTCGCCCTCCCCCACCACGGTTTCCACCAGCTTCGCGAGCAGCCCGCGATGGGCCTGGAAGAAGCAGCGGGCGTCGAAGGCGTAGGCCAGGCCACCGGCCTCGATCTCCACCTCGCCGGAGGGCAGGCCCTCTACCGGCGGCGAGACGGTGAGCGTGCCGCCGGAGCCTGCCGCCAGGTCGAAGCGCTGGGGGCTGTCGGGGGGCAGGCGCCGGCCGAGGCCGGCGAGCTCGCGCTCGAGCTCCGGCACCAGGATCGGGCAGCGCTCGACCGCCACCAGGTCGTGGCTGCGGCGGGCACGGTAGCCGACCGCGAATCCCTCGCCCGCGGTGGGCTCGACGTGCAACTGGGTGCGCAGGCGATAGCTCCAGGGTTCGCCGGTGACGAGCTCCGCCGGCGGCAGCGCGAGCCTGGCCAGGTGCTCGATCGTCTCGCGGGCGGCCTCCGCCTTGAGCCGTGGCTGGAGCTCGTCCTCCAGGTGCTGGAGGTCGCAGCCGCCGCAGCGCGCGAAGTACGGGCAGGGCGCCTGGCGCCGGCCGGGGCCGGGCGCCAGGACCTCGAGGATCTCGGCGCGGCCGTAGCCCGGGTGGCGCTCCGTGACTTTCACGCGCAGCCGGTCGCCGGGCGCGGCACGCGGCACGAAGAGCGGAATGCCTTCGAAGCGCACCAGGCCCTCACCGCCGGTGACCAGCTTCTCGACCTCGACCTCGATCTCCTCGACCTCGGCGAGGCGGGCGCCCGCCGGAGGCGCCGAAGGGGCAGGAGCACGCTGCCTCATGCGGCCTCTCCCCAGACGTGGACCCGGGGTGCGAGCTCGGGCAGCTCGCGCGCCAGGAAGGCCACCAGCTCGGCGCGGCGGTGGCGGCGCGAGAGGTGGTGCAGCACGATCGCCTGGTTGGCGAAGCGGCCGGCGACCGCCACCAGGTCGGCGGCGTGCAGGTGGCGGTAGGCGCTCCCCTTGGCACGCTGCTCTTCGCCCAGGAAGGTGCACTCGAGCATCAGCACGCGGGCCTCGAACAGCCGCGGCTCGCTCTCGAAGACGGCGGGCCCGGTGTCGCCGCAGTAGGTGAGCGCGATCTCCTCGGTCACTTCTTCCACTTCCTCGCCCGCGTGCCGGCGGCGCGCGATCTCCTCGGGCGGCAGGCCCCGGAGACGCGCGGCGAGCCGCCGGCGCGCCGCGATCAGATGGAAGCCCAGGCTCGGCACTACGTGGTCGGTGCGGAAGGCCTCCACGACGAGCCCCTTGCCCACCTCCACCCGCGACCGGGGATCGAGCCCGTGGAGCTCATGGCCGAAGGCCACCCCCTCCATGGCCTCCGCGGCGCCGATCAGGTCGGCCACGGCCGGGGCCACCTCGCGCGGGCAAAAGACGCGGCTGCTGGCCCGAGGGCTGGTGAGGTGGTGCAGGGTGCGCTGCGAGAGCACGAACGGGATCCCCAGAGCGTGGTCCAGGTGACCGTGGCTGACGAAGAGGTCGCGAGCTCCCGCGAGCTGCGGCGCTCCCCTTCCCACGTCGAAGGCGAGGCCCGGCGGGAAGACCCGAAACCAGGTCTCCTCGCCGGCGACCGAGGCGCCCTCGATGCGCAGGCTGCCCAGGGCCAGGGTGGTGGATGGCGGGCTGGCCAAGGTCTCTTTCCGAGGATTCGGGGAAATTTTCCCTGCCCGGAGCAGGGGCTTTGACCCTGCCACCCGGTGCAGGAGGGGGCTCGAGCCGGGCTCCTAGATCTCGTTGTACACCCAGCGGCGGATGGTATTGAGCCGTTCGCTGACGCTCGCCGGCTCGGGGTCGATGTGCCACAGGGCGGCGGCGATCGACGACACCAGCGAGTTGCCGTCCTGGGGGGTGAAGCAGAAGCCGTAGACCTCCCGCTTGCGCCGCACCGCCAGCGTCGGCAGCACGACCACCGTCTGCGACAGGATGCGGCCGTAGTAACCGTGGTCGCGTCCGAAGCTAAAGATAAGGTTCGCCTGCCGCTTATCGGTGACCGCCACGCGCGGGTTGTCCTTGAGCCGGGTCACCAGCTCGTCCCTGGTCATGTCGCGGTCGAGCATGAAGTTGAACCAGATCGAGTGCATGTATTGGGTGTTGAGCTTGACCGCGCTGGAGAACAGGTCGAGGTCCTTGCCCAGCGTCTCGAAGACGTGGTGCGCGTCGTGGGCGTGATGGGTGCCGAACTCGGGGTCGTCGTGCTTGCCGACCTGGGGCGCGGGGATGAAGTCGTCGCACTGGGTGACGTCGTTGGCGCGCCGCATGCAAACGAAGGTTGCCCGATCGAGGCAGTAGCCGCGGTCTCCGTCGTCACACAGAGTCTTCACCAGCGTCGTGATGTTATGCGTGTTGCACGAAACCACTTGAATGAAGCGGTCCTCGCCGGGGACCAGCACTTCGTCGTTGACCCCCCGGGCGTAGGGCTTGCCGAAACCGAACTCGCTGCCCTGGGCCAGGAAGCCGCGGGGCCCCGAGAGTTGGGAGTAGATCGCTTCCTTGTTTTCATTGCCGGCTGGCGTGCAGTCGATCACCACCGTGGCGCGCTCCAGCGCCTCCCTGGATTCGTAGCTGACGGTATGCCCCAGCTGCTCAAACTTCTCTTTGACGTCCGCGTCGACGGCGAGCTTGGCACCACGGGCCATCAGGTGGCTGATCTTCGCTCGGTCGCCGGCTAGCGGCGTCCGTTTGTGAAAGGTGACCTCGTCGATGCCCATGCGCTCCCGGAAGTCGGTAAACAGGCCGATGAGCGGCTCACCGATGGTGCCGGTGCCCACGATGTGCACGATGGTCGTCATGTCGCCCTCGCTCGGAATCGGTTGTGGGTGGCCGGCCGCGTCCGGCCGGAGCGAGAGCATACCGCGAAGCGTGAACCCGCCTCACCCCGCCTGTTCCCCCTCCGCCACTACTCCTCTGGAGAGCCGTCCCCGATCGCTCCGTGCCGCCCGCCGCCCCTCCACTCCGGGTCGCGGCGAGCGAAATCGTCGAGCTCGTGCGGCACTTCGAGGTAGGTCCGGGTCACGGCTGGGTCGCAGCGGTCGTTCTCGCACTCGAAGGTATAGACGTTCCAGTCTTCGCGCCGGCTGAAGGCCGAGAGAGTCTGGTACGTGTTGCAGTTCCCACACTTGATGGAGAGGTTGCGGATGTTGATGCGGTCGCTCATGGGTACCTCCTCCTGGCACGGAAGGCTAGCAAAGCTGGCCCTCGCCGCCGCGTTGCTCGTGGCGCCGGTCGCCTCGGCGCAGGCAGGCGCCGCCCAGCAACCCGAGAACGTCCCCAAGGATGCCCTCAAAGATGCCAAATTCGAGGAGGAGGTGGCGGTCGGCTACGTGCTGGTGCCGGTGGTCGTGCGCTCCGGCGACGGCTACGTCACCAGCCTGGCCGACGAGGACTTCCGGCTCTTCGTCGACGAGCGCCGGGTGACCTTCGACAGCTTCGAGAAGCGCTCCGACGCGCCGATCTCGGTGGTCTTTTTGCAGGACCTCTCCGGCAGCATGGCCCACGGCGGCAGGATCGAGGCCAGCCGCGAGGCGGTGCGCCACTTCCTGGACGACGCACAAATCGCCGACGAGTTCGCGATCGCCAGCTTCGCCGGCCCCTACACCCAGGTGGAGGTCCCTTTTACCGGCGACACCGAGGCGGTGCGCGAGGCGTTGGCCGCCTGGGACCCCTACGGCCAGACCGCGCTGCACGACGCCGTGTCGCTGCTGCCCGAGATCAGCGCCGGCGGCACCCACGCCAAGCGGGCCGCCATCCTGATCACCGACGGCGTCGACAACGCCAGCACCATCGCGGCCGCCGAGGCGCGCGACCTGGTGCGGCAGGCCCAGGTGCCGGTCTACGTGCTGGGCCTGGGCGCGGGCAGCCCCTACGAGGTCGGCGAGAGCGGCGAGAAGATCCACCGCTTCGCCGACGTGCTGAACCTGCTCGCCCTCTACAGCGGCGGGCGCTACTTCGCGGTGGACGGGCCCGACACCATGAAGGAGGCCCTGGTGGTGATCACCGAGGACCTCCGCCACCAGTACGTGCTCGGCTTCACCACCAGCGGCAGCGGCAAAGAGGCGGCGCGGCGCATCCGGGTCGAAGTCGACAAGAAGAACGTCAAGGTGCTGTCGCGACAGGCCTACCACGGCACTCCGCCACAGCTCTGGGGGAGGTCCGCGGGAGCGAAGTGAAGGGAATCAACCCTAACGCCGGTTCGCCGGACGTTTGACGAAACAAAGGAGACGGAGAGATGAGAATCAAATTCCTGATCGCGGTCGCGGCCGTGAGCCTGGTGGCCACCGGCTGCGCGACGAAGAAGTACGTGGGCCAGGAGGTCGGCACGGTCAACACCCGCGTCGACCAGGTGGCCGGCGACGTGGAGAAGGCGCAGACCGACCTCCGGCGCCATGACGAGGCGCTGGGCCAGCACGACCAGCGCATCACCCAGACCTCCGGCCAGGCGCAGCAGGCCTCGAGGACCGCCCAGGAGGCGCTCGACCGCGCCGCCGCCGCCGGCAAGCTCGCCGAGGGCAAGCTGCTCTACGAGGTCTCGCTGACCGACGACAAGGTCCACTTCGCCTTCGACAAGGCCGACCTCGGCGACGAGGCCTCGGCCGCGCTCAAGGGCCTCGCCGAGCAGCTCAAGGGCGAGAACAAGGGCGTCTACATCGAGATCCAGGGCCACACCGACAACGTGGGCAGCGAGGACTACAACCTGAAGCTCGGGGAGGAGCGCGCCGAAGCGGTGCGCCGCTTCCTCAACGCCGAGGGCATCCCGCTGCACAAGATGTCGGTGATCTCCTACGGCGAGAAGGCCCCGGTGACGGAGAACAAGAACCGCGAGGGCCGCGCCCAGAACCGGCGCGTGGTGCTCGTGGTGCTGATCTAGCCGACGGCACGCCGGAGCCCCTCACCCTAACCCTCTCCCCGCTCGCGCGGGCGAGGGGACCCGAACGAGGCATCCTTCCGGCCCCCTCTCCCCGTTTGCGGGGAGAGGGCCGGGGTGAGGGGCCTCTCCCTACCTTCCCGCCTTCTCGAGCTCCTTCTTGATCGCCGTTGCTTCCGCGATCCCGTCCTGGAAGAACGCCACCTTCCCACTGCGATCGATCACCACCAGCGTCGGCAGCGCCACCACGTCGAGCTTGGCGGCCAGCGAGTCCTCGGGGTCGAGCAGCACGGGGTAGGCGAACGGGTTCTTGGCGGCGAAGCTGCGCACGGTTTCCTCGTCCTCGCCCGAGTTGACGGCCAGGAACTCGGCGCCCTGGCTCTTGAGCTCCTCGTACAGCGGGGTGAGGATCCGCGTCTGCTCGTGGCAGGGCTTGCACCAGGTGGCCCAGAAGTCGAGGAGGACGGTCTTGCCGTGCAGGCTGGCGAGGCTGACCTTGGCGCCGTCCAGGCCGCTGAGCTCGAAGCCCGGGGCCGGCTTGCCGACCGGAGAGCCGGGCTCCGCGGAAGGCGCCGCGGCGGGCGGCGGAGGGGAGCAGGCGAGGCTGGCCAGGGCGAGCGCGACGAGAGCCAGCAGGCGGGCGAGCGGAGAGCGGGGGGTTCTCATAGGAGGCAGAGGATAAGCCAAGCCGCCGCCGCAAAAAACCCTCGGGCCGGGGGCAGGGCCTCGCGGCCCCACCCCCGGCCCCATATCAGAGAACTCCCTCTCCTCCCTGCTGCGAGGCCGCATCTGCCAGGAGCTGCGTTGTCATCTCGACCCCGGGGCTCCTCGACGTAGGCCAAACTACGCCTGCGTCGCCCCGGGGTCGGATTCCTAGCATCTCCTGGCAGCTTCGGCCTCTCGCGCTGCTATCGACTCCTACTAGCTACAGCCGCTCGTCGAGCCGCAGTTCAGGCACTTGTAGCAGCTTCCGTTGCGCACCATGATCGAGCCGCACTCGTGGCAGCTCGGAGCGTCCTGCTGATAGAGGAACGTCACCCGGGTGGCCCCCAGCGTCCCTTCCTGCGCCACAGCCTCGCTCGCGCCGGCCGCCTCGCCCGCCGGCGGCTCGTCGCGCAGGATCACCCCCGCCGCCTGCTTGCCCTCGCGCGACAGGAACTTCGAAGCCAGCCAGCGGAAGATGTAGTCGGTGATCGACTTGGCGATCGGGATCTCGGGGTTCTTGGTGAAACCCGAGGGCTCGAAGCGGGTGTGGCTGAACTTGTCGACCAGGGCCTGGAGCGGCACCCCGTACTGCAGCGCGATCGACACCGAGGTGGCGAAAGCGTCCATCAGGCCGGAGATGGTCGAGCCCTCCTTGGCCATCACCAGGAAGATCTCGCCCGGCAGGCCGTCGTCGTAGAGGCCGACGGTGATGTAACCCTCGTGCTCGTTGATCTTGAACTTGTGGGTGATCGCCCGCCGCTCGTCGGGGAGCTTGCGCCGCTGGGCGCGGCCCTCGGGGGTGGCCGCCACGGCCTTGGCCCCCTCCTCGCGCTTGGTCGACAGCGGCTGGCTGCGCTTGCAGCCGTCGCGGTAGATCGCCACCGCCTTGAGGCCCAGCCGCCAGCCCTGGACGTAGGCCTCCAGGATGTCGTCGACGGTCGACTCCTCGGGCATGTTGATGGTCTTGCTGATGGCGCCCGAGATGAACGGCTGCGCCGCCGCCAGCATCTTGAGATGGCCGAGGTAGTGGATCGAGCGCGAGCCGTTGGCCGGCTTGAAGGCGCAGTCGAACACCGGCAGGTGCTCTTCCTTCAAGTGCGGCGCGCCCTCGATGGTGTCGTGCTCGTCGATGAACTCCACGACGTCGCGGATCTCGCTCTTGTCGTAGCCCAACCGTTCGAGGGCGATGGGCACGGTCTGGTTGACGATCTTGATCATGCCGCCGCCCACCAGCCGCTTGTACTTGACCAGCGCGATGTCCGGCTCCACGCCGGTGGTGTCGCAGTCCATCATGAAGGCGATGGTGCCGGTGGGCGCCAGCACCGAGATCTGGCTGTTGCGCAGCCCGTGCCGCTCGCCCTCCTCCACCACCTCGTCCCAGCTCCGCTTGGCGGCGGCCAAGAGGTCGAGCGGCACGTGCGCCGGCTCGACGTCCCTGACCGCGTCGCGGTGCTTGCGCATCACCCGCAGCATGGGCTGGCGGTTCTGCTCGAAGCCGTTGAACGGCCCCACCGCCGCCGCCATGCGCGCCGACTGCGCGTAGGCGGCCCCCGACATCAGCGCGGTGATGGCGCCGGCGTAGTCGCGTCCGGCGTCGGAGTCGTAGGGCAGGCCGCGCGCCATGAGCAGCGCGCCCAGGTTGGCGTAGCCCAACCCCAACGGCCGGAAGTTGTGCGAGTTGACGCCGATCCGGTCGGTCGGGTAGCTGGCGTTGTCGACGATTACTTCCATCGCCGTGATCACCACCTCGCATGCGTGGCGGAAGCCGGCGACGTCGAAGCCGAGCTCCGGCTCGTGGAAGCGCATCAGGTTGAGCGACGCCAGATTGCAGGCCGTGTCGTCGAGGAACATGTACTCCGAGCACGGGTTCGAGGCGTTGATGCGCGCCGTGTTGGCGCAGGTGTGCCAGTCGTTGATCGTCGAGTCGAACTGCATGCCGGGGTCGCCGCACACCCAGGTCGCCTCGGCGATCTGCCGCATCAGGTCGCGGGCCTTGAAGCTGTCCATCGGCTCGCCGCTGGTCACTGCGTGCGTGGTCCACGGACCGTCGGCGGCCACCGCCTGCATGAAGGTGTCGGTCACCCGCACCGAGTGGTTGGCGTTCTGGTAGGCGATCGAGTCATAGGCGCCGCCGGTGACGTTGAAACCGCCGTCGTAGCCGGCGTCGATCAGCGACCACGCCTTGCGCTCCTCGACCTCCTTGCAGCGGATGAAGTCCTGGATGTCCGGGTGATCGGCGTTCAGGATCACCATCTTGGCGGCGCGGCGCGTCTTGCCGCCGCTCTTGATGACGCCGGCGAAGGCGTCGAAGCCCTTCATGAACGACACCGGGCCGGAGGCGGTGCCGCCGCCCGCGAGCTGCTCGCGCGACGAGCGCAGGGCCGAGAGGTTGGAGCCGGTGCCGGAGCCGTACTTGAACAGCATGCCCTCGGTCTTGGCCAGGGTGAGGATCGACTGCATGGTGTCCTCGACCGAGTTGATGAAGCAGGCCGAGCACTGCGGCTTGGCCTCGATGCCGACGTTGAACCACACCGGCGAGTTGAAGCAGGCGTACTGGTTGAGCAGCAGGGAGGTGAGCTCGGCATGGAAGACCTCGACGTCGGCCAAGGTGGCGAAGTAGCCGCCCTGTCGGCCCCAGTCGGCAAGGGTGTCCGCCACGCGGCTGATGAGCTGGCGCACCGAGGTCTCGCGGCCCGGGGTTCCGAGCTGGCCGCGGAAGTACTTGCTGACCACCACGTTGGTGGCGGTCTGCGACCAGGAGCGCGGCACCTCGACGGCGCGCTGCTCGAAGATCGTCTCCCCTTTCTCGTTGCCGATCACCGCGTCGCGGATCTCCCATTCCACCTCGTCGAACGGGTGCACTCCCGGCTTGGTCAAACGGCGCTCGAAGCGGAGGCCGTTGCCCTCCCGCTTCGAGCCTGGCATCCTCCCTCCCTCAGTCCTCGCCCGCGACCGTTCGGACGCGGCTCCACCAGCCATGTTTGACGGCTCTGGATGTACCGTGGAATGGGGCTCCATGGTCGATCTGTCCTCCTTCCGATGCGATGACAATGTTTGAAAACAGGCGCAAGTTTGAGCCTAGCGCGCCGACCCCGCGTCGTCAAGGCCCGGCCACTAGATATTGTGGCATAGATCATAGGCGACCCTACGGCTAGTGGAGTTACAGAGAGGCCGGAGAATGCCTTGAAACGGCGTTTTGCCCTGCGGAAGGCCCGCGAGGGCCCCTGTCGGTGCCCGAAGCCCTGGTTTTCGCCGCTCTATAATCCGCGGCCATGAGCCGCCCCACTCCGTCGGAAGGCCGGTCCCTGGACGCCGGCCCGGCGGTCGGCCCGCAGCAAGAGGCCGAGCGCCGGAAACCGGAGGCCTCGGAGCCAGAGCGCGAAACCGGCTCCGGCATCTCTCTGGCGCCGTTCTACGGGCCGGATGCGGCGCCCGAGGAGACCTACGCGGCCCGCTCCGGCGACCCCGGCAGCTTCCCCTACACCCGGGGCCTCTACTCCGACATGTACCGCCGGCGGCGCTGGACCATGCGCCAGTACGCCGGGTACGCGGACGCCGGAGAGTCCAACCGGCGCTACCGCTACCTGCTTTCCCAGGGCACCACGGGGCTCTCGGTGGCCTTCGACCTGCCGACCCAGATCGGCTACGACTCCGACCATCCCATGGCCCGTGGCGAAGTCGGCAGGGTGGGGGTGGCGATCGACTCGATCGAGGACATGCGCCGGCTGTTCGAAGGCATACCCCTCGACCGCGTCACCACCTCGATGACCATCAACGCCACGGCCTCGATCCTGCTCGCCCTCTACCTCGCGGTGGCCGAGGAGCAGGGGGTGTCATGGGCCAAGGTCGGTGGCACGGTGCAGAACGACATCCTGAAAGAGTACATGGCCCGCGGCACCTACATCTACCCGCCGGGCCCGAGCCTGCGGCTGGTCACCGACCTGATCGAGTTCTGCGCCAGCCAGGTGCCGCAGTGGAACCCGATCTCGATCTCCGGCTATCACATTCGAGAGGCGGGCTCGACGGCGGTACAGGAGGTGGCCTTCACCCTCGCCAACGGCCTCGCCTACGTCGAGGCGGCGCTCGCCCGCGGCTTGCGCGTCGACGACTTCGCTCCCCGCCTCTCCTTCTTCTTCAACGCCCACAACCACTTCCTCGAGGAGGTGGCGAAGTTCCGCGCCGCGCGGCGGCTGTGGGCGGAGCTCGTCACCGAGCGCTACCGGCCGCGCAACGAGCGCTCGGCCTGGCTGCGCTTCCACACCCAGACCGCGGGCTCGACCCTGACCGCCCAGCAGCCGGAGAACAACGTGGTGCGCGTGGCGATCCAGGCCCTCTCGGCGGTCGCGGGCGGCGCCCAGAGCCTGCACACGAACGCGTTCGACGAGGCGCTCGCGCTGCCGACCGAGCGCTCGGCGCGCATCGCCCTCCGCACGCAGCAGATCCTCGCGCACGAGGCAGGCGGCACGGACACCGCAGACCCGTTGGGCGGCTCGTACTTCGTGGAGGCCCTGACCGACGAGCTGGAGGCGCGGGCGCGCGAGCTGATCGCGGAGATCGACGAGCGCGGCGGCGCGGTGGCGGCGATCGAGCAGGGCTTCGTGCAGCGCGGGATCGAGGACGCCGCCTTCCGCTACACGAGCGAGGTCGAAGCCGGCGACCGGGTCATCGTCGGCGTGAACCGCTTCGCCGAGGCCGAGGGCGAGCACGTCGAGCTGCACCGCATCGACGAGGACGCGGAGCGCCGACAGCTCGAGCGCACGGCCAGGGTGCGCGCGGAGCGCGATGCCGCCGGAGCCGCCGCGGCGCTCGCCGAGGTCCGACGGGTCGCCGAGAGCGAGGCCAACCTCCTGCCCACCATGCGCGAGGCCCTGCGCGCGCGGTGCACGGTCGGCGAGGTCTGCGGCACGCTGCGCGAGCTCTGGGGCACGTACGACGCGCAGCGGGCGCATCCGTGAGACGGGTCGCGCGGATCTCGATCGCGCCGGTGAAGAACACGCGCCTGTCGCACCCGGAGTCGGTGACGCTCGGGCCCGACGGCGTCGTCGAGAACCGGCGCTTCTTTCTCGTCGGCCCCGACGGCGAGCGGATCCG